>DASTWK010000095.1:0-60675 GCA_035776655.1 Mycobacteriales bacterium | reverse complement strand
CCGAGGACGTCCAGGAGGCCGAGTACTCCGACCCGCCCCGCCAGCACGGCAGCGTCTTCACCAGCGTGGGCTGGAACCAGCCCCACTGCGTCCCCGACGACACCCTGCTCCGGCAGGCGGCCCAGATCCTCAACGAGGGCGAGAAGGTGGCCATGCTGATCGGCCAGGGGGCCCGCCAGGCGGCCGGTGAAGTGGTGGAGGCGGCCGAGATCCTCGGCGCCGGAATCGCCAAGGCTCTGCTCGGCAAGGACGCGGTCCCGGACGACCTGCCGATCGTCACCGGTTCGCTCGGCCTGCTCGGCACCGAGCCGAGCCACAAGATGATGATGAACTGCGACACGCTGTTCATGATCGGGACCTCGTTCCCGTACGCCGAGTGGCTGCCCCCCGAGGGGCAGGCCAAGTGTGTCGAGATCGACATCGACGGCTCGATGATCGGCGTCCGCTACCCGAACGACGTCTCGCTGGTGGGGGACTCCAAGGACACGCTGCAGGCGTTGCTCCCGCTGCTCAAGCGCAAGGACGACCGCAAGTGGCAGGAGCTGATCCAGGCCGAGATCGCCACCTGGTGGCGGGTGCTCGACGACCGGGCGCACCAGAAGGCGGATCCGGTCAACCCGGAGCTGGTGTTCTGGGAGCTCAACCGCCGGTTGCCCGAGGGCTGCATCATGACGTCGGACTCGGGCTCGGCCACGAACTGGTGGGCGCGGCAGGTCGCGATGCGAGAGGGGATGTCGGCCTCGCTGTCCGGCACCCTCGCCACCATGCTGCCGGGAGTCCCCTATGCGATCAGCGCGAAGTTCGCCTTCCCGGAGCGGCCGGTGATCGCTTTCACCGGGGACGGCGCGTTCCAGATGCTGGGCATGAACGAGCTCATCACGGTCAAGCGCTACCTCAACCAGCTCTGCGAGAAGAACCCGACACTGATCTTCTGCGTGTTGGTCAACGAGGACCTGAACCAGGTGTCGTACGAGCAACGGGTGCTGTCGGCGGACCCGAAGAACCCGGAGACGCAGACGGTGCCCTACGTGCCGGCGGCGGAGTGGGCACGGATGCTCGGCTTCGAGGGCATCAAGGTGGACAAGCCGAAGGACGTCGCGGGCGCCTGGGATCGCGCCTTGGCCGCAGACCGGCCGGTCTTGCTGGAGTTCGTGACCGACCCGCAGATCCCGCCGCTGCCACCGCACGTGAAGCCGGAGATGCTCAAGAAGACCGTCAAGGGGCTCGTGCACGGCGACGAGGATGCGGTCGGCATCGCCACCAAGGGCTTCAAGGGGAAGTTGGCCGAGCTCAAGGAGCACCTGCCCGGCGCCGGGAGCGACTAGTCAGGTCTGCGACGGCGGCGCCGACGGGCACGGCACCTGGCCGGCGCCGCGCAGCGCGAGGACGACGCAGAACGCGGGTGTGCCCACCTTCCAGCGGCCGTTGACGAGCACCGCTTCGCCGTGCTGGCGGTGCAGGATCGGCTGGCTGTGGCGGATGAGCGTGTAGGTGACGATGGCGTGACTGGCGTCGGTGAGGGTGACCGAGTCCACTCGCACCCGGGTGCCGCGCCAGGCGCGGTCGGCATCCAGCCGCTGCAACGCTCCGCGCAGTGCCTCGGCGTTCTGCAGCACGGCGGCCCGGGCGGAGGTGCTGGAGCCGCCCGCGAAAGCCGTGCTCCACGCTTGCCGGATCTGAGCCTGCTGGCTCGCTTGCGGGGACGGCCACGGCCGCACCCCGCGCTCCGTGACGGCCCCACCGCACCCGGCGAGCGTCAGCGCCGCCAAGGCGGCCGCGCTGGCGAGCGTTGCGTGCCCGCTGCCGGTCATCGCGGCGGCATCCGGCGCAGCCGGCGGCGGCGGATCCCCAGCGCGGACAGGGCGCCGCCGACGAGACTCGACGCCGCCAACCCGCTCTCGACCGCGCCGACCACCGGCACCGAACCGATCCCGAGCGGCGGCACCGTCGGATGGTGCAGCCGGGACTGCAGGGGGCGTGGCAGCGCGGACTTCACCGCCGCCGGCACGTGTGCGTCGAGCAACCTGCCCGCCACGCGCGCGGGGTTGTGGCCGGCCGACGGGGCCGCCGCGGACTTCGCCGGACCGGGTCGGGTGACCTTCGCGGGCAAGCCGCCGTTGCCACACTGGTGGACCAACGGGCTGCATTGGATCGACTTCACGTAGCGCAGGACGCGCGCGTCGAGGGCGGCGCTGCCGCCCTGGTGACCCGCGATCGCCCGCGAGTCGGCGAGCACGACCGCGTTGCGACGATTGTTCTCCCGAACGCCGGCACGCGCCTGGCGGCTCGTACGCAGGATCCCCTTGGTCGACGCCTGGATCCGTTGGTTGATGCCGTCGATCACCCCGGCCTCGAACGAGATTCCCTCGTTCGCCCGTTGCGCCACGACCGCGTGCGCGTCGATGCCCTGCAAATGCTGCATCACGGTGCGGGCGTTGGACTCCGTCTTCCTGGCGACGCCCACGTTCTCCCGGATCATCCTGATCTGGGCCTTCGCCAGCTCGTCCTCGGCGGCGTTGAGGTCGAGGTTCTGGCGCAGCAGGCCGTCGTAGGCAGTGTGCTGGTTGACCCCCCGTGCGTTCATCGCGGTGGCGACGGCGTTGTCGTTCTGCTGCGGCACGAACACGATCATCGCGATCAGCGCCCCGGTCGCGACGGCGAGAAAGCCGAGGCCGGCGATGAACAGCAGGAGTGTCCGGTCCTGCCCGGAGGCGGAGGGCTGGCGGACCCGCAGCCGGCTCAGCACGGCGGGAAGCCCCCGAGGACCTCCATCTGCGGGGCGGTGCAGATGCTGTAGAGATGGCCGTTGGTTCGCCGGATCAGCGCCAGGATGTTGCCGCTGTCGTGCTCGGCGATCCGCTGTGCGCGGTTGATGGCCGCCGTCTTCAGGATCAGGCCAGTGGTTCCCTCATTGGGCGAGGACTGGGTGGCCGCCAGCGTGTTGCGGACGGCAGTGTTCAGCCGGAGGATCGAGGCCAGCCGCGACTCGGTGTCGGTGAGGGCCGACTGGATGTGGGTCAACGAGTCGTCGATCACCTGCTGGTGGCCACGGATCGACCGGTTGATCATCACGTTGTGGGCGAGGTGCTGGTTGGCGCCGCGGAGAGCGCCGGCGATCTGCAGCTCGTGCTGGGGGATCGGCTGCAGCGACTGGTTGATGCTCTCGAGGTGCTTCGTGATGCCGGCCAGGATGAACGGCAGCCGGTTGGTGTTGCGGGCGACACCGATTGCCTGGTCACGCGCGCGGCTCATGCTGGAGTCGACCCGCGCCATGGCGATGTCGATCGCAATCATGAAACCGCTCGTGGCCAGGCCGGCGACGATGAGCAGCGCCAGCCACCGCCGCAGCCAGGTGCGCAAATAGGTGGAGTCCTCCCACCGGCGGACCGTGACGATGTCGTTGTCCCTGCCGTTGCCGGTGCCGGTGCCGGTGCCGGTGCCGGTGCCGCTCGTCGTCTCACCGGGATAGGGGTCCAGCTGGATCGTCACCGGCCACCTCCGCTGCAGGCGGGCGCCTGGTAGGCGGGCCCGTGGGCTTCCCGGTCGATGCAGGCGTTGAGGTGCAGAGTCCGGTGGGTCTGCTGCAGGATGTTGCCGGTGTCGGACTTGATCTGGTGGGCGATGGCAATCGTCCGCGCGAGGTTTCCGTTGATGGCGGCCACGTCCTGACGCACCCGCTGGTTGACGTTGAGGATCGATGCCGCCACATGGGAGATGTCGCTGGAGGTCCCGGCGATCTGACGGTTGAGCGTGAGGATGTTGGTGCTCAGCGCCGCCCCCCGTTGCACCAGTCCGCGGGTGTCCGTCGTGATGCTGACGATGTCGCCGGAGAGCTGCTCGGACCGGCGGGACTGGTCGAGCACGACCGAGAGGTTCTGGTTGATCTGCCGCGTGGTCTCGAGAATCGACGCTGCGACCGCATTGGCGTGCGGCAGCTGCTCGAGCGGCAGCGTCTGCGCGTCGATCTGGGCATTGGCGGTCGCCGTGCGGCCTGCCTTCGCGCTGATGTCGTAGGTCGCATAGGCGCCGTAGGCGAGCAGCCCCGAGAGCACCACGATGGCGGCCAGTGAGCCCAGGAAGATCAGCGTCGTCTGGCCGTCGTCTCCGGCGCGCCAGCGGTTGCGGTCGGACACGCGGGTCCTCCGTTCTGTGCTCATGTCACGTCCGTGGACGGGCGGGCCTGGCTGGTGGGGGTGAAGTCGTTGGGCGCCGGATATTTGCCCTCGACCACGTAGAGCAACGCGACGTGCTGCTGCTCGACCGGAGCGATCTGTGCGGTCACGGCGACGGCGCGTGCGTCGGTCAGTTCGCCGAGGTTGCGGACGTGCGTCTGCGCGACGGCGTCCTCGAAGACGACGGAGAACTCCGACAGGTCGTGGATCGACCGCAGTGCGGGCAGGCCGTCCTTCACCGTCAGCAGCATCTGCGGGTCCGGCTGCGTATAGGGCCGCTTGCCCATCGCGGTGAGCACCCGGTTGAGGGCTTTGGCGTGCTCCGCGTGGTGCTCGCGCACCCGCTCCGCGAAGGCGACGACCACCGGCGGCGGGCTGCCGAACTGACCGCGGTGCAGCCGCTTCAACGCCTCCGTGTAGGCATAGACACCGAGGTTCTCCAAGCTGGCAGCCGTTTGCAGTGTCAGCACCTCGTTCTCGATGTCCGCGGACGCGCCGACCGCGGACAGCGATGGTGGGCCGTTGGAGGTGACCTCCTGGCTGCCGCATCCGGTCGTGATCCACGCGCCCGCCGCCACCAGCCCCGCGGCTCGCAGGACGTCGCGGCGGCTGGGCCCGTGACTGCCCACCGCGTGCCCCCTCATCCGACCGCGCCCTCCGACAACGGCCGCGCCAGACCGGTGGGCGCGAAGGCATGTTGCAGCGGGTCGGTCGACGCCGCGGGCGGGAGGCGGTGCAGGTCGGGGGGTGGGAGGGCGATCTGCCCCTCCAGCCCGGACTGCACCAGCACACGGGTGTTGCGCAGCACCGCGAGATGCTGCGCCTCCACCCCCGCGATGCTGATGAACAGCAGCCGCAGCTTGGGGTCACTCACCGACTGGGCGAACTTCACGTGGGTGGCGTAGAGCCGTTCCTCCAGGTAGATCGCCACGTCGACGACAGCGACGAGACCGCCGTCGGGCACGTGCGGCAGCATCTCCGCGATCTTGTTCGCGACGGGGATGTCCGGGTGTGCCTGGGCCAGTCCGCCGCGCTGGGTGATGGCGTCGTTGAGGGTGTTGAAGTGCGCGAAATGTTGTTCGGAGGTGGTGAGGTTGAACCGTGCCACCAGCGGAGGTGCCGACCGCACCTGGTCGAGCGGCAGCGCACTGCGATAGTTCGCGCGGGCGAGGGTTTCCAACGACGCGGCAGTCTGCAGAGCCTCGATCGCCTGCCGGTTATCGGCCCGGGCCGTGGCAGCGGATGCGAGGCTCATCGCCAGATCACGCGCACAGGACCTGCGGGGAGGAGACCTTGATCTCCGCCTTGACCCACTTGACCTGGGTGAGGATGTCCTTGTGGTTGTGGTCCACCATCGTCAGCAGGTCCCGGTCCCGCATCGCCTGGGCGACTTGGCCGAGCACCGTCCAGTGGAAGCTCACCGCGTAGCAGAGCGTGTAGACGAGACGCTGGTCGTTGAGCAGCAGCAGCCCTGACTCGGGCCGGCGTCCGATCATCTCCGAGATCTTGTGCCGGGTCTTTCCCATGAGGCCGTCGTAGAAGTCCCGGTCCTCCTTCTCGTCGATGTCGCTGCCGTACTTCGGGGCGAACTTCGCCAGGTCCTCGATGTGCTCGAGGCACTGGGTGTGGAAGTGCCGCGCGTTGTAGAGCCATTCGTGGTCGACGGACTCCCGCTCGCCTACGCGCAGCCAGGTGCTGGCGAGAGAAGCCTCGGCGGTGCGCGTCTGCGACAGTGCCAGCCCGATCTTGTTCATCCGACGGTGCCCTTCTGCTCGGCCTGCTCGACCTTGCGCCGGGTGGCCGGGCGGTCGGAGGGATAGGGATCGGTCTTCGGCGGTTTCCCGTGCCGCCGCGCGGCCGCGCCGGTGATGGACTCCGCGTCAGCGTTCGTGCCGACGGTCATCGGGACGCCCGCCGTCGACGGAGCGCTCGCTGTCGTGGTGGGAGCCGGGGCGGGCGTTCCCGTCGACTCGCTCACCTTTTCGACCTTCACGGCGCCGGTCTTGTAGATGGGCTGCTTCGAGACGGGATCCCACTTCGTCATCGTCAGCTCGTTGGCCGCGCGCCCCACGCCTTCGGGCTTCTTGTTGTCGGTGACATCCCAGTAGCCGTAGTGGAACGGCAGGAACACCACGCCGGGCCGGATGTCCGTGACCCGCACCGGCGCCCGGATGGCGGCCCGGGGGGACGTGACCTCGACCAGGTCTCCTTCCTGGATGTCCAGGGACCGCGCGTCCTCGGCGTTCATCTCCACCCAGACCTCTGGTGCGGCGTTTTGCAGCTGCGGCGCGTGCCGGGTCTTGGTGCGCGTGTGCCAGTGGTAGACGGTGCGGCCGGTGTTGAGCAGGAACGGGAACTCCTCGCTGGGTGCCTCGTCCGGAGCGACGTAGTGCGCACCTTTCAGGAACGCGCGTCCGGCCGGGTTGTGCGCGCGATATTCGTCCGCCTCGTTGGTGGCCCCGGTGGTGAGGTCGTGTCCGTAGCTCTCACAGAAGTCGGCATCGGTGCCGAAGATGCCGTCGGTGTAGAGCCGCTCCTTGCCGTCCGGGAACTCGTCGGTGCACGGCCACTGGACGCCGCTGCCGCCTCGCAGCTTGTCGTAGGTCAGCGCGCTCTGGTCGAGCAGCCGGCCCTTGGTCATCCGGGTGAAGGCGTTCCAGACCTCCTCGGGCTCGGACCAGGGCAGCAGCGGGTTGCCGTCCTTGTCGCGGAAGTCCATCCGCCGCGCGTAGTCGAGGAAGATGTCGAGGTCCGACTTGGCCTCACCCGGCGGCTCCACGGCCTTCTGCGCAAGGTGCACGGTGCGGTCGGCGTTGGTCATGCAGCCGGTCTTCTCGCCCCAGATCGCGGCGGGCAAGACGACATCGGCCAGTGCCGCTGTCTCGTTCAGCCAGGCGTCCTGCACGACGACGAACAACCGGTCCTGCTCGAGGATCGAACGGATGCGGTGCAGCTCCGGCAGCGAGACGGCCGGGTTGGTGCACTGGATCCAGAGGAACTTGATCGATCCTTCCTCGGCGTAGCGGAAGATCTGCATGGCGTGCGTCGGTGGGGCCCAGTGT
Organism: Mycobacteriales bacterium; assembly: GCA_035776655.1. Classification (GTDB taxonomy): domain Bacteria; phylum Actinomycetota; class Actinomycetes; order JAFAQI01; family JAFAQI01; genus DASTWK01. The sequence continues at coordinate 53,441 of DASTWK010000095.1, read as the reverse complement.
GGGATCTGCAGGTCGTCCACGTTGAACAGCTCCGCGAGCTCTTTCACGTGGTTGTCGTTCTGCCAGTTGCGGTAGCCGGGGAGCGACCCGTTGGCTCCGGTCTCACGGGTGTTCTCCGCCGTCGGCTGCCCGTTCATCTGGAAGACCGTGCAGCCGGGCTTGCCGATCATCCCGCGCAGCAGGTTGATGTTGTTGACCTGTACGGCGGCGGCCGTGGCCTGGTTGGACTGGTAGACGCCCTGCAGCACGGTCGTCACGACCCGCTCGCCAGTGCCGACGATCTCGGCGGCGGCCTGGATGTCTCGCGCGGAGACGCCGCAGATCTCCGCGGCCCGCTCCGGTGGGTATTCCTTCACGAGGTCGACGAGGTCGGGGTAGCCGACGGTGTGGGTGTCGACCCACTCGTGGTCGACCCAGTCGTTGCGGATCATCTCGTGCAGGATCGCGTTGAGCAGCATGACGTTGGTGCCGTTGCGGATCGGCAGGTGCACGTCGGCCGCCCGGGCGGGCACCGTCGGGCGGGGGTCGACCACGACGAGACGCGGCCGGTCCGGCCCCTCCAACCGGTCGCGGATGCGCATCCACAGCACGGTCTGCGTCTCCGCGACGTTGTGGCCGACGAGCATCAGCGAGTCGCACAGGTCGATGTCGGCATAGGACCCGGGGTCGCCGTCGCTGCCGAACGACTCGATCAGTGCCCACTCCGCGGTGGCGGTGCACAGACGTGTGTTGCCGTCGAGGTGGTGCGTGCCCAGGCCGATGCGCGCCATCATCATCAGCGCGAAGTACTCCTCGGCGAACAGCTGCCCGGTCGTGTAGAAGCCGTGGGACAGCGGGCCGGACTGCTGCAGCAGCTCCTTGGACTTGCCGACGATGAGCGACATCGCGGTGTCCCAGTCGGCCTCCACCAGCTCCTTGCCCTGGCGGATGAGCGGTCGGGTGAGTCGGTCCCGCGCGTTGTTGGCCTGCCAGCCGAACAACCCCTTGGGGCCGAGCCGGCCGTGGTTGACCCGGTCCTGGGCGCGTCCGCGGACGCCGACGATGGTCCCGTCCTTGACGGCGATGTCCTTGCCGCAACCGTTCGAGCAGAGGATGCAACAGGACTGCACCCACTCGTCGACCTCGGCTTCGTCGACGGTGAGGTATTGGTCGACGCGGACCGGCCACTGCTCCTTGACCCCGTGTGGCGTGGGCTCGCCCCAGATGTCAGCGATGCGATCGGGCACGTTGTCCTGCTGCCGCTACTGACCGACGCGGGATCCGGGCATGCCTTCGGGATAGGCGACCGGATCGAAGGGTTGGCCGCCGGGGATGTTGGCCGAGAGCTTGAGTGCGCCGAGCGGCAGGATGACCCGCTTGAACGTGCCGTAGAGCATCAACGCGGTGGCGGCGTACCAGGCCAGAGCCGCCGAGATGACGAACAGCCACCCGCCGGCGTGCAGCAACCACAGGCTGCCGCCCCAGAAGCCGGCCGCGGTGACTCCGGACCCGGCGGCGAGGAACAGCAGCACCTGGGCCTGACCGAGGTTCACGGCCAGCGCCGCCAGTGCTGCGGCCGTCGTGACGAGAGTCAGGACCACGAACCACATGGCGAAGTTGGGTTGCGGCGCGCCCAGTGGCTTGGCCGTGATCACGTGCGTCGCCACCAGCAGCCAGAAGATGCCGAAGGCGATCCAGAACGAACCCCAGGTGCCGTGCACCGCGGTGCCCAGGCCGTCGCGAGCGCGGTAGGAGAACAGCCCGGCGGCGAACTGCGCGATGCCGCCGAAGACCATCGCGAACGGGAACACGACGATCGGCGTGGTGACGTCGCCGTACCACCCCGCCTGCCAGGCGCCCACCATCAAGGTGGCCCCCATGAAGCCGTAGAGCCCCAGGATGGACGGCGGGGCGACGGGCGACAGGACGATGCGGGTCCGCGCCTCCCAGACCTGGTGCGGGGTGACAACCGGTTCCTTCTCGCTCAGCTGCGCAGGCGCGACCATGTGGGCCTCCTCCTCGACTGAGGACGCGGTGCCCGGCGGTGATCTCGGCAAACCGGGACGAATCGCCCCCCGAGGGTTTGCCGCGGTGTCCGCGAGGCAGTGACTCGGCGAGATGAGCAGTAGCCGCACTGCGAGCCGACGGGCCGCGTCCGAGTCGGCGGGGCCGGCGCCGGAGCCGGAGACCTACCCAGCCGCGGGAGGCGCGGTGCCGGCGTCCCGTCGATCCTCGCTGCGGGGTCTCTGGGTGGCTTTCGCCGCGGTGGTTCTCGCCGGCGTCATCGCCGCTGGTGTCACCTTCGTGCTGCTGTCACATCGTGGCGGATCGGCGGAGCCCGCCGCCCGCCCCGCTGCCAGGGCAGCGGGCTTGACCGCCTATACGACCGACCACGGTCACTTCACCGTCGGCGTCCCGACATCGTGGCGGCGCGCCCCGGCTGCCGGTTCAGCGGACCTGCTCGCGCGCAACCAGTCCGGATCCGGATCGCTGCTGGTGCGGACGCTCACGCTGGCCAAGCCGATCGACCCGCGCCACCCGCGCGCGGTCAAGGACGTGCTCGGCACGATCCTGCACACCGGCGGCCTGCGGGTGCTGGCCGAACGGGCCGTGACGGTCAACGGGACGCCGGGATATGTCTACGTCTACACGTTCAGCGACGCGAGCTCCGGTGCGACCACGATGCACTGGCACTACTTCTTCTTCGACGGACGGCGTCTGCACGTCCTCGTGTTGCAGGCGTTGCCGGCCAGCAGCTTCGACCAGCTCGCGCCGACGTTCGACGCCATCGCCAAGAGCGTGCAGGTGCGCGCCTGAGCGTGTTGTGCTGAGCCGCGCCGGCCGCGCGCGAGCCACCGGCCGGCGTCGTACGACGGGCGCCGATCAGTGCCCGTGCCGGACCAGATGCGCCGGCAACAGCAACGCGTGGCTGATCCGCGCGTGGCAGCACGCCCAGCAACGGTCCTCGGCGTCGCTGCTCGTGATGACCCGCGGGTGACCACAGCCGCGGTGGCGCGGGCCCGGACGGGCCGTCCAGGTGGCGAGCAGGCCGATGAAGGTCGTGGCGGTGATCGCGAGCGCGATGCCGCCCAGCACGCAGACGATGACCAGAGCCATGCGGGTTCGTCCTCTCTGCCGGATGCCCTTCCAACAATATCGTGCAACGATAGAACTGTCCAGACCTGATCGACCGGTGAGAGGCGTGTCCGGGTGGAGGCCCGGGCACCACCGGCACGTGGCCATCCACAACGTGCTGGTGCGAGCCACCCCCGAGCAGGTGTGGGCGGTGTTGACCGACGGCTGGGCCTACGAGAAGTGGGTGGTGGGCACCAAGGAGATCCGCAGCGTCGACGAGGGGTGGCCGACGCCGGGAACCAGCATCCACTACTCCTTCGGGGCGGGGCCGCTGACGCTCGACGACGAGACGACGGTCCGCATCGCCGAGCCGGCCCGGCGCCTGGAGCTGGAGATCCGCGCCGGCAAGCTCGGCACCGCCCGGCTGTCGATCCAGATCCTGCCGTGGGGAGACGACGCCGTGCTGGTGCTCGACGAGCACCCCCTGAGCGGGGCGGGTGCGGAGTGGCACAACCTGGTGGTCGACTCGATGCTGCGGTTCCGCAACCGGCGCATGCTCAAGGCGCTGGCGAGCCTCGTCGAGTCGCGGCACCCGCGCTGAGGACACGAGAGCGCCGCCTACGGCGCCCTGACCGGAGCGTCAGTCGCCGATCGCGGCCCGACTCGCCCAGGCACCGAAGCGCTGCAGGCGCAACCGATGCGCGCGAATGGCTGCGCGGGCCGCGTTGGACCCGCAGGCCCCGTGCACCCCCCCACCGGGATGTGCCGAGGACGATGCCAGGTAGAGGCCCGGGATCGGCGTCTCCGGCCGGCCCAGCCCCGGCGTCGGGCGGAACATCAGCTGCTGGTGCACGGCCGTGGTGCCGCCGTTGATGGCACCGCCGACGAGGTTGGCGTCGTGGTCCTGCAGCCCGCCCGGGGGCTGGCTCACTCGGTCGAGGACGAGCTGGCGAAAGCCGGGAGCGAACCGCTCGATCTGCTCCTCGACGCGATCCGCGAAGACCTCCTGCTCATGCTCGTCCCAGCTGCCGGTGAGGTCACCGCCGGCGTCACCGCGGACCTGGCGCGGCACGTGCGTGTAGGCCCACAACGACTCGGTGCCGGCCGGCGAGCGCGACGGGTCCGACGTCGTCATCTGACCGACGAGCAGGAACGGCCGGTCCGGGACGCGCCCGACGGCGAGCTGTGCCGTGTAGGCCGACATCTCGTCCATGCTGGCCGACAGGTGCACGGTGCCGGCCCGAGCCGCGTCGTCGGCGGTCCACGGCACCGGTCCGGACAGGGCCCAGTCGACCTTGAACGACGAGTAGTCCCAGTGGAATCGGCGCATGTCGTCGCGCAACCGGCCAGGCAGATGGGACCAGTCGACGAGCCCGCCGTACAACTCGGGTGCCACGACGTCGGCGAGCACCGCCCGCCGCGCGCGCACCACCTCTCCACCGGCGGTGCGTACGCCGACGGCGCGGCCGCCCTCCACGAGGATCTGGCGCACGGGCTCGCTGCAACGGAGTTGCCCCCCGCGGCTGTGCAGCCGACGCACCATGGCGGCGGCGAGCTCGCCAGCGCCGCCGGCCGGCACCGGGAAGCCCAGCTGCTGACCGAGCATGGCGAGCAGCCACCCGAACGTCGCGCTGCCGGCCGATTCCGGCATCAGGTCGGCGTGCAGAGAGCAGCCTGCGAGCAGCAGCGAACCGGGTCCGGCGAACTCCTCCTCGGCCAGCCGGCGAACCGGCAGCACCGCGAGACGCAGGAAGTGCAGCAGCCCGCCGGGGCCGAGCCGCGCCGCCAGCCCGACCCCGCCGCGGACCGGAGGAAACGGTGTGAACAACGAGCGGATCACCTCTGCGCCGATCCGCTCCCACAGTCCGTAGAGCCGGCGCCAGGCGTCGCCGTCACCGGCACCGAGAGCCTCGAGCGAGGCGGCGGTGTCCTGGAGGTCCGGCTGCAACAGTGCGCAGCGGCCGTCCGGCAGCGGATGTGCGAGGACGGCGGGGGGTTGCAGCCAACGCAGCCCGTGTTCCTCGAGGCGCAGCGCCTGGATCGCCGGGGAGGCGACGGCGAGGGGATAGAAGGCGCTGCACAGATCGCGCACGAAACCCGGTGCCGGACCGGCCGCGCTGCGGACCGCACCACCCGGCTCGGGCTGTTCCTCCAGGACGACCACGTCCCACCCGGCGTCGGCGAGGATGTTCGCCGCGACGAGTCCGTTGGGTCCGGCCCCGATGACCACCGCGTCCGCCATGGTGGCCGCAGGCTACGCCCGCGCGCGAGCCTCTGACGGCACCGGGCAGGAGCGGCGGCGACGACGTCGAACCTTCGGAACATGCCACCTCCCCCGTGGCGGCGGATTCTGCGACGGTGCGTCGTGGTGCTGGCCGTCGCCGGCTGCGTCGCGCCGCCGTTCGCCTCGGCTGCGCCCGACGCGGCGCCGGCGCGCCTCCCGACCGCGCCCGCGGCGGTACCGACCGCCTCGACGCCGCTCACCGGTGCCGTCGTGGCCGGACCGGGCGGCGCGACAGCGGGCTATGCGACCAAGGTGGTCGTCGTCACCCAGGGCAGCCCCGTCACGTTCGTGAACCTCGACGAGCTGGCGCACACCGTGACGTCGGTGGCGCGCGACGTCCACGGCAACCCGCTGTTCACCGGCAACGCGCTGCCCGGGAACACGGCACCCATCCCCGGTGTCGAGAAGCTCGCACCCGGCACCTACAGCTTCTACTGCCAGTTCCACCCGAACATGCAGGGCACGCTGATCGTCGAGGGACAGGGCCGCTCCGGGGTCAAGGCGGCGCAGCCGTCGTTCGACCAGCCGTTGCGGATTCCCCCGGTGCTGACCGGCGCCCACCTGACGATCCCCGTGCGCCAGGCTGATGTGCGGGTGTTGCCGCACGGACCGAAGACGATGATGTGGACCTACGCCGGCAGCTATCCCGGCCCGACCATCGAGCGGCCCACCGGCAGGCGCACCACGGTCACATTCGTCAACAAGTTGCCGGCCGCCGTCGGGGACATCACCGTCCACCTGCACGGCGACCACCACTCGTCCGCCGACGACGGCCAACCGGACTCCCAGCTCATCAAGCCCGGCGGCCGGCGCACCTACACCTATCCGTTGACCGACGGTGGCAAGCCGGAGCGCGCCGCCTTCGACTTCTACCACGACCACCGGATGGACGAGACCGGCCGCAACAACTGGAACGGCCTGCAGGGCATGTTCATCACCCACGATCGCTTCGAGCGTCGGCTGCCGCTGCCGACCGGGCGCTATGACGTGCCGTTGATGGTCAGCGACCGCAGCTTCGACGGGCAGAACCAGCTGCAGGAGCCGTTCCCGCACCCGGGCGACGGCTATGACAACACCCAGGGCAAGTTCCTCGGGCCGTACGCCGCGCCGGGTGACGCCACCGTCGGTGACCACATCCTCGTCAACGGCACTTCCGCGCCGTTCCTGTCCGTCGGCACGCACCGCTATCGGCTGCGGTTGCTCAACGCCTCGTCGTTCCAGTCGTATGACTTCCACTTGTCGACCGGTCAGCCGTTCGTGCAGATCGGGACGGGCAGCGGCTTGCTGCCCAGACCGGTCGTGCGCAACGACATCCTGCTCGGCCCCGCGCAACGGGCCGACGTGATCGTCGACTTCACGCACGACTACGGCAAGAAGGTCATGCTGCAGAGCATCCCGCGCAGTGATGGCCAGCCCGGTGGCATCGGCACCCCGACAGCGCCGATCATGCAGTTCCGGGTCAACCGTCGTGTCGCCGACCACACCCGCATCCCGTCGCGGCTGGAGCCGTTGCCGAAGCTCGACGTGCCGGCGACACCGGACGCGATCTGGACGTTCGGTCTCGGTGGCGACATCAACACCGGCACGTTCTGGACCGTCAACGGCCTGCCCTACGACCCGACTCGGGTCGACGTGACGGTGCCGCTGGGGACGACCCAACGCTGGCTCTTGCAGAACCTGAGCCCGATCACGCACTACATCCACATCCACGAAGAGCAGTGGCGCACGATCTCGCGGGACGGCCGGCCGCCGCCGGCCTACGAAGCCGGTCTGCAGGACACCTGGCGACTCGACCCGGGGGAAACCGTCGAAGTGGCGGCCCGGTTCACCGACTACACCGGCGTGTTCATGATCCACTGCCACATGCTCGACCACGAGGACCACGGGATGATGGCGCAGTTCGCGGTCGTCAAGCCCGGGCAGAGCAAGCTTCCGCGCGGCTTCCACCGCGCCGGCAGTGCCGACGCCGCCGCGGCACTCGCCGCCGCGCCGGGCCGGGGCTCGGCCGGCTGGTGGTGCGACCTCGATCGTGCGGCGGTCAACCGAGAGGAGAACCGATGAGCAGGCAGCGTTGGACGGTGGCGATGGCGGCTGTGGCCAGCCTTGTCGCCGCGCTGCTGGGTGGGCTGCCGTCGCAGGCGGCGAAGCCGCAGGTGTTGCTCGTCTGCAACGGGACCGCGCACTGCCCCAAGACCGGCGCGCACTACTACAAGTCGTTGCAGCTCGCGGTCGACCACGCGCGCAACGGTGACTGGGTGCTGGTCTGGCCAGGCACCTACCGCGAGTCGGTGACCGTGCAGAACGGTCACGGCCTCACCGACGGGCTGCACATCCGAGGCATGAACCGCAACGGTGTCGTCTTCGACGGCAAGAAGACCGGCGGCTCCGCGGTGCACGTCATCGGTGTCGCCAACACCTGGGTCGAGAACATGACCGGCCAGAACTACCAGCGCGGATCGGCGAACGCCTTCTACTGGACCGGTGTCGACGGCTACTGGGGCAACTACCTCACGGCCTACAACAACGGTGACTACGGCGTCTACGCCTACGACTCGACCAGCTCGGGCGCGTTGCCGTCGACCTTCGCCCACGACTACGCCTCCTGGAACGCGGACAGCGGCATCTACATCGGCGGCTGCCGGGACTGCCACGCCGTCATCGTCGACTCCAAGGCCGAGAAGAACGCCATCGGCTACTCCGGCACCAACGCCGGCGGCGAGCTCTACCTGCTCGACAGCGAGTGGGACCACAACGCCAGCGGCATCGTTCCCAACACCTTGACCAGCGAGCCCGACCCGCCCCAGGAGGGCGTCAACATCGTCGGCAACTACGTGCACGACAACAACGACCACGACGTGCCGGGTGCCGGCATCACCGCCATCGCTCCCGTCGGTGACGGCATCGAGATCGCCGGCGGCTCCAACAACATCATCCGCGGCAACCTCATCGTCAACGAGAGCCACGCGGGCGTGATCCTGCACTGGCTCTACACGCCGCCGATGAACAACCAGGTGCTCGACAACACCTTCAAGCACGTGGGCTACGCCGGGGACCCGGGCGACGCCGACATCGCCCTCGACGGCACGAGCCTGCAGAACTGCATCGACGGCAACATCGACCGCACCGGTGGCCACACCCAACCGGCCTCGGTCGACCCGCCCAACCTGCTCGACCTGGACACCTGCGGCGACACCAACCCCTTGCGGCAGCAGGGCCGGGGCATCTACGAGCCGGGCGACCCGATCGTCAGCATCATGACCGCCCTCAACGCCACCGGCATCACCGAGCCCAAGGACTACAAGGGCCCTGGCCCGCGCCCGGGAGCCCAGCTCACGATGCGCAACCCCTGCCGCGGTGTCCCCGACAACCCGTGGTGCGCGGACGGGCACCCGAAGTTCGCCATCCCACACCACCCGTAGCCTCGTCGCCTGACCCGCGACAGGAGGCAATGGTGGACTTGTTCGACCTCACGGGAAAGGTCGCCGTTGTCACCGGCGGCACCCGCGGCATCGGGCTGATGATGGCGCGCGGGCTGTTGCAGGCCGGCGCCTCGGTCTACGTCAGCTCGCGTAAGGCCGACGCTGTCGACGCGGCGGTCGGCGAGCTGTCGTCCTACGGCACCGTCACCGGCATCCCCGCCGACCTGTCCTCGGTCGACGAGTGCCGCCGGCTGGCGGGCGAGATCGGCAACCGCGAGAGCGCCCTGCACGTGCTCGTCAACAACGCCGGCGCGACCTGGGGTGAGCCGCTCGAGCGGTTCCCCGAGGCGGGCTGGGACAAGGTCGTCGACCTGAACCTCAAGAGCCCGTTCTTCCTCACGCAGGCACTCCTGCCGCTGCTGGAAGCCGCCGGATCGCCGGCGGACCCGGCGCGGGTCATCAACGTCGGCAGCATCGACGGGCTGCACGTCAATGGGATGCCGCACTACCCCTACACCGCGAGCAAGGCCGGGCTGCACCACCTCACCCGGCACCTGGCGCGTGAGCTGGGCCCCCGCAACATCACCGTCAACGCGGTGGCGCCGGGGCCGTTCGAGTCGAAGATGATGGCGTTCGCTCTGGACGACCCGCAGGTACGGGCGGCGATCGCTTCGTCCGCACCGCTGGGGCGCATCGGGCAGCCCGACGACATGGCCGGCGTGGCGGTCTATCTCGCGAGCCGTGCGGGTGCCTACGTCACCGGTGCAGTCATTCCGGTGGACGGAGGCATCGGCACCACGGTCTGATCACGGTCTGATCCGGACTCGGCCGAGTCGGCTGTGAGCAACGGCACAGCTCCCGGGCGCCACCGGCGGCGCTACGGTGCCTGCATCCCCTGCTCTGGTGAGGCCCGATGACCGACGTCGCCACTCCGTCGACCACCGCCGACCAAGCGGTCGGGTTCAACCCCTTCACGCCAGGGTTCACCGACGATCCCTACCCGCACTACGCCCAGCTGCGCCGGGACAACCCGATCGAGCACAACGAGCTCGGCTTCTGGGCGCTGTGGCGGCACGAGCACGTCGCCGACGTGCTCCGCGCGCGACTGTCGGTGCAGGACGACAAGGTGCTGCACGTCGGGCCGATGGCCCAGGTCTACGACGAGGTCTATGCCGAGCAGGGCGTCCAAGGAGGCGTCCGCTCGATGCTCGACCTGGACCCGCCAGACCACACTCGGTTGCGCAAGCTCGTCTCGCAGGCCTTCACCCCGCGAACGATCGACACCTTGACGCCCACCGTCGAGCGGCTGGTCGACGACGCGCTCGACGACATCGCCGACGCCGGCGCGGCCGACCTGATCGATGCTCTCGCATTCCCGCTGCCCTTCACCGTCATCACGTTGATGCTCGGCATGCCCGAAACCGACTCGGCCCGCCTGCGCGAGCTGTCCCATCAGGTGGTGCGCTCGCTCGAACCGGTGCCGGACGAGCAGACCGTGCGGCAGATAGTCGCGGCGGAAATCGAGCTGCGTGACCTCGCCGCCGAGGCAATCGCGTGGAAGCGCAAGCATCCCGCCGACGATCTGCTCACGGCCCTGATCGACGCAGAAGACGCCGGCGACGTGCTGTCGGACGAGGAGCTTCGGGCGCAGGTGATCCTGCTCTACATCGCCGGACACGAGACCACCGTCAACCTGATCGGCAACGGAGCGCTCGCCCTGCTCCGGGCGCCGGACCAGCTCAGGTTGTGGCGCGATCGGCCGGATCTCGACGACAACGCCGTCGAGGAGTTGTTGCGGTTCGACTCACCGGTGCAGATGAGCCGTCGGGTGACGCTGGAAGACCATGCCGTCGGGGCCGAGGTCATCCCGGCCGGTTCGTTCGTCATCGCCTGCTTGGCGTCGGCCAACCGGGACGAAGGCCAGTTCGGGCCGGATGCCGACCGGCTGCGGCTCGATCGCGCCAACGCCCGGCAGCACATCTCTTTCGGCGCCGGTGTGCATCACTGTCTCGGGGCCGCCCTCGCGCGGTTGGAGGGGCGGGTTGCGCTGTCCCGTCTCGTCCGGCGCTTCCCCGACCTGTCGCTGGCTGCTCAGCCGGAATGGAACGGCCGGATCAACCTGCGCGGCCTCGCCCGGTTGCCGATCGCGACGGGCTGACCGCGACGAAACGCATGTGCTCCACCGGTCGCAGGCGCAGCTGGTGAGCCCGTGCGGCCAGCGCTGCCGGGGTGCTGAGCAGGTCGATCCGCGTCCGCAGCTCCTGGGCCTGCTGGGTCAACGCCGCGATCCGTTGGTGCTGCAGCGCAATCCGGTCGGACTGCTGTTGCATGGCCGTGTTCAGGAGCAGCACGCCCACGACACCGACGGCGAGAACCACGGCGAGGCACCCGGCGAACGCCGCGTCGCGCAACCCCGCAGCGACCGGCCGCACGTGTCCTCCGGAGGAAATCGTGGGATTAGGGAGACTGCAGTGACGATGACAGCGGCCGTGGCCGAGTTCGAGGTGACACGCCGGACGGGAGAACGATGACCGCACCCAGTGGTGACCAATACGAGCTGCGGCACCGAGACCATCGCGCCGTCGTCGTCTCCGTCGGCGGCGGGCTTCGGATCTACGAGGTCGGCGACCGGCCCGTGCTGGACGGGTATCCCGAGGATGCGATGGCCGACGGCGCCCGCGCCCAGACGCTGGTCCCGTGGCCCAACCGGGTCAAGGATGGACAGTGGCGTTGGCAGGGTCGAGACCTCCAGCTGACGCTGACCGAGCCCGAGCAGCACAACGCCATCCACGGACTGGTCCGGTGGATGCCGTGGGCCCTGCTGGAGCAGTCGACCGCGGCGGTCAGCTTGGGTTGCACGTCGTACCCGCAGCCCGGGTACCCGTGGCCGTTCCAGGTGCGCAACGACTACAGCCTCGATGACGACGGCATCACCGTGCGCACCACCATCACCAACCTCGGGGGCGAGCCGATGCCGGTCGCCGCCGGAAGCCACCCCTATCTCACCGTCGGGACGCCCACGATCGACTCGGCGGTGCTGCATCTGCCGGCGGACACGTGGTTGCCGACTGGTGAGCAGCAGATCCCCACCGGTCGCGCCGCCGTCCGCGGCAGTGACTTCGACTTCCGCGAGCCGCGCCCGCTCGGCTCGGTCGAGATCGACTACACCTTCACGGACCTGCACCGCGACAGTGACGGGAGGTTCCGGCTGCGGCTGAGCGCACCGGACGACTCCGCGGCGACCACCTTCTGGATTGGTCCGGAGTTCGACTTCGTCGAGATCTTCACGGGTGACGCGCTGCCGGACGAGAGCCGTCGACGGCGCGGTCTCGGTGTCGAACCCATGACCGCGCCACCCAACGCGTTGGCGTCCGGCGAGTCGGTGATCGTGCTGGCGCCCGAGGAGTCGTGGTCCGGATCGTGGGGGATTCGACCGGAGTAGGCGAGGCGGAGTAGTCGAAATTGCGGCTGTCGGAGCACGTTCGGTGCGCTGATTTCGTCGTTCATCGCCGTACGATCAGCCACGTGTCCGGCTCTGAGATGACGCTCGGGCCGCAGCCGGCGAGCGTCCGCGAGGCACGGCGCTATGTGGGTGCGCAGCTCTCGGCCGCCGGTTTCGACGCCGCGGCCTTCGTCGCCGAGCTGCTCGTGAGCGAGCTGGTCACCAACGCGATCCTGCACGCGCGCACCGCGATGCACGTCTCCGTGCAACCGCACGGTGACCTGGTGCGGATCGCAGTTGCCGACGGCAGTGCGCTCGTGCCCCAACGCCGCTCGCACAGCGTCGAGTCCGGCACCGGTCGTGGTCTTCTGCTCGTCGAGAAGATGGCGAGCCGGTGGGGTGTCGATTCCTCCGAGGCGGGCAAGGTGGTGTGGTTCGAGCTCCCCCGTCACCCCGAGGCCGACATCGACCTGTGGGGGGACGTCCAACAGGCGTGAGGTGCCGGTGCTCCAGCTGACCGATCTCATCCGTCCGCTGGCGGACGGCACGGCCGGGCTCAAGGTGATCGCTCGCACCGGGCTGCTCAGTCCGGTGCGACCCGACCGGCTGGTCGGCATGTCGCTGGCCTTCGCGCGGTGGCGCACCTCACCGGCGGCGGCTTATGCGGTCGGTGCGGCGCGCGACCCGGGGCGGATCGCGGTCATCGACGAACGCGACCAGCTGAGCTACGCGGACGTGGACCGGCAGAGCAACGCCGTCGCTGCCGCACTGGCGGAGCGAGGCGTACGCCGGGGCGACGCCGTCGGCCTGCTCGCGCGCAACTCCGCGCAGTTCGTCATCGGGTTGGTTGCCATCACCAAGCTGGGCGCCGACGTGCTCTACCTCAACACCGGCTTCGCCGGCCCGCAGCTCGGCGACGTGCTCGAGCGCGAGCGGGCAGCCGCCGTCGTCGCGGACGAGGAGTTCGCGCCGTTGCTGGGCCGGGTCGCGGCACACCTGCCGCGACTGCTGGCGTGGGTCGACGACGGCAGCGCCCCGCCGGACAGCTTGGTGGGTCTTGCCCGGCACGACGTCCCGGCGCCGGCGCCTCCCGGCCGCGAGAGCCGGCACGTCATCCTGACCAGCGGCACCACCGGTCGACCCAAGGGCGCGGCGCGGTCGGCACCGAGCCCGCTCGCCGGCGTTTTGGAGTTCCTCGCCGTGCTGGAGGCCATTCCCTACCGCGCCCGTGGCGTCACGGTCCTCACCGCACCCGCATTCCATGCCTGGGGGCTGGCCAACCTCACGATCGGCATGCTGTTGCAGTCGACACTGGTGATGGTGCGGCGGTTCGACCCGGAGCGAACCTTGCGGCTCGTCGGCGCGCATCGCGCGGACACGTTGGCCGCCGTTCCGGTGATGTTGCAACGGATGCTCGACCTGCCCGACCCGTCGCTGGTCGCCGACACCAGCTCGCTGCGGCTGGTGGCACTGTCCGGATCAGCCTTGCCGGCCGGGCTGGCGACTCGCTTCATGGACACCTTCGGGGACGTGCTCTACAGCCTCTACGGCTCCACCGAGGTCTCCTACGTCAGCGTGGCCGGACCGAAGGACCTGCGAGCCGATCCCGCCAGCGCCGGCCGCCTGGTGCGCGGGGTAACCGTGCGGCTGGTGGATGCCGACGGCAACGACGTCCCGGTGGGAGCGACGGGCCGGATCTTCGCCGGCAGCCCGCTGGGGTTCGAGGGCTACACCAGCGGCGAGGACAAGCAGCGACTGGGCGGTCTCACCGCCACCGGCGATGTCGGCCGGTTCGACGGCGCAGGCCGCCTGCACATCGAGGGCCGTGACGACGACATGATCGTCTCCGGCGGTGAGAACGTGTTTCCGGCCGAGGTGGAGGACTGCCTGCACGAGCACCCGGACGTCGCCGACGCGGCCGTGGTCGGCGTTCCGGACGACCGCTTCGGGCAGGCGCTGGTCGCCCACGTGGTGTTGCGGCGCGGCTCCTCCGTTGCACCCGCCGATCTGCGTGCGCACGTGAAGAGCCGGCTGGCGAGCTACAAGGTGCCGCGCGAGGTCGTGCTCCACGACGACTTGCCACGCAACGAAACCGGCAAGGTGCTCAAGCGTGAGCTGGCTACCTCCTGAGCGCCAGCCTCCCGCTCACCGCACGAGCCGGACGCCGGCCGCGGCCAGCTCCGTCAGAGCGGCATCGACGGTGGCCGGTGCGACACCAGCGGTGAGGTCGACGAGGACCGACGTGGCAAAGCCCGCACGAGCGGCGTCGAGCGCGGTCGCGCGGACACAGTGGTCAGTGGCGATTCCGACGATGTCCACGGCGTCCACGTCGTGGGCGTGCAGCCAGTCCGCCAGCCCGGTTCCGTCGGTGGTGGCCCCTTCGAAGCCGCTGTAGGCGGCCTGCCACTCGCCCTTGTCGAACACGGCCTCGACCTGCTGGATGTCGAACGCCGGATGGAACTCGGCACCGGCTGTGCCGATGCGGCAGTGCGGCGGCCACGAGCCGACGTAGTCGGGTTGCGCAGCGAAGTGGTCACCAGGGTCGCGGTGCGCGTCGCGGGTGGCCACGACGTGGTCGTAGTCGCTGGAGGCGATGTAGGCGCTGATCGCGGCCGCGGCCGCGGCCCCTCCTGGCACCGGCAGGGAGCCGCCTTCACAGAAGTCGTTCTGCACGTCGACGACGACCAGAGCACGATGGCTCATCGCTGCCGCCCCGTGCCGCTCGGAATCCTCACGCCGGCACCTCCTCATAGCGGGTCTCCAACGCCGGGTCGCCTGCCGACAGCTTCATCGCCTCGGGTGGCAGCTCCTCAACCGCCCGGAGTCGATGGGCCCGAGCCTCGGCCAACGTCACTGCACCCACGACCGCGCCGCCTTCGACCACCGTCGACAGCAGCCGCCGCTCGTCCTCGCGCGGCGCCGGCTCACCCCCGACCCAGATCTGCTCCGCCACCGCGACCCCGTCGACGTAGCGACGCGCGGGTGTCTTGCGTCCGCCCACCGAGCCCTTGCCGACCGACCGCTTCTGCACGGATCGCCAGCCGTCGGACGCTTCCCGCGCGACGAGCTTGTAGACGAATCCCGCCGTCGGCACACCACTGCCGGTGACCAGTGACGTGCCCACGCCATAGCTGTCGACGGGGGCGGTGGCGAGGCGAGCGATGGAGTTCTCGTCGAGGTCGCTGGTCACGACGATCCGGGTGGAACTCGCGCCGAGCTCGTCGAGCAGTTGTCGGGCTCGGTGTGCCTGCGAGAGCAGGTCGCCGGAGTCGAGCCGGATCGCCCCGAGCCGCGTTCCGGCGACCGCGACGGCGGTCCGGATGCCCTGCTCCACGTCATAGGTGTCGACGAGGAGGGTCGTGTCGGAACCGAGCGCACGCACCTGCGCCTCGAACGCCGCGCGCTCGTCGTCGTGCACGAGGGTGAACGCGTGCGCCGCCGTGCCCGTCGTCGGCACTCCCCATTCGTCGCCGGCGGCGAGGTTGGAGGTGGCCGCGAAGCCGGCGAGGTAGGCGGCGCGGGCCGCGGCCACGGCGGCCTCCTCGTGGGTACGTCGCGAGCCCATCTCGATGCAGGGTCGCTCACCCGCCGCGCACACCATGCGGGCGGCGGCCGTCGCGACCGCGCTGTCGTGGTTGAGGATCGACAGCACCAGTGTTTCGAGCACCACGCACTCCGCGAACGTCCCGCTGAGGACGAGCACCGGCGAGCCGGGCACGTAGACCTCACCCTCGCGGTAGGCGTGAATCGACCCCCGGAACCGGTACGACGCCAGCCACTCGCAGGTGGCGCGATCGACCACGTTCGTGGACCGCAGGAAAGCCAGATCGTCCTCGTCGTAGCGCAGACTCGGCAGGATCGCGAGCAGCCGACCGAGGCCGGCGACGATGCCGTAACGCCTGCGCCCCGGCAGCGACCGTGCGAAGACCTCGAAGACGCAACGGCGGTCGGCTGCGCCGCTGGCCAACGCGGCCTGCACCATCGTCAGCTCGTAGTGGTCGGTGCGCAGCGCGACCGCGGCCATCAGCCGGCCACCGGATCCTCACCCACTCGCGTCACCCTAGTGACCGCAGCGGTGCGACCATGGGTGCATGGGTAGTGCGGCGACTCCCACGATCGAACGGGTGGAGCGGCCACTCGACGAGGACGTCGTCGAGCCCGATCGGCCGTGGGTCACGATCGTGTGGAACGACCCGGTCAACCTCATGACCTATGTCACGCACGTGTTCCAGAAGCTGTTCGGCTACAGCCGGGAGAAGGCGACCAAGCTGATGCTCGACGTGCATCACAAGGGCCGGGCCGTCGTCTCGACCGGCAGCCGGGAGCAGATGGAGCACGACGTGGCGCGGTTGCACGCGGCCGGCTTGTGGGCGACGGTGCAGCAGGACTGACCGGGTGACCAAGGTGAGCCGCGCCGGCGAGGGGGTCGCCCTCGCTCTGTCCAGGGATGACGCGATGCTGGTGCGCACTCTGGCCGGCCAGGTCGTGGCGCTGCTGGACGAGCCGGACCCGCATGGGCAGACGGATCCAGCCGTGGACCCGTTGGAGGAGATGGTCGGTTTCACCGGCGAGGCGGTCGCGGCGCCTGAGGATCCGGCGCTGCGGCGGCTGCTGCCGGATGCCTACGCGGGGGACGACAGCGCGGCTGCTGAGTTCCGCCGGCTGATGGATGCGGACCTGCGGCGGACGAAGGTGGCGGCACTCCGTCGCATCCTCGCTGACGGCGAGCGGCGCCAGGTCCAGCTCTCTCCCGACGACGCGGAGGAGTGGCTACGCGGTCTCAACGACGTCCGGCTCGTGCTCGGCGTGCGGCTGGACGTGCAGGAGGACATGGACGACCTGGTGGCGTCGTTGCGGCCGGACGACCCCCGGCTGCCGTTGCTCTATGCCTATGACCGGCTCACCCGGATCCAGGACGCGCTGCTCGACGCGCTGGACACGGACCCGGCGGACTGAGCCGTCCGCGACGGCGCCGCCAACGCCGCTCGCCGTACCCTCGTCGCGTGCTCCAACTGCGCCGCGACCTGTACGACGCGATCATCGCCCACGCCCGGCGCGATCATCCGGACGAGGCCTGCGGAGTTCTCGCCGGTCCGGCCGGCACGGACCGGCCCGACCGGTTCGTGCCGATGCTCAATGCCGCGCGGTCGCCGACGTTCTTCGAGTTCGACTCCCAGGACCTGTTCCAGCTCTACAAGGACGTCGACGCGCGGGACGAGGACATCGTCGTCATCTACCACTCCCACACTGCGACCGAGGCCTACCCCAGTCGCACCGACGTCCAGTACGGCTCGCTCAGCCCGGAGGCACACTGGGTGCTGGTCTCGACCCGGCACCCGGAGACGGTCGAGTTCCGCTCGTTCCGCATCGTCGACGGCAGCGTCACCGAAGAGCCGATCGAGGTCATCGAGGCCTGACCCCGGAGCGGAATGAGCGCGTGCCGAGGCGGGTTGGGAGAATGTGACCATGGCTATCGAAGTTCGGATCCCGACGATCCTGCGCAGCTACACCGGCGGCGAGAAGTCGATCGAGGGCAAGGGCGACACGCTCGGCGACCTGTTCAGTGACCTCGACGCCCGGCACGGCGGTCTGCGCGGCCGGCTGCTGGCCGACGACGGCTCGCTCAACCGGTTCGTCAACGTCTACCTGAACGACGAGGACGTGCGCTTCCTCGGCGGCGTCCAGACCCCCGTTTCCGACGGCGACGTCGTGACGATCCTGCCGGCCGTGGCCGGTGGTGCACCGCTCGCGCCCGACGCCGTCGCAGGTGCCTGACCTCGCCGATGGCGCGCTACGACTCGCTGCTCGAATCCCTCGGCCGCACTCCACTGGTGGGGCTGCCGCGGCTGTCGCCGCGTTGGGACGACGGCGAGGGATCGGTCCGGCTGTGGGCGAAGCTCGAGGACCGCAACCCCACCGGCTCGGTCAAGGACCGTCCGGCGTTCTTCATGGTGGAGCAGGCCGAACGTGACGGTTTGCTCGCGCCCGGCTGCACCGTGCTGGAGCCCACGAGCGGCAACACCGGCATCTCGTTGGCAATGGTCTGCAAGCTCAAGGGCTACCAGCTCATCTGCGTGATGCCCGAGAACACCTCGCAGGAGCGACGTCAGCTGCTCGAGATGTACGGCGCGCAGATCATCACCTCGCCGGCCGCCGGCGGCTCCAACCAAGCCGTGGCCATGGCCAAGCAGCTCGCGGCCGAGCATCCGGACTGGGTGATGCTCTACCAGTACGGCAACCCCGCCAATGCCCAGGCGCACTACGAGACGACGGGTCCGGAGATCCTGGCCGACCTGCCGACGATCACGCACTTCGTCGCCGGCCTCGGCACCACCGGCACCTTGATGGGAATCGGCCGCTATCTGAAGGAAAAGGTGCCCGGCGTGCGGGTCGTCGCGGCCGAGCCGCGCTACGGCGAGCTGGTCTACGGCCTGCGCAACATCGACGAGGGCTTCATCCCCGAGCTCTATGACCCGAGCGTCCTCGACACCCGCTTCTCCGTCGGGCCCGAAGACGCGCTGCGGCGCACCCGGGAGCTCATCGACAACGAAGGCATCTTCGCCGGCATCTCGACCGGCGCCATCCTGCACGCCGCCCTGGCCCAGGCGAGCCGGGCGGTCAAGGCCGGCGAGCGCGCCGACATCGCGTTCGTGGTCGCCGATGGTGGCTGGAAGTACCTCTCGACGGGTGCCTACGCCGGCACGCTGGATGAGGCGACCGAGCGGCTGGAGGGTCAGCTCTGGGCCTGACCGGCTCGGTGGCGTTGTCGTGAAAACGACTGTGTGACACGACTCACAAGCACTGGAAGCGCCTCGTAACAGATACATTGCGTGGCGTGGACGCGCCGATCGGCATCTTCGACAGTGGGGTCGGAGGGCTCACCGTGGCGCGTGCCGTGCTCGACCAGCTGCCGCACGAGCCCATCGTCTATGTCGGCGACACGGCCAACGGCCCCTACGGGCCGAGGTCGATCGCGGACGTGCGTTCGCTGGCGCTCGACGTGCTCGACCATCTCGTCGAGGAGCAGCGGGTCAAGCTGCTGGTCATCGCCTGCAACTCGGCCAGCGCGGCCTGCCTCCGGGACGCGCGCGAGCGCTACGCCATCCCGGTCGTGGAGGTGATACAGCCGGCGGTCCGCCGGGCGGTGGCCGCGACCCGCAACGGCCGCATCGGCGTCATCGGCACTGCCGCGACGATCGGCAGCAAGGCCTATGACGACGCGTTCGCCGCGGCCCCGCAGGTCGAGCTCACGAGTGTCGCCTGTCCCCGTTTCGTCGAGTTCGTCGAGCGAGGGGAGACCGCGCTCAACGGCGACACCGGCCGTCAGCTGCTCGACGTCGCCAGCAACTACTTGGAGCCGATCATTACCGCCGGTTGCGACACGTTGGTGCTCGGGTGCACCCACTATCCCTTGTTGACGGGCGTGATCGCCTACGTCGTCGGCGACGACGTGTCCCTCGTCTCCAGCGCCGAGGAGACCGCCAAGGACGTCTATCGAGAGCTCGCCCGTAACGACCTGTTCCGCGACGAGCGCCTGACGCCGCCGCACCATCGGTTCCTCGCCACCGGTGACCCGGAGCCGTTCGGGCGCCTGGGCCGCCGGTTCCTCGGCCCCGAGATCGGCGAGGTCGCTCGTGCGGGTCGGTCGCCGCGCCTGGTCACCGGCGTCAGGTCCTCCGCATGAAGCTGACTGTCGTCGGCTGCGCCGGCACCTTTCCGGGACCGCAGTCGGGCTGCTCGTCCTACCTGCTCGAGCAAGACGGCTTCCGCCTCCTCGTCGACGCCGGCAACGGCTCGACGGGCATGCTGCAGAAGTCGGTCGGCCTGCTCGACATCGACGCCGTGATCATCAGCCACCTGCACGGCGACCACTACCTCGACCTCGTCACCTACACCTATGCGCGGCGTTATCACCCGCAGGGCAACCCCGGCTGCCTGCCGGTCTATGGCCCCAGCGACATCGAGGCGCACCTGCTCGGCGCGTTCGGGCGTCCGGTGGGCGAGCTCCTCGCCGAGGTCTACGAGTTCCACCCCGTCAGCGGGTCCGGTCGCACGGTCATCGGGCCGTTCGACATCGAGCACGCGCCGGTCAACCACCCGGTCGAGACCTACGGCATGCGGATCAGCACCGGCGGCCGGACGCTCACCTACAGCGCCGACAGCGGGCACTGCGACGAGCTCGTGAAGCTCGCCCGTGAGGCCGACCTGTTCCTGTGTGAGGCGTCCTATCTGGAGGGCGAGGACAACCCGCCCAACATCCACCTCACTGGGCGCGAGGCAGCCGAGCACGCGATGCGCGCCGATGCGGGGCGGCTGCTGCTGACCCACCTGGTGCCGTGGGGGGACCAGGACCGTAGCCTCGAAGAGGCGGTGGGTGTGTTCGACGGCGACGTAACGGTCGCCAGCACCGGCGCCGTCTTCGACGTCTGACCCATCGCACGCAGAGGGGTTCCATGTCCCGCCCCGACGGCCGCCGGCCCGACGAACTGCGCCCGGTCACCATCACCCGGGACTGGCTCGACCACGCCGAGGGTTCTGTCCTCGTCGAGTTCGGCCGGACTCGTGTCCTCGTGGCCGCGTCCGTGACGCAGGGCGTGCCGCGGTGGCGGCAGGGCAGCGGTCTCGGCTGGGTGACGGCGGAATACGCGATGCTGCCGCGCGCCACTCACACGCGCTCCGACCGGGAGTCGGTGAAGGGGCGGCTCGGCGGCCGCACCCACGAGATCTCTCGCTTGGTCGGTCGGTCGCTGCGAGCCTGCATCGACTACAAGGCACTGGGCGAGAACACGATCGTTCTCGACTGTGACGTGCTCCAGGCCGACGGGGGCACCCGCACCGCCGCCATCACCGGCGCCTACGTCGCCCTTGCAGACGCGGTGGGTTACCTCCGCGACCGCAAGGCGCTGGCGGGCGAGCCGCTGGTCGCCTCAGTGGCGGCGGTCTCGGTCGGCCTGTTCGCCGATGGGCCGCGACTCGACCTCTGCTACGAGGAGGATGTCGCCGCCGAGACCGACATGAACGTCGTGTGCACCGGCGACGGCCGGTTCGTCGAGGTGCAGGGTACGGCGGAAGGCGAGCCGTTCGACCGGGGTCTTCTCGACGGGCTGCTCGACCTCGCCGTGCACGGCTGCACCGAGCTCGGCTCGCTGCAGCAGCAGGCACTGTCGCTGCCGCGACGATCGCGCACGAGCGCCGACCCCACCGGCATGTGACCGCCCCAGTGCGCCCGCGACGGGTCGTGCTGGCGACGCGGAACCCGCACAAGGTCGAGGAGCTGCGCCGCATCCTCGCCGCGACCCCGCCCGGGCCGGATGCCGTGCAGCTCGTCGGGCTGGAAGAGTTCCCCTCGATCGGTGAGGTCGCGGAGACCGGCGCGACGTTCGCCGCGAACGCGTTGCTCAAGGCAGCGGCGGTGGCGGCGCAGAGCGGCGAGATCGCGATCGCCGACGACAGCGGCCTCACCGTCGCGGCGCTCAACGACATGCCGGGCGTGCTCTCGGCGCGATGGGCCGGCCGGTACGGCGATGACGAAGCCAACCTGCGGCTGGTCCTCGCCCAGATCGCCGACGTGCCGGACGAACGACGCGGCGGCGCGTTCGTCTGCGCCGCCGCCGCCGTCGCGCCGGACGGCCGCGAGGTGGTGGTGCACGGCCGCATCGACGGGTGGATCCTGCGCGCGCCGCGGGGGCGCAACGGCTTCGGGTACGACCCGATCTTCCGCCCCAACGGCCACGACCGGACCACAGCCGAGATGACCCCGGCCGACAAGGACGCCATCAGCCATCGCGGGCGGGCCTTTCGCACGTTGGCGCCGAGACTTGCGGAGCTGCTGCGGTGACCGTCGTACGACGCCCTGGCGAGGATGGCACGATGACCAGCCGGGGGTCGTAGCCCAACGGCAGAGGCACGTGCCTTAGGAGCACGCCAGTGTGGGTTCGAGTCCCACCGACCCCACGCAGCAGCAGCCCAGGCGCACCGGCAGGCACAATGGTGCCAGTCCCGCAGCGAAGGGTGGGTGGATGCAGGCGCCGGCTGAGCTCGTCGGTGACGGGCCCGATGCAGTCCCCCGCGCCCGCGCCCTCGCCACCACTCTGCTCGCCGGTGCGCCCGCCGCCCTCGTCGCGGACGCCAAGCTGGTGGTGACCGAGCTGGTCACCAACGCGACGCTGCACGGGGCTCCGCCCATCGTGGTGCGGGTCGCACCACACCCGGACGGCGTCCGCATCGAGGTCCAGGACGGCGGCCACACGCTGCCGGTCCGGACCCGGCACAGCGTCGAGGCCATGACCGGGCGTGGGCTCGACCTCGTGGCCGCGATCGCCACCAGCTGGGGGGTCGAGGCCGGGTCAGGCGCCGGCAAGGTGGTCTGGGCCGAGCTGAGCCGCGCCGAGAGCGCCGAGACCCGTTCTGAGCCCGACGTCGACGTCGACACCCTGTTGCGGGAGTGGCGAGAGGCTCCCCCGGCGGAGCGGCGCTACCCCGTTCGCCTCGGCGCGGTGCCGACAGACCTGCTGCTCGACGCGAAGGCACACATCGACAACGTCGTGCGCGAGCTGACGCTGGTGCGCAACGACCAGGCCACCACCGGTGTCCGGCTGGCGCCGGCGATGGCCGAGCTGGTCTCGGTGGTCACCGAGGAGTTCGCCGAGGCGCGGGCGGAGATCAAACGGCAGGCGCTCGCCGCTGCCCAGCGCGGGGACCTGAGCACCGACCTCACGTTGTCGCTGCCGCTGTCGGCGGCAGACGCAGGCGAGCGTTATCTCATCGCGCTCGACGAGGCCGACCGGCATGCGCGCGCAGCCCGGTTGCTGACGCTGGCGCCGCCCCGCTCGCACCGGGCGTTTCGTCGCTGGTACGTCCAGTCGCTGGTCGACCAGCTGCGCGCGGCCGCGCGCGGGGAGAGCGTCGCCCAGCCCAAGCCGTTCCCGCAGGTGCTCGCGGCCGAGGTCGACGAGCTGGCAGGACTGTCCGAGTCGCACGAGCGGCTGCAGATCCTCCAACGGGTGACCGCGCAGGTGTCGGGCGCCACCTCCATCGCCGAGCTCGCCGACGTCGTCGTGCGCAACGCCGGCCAGCACCAGGGGGTCGAGACCGCTCGGGTCTTCGTTCTCACCGACCAACGCACGCTTCGCTCGGTCGCCTGGTACGGCGGCGACGAGTGGAGCGACGACCCGTTCGCGGAGTTCCCGGTCGACGCCGACCTGCCCGGGGCGATGGTGGCAAGGACCGGCCAGCCGCTCTTCCTGCGGTCGCTGGACCAGATCCACGACCGGTTTCCGGCGCTCGCCGGCTACTACCCGACCGAGCGGTCGTTGCACATCGCGCCGTTGACGGCGGAGCGGCAGGCGGTGGGTGTCCTGTCCGTCACTTTTCTCGGTGGCGAGATCGAGGACGAGGCCCAGCTGGCGTTCGTGCACGCGCTGGCCTCGCTGCTCGCGCAGTCGCTCGGCCGCATGCAGATCACCGAACGCGTCGAGGGGGAGCGCGGCCGCGAGCGCCAGCTGCTCACGGCACAGCTGGAGGTGCTGACCCGCATCGTCGCCGGTGTGCCGTTGGCCGTCGCGCTGGAGGAGCTGCTGCTGGCCGTGGAGGCGGTGTCCGCCGAGGGCATGCTCGGATCGGTCCTGTTGTTCGATCCGGACGGGCAGCGGCTGCTGCACTGCGCCGCCCCCAGCCTGCCGGACTTCTACAACGAAGCGATCGACGGCATCCGGATCGGCCCGGCGGTCGGCTCGTGCGGGACTGCTGCGCACTTCCGTGAACAGGTGATCGTCGAGGACGTCCTGACCGATGAGCGCTGGGTCGACTTCCGTGAGCTGGCCGTTTCGGCCGGCCTGCGGGCCTGCTGGTCGACCCCGATCATCGGGACGGCGGGAGAACTGCTCGGAACGTTCGCCATGTACTACCCGCAGCCCCAACACCCCAGCCGCAGCGACCTTGCGCTCATCAACGTCCTGGTCCGCACGGTCACGATGGTCGTCGAGCGCAGCCGCGCCGACGAGGCTCGCGAGCAGGCTCTTGCCGAGCAGCGGGCGGCCGCGCTCACGCTCCAGCACAGCCTGGTGCCGGAGGTTCCCAGCGCTATCGGACCGGTGCGGCTCGAAGCGCGCTACCGCGCCGGCGATCCCGGTGTCGAGGTCGGCGGCGACTGGTTCGACGCTGTCGCGGTCGATGGCGGCGTGATGCTCGTCGTCGGTGACGTCCAGGGGCACGACCTTCGCGCCGCGTCGGTGATGGGGCAGCTGCGCACGGTCGCGCGGGCTTCCGCCGGCGAGAACGTGTCACCGGCCGGGGTCCTCGCGGCCATGAACCGCTACCTGTCCCGGCTGGACGTCGAGCTGTTGACCACTGCTGTCGTCGTCCGGCTGGACCGGCACAGCCGGGAGGCGACCATCGCCTCAGCCGGGCACCTGCCGCCGATGTTGATGACGCGGCGCGCAGCCGGCTGGCGGGCCGAGGACGTCGCGGTCGAGCCCGGACCGCCCTTGGCGGTGGGGGAGCAGTGGACGGATCACCCGTACCCGCTCCCGGCGGGCGGGACGCTGCTGCTCTACACCGACGGGCTCGTCGAGTCGCGGGCTTGGCCGCTCGACCACGGCCTGGAGCTGCTGCGCAAGACGCTGGAGTCATTGCCGGTCGACGGCGATCTCACCGGCGTCCTCGACGCAGCGCTCGACCTGGTGCCCAGTGGCTCGCGCGGCGACGACGTCGCCGTCCTCGCGGCGGCGCTGCCGGACTGACCACCATGACAGCCCCGACGCGCACTAGCGTCGGTGCCGTGCAGATGCCCCCGGATGAAGCCGATGTCGTCGTGGTCGGCGGTGGTCCCGCGGGGCTCGCCACCGCCGCCGAGGCGGCCGCCGGGGGGCTGCGGGTGGTCGTCTGCGAGCGCAACCACGCCATCGGTGAGCCGGTGCGCACCAGCGGCGGCAGCTTCATCAAGCCGTTGCGCCGGCTCGGCGTGCCGCCGTCGTGCTGGCACCCCGTGCACCGGATCCGGGTCATCGGCCCCACCACCGATGTCGTCAAGACCTACCGGCGTGCCGTCGGCTGCGTCCTCGATGTGCGCGCGACCTACCAGTGGCTGGCCGCCCAGGCCGTGGACGCCGGCGCGGAAGTGCGGCTCAAGGCGCACGTGGAAGGACCGCTGCACGATGCGGACGGGCGGGTGCGCGGCGTCCGCCTGCGCGACCCCGCCCGCGGCCCGCACGAGCTGCGCAGCCACGTCGTCGTCGACGCCAGCGGCCACACCGGCTTCCTCGCCAGGGAAAGCGGGCTGCGACCGCGCAACGAGCGCAGCGCCGTCGGTCTCGAGGTGGAGGTGCGGGCCAGTGGCTATGACCAGGACGAGGCGGTGTTCTGGCTCGGCGACGACGTCGCGCCCGGTGGCTACGGCTGGGCGTTCCCGTGTGGCGCCGGCCGGGTGCGGGTCGGGGTCGGGGTGGTGCGGCCGGACAGTGCGGCCGAGCCACGGATCCTGCTGGACCGGCTGCTGGAGGAGTTTCGCGCGCTCGCGGGTGCCGCGACACCCGTCGGCGCGGTGGAGCTGCACAGCGGACTGATGCCGGTGCTCTCGCCACGCGCGGCCACGCTGGTCGCACCGGGGTTGCTCGTCGTGGGCGACGCGGCCGGTCAGGGCTCGACGCTGCTCGGCGAGGGGATCCGCTACGCGATCACCGCCGGCCGTCTCGCCGGACGGTCGCTGGTGGACGCCGGCGGCGACTTCAGCCCCCGTGGCTTGGCGAGCTATCCCCGCGCCTGGCGCCGGCGCACCGGCCGCGACCTGGCCATCTCCTACGCCGTGAACACCCGGATCTGCCGCTACGGCGACGCGGACTGGGACCGCGCGATCCGCCGGCTGGACCGGCTCCGCCCGAAGCAGGCCGCCCGCGTCTTCGCCAGCGACTTCTCCCCGGGCTGGGCGCTCAGTGTGCTGCTGACCGATCCGTCGCTGCTGGTCTCGCTCGGCCGGGCGGTGGCTCGCCGCGCGCTCAGCCGGCGAGCTCCAGGTCGCGCAGCAGCTTCGCGACGTGACCCGTCGCCTTGACGTTGTAGAACGCCTGCTCCACGACCCCCTTCGGATCGAGCACGACCGTCGACCGGATCACGCCGGTCACCGTCTTGCCGTAGAGCTTCTTCTCACCCCACGCGCCGTAGGCCTCGAGCACGCGGTGCTCGGGATCGGACAGCAGCGTGAACGGCAGCGACTCCTTCTCGCGGAACTCGCGCAGCTTCGCCGGCGGGTCCGGCGACACCCCGACCACGGTGGTGTGCGCGCCCCGCAGCACCCCGAGCTGGTCGCGGAAGTCGCACGCCTGGGTGGTGCAGCCCGGCGTCAACGCGGCCGGGTAGAAGTACAGGACGACGCGCTGGCCACGCAGCTGCATCAGCGACACCGGGCGCTCATCGGCGTCGAGCAGCTCGAAGTCGGGTGCTGCCTGTCCGGGAGTCAACCGCATGGCTCGACGCTAGCGCTCGCGATGGTCGGAGCAGCGCGGGCGGGGTAGTGACCTGCCATGAGTGATGGGAAGATCACGCCGTACGACGAGGGCGACAGCGAGACCGACGGAGGCGACGTGGCCGAGCAGCGCAGTCCGGATGCGATCCAGCGCGAGATCGAGCAGACCCGCGCTGAGCTCGCGGACACGATCGATGCCATCGCCGACCGGATCAGTCCCAAGCGCGCGGCCTCGCGGGGGGCGCAGGCCGTCAAGAGCCAGGTGTCGGCGGTCCTCGGAGGCAACGGTCACGCCCCCGCCGCCGTGCTGGACGCCCCGCCGTCGGCCACGTCGGCCCCCGACCCGGCCGAACGTCGCCGGGAGGTCGAGCAGATCGCCCGCCGCGGCGGTGGCGCGACCTACACCGGCACCTCGTCGTTCGCCGTGTCGCGTCGGCTGCGGGTCGACCGCGTGCTGCTCGCGGTCGGCGCGCTCGCCGCCGCTGGCGGCATCGCTGTGCTCTGGCGGAGTCGGCACCGACACTGACGGCGCCGGGCCGCGCCCGGCGTACCGGTCCTTGCTCCCGAGCTCTTGCGGCGCTACAGTTGGGCATTAAGTGGAGTGAATCGCTTGACTTGATAGATCTGCACTGGCAGCGGACCCGAGGAGCCGAGGAATGCACATCGACCCGACGATGTCGGTGGCCGGCCTGATCGTGGGCATCCTCGTCGGCCTGACCGGCATGGGTGGCGGCGCGCTGATGACGCCGATCCTCGTGCTGCTGTTCCACACCAACCCGGCGGCGGCGGTCTCCAGCGATCTGGTGACGTCGCTGTTCATGAAGCCGATCGGTGGTGCGGTCCACTGGCGGCGAGCGACCGTGCACAAGCAGATCGTGAAGTGGTTGCTGGTCCCCGCCGCCCCGGCCGCGTTCGCCGGCGTCTTCGTGCTCAACTCCCTCGGCAACGGGCAAGTGCTGCAGGACCGGCTCAAGCTCGGCCTCGGTGCCGCGCTGCTCATGGCCTTCCTGACCATGGTGCTCCGCGAGCTCATCAGCCGAGGCGAGACGGTGGGTGACGGTCTCGACACGCCGGTACGCCGACTGCCGACGCTCGCCGTCGGCCTGCTGGGCGGCCTGGTCGTCGGCATGACCTCGGTCGGCTCCGGATCGATGATCATCGTTGCGCTCATGTGGCTCTATCCGCGGCTGTCCAACCGGGTGCTCGTCGGCACCAACCTCGTGCAGGCCGTGCCGCTGGTCGGTGCCGCCGCGCTCGGCCACGTGTTCTTCGGTCACGTGCAGGCCGGGATCACGACGTCGCTGCTCATCGGTGCGCTGCCGGGTGTCTTCGTCGGGGCGCAGGTGTCCTCTCGCACCACCACCAACTGGTTGCGGCCGATCCTGGCATCGGTCCTGCTGGCGTCGGCGTGCAAGCTGCTCGCCGTGCCGTCCGTCGCCACCGGCTTGATCGCGGCGGTGGCGGCCGCCGTGTTGCTGGCGCTGCCCGCCATCCGCCGCCGGACCCGCGTGCCGCAGTGGGTCACTGCGATCACGGCACGAGACACTGAGACGCGTGCGGATCTCAGCAAAGTCTGACTATGCCGTCCGCGCGATGGCCGAGTTGGCGGTCGCGGGCCGGGAGGGAGCGGTCAAGGCCGAGGACATCGCGGTGGCCCAGGACATCCCCCTGAACTTCCTGCTCGGCATCCTGCGCGAGCTGCGCAACGGTCACCTCGTCCGCAGCGTCCGCGGCCGGGAAGGTGGTTACCTGTTGAGCCGCCCGGCCGCAGAGATCGCGCTCGCCGACGTGATCCGCGTGGTCGACGGGCCGCTGGCCAACGTCCGCGACCTGAGCCTGTCCGAACTGAGCTATCCCGGCGCGGCAGCCGCGCTGCGCGACGTCTGGATGGCGGTGCGCGGGAGCCTGCGCGAGGTGCTCGAGAACGTCACTGTGGCCGATCTCGCGGCCGGCCGGCTGCCCCGCCACGTCCGGCAGCTCGCCGAGCGACACCAGGCCGAACGCAGCTGAGTCCGCGGCCGGCTCGGCCCGGCCGGGCCGGGCAGAGCGGCCGCGTCGGGGCCTAGCGCGGGTCGGGCAGCCGGATCGCTGCGGCCCTCAGCTGAGGAGGGCGGCGATCTCCGCGTCGAGGTCGACGCGGTCGAGCTCGGAGCCGGTGGGCACGATCGCGTAGGTCTCCACCAGGAACTCGACCACGCGGTCCGCCGAGGCGATCATCGTGGCGAGACAGTCGGTCGCGAGGGTGATGCGCAGCTGCCGGTCAGCGCCGTCCAGGGAGGCCGCGTGGTCCGGCTCGACCGTGATGTCACCCTCGCCCGCGGGCGCGCCGATCCCGGCCGCCAGCAGGTCACGCGCGAACGTCCAGACCACCGGCTCGCCGCACTCGACCCCGATGGCGAGCGACACCGCGAACGGGTCGGCCGGGTCGTAGCGGAGCTCGGCGTCCAGCTCGGCCTCGCCGGTCCCGGTCGAGACCGAGAGCGACAGCGGCGTGGTGATCGTGCTCGGCAGGTGCAGCATCGATGGCTCCGAGGGCTGAAGAGCGTCAGGTTCACCCTCTTCAACGAGCCGGATTCGGCCGGGTGACGCGCCCGGAACGGATGCGTGGCTCGTCCCGTTCCGCCCGCCAACGGCGGGAACGCGGCGGGTTGTCCGGGTCAGGAGATCGTCGGCTTGCCGGGTCGGGGCAGCAGCTCGATCCAGGTCTGACCGGGCGTGAGCAGCAGCAGCTTGCCGTGACTGTCCGTGAGCCGCATCGGCTTGGTGCGGTCCGGCCGGCTCCAGGTGCCGCGGATCACCCGGCCGTCGCGGAACACCCAGACCTTGCCGCTGCCGGTGACGACGTCGTCGGGGGAGGCGTTTCCGAGCACGTCGTGCAGGCCGGTCGACTTGACCGCGATGGACATCACCACGACGTTGTCGGCGCTCACCCGCGTGCCGCCGGTGACCGTGTCCGCGCTGCCGTTCTGGGTCCGCTGCCAGACCTTGCCGTTCCAGCTCCAGGCGGCGCTGGCGGCGGGCCACTTCAACGCGACGCTGCGGGCTCGCTGGCCGCGGTGCGCCGGCTGGCCGTAGGAGAACACCGGCGGCGGAGCGTCGAGCTTGTGGTTGCGGGCCAGGCCGGCGGCCAGCAGCGTCGCCGTGGAGGAGTAGACGTTGTGCGGCGCGGGCCGCGACGGGTCGCGGTGGAAGTACTGCGGCAGGCTGTCGTAGGCGATCAGCACGGCCTTGCTGGTCGCGGCGACGGGCGCGATCGCCTTCGGGTTGGCACCGGAGTAGGCGAACACCGCGCCGTCGAGCAGGCGGAGCAGGTCGCCGTCACTGGTCCGCGCCGACCGGATCGGCCCGACCGTCGGCGCACTGGAGCACTGGAACACCGCGAACAGCCGGGTCAGTCCTCCCTCGACGGTCTCCTCGACGACGAGGTCGGCCCGCTCGAGGCCCGACTGCGGCCGCGCCTCGTCGACGTTGTCGATCTTCACTGCCAGAGCCACCCGGTGGACTTTCTGACCGGGCTTGGCCGGCACGCCGGTCAGCGGGCAGGTGGCGACGCTCACCGGGGACGGGCTCGGTGACGGTGACGCGCTGGTCACCCTCGGGCTCGGCTGCGGGGCGGAGGAGCCGCCGCTGCAGGCGGCCAGCAGCGTCGTACCGAGGGCAAGGCAGGCGAGAGCAGGGACCGTGCGGGGCATGGGACGACCGTATGCCGCGCGGCCACCGCGGCATCCGACGCGCCGGCGGCGTGTCGTCGCCCGAGGAGCGGCGCTGGCTCAGGAGCAGATGTCTTGCGCGGCAGTGCGCGGGTTGGTGAGGGTGCCGCTCTGGCCGGCCGCGACCACGGTCACCCTGCGCACGCCGTGGTAGTCCGAGCCCAGCTGCACCTGTAGGTTGCTGCCGAAGCTCTGGTCGAGCTTCAGCTGCGCCCCGGGGATCGCCGCGGCGACGGTCTTTGCCGAGTCGGCGCGGGCCGGGCCGTAGCGCACGATCGTGTGCGCCGGGTCGGCTCCCTTGGGTGAGTTGCCGGTGTTGGCGATGCGGAAGCCGAGCCGGGCCAGGTCGTTGGCCGCAGCGGCGGCGAAGCCGTTCTGGTTGGTCGAGTTGCGCACGTCGAGGGAGATGTTGCTCGGCGCGATCGTCACCTTGGCCGCGGCGCCGCGGTCCGCCGGGCTCACCGGCTTGTCCTCGGTGAGGTCGTGGAACAGCCGAGGCGCGAGTGTGGGATCCCACTTCACGACGTTGCCCACGTTGGTGTTGAAGCTGCCGGGCTCGAGCGGCACCCGGATCATCTCGACGTGCGCCGGTGACATCGAGCGGAGGTTGAGCGCGAGGTCCTTGATCTGCTTGGTGCCGAAGTCCTTGTCGGTGGTCAGCGACTTGCCCACCGCACCGATGAAGTCGAACAACCGCACCGGGTTGAGCAGCACGCCGATGCTCTTGGCCCGTTGCACCATCGCGGCCATGAACTTCTGCTGTCGCTGGATGCGACCGAGGTCCGCGGACGGGTCGAACTCGCGCGCGCGGACGTATTCCAGCGCACGCGTGCCGTTGAGGTGGCTCGTGCCGGCCGGCAGCTCCAGCCCGCTGCCGCCGTAGCCGCCGGTGGGGAGCCGGTGCACGGGGTCGTGGATCGGCGTAGGGGTGCAGACGTCGACGCCACCGAGGGCGTTCACGATGTTGACGAACCCGAGGAAGTTGACCTCGACGTAGTGGTCGATGCGTACGCCGGTGTTGCGTTCCACCGTGCGGATCGTCAGCTTGGGCCCGCCGAACGAGTAGGCGGTGTTGAGCTTGTTCTGGGTGGCGGGGACGCGATGTCCGCTGGCGTCCTTGTGGGCGGGGATCGTGACGAGCGAGTCGCGCGGCAGGCTGACCAGCACTGCTTTGCCGCCACCGCGGGGGATGTGCAGCAGGATCATCGTGTCCGAGCGGCGGCCGAAGTCGTGGCCGACGTGCAGATCCTTCTTCTGCGCATTGGTCAGGCCGGCGCGGCTGTCCGACCCCACGATGAGGATGTTGAGGTCGCCCTGCACGCCGCCGGACGGCCGGTCGCAGTGGCTGCAGAACACGCCGATGCGGTGGATGCCGTTGAGCAGGTGCTCGAACAGGGCCCAGCCGGTGGCCGCACCCAGCAGCACGATCGCGGCGGTGCCGGCGGCGAGCCAGGTCAGGATCCGCCGGCGCCGGCTGCGCCGTGGCCGCGCCGGCTTGGGCTCCTCCCCAGGGCCGCGGCCGGGCCCCGGGCGGCGCGGGCCGCCGGGGCCGCGCGGGTCGAGCTCGGGGGGCAGCGTGGTGCGACCGGAACCCGGGGGACCTGCCGGTCGAGGCGCCGGCGGGTCGCCGGCGGACGGACCCTGCCCTGGCGGATCGGGAGGGAAGGCGCCGTATGGGAACCCGCCGTACGGGAAGCGGTCCATGGGCCCCGTCATGCTGGCTGCCTCACGGTCTTCCGATAGGTGCTGCAGCCGGCGACTGCCGGCGCACCGTCATGCTAGGAGAGCATGTGCCCCGGTCCTGGTTGCGCCACGCGGCGCCGGCACCCGGGTGCAGTAGCGTGCCGTCGCCATGACCGACTGGCCCGCCGTCTCCGCCGTGCTCACCGTGCTCAACGAAGAGCGGCACCTGCGCTCGGCGATCTCGTCGGTGCTGGCCCAGGACTATCCGGGCGACATCGAGGTGGTCATCGCCCTCGGCCCGTCGCGGGACAACACCGACAAGGTCGCGGCGGAGCTGGTGGCGGCCGACCCGCGCGTGACCTGCGTGCCCAACCCGTCGGGCCGCACCCCCGAGGGTCTCAACAAGGCCATCGCGCAGGCCCGCCATGACGTCATCGCGCGCGTCGACGGGCATGCCGAGCTGCCGGCGCACTATGTGCGCACCGCCGTCGAGGTGCTGCAACGCACTGGTGCCGTCAACGTGGGCGGCCTCATGGGCGCGGTCGGCCAGACGGACTTCGAGCGGGCGGTGGCGCGGGCGATGACGAGCCGGTTCGGTGTCGGCAACGCGCCGTTCCACGTCGGTGGCGGCGAAGGTCCGGCCGACACGGTCTATCTCGGCGTCTTCCGCCGCGCCGCGCTGGAGGCCGTCGGCGGCTATGACGAAGAGTTCACCCGCGCCCAGGACTGGGAGATGAACTTTCGGCTGCGGTCGGCCGGCGGGCTCGTCTGGTTCACCCCCGACCTGCAGGTGTCCTATCGCCCGCGCAGCTCGGTCGGCGCGCTGGCCACGCAGTACTTCAACTACGGCCGGTGGCGCCGCGAGGTCATGCGTCGACACCCGAGCACCGTCAACCTGCGATACCTCGCGCCGCCGGTGGCGCTGCTCGGCGTGCTGGTCGGACTGCTGCTCGGCGCGATCGGCGGGTTCTGGTGGCCGTTGCTGCGATGGGCGTTCGCGCTGCCGGTCGGCTATCTGCTGGCTGTCCTGGCCGCATCGGCTGTCACCGGTGGCGGGCTGCCGGTGCGGGCGCGCATGTGGCTGCCCGCCGTCTACGCGACGATGCATGGCTCGTGGGGGACCGGCTTCCTCACCTCGGTCAGGCGGTACAGACGTCGTTCTTCGCCGTGACCACGTCGAGTGACTTGGTCGGGGTCGGGCTGGGGGAGCTGATCGTCACCGCCCGGGTCCCGGCGTAGTCCTTGCCGACGATCAGCTCGACGGTCGAACCCAGCGCCCCGTCCGGCTGGCGGGTGGAGCCGGGCACGGAGGCAGCCAACGTCTGCGACGACTCGTTGCGATCGACGCCGTAGCGGACCACCGAGGAGCTGTACGACGCGGAGTCCGCATCACCCACCCCGTCGATGACGAACCCGCGCGCGGCCAGGTCGCTGGCCACCTTGTGGGCCAACCCGTTCTCGCCGGTCCCGTTGAGCACGCGCACGTGGATCTGGCTGGGCGGCACGATCAGCTGCGGACCGCCACCGGGCTGCTGCGTCTTCGGCTGGCTGCCCGGCAGCGGACCGTCCGTCGCCAGGGCGTGCCAGAGCGCATCGGCGCGGGCCTTGTCCCAGAACACCACCGACGCCCGCAGTCCCCCGATGGTCACGTAGGCGTTCGAGTTCGACAGCGGCACCGTCAGCAGGCTCACCTTGCCGGGCTTGAGGCCGTGCAGCTCGCCCGCCAACGTCTTCAGCTGCGGCAGTCCGAAGCCAGGGTCCGTGCGGATCGACTTGGTCGCCGCGTCGAGGAAGTTGTAGAGGCTCAACGGGTGGAACAGCAGTCCGGTGCTGGTCGCCTTGCGGATCATCGCGGACAGGAACACCTGCTGGTTCTTGATGCGGCCGAGGTCGCTGCCGTCTCCGACCGCGTAACGCGACCGGACGAACCCGAGCGCCTGGGTCCCGTCGAGCTGGTGGGTGCCGGCGCCGATGACCAGCCCGCTGCCGATCTTGCCGCCGGTGTAGGGGTTGGTGCGGACCGGGTCGTCGATCGGATGGCTGAGGCACACCGTCACGCCGCCGAGGGCGTCCACCATGCGCTGGAAGCCGGCGAAGTTGACCTCGACGAAGTGGTCGATCCGCAGGTGGGTGAGGTGCTCGACGGTTGCGATCGTGCACGACGGGCCGCCGATGGAGAAGGCCACGTTGAACCGGTTCATCGTCGGCGCCGACGTCTTGCCGTGGCCGAGCTCGCACGGCGGGATGCGGGTGTAGGTGTCGCGCGGGATGCTGACGAGGATCGCTTTCTTCCCGTCCGCGGAGATGTGCACGAGGATCGTCGTGTCCGACCGTGCGCCCGCCACCTCTGCGCCGTACTTCGCCCCGCCCTTGAAGGCGCGGGTGTCGGACCCCATCAGCAGGATGTTCTGCGACTTGCCCGGGCCCTCACTCGGGCGCGGTCCGAGGACGTGGATCTTCTGGTGGGCGATGTTGCCGGACAGGTGCCGGTAGACGAGGTAGCCCCCGACAGCGGTGACGACCAGCACGACGGCGAGCGAAGCCGCGATCCACGTCAGCGCTCGCTTGAGGCGCGACCGGTGCCGTGGCGGCACCGCCGTGGGCGGGGTCGCACGCGGGGGCGCGACGGGTTCGGTCACCGGATCGTCCTCGGGTCGTGCGGCGTCAGCGCGACGACCTGTCGCGCCGAACCATGCTAGGCACCGGTTCCTGAAAGGTCGCTTCAGCCGATCCGCCCGGCTTGCGCGGGTTCCGGGTCAACCCGTCCTACTCTCGTGACGAGTGTTGCTGATGTGAACCGTCGTCCGTGACGTCGCCCTGCCCCCGACGAAAGCCGCTCACGTGAGACCTCTGCGCCGCACCGTCATTCCGCTGCTGGTCACCGCCGTCGCAGCAGCCGGCGTGGCCGCCGGTGGGCCCGCCACCGCGGCGACCGGCAGCTCGGCCGCCACCTTCGCGGTGCCGCCCAGTGGCGTGTTCACGGTGCAGGGCCACGGCTGGGGTCATGGGCACGGCATGTCCCAGTACGGCGCCTATGGCGCGGCGAAGGTGCGCGGGCTGAGCTACCAGCAGATCCTGGCCTTCTACTACCCGCACACGACGTTGACGGGCCAGCCGATGTCGACGCAGGTGCGGGTCCTCGTGCACGGTGTCGCCGCGCGCCAGCTCGCGGTCGCGCCGCGGCCGGCGACGAGCGGACCGGCGGCTCCGCTGACGGTGAGCACCGACGCCAGCGGCCTGCCGCCGTGCACGTTGCCCTCGACGCTCGACGGGACGACGCCCGTGCAGCAGTGGCGGGCCAAGGTCGTCGACACCAGCAGCGGCGCGCGGGTGCGGCTGCAGGCGAGCACCGATGGATCCACCTGGCACCGGGCAGTGGCGCCGGGGTGCGACCCCGGCTGGCGACAGCCGATCGACGGCAGCGTCACCTTCGACAACGGCGGCATCACCCGGTTGGTGCGCAGCACCGGCAGCACCGCTGACTATCGCGGCTCGCTGCGGGCCGCCTTCACCGGCAGCCGGATCTATGGCGTCAACGTCGTGCGGCTCGAGGCCTACCTGCGGTCGGTGGTGCCGAGCGAGATGCCGTCGTCGTGGTCACCGGCCGCACTGCAGGCACAAGCCGTGGCCGCGCGCACCTACGCGTCGTACGAGATCGCGCACCCCAAGAACCGCGCCTACTACGACGTCTACGACGACACGAGAGACCAGATGTACGTCGGCGTCGGCGGTGAGGCCCCGAGCAGCGACGCCGCCATCGCGGCCACCCAGGACCGCAAGACCCGCACCGCCGGCGTCCTCGTCGACGAGCAGGGCCACCCGGCGTTCACGCAGTTCTCCTCCTCCGACGGCGGCTGGACCGTCGACGGCGGGCAGCCCTACCTGCCCGCACAGAAGGACCCGTACGACGGACTGGTGCCGAGCAGCGTGCACACCTGGACCGCCAAGCTGTCGGCCGCCGCGATCAACGCGCAGTTCCGCGGCCAGATCGGCACCCTGCAGTCGCTGGCGATCACCGGCCGCGACGGAAACGGCGCCTGGGGCGGGCGCGTGACCGAGCTGACGCTCAACGGCAGCGCCGGCAGCGTCACGATCACCGGCGCCACGTTCCGTTACTACCTCGGCCTGCGCAGTGAGTGGTTCCGGGTGCTCGTGCCGCCGGCGGCGCCGACCGACGTGACGGCGACCCGGACCGACTCGTCGGTCGCGGTGGCCTGGCAGCCGCCGCCGGTGACCGGCAGCGCGCCGGTCCGGGGGTACCGGCTCGTTCTGCAGCGCACGGATGGATCTGTTGCCGACGTGGCACAGAAGGTCGGCGCCGACGCGCGCACCGCGACGTTCTCCGGAGTCCCCGCCGGCGGCGACTACACCGTCTCGGTCGCCGCGACCAGTGTGGCCGGTCGCGGGCCGGCCGCGACGGTGACGACGAAGGTGGACCGGGTGCTCGGCGGCAACCGGGTGGCGACCGCGATCGCGATGTCGCGCGCGACGTTCGCTGCCGATGCGGCGGGGTCGGTGTTGCTCGCTCGGCGCGGTGGCTGGGCGCAGACCCTCGCCGCCGCGCCACTCGCGGCGGTGCGGCACGCGCCGGTGCTGCTGACGACGCACTCACACCTGCCCGGTGCGACCGAGCGGGAGATCCAGCGCGTGCTGCCGGCCGGCGGCCGGGTCGTGCTGCTGGGCGACACCGGGGAGATCAGCGACGGGGTGCGCACGCAGCTGCGTGGCCTCGGTTATCACGTGCAGCGCATCGGCGGCGCCACGCCGGCGGCCACCGCGCGCTCGATCGCCAACGCTGTTCTCGCGGTGAGCAGGGTGACCGCGGCGGTCGAGGTGTCGGCGACGGATCCGGGCTCGGCCTGGGTCGCCGGCCCGGCGGCCGCGCGCCGGCACGCGGTTGTGCTGCTGACCAACGGCTCCCAGCCGGCGCGTGAGTCGCAACGGTGGCTCTCCCGGCACCCGCAGGTGAGCAAGCGGTTCGCCGTCGGTGCCGCCGCCGCCGCCGATCCGGGCGCGAGGGCCATCACCGGCGCGACGAGCAGCGATGTGGCCGTGGCGGTGGCGAACCGCTTCTTCCCGACGCCGGTCGCCGCGGCGATCGTGGCTCCGGCCGCCTCGGTCACCGGCGCGGTTGCCGCCGCCCGCGCGGCTCTCGCTCGCGCGCCGGTGCTGGTGGCCGCCGGCGATCAGCTGGCGTCATCGGTGCAGGCCTATCTGCGCGGTGCCCGAGTCTCGGTGCAGCGGGTCGACCTGGTGGGCGAGGGGCTGCCGTACGACGACGTGGAGTCCGACACGCAGGCCGCCCTGCTCCCCTGAGGGGCCGGCGTCCCCGGCGACATCAGCTGCGGTGCCGGCGCCGCCCGTCAGGCCCGTTGGGCCGGGATGCTGCCCAGGCGGCCGGCCTGGAAGTCCTCGAACGCCTGCAGCACCTCTTGCTTGGTGTTCATGACGAACGGGCCGCCCCAGGCGACCGGCTCACGGATCGGCCGGCCTCCGAGCAGCACGACCTCCAAAGCAGGTCGCCGGCTCTCTTGACCCTCGCTCGCGCCCACGGTGATCGCGTCGCCGGTCGGGGCGAAGACCGCCAGCTGCCCGGTGCGGACCGGTCGCCGCTCCGTGCCGACGTAGCCATCCCCGGACAGCACGTAGGCCAGCGCGTTGAATTCGGCCGGCCACGGCAGCGAGAGCTCGGCCCCCGGTGACACGGTGGCGTGCACCATCGTGATCGGCGTGTAGGTGGAGCCCGGGCCGGCGTGGCCGGCGAGGTCGCCGGCGATGACCCGGATCAGGCTGCCCCCGTCCGGGGAGGCGAGCAGCGCGACCCGGTCGCCGCGCAGGTCCTGGTAGCGCGGCGGGACCAGCTTCTGCTCGCGGGGCAGGTTGACCCACAGCTGCAGGCCGTGGAACAACCCGCCGGAAACGACCAGCTCCTCGGGCGGCTTCTCGATGTGCAGGATGCCGCCGCCGGCAGTCATCCACTGCGTGTCGCCGTTGGTGATGAGACCGCCGCCGCCGTTGGAGTCCTGGTGCTCGAACGTGCCGTCGAGCAGGTAGGTGACGGTCTCGAAACCGCGGTGCGGGTGCCACGGCGTGCCCTTCGGCTCGCCCGGCGCGTAATCGACCTCGCCCATCTGGTCGAGATGGATGAACGGGTCCAGATGGGCCAGGTCGACGCCGGCGAACGCGCGACGGACCGGAAAACCTTCACCCTCGAAGCCCGCCGGAGCGGTGGTGACGGAACGCACCGCGCGCTGGCGTACGCCGGCGGCGGGGCGGGCGACCCGATCGAGGACGGTGAGGTCGGAGACGGTGACTGCGGGCATGGCGAACCTCCTGGCCCTAGAAGGTATTTGCCCGAGCAAATATTCCGGGTGCTCGGGCGGCCTGTGTCGCGTGCCCGACCGTCACAGCCCCTCTTCGTTGTCCGCTCCTCGCGGCAATGCTGCACTTTGCCCGGCACCGGCCGATTC
Source organism: Mycobacteriales bacterium (assembly GCA_035776655.1). Lineage (GTDB taxonomy): Bacteria > Actinomycetota > Actinomycetes > JAFAQI01 > JAFAQI01 > DASTWK01. Next base: position 14,921 of record DASTWK010000095.1, on the reverse strand, counting down.
GCCTCCTCGGGGCGCGGCGGCGCGGCTGCCAGGCGGGCCGACGGGGGTGACGGGTGACCGACGAGGCGGTGCAGGCGCCGGCGGAGCCGCGGCGGCCCGCGGCCACCGCGGCGACGGTGCGCACCGGGATCGCCTCCGTCCTCGTCAGTGACGCTGCACCGGGACCCGCCGCGCCGGCGCCCGCTGGCGCCCCTGATCTCGGTCGGCACGAGACGTTGTTCGCCGACGCGGTGTCGGCGCACGGCGGCCGCGTGCTCGGCGGCCCCGGCACCACCGTCGTCGCCGTCTTCACCGCCGCCGCGGACGCGGTCGCCGCCGCCGTACGCCTGCACCGGCAGCTGCACGGCCAGCTGTCGCGGGACGGTGGCGAGGTCATCGCGCGCGCCGGCATCTCTGCCGGCGACGTGGTCGAGACGGTGGAGGGGTGCGGGGGGCCAGCGGTCGACGAGGCGCACCGGCTGGCCGCCGCGGCGCCGGCCGGGGAGATCCTCGCCGCCGACGTCGTGCGGGCCCTGGCCGGCGGCGCGCTCGACCAGCCGCTGGCTCCCGCTACCCCGCTGCCGGGCTACGACGGGGCGGCCGACGATCCCGCTGACCTCGCAGGCGTGCCGGTGTGGCGGGTGGACTGGCGACCCCGCAGCGGCGGATGGGCGGCGATGCCGGTGCCGCCGCGGCTCGGCGGCAGCCATCCGGGTCGCTTCGTCGGCCGTTCGCGCGAGCTCGCCGACCTCAGCGACACCATCGCGAGGACGGTCGACAGCGGGGGGCGCCGGTTGATCGTCGTCCGTGGCGAGTCCGGCGTCGGGAAGAGCGCGCTGGCGGCCGAGGCGGCCCGGCGCAGCCACGCCGCGGGCGGCACCACCGTCCTCTACGGCGCGTGCGACGAGGAGATCCGCCCGCCCTACCAGCCGTTCGCGCAGGCGCTGCGCCACCTCGTGCGGCACGCCCCGACCGCCGCTCTGGACGGCTACGTCCGCCGCCGTGGCTCCGATCTGGCGGCGCTCGTGCCGGAGCTGGGGGACCGCCTGGGCCGGGTGCCCGAGTCCCGGGCGGGTCTGGACCCGGCGGCCCGGCACCTGCTGTTCGCCGCGATCGCCAGCCTGCTCGATGAGGTGCTGGCCGAACGTCCCCTGCTCGTCGTGATCGACGACCTGCAGTGGGCTGACCGCGGCACGCTGTTGCTGCTCCGCCACGTGCTGTCGAGTCCGGACCTGCGCCGGCTCGTCCTCGTCGCCACCGTCCGCGCCGGGGAGCCAGCGACGGCCGAGGCGGAACCGTTGCTCGACCGGGAGCTGAACCGGTTGGCGGACGTGCACCGGATCGACCTGGCTGGTCTCGACTACGCCGACGTGCGGGAGCTGGCGGCGACACTGCTCGATGCCGAGCACGGCAGCCTGGAGTCGGTGTCGCAGACCGTGCACCGGGAGAGCGCGGGCAACGCGTTCTTCGCCATCGAGCTGCTGCAGCACTTGCGCGAGACGGCCGGGGCGGCGGAGATGTCGCGGCCCACCCTGCCGGTAGGGGTCCGGGAGGTGGTGCGGCACCGCGTCGGGCGGCTCGGGCCGGCGGCGGTCGCCGTCTTGTCCTGCGCCGCCGTCCTGGGCGCCGAGTTCGAGCTCGATCCCCTCGTGCAGGTCGCGACCGCGACCGAGGACGCCGTGCACGAGGTGGTGCAGGCGGCGGTCGCCGGCGCCGTGCTCCGCGAGGTGCGCGACGGCACCAGGTTCCAGTTCTGCCACGCACTGGTGCAACGCACGCTCTATGACGACCTCACCGAGACCCGGCGGCGCCGGCTGCACCGAGCCGCCGCCGAAGCGCTCGCTTCTCGGCCGCCGGCCAGCGCCGCCGCGGCGCACTGGGTCGCTGCCGGTGACCTGGCCGAGCCCGAGCGCGTGGCCGTGTCCTGCCGGGCGGCCGGCGAGGAGGCGATGCTGGCGCACGCACCGGACGAGGCCGCCCGCTGGTTCACGCTCGCGCGCTCCGCCCTGGCCAGTGACGTCGACGACGCGGTGCTCACCGAGTTGTTGCTGCGGCTGGGGGAGGCGCAGCGGCTGGCCGGCGACGCCAACCATCGCGCGACGTTCCGGGCCGCCGCGGCCGCGGCGCAGCGGCGTGGCGACACCGACCAGCTGGCGGCAGCGGCGCTGGGATCGACCCGCTGGTTCGCGACCAGCGTCGGGACCGCCGACGCCGAGCAGATCGCGCTGATCGAGGCGGCGCTGGCTGCGGTCGGGCCGGAGCCGTCACGGACCCGGGCCCGGCTGCTCGCGACGCTCACCGAAGAGCTCGTCTACACCGACCGCACAGAGGAGCGCTTCGCCCTCATCGACGAGGCGCTCCACATCGCGCGGCACGTCGGCGACCCGACGACGCTCTTCGACGTTCTGTTCTGGCGGGCCACGGTGGGCCGGCCGGCGTTGCTGACCGACCGGGACATGGTCGAGCTGGACGAGCTGGCGGCGTTGTCCACCGGCCTCGACCCCACCCGGCAGGTGCTCGGCGATCTCGCCGTCGTCATGCGCGGCCTCGAGGTGGGTCAGCTGGAGGCCGCCGACGGTGCGATGGAGCGGGCCTCCCGCCAGCTCGAGCAGCTGCGGCTGCCGGTGCTGCGCTGGCTGGCGACGGTGCTGCGCACCACCCGCGCGACGGTGCGCGGCGAGCTGGCGGAGGCTGAGGCGCTGCTCAACGCCGCGTGGCAGCTCAGCCAGGCGACCGACCAGCCGGACGCGCTGACCTGGTACGGCGTGCAGCTCTACATGATCCGGTTCGAGCAAGGCCGGCTTGGTGACCTGATCGACCTGCTCACCGGCGGCCTCGCCAGCGCGCCGCGGCTGTATGCCTGGCACGGCGCCTTGACGATGTCCTACGTCGAGTCCGGTCGGTTCCCGGACGCGCTGCGCGTGGTCGGCGAGATGTTGGCGCACGAGTTTCCCGAGCATCCCGCCGAGCCGCACTGGCTGGTGGGGATGGTCGGGCTCGGCACCGGCCTGGCCCGGCTGTCCGACGCCGGCCTGGTCGACTCAACCGCCGTGCAGCGTGCCTATTGCGCGTTGGAGCCGTACGGCGGGCACTGGGCGAGCATCCTGCCGCTGTCGCTCGGGAGCATCGACCGGGTCCGCGGCCAGCTCGCGCTCGCGCTCGGCCGCCATGACGAGGCGGAGCAGCACTGCCTCGCCGCGATCGCGTCCAACGAGGGCGGGCCGGCCCCCTCGTTCGCCGCGCGGGCGCGTTACGAGCTGATCAGGGTGTTGCTGGCACGCGATGCGCCGGCTGACCGGGAGCGGGTGCCCGCGCTGGCCGCCGACGTGCGTGCGGCCGTCGAGCGCTATCACCTGACCCGGGTCGGGGAGCTGCTCGACGCGCTGCCGCTGTGACGGCGTGGGCGGCGCGGCGCCGCCGTCAGTGGGCGCCCCGCTCGGTCAGGCTGCGCTGCACCTCGCCCGCGTGCGACGACGCCGGTGCACCCGACTCGTCGCGCGGGCCCGGCAGGTTGCGGAAGCGGAACGGTTCGATCGGTCGGCCCGGCTGGATGAACCAGCACTGCCCGCTCTCGCTGCTGGTGAGGGCGGCCAGGAAGGCCTCCACCACCCGCTCGACGGACAACAACGGGACACCGATCGCCTGCAGGGTCTCCCGCGCCTCCGGGCTGACGATGTTGGTGTCGGCGAACCCGGGGCAGATGGCGTTGACGCGGATGCCGGTCCCGGCGTAGGCCGCGCCGACCGCCCGCACCAGGCCGACGACGCCATGCTTGTTCGCGCCATAGAAGGGGTCGAACGGTGTCGCGGTGAGGCCGGCCAGGCTCGCGGTCGCCACGATCGCACCGCCGTGGTCGGCCATGGCGGTGACTGCGCGTTGCATCCCGAAGACCACGCCGTCGAGGTTCACCGCCATGGCGCGCCGGTAGCGCTCGAGGTCGAAGTCCGCACCGATGCCGATGCCGGTCGAGATCCCGGCGTTGAGGAAGGCGATGTCCAGCCGCCCGTGCCGCTCGAGCACCGCATCGACCGCGGCGCGGTTGTCGTCGTACGACGTGACATCGCAGGGCACGAACGTGCCGCCGACCTCCGCCGCGACGGCGGCACCGCCGCTGCGGTCGACGTCGCTGATGACGATGCTCGCACCCAACCCGGCGAGCCGGCGGGCCGCACCGGCGCCGAACCCGTTGGCCCCTCCGGTGATCCACGCGACCTGCCCGGCGAAGCTGCCGGCGCTCTGTTGTTCGGTCATCGTCGGCTACCCGAAGATCTGCTTGCTGATCGACCGCGCCCAGGGCCGGACGAGCTCGACCAGGCGCTCGGTCTTGTCCTCGCCCAGATGGTCGTAGGGTTCGGCGGCGGCCGCATCGGTCTGTGCCTCGATCTCGTCGCGCTGGCGCCGACCCGCCTCGGAGAGGGTGTTGTCGGCGGTGAAGACGCCCTTGTCCCGCAGCGCTTGCTTGGTCTGCGCCCACTCCTCCTCGCTGTAGCCGCGGGTCTGCCGCTGCAGGTCCTCGGGCAGCGTCGCGCCGAGCGAGGTGTAGGAGACGACCGCCTCCGGCCCGGTCAGTCCCGACAGCACCAGCGCCGCGATGTGGCCGTCGCCGCGGTGCTCGCGCAGCAGGGTCGCCGCATGCCACAGCTGCAGGTGTGGCGGCTCCGGCCACGGCAGGGCGGCGTGCCCGGCGAACAGCGGTCGGCCCTCCACCCGGCAGGCGGTCGTGGCTTCGCGAGCCAGGCTCGCCGCCTCGGCCATCTCGGCGGAGTCGATGGCGTCGCCGAGCAGGCGGCGCAGCGCGGCGTCCGCGACGTCGAGGCGCGCGGCGAGCATGGCCTGCGGGCTGGAGTGCTCCCACACCGAGGGGATCGCGGAGCGGATGAGCGCCGGCGAGAAGTTGAAGAAGGTCGCGATGACCACCTCGGCCGGCACGACTCCCAGTGGGGCGGAGCGGCTGGCGAAGTAGCCGCGCATGCCGCCCTTGACGCCGGCGTCGGCGTAGCGCGCGGCCGCCTCCGGCACGAAGTAGACCATCGTGTGGATCGGCTCGAGCACCTTGTGCACCCGACGGCAGAGCGGAACGGCGGTCTGGGTCTCCACGGTCATGGCCGGACCCTATGCCGGTGGGCTCACCCGTTGCGGCACTGGCTGCACCTGCCGACCACCTCGAGCGTGTGACCGGCTACGGCGAAGTCGTGTTGGGCCGCGACCTGCGCGAGCCAGCGCTCCAGCGCCGGCGCCTCGACCTCGACGGTCGCTCCGCACTCACCGCAGACGAGGTGGTGGTGGTGGCGGTCGCTGTCGCAGCGCCGGTACGACGCCTCGCCGCCGCGGGAGCGCAACACGTCGACGGCGCCGGCGTCACTCAGTCCCTGCAAGGCCCGATAGACGCTGGTGAGACCGATCCGGTCTCCACGTTCCCGCATCTGGGCGTGGATCTGTTGAGCCGAGCGGAAACCGCTGGCGTCGGCGAGCGCGGCCAGGACGGCCCGCTGGGCGCGGGTCACGGCAGCACCGACGCGATGCCATACATCGCGCCGACGCCGACGAGCGTGAGCCCGAGCGTCGTCAGCGACGGGTGCTCGGCGTGGGCTTCCGGCAGGATGTCGCTGGCGCCGATGTAGAGCAGGAAGCCGGCGAAGACGCCGAGGTAGATCAGCAGGCCGCTCTGGGGCACGTCGACGAGCAGGGTGATGGCTGCGCCGACGAGCGGGGCCAGGCAGTCGACCACGAGCACCACCACTGCGCGGCGGCGGGTGTTGCCGTGCGCGAGCATCAACGACACCGTGTTGAGGCCGTCGGCGAAGTCGTGGCCCACCACGGCGATCGCGACCGCGAAGCCGATGGCGTGGTCGACCTGGAAGGCCAGGCCGATCGCGATGCCGTCGCTGAGGCTGTGCCCGCACAAGGCCAACGCCGACGCCAACCCCACGGTGGGGTGATGGTGCCCGGCGTACTGGTGCTCGTGGGCGTTGTGCACGAGCAGCCACTTCTCGATGGCGTGGAAGCCGAGGAACCCGCCGGCAAGCGCGATCATCACGGTCTTGAAGTCGGTGCCGGTGGTCCGGCTGAGGTCCGAGATCTCCGGCAGGACGTCGAACGCGACGACGCCCACGATCACTCCGGCGGTGAAGCCGAGGATGTAGTTGAGCCGGCTGCTGTGCCGCAATGCGAACAGGCCACCGAGCCCCGTGGAGAGCACGGTGGACAGGGCGACGAGCACGGCCACGGGGACACCATATCGGAAATGAAAACCATTCCCAACCGAGAGAGGGGGCGCAGGCAGCAACGTGGGCGGTTGGGGGAAGACTCTGCGCATGCCGCTGATGTCGCCTGCCGACTCGATGTTCCTCATCCCGGAGTCCCGGGAGCAGCCCATGCACGTGGGGTCGCTGCAGCTGTTCGAGCTGCCGGACGGCGCCGACCGCAGCCTGATCCGGGACACCTATGAGCTGATGCTCACCAGGACCGACGTCTCGTCGCTGTTCCGGCGGCGTCCCCGCCGGTCGTTGCGCACCCTGGGCCAGTGGGCCTGGGAGGACGATGACGACGTCGACCTGGAGCACCACGTGCGGCACTCTGCCCTGCCCGAGCCGGGCCGGGTGCGTGAGCTGCTGGCGCTGACGTCGCGGTTGCACGGCACCTTGCTCGATCGCCAGCGTCCGCTGTGGGAGATGCACGTCATCGAGGGGTTGGAGGGCGACCGCTTCGCGATCTACACGAAGCTGCACCACGCGGTCATGGACGGTGTCTCGGGCCTTCGCCTGCTCCAGCGCACGCTCAGCCCGTCGCCCGACGACCGCACCGACCGGGCGCCGTGGGAACCGCGCCCGCGCTCCACGCCGGCACCGGCCGACACCGGCAGCGGGGGGCTGCTGTCGTTGCCCGCCGCGGCAGCCCGTGGGGTCGCGGACCTCGTGACGCTCACCCCGACCGCGCTGCGGCTGGCCGATCAGGCCATCCGGGAGCAGGCGGCGACGCTGCCGATGCAGGCCCCGCGGAGCATGCTCAACGTCCCGATCACCGGCGCGCGTCGCTTCGCCGCCCAGTCCTGGCCGCTGGACCAGATCCGCAGCGTCGGCAAGGCCGGCGGTGCGAGCGTCAACGACGTGGTGCTGGCCATGTGCGCCAGCGCGCTGCGGGCCTACCTGCTGGAGATGGACGCGTTGCCGGACGCGCCGCTGGTCGCGATGACGCCGGTCTCGCTACGGCCCAGCGATGCCGGCGACGACTCCGGCGACGGGGCCGCCGGCAACGCCGTCGGCACGATCCTGTGCAGCCTGGCCACCGACGTCGCCGACCCGGGCGACCGGCTGGCGGCGATCCACGAGTCGATGCGACAGGCCAAGGCGGTCTTCTCCGGGCTCAACCAGGTGCAGGCCAGCGCGGTCAGCGCCGTGATGATGGCGCCGTTGTTGCTGTCGATGCTGCCCGGCGGACTGGGTCGCCTCGCCCCGCCGGCGTACAACCTGGTCATCTCCAACGTCCCTGGTCCGTCGCAGCCGCTGTACTGGAACGGCGCCCGGCTCTGTGGGGTCTATCCGTTGTCGATCCCCTTCACCGGCCAGGCCCTGAACATCACCGTGACCAGCTATGCCGGCAGCATGGAGTTCGGTCTCATCGGCTGTCGCCGCAGCGTCCCGCACCTGCAACGGCTGCTCACTCACCTCGACGACGCGCTCGCCGACCTGGTGAAGGTGACCGGCGCATAGGGCCGGCCACCGTCCCGCCGCGTGCGCGGGCGCACCCGGTCGAGCCGACGCAGGCCGAACGAGACGGCGGCGATCCAGATCAACCCGATGAGACCGAGTGCCGCGTAGGCCGCACGCTGCAGGTTGACCGAGCCGCCGACCGCCTCGCGCTGCAGGATCTTCTTGTCCGGGACGAAGCTGCGGGTGAAGCTGGACGTGGCCGGCACCGCCTTGGCCGGGATCGCTGGGTCGGCGGGCAGATAGACCGGCACGGCCTGCAGGCTCCCGACGGTGCCGAGGCGCAGCAGCGTCTTCCACTTGCCGTAGACCGGCACCGGAGTCGTCGATCGCCACACCCCCGGCGAGACCTGGTGCAACGGCACCACCCACTGGCCGGTGATCTGGCCGTTGTAGGTGCCGGTGCCGCCTTGCCACGACGTGAGGTTGAACCAGGTGGCCTGGTTGGCCGCCTGCGGCGGGCTCAGCCGGACCGTCGCCAGCACGGTCCGCTGCGGTGCGGGGGAGGTGTCGGTCAGTGTGACCGTCGCCCGATAGCCGGTGTGCGCGCTCATCGGCAGCGCGATCGCGATCGTCGCGAAGACCGCTGCCCACGCCAGCGGGACGACGAGGCGCGGCGTGGCCTGGCGGGGTGCCTGCTCCGGCAGCAGGGCGCGGCCGGCGAGTCCGCCGAGCACACCCGCACCGACGGCGGTGACGAAGCCGAGAACGGCACCGAGCGGCCAGAGCGCGGACGTCCACGGCAGCGGCATCCAAGCCTGGCTCCAGCCCCACTCGGCGGCGAGACCGATCGTGCCGATCAGGACCCCGCACCCGGCGCCGAACGTCACCTGCCGTCGGGTGTCGAGGAAGCGGGCAGCCACCTCGACCAGCACCGCCTCCGCGAGGTAGAGCGGGAAGTGCAGGATGCTGCGGCCGAGCACCGGGCCGATCAGCAACGTCAGCAGCCCGCGGATCGTGAGGAACACCAGCACCGCGCCCAGCGCGCCGCCTCGACCGGCGCGGATCCGTGCGGCGACCAGGCCGATGCCGGCGGCCAGCATGATGAGGATCGGCTGGTAGACCGCGCGGAACTGCGGCACCCCGTAGTCGAACTCGCCCTGCAGCGTCGACAGGCCGACGAGAAACGCGCCGGCGGCGATGACGTTCGAGTGGCGGACGAGCAACCCCATCAGCCCCCGCCGAGCCGCAGCGGCCGCGCGCAGCTGCGGGTGCCGACGAGCACCCTCCTCCTGCAGGATCCACGTCGCGAGCGTGGCGAGCGATGCGCCGCCGATCATCTGGATGTGGGTCGGTCCCCACAGCGTGACGTCCTGGCCGAACAGCGTGTGCCAGATGTCGTCGAGCGGGAAGCCCGCCAGCGCGACCAGGCCGCAGAGCAGCAGGAGGGCGCCGCCGACGCTGACCCGCCAGCCCTCCCGCAGCCGCACACCGCCGGGGTGGTCGTCGCGGTCCAGCACGACCGCGAGCACACCGGCGATCGCGATGCCGAGCAGGCCGATGATGATCGGGTAGTGCGCCGGAGTCGAGAAGGGACCGTTGTCGCGCCCCTTGTCGATGTGCCAGGCGACGTCCCAGTAGAAGCCGAAGACGGCGACGACCAGGCTCAGCGAGGTCAGCGCGGTCGGCAGCGCCGCCCACCCGGGTAGCCCGGAGCGATCGCCGGCGGCGGTGGCCACTCGGTCGAGCAGCGCGAACCGGCCCTGGCGATAGCGCACCGCCCCGAGGACGACTGCCGCCGTCAGCAGCACCGCGACGATCGTCGCCGGGATGACCTGCCCGGGCGGGAACCCGCGCGCCGGGGCGAAGCCGGCTGCGAGCAGGCCGCCGCCGTGGGCAGCTGTCAGTGGGAGGGATGAGGGCATCGCGACCTCCGCCGCGTCGTGGACCGTCCGCACGAATATAACGTCAAATGGCGTCACATGGGAAGGTGGCACATGTCACAGTGTCTGCCCGCCGACACGGTTGCTGAACCTCGCTCGACAGTGATCATGTAAAGCCGCAGACTGCCGGGGTCGGCGTGCTGCGGCACAGCCGCCCAGAGGAGGTATGCCCATGTTCGGCAAGAACGACCGGCAGCGGCTGTTGTCCCAGGTGACGCTGTTCTCGGCGTGCACCGACAAGGAGCTCGACCGGCTGGCCCGGCACGCCGAGCTGGTGGACTTCCGGGCCGGCGAGGTGCTGATGACCGAGGGGGAGTCGGGCCACGAGTTCTACGTCGTCGTCGACGGCGAGCTCGGGGTCACCAGCGGCGGCCAGACAGTCGCCAAGCTCGGCCCCGGTGCCTACGTGGGGGAGCAGGCACTGCTCGACCCGGGGCCACGGACCGCGACCGTCACCGCGTTGCGTGACACACAGGCGGTCCTGCTGTCCAGCCGCGAGTTCTATGCCGCCGTCGATGACGTGCCCGGGCTGGCGCGCAAGCTGCTGCAGGGGATGGCGCGGCGACTTCGCGAGGAGACCGGCCACCCGTCCACCTAGGACCCGCGCGGCGCCAGCTCCTGGTAGTAGGACTCGACGTCGAAGCGCTTCAGCCGCTGGGCGAACTTGAACGTGAAGTCCGGCCAGATCGACGGGTTGCGGCCGTTCTTGTCGAGGTACCAGCTCGCGCACCCGCCGGTGTTCCACACGGTCGGTGCGAGCTTGCGCTGCACCTCCTCGTTGTACGCCGCCTCCACGTCCGGCCGCACGTCCAGGGCCGCGATGCCGTGTTCTCCCATGAGCCGCACCGCCTGCACGATGTAGGGCAGCTGCGCCTCGATCATGTAGACCAGGGAGGTGTGGCCGATGCCGGTGTTGGGTCCGGCGAGCATGAAGAAGTTGGGGAACCCGGCGAACGCGGTGCCGTTGTAGCCGCCCATTCCGTCGGCGTCCCAGACCTGTCGCAGCGTTCGGCCGTCGCGCCCGGTCACCAGTTCGGGGAACGAGTTGTCGGTGACGCGGAAGCCGGTGGCCAGGATGATGACGTCGACCTCGTGCAGCGTTCCGTCCACGGTGACGATGCCCTCCGGCGCGAATCGCTCGATTCCCGCGGTGACGAGCGTCGTCGTGGGGGACGCGATCGCCGGCAGGTAGTCGTTCGACGGTGTCAACCGCTTGCACCCCGGCAGGAAGGTCGGCGTGAGCTTGCGCCGTAGCTCCGGGTCGCTGACCTGCGCCTCCAGGTGCTTGAGCGCGACCTTGCGGATGAGCTTGGTGCGCACCGGGTTCTTCACCAACGGCGGCACGAGCACGAACTCGCTGGTCCAGTAGTGCCAGTTGCGCACCAGGCGTTGCGCGAGCGGCACGCGGCGATAGAGCGCCCGCTCCCAGGAGCTGATGGCACGCCCACGGTGCGGCACGATCCATGCGGCCGTGCGCTGGAACACGAACAACCGCTCGGCGTCCTCGTGCACCTGCGGCACGATCTGGACGGCCGACGCGCCGGTGCCGATGACCGCGACCCGCTTGCCGCGCACGTCGTACGACGGGTCCCACTGCGCGGAGTGCATCACCTGCCCGCCGAACGTCTCGACACCGTCGAAGTGCGGGACCGCCGGCTCGGACAGGAAGCCGTGGGCGGAGATCAGCACATCGGCGGAGACGGTGCCCTGGGAGGTCTCGACCAGCCAACGCTTGGCACCGTCGTCCCAGCGAGCCGCATCGACCTTGCAGCCGAATCGCACCCGGTCGACCACGCCGTGCTCCTCGGCCACGCGACGCAGGTAGCGCCAGATCTCCGGTTGGGGCGAGTAGCTGTTGGACCAGTCGGGGTTCGGTGCGAAGGAGAAGGAGTAGAGGTGTGACGGCACGTCGCAGCGGCAGCCCGGGTATTGGTTTGCCAACCACGTGCCACCGACATCGTCGGCCTTCTCGAGGAGCACGTGCTCGATGCCGGCGGCGGCCAGCTGCACCGACGCACCGATGCCACCGAAGCCAGCGCCGATGATGACGACGCGGTGGTGCTCGACGGCGGCAGCCGCGGTCATGAGGCGACCTCGTCGGCGGGGCTGCCGATGGCCTTGGCGCGGCGGGCAGCGGGCCGGGGGGCGTCCGACGCGGGCGCCCTCTTCGTTGGCTTCTTCGCCGGCGCTTTCTTCGCCGTAGCCTTCGTCGCCGCCACCGGCTTGCTCGCTGCGGCGGCGGCCGGGGTGGCGCGGGTCGTCGCCGTGGCCGCCTCGACCAGCTCGCGCAGGGCGGCATTGACCGCGTCGGGCTGTTCGAGCATCGCGCAGTGCCCGGCGTCGCGCAGCTCGACCAGCCGGGACCCGGGGATCCGGGCGGCGATCTGCCTCGCCCCCTCCACCGGAGTCAGGCGGTCGTGGTCGCCGACGAGGACCAAGGTCGGGACGGCGGCCATGGTGGCGAGCGCCTGCGTCTTGTCGTGGGCGTCCAGGCTGACCCAGAAGTCGCCGACCACCTCGGCCGGCACCGCGGCTGACATCGCCTCGGTGAACCGGGCCAGCCGCCAGTCCGGCCGCTTGCCCAGGTTGAGGAACCGGCTCACCGCGACCGACAGGACGGAACCGTTGCGCCGCGCCCGCTCGGCCCGGACCGGGTCGGAGGTCATCAAGGCGAGCGATCCTTGCCACTGCTTGACGAACCCCTTCGCCAGCGGTCCGCGCAGTCCGAACGTGTGCTCCTCCGGCTGCTTCGCGCTGGTGCTCAGCAGGGCCACTCCCTTGACCTGCGCGCCGAACAGTTCGGGGTGTTCGGCGGCGAGCGCCATGATGGTCATGCCGCCCATGGAGTGTCCGACCAGGACGACGTCGCGGCCGGCGCAGGTGGCCTGCAGAACCGCGTAGAGGTCGCGGCCCACCTGGCCGACCGTCCGGTGTTCGCGCGGACCCCGACCGGACTCTCCGTGGTCGCGGTGGTCCATCAGCACCAGGCGCCAGCGCTCCGCCAGCATCCGTTGGTAGTGCCACGACCGGCTGGAGAACGTCCAGCCATGGGTGAAGACGAGCGTGGACCCGGGATGGGTGTCGCCCAGGATCTCCACGGCGATCTCGGTGCCGTCATCGGACGGCACCCGCACCGTCGGGCTCCAGCGCAGGCGGCTCGGGTCGGGCCAAGACATCGATGATCCAATCCGGCGAGGGGAGTTCAACGTACCGGCCCGAAGACCGTGTCCCGGCGAGCAGGTTGAGCCGACATCATCCGGTGCCACACCGCGCCCCTCCCGAGCGGCATGATCGGCGTACGTGACTCGAGCGTGGCGCACGGGCTGAAGGGCGGACGATGACGAACGAGATGGTGACCGCGGCGACCGGGACCAGTCTGCAGCGGTTGGCGGAGGCGGCCTGGGCCCGCGTGGGCGGAGAGTCAAAGCTGCACTTCGAGGACCAGTCGTTCGCGGGTGGGCAGCTCGCCGAGCGGACCCGCCGGTTGTCACAGGGGCTGCGCGAAGCGGGTCTGCGGCCCGGGGAGCGGGTCGTCGTCTGCATGGCCAACTGCCCCGAGGTCGGTCTGACCTACAACGCGGTCTGGCGGGCGGGTGCCGCGACCACGCCCGTGCTGTTCCTGCTCAGCGAGGAGGAGCTGCGCCACGTGCTGGTCGACAGTGCGGCCGCGTTCGTCGTCACGACACCCGACTTCCTGCCGAAGGTGCTGGCCGCGGCTGGCGGCGTCGACACGCTGCGCGGGGTCATCGTGGCGGGCGCTGCGGGGGGCGACACCGGCACCGGCGGATCGGTCGAGATCGTCGATCTGGCCGAGCTCGAGCAGGCGCCGGAGGGTGACCTCGTCGACCGAGAGCCGGCTGAGCTGGCCGCGCTGCTCTACACCGGCGGGACCACCGGTCGGTCCAAGGGCGTCATGCTCAGCCACGATGCGCTGTCCTCGGCTGCCTGGGCATTGCTCGCCGCCGGCAAGGAGACCGAGCGGTCGCCGACGACGTCGACGCTGCTGCCGCTGCCGCTGTCCCACGTGTACGGGCTCATGCTCAGCGTCGGCGCCTTGCACGCCACCGAGGGTTCGACCAGCGTGCTCATGCGCTGGTTCGACCCGGTCGGGTGGTTGCAGCTGGCGGAGCGGCATCGGACCCAGGCCAGCGCCCTGGTGCCGTCGATGATCCAGATGCTGCTCGCGCACCCGATCGAGGACTACGACCTCTCGGCGTTGCGCCGGCTGGGCAGCGGCGGCGCCTCCCTCGCCCCCGAGGTGGCCGACGAGCTGATGAAGCGGCTGCCGCAGGTGGAGATCACCGAGGGCTACGGGTGCACCGAGACCGGCGGGTCGCTCGCCGCCAACCGGCCGGGGGAGGCGCGGCTCGGCAGCGTCGGCAAGCCGCTGCCACTCATCGACGTCCGGCTGGAGAAGGCCGATGGCACGCAAGCGGGGCGAGGTGAGGACGGCGAGATCTGCGTGCGCGGGCCCAATGTGATGACGGGTTATTGGCAGGCGCCGGAGGAGACCGCCAAGGTGCTGCGCGACGGCTGGTTCCACACCGGCGACGTCGGGCGCTTCGATGACGACGGCTATCTCTATGTCGTCGATCGGATCAAGGACCTCATCATCCGCGGTGGCATCAACGTCTATCCGCGTGACGTCGAGGACGCCCTGCTCGAACACCCGGACATCGTCGGTGCCGGTGTCGTGGGCAAGCCCGATCCGCGGCTGGGCGAGGAGGTCGTCGCGTTCGTTCAGCTGCGGCCGGAGGCCGCGGTGACACCGGAAGACATCGTGGCCTTCGCGAAGTCACGGCTGTCGGCGGCGAAATATCCGCGGGACGTGCGGATCGTCGATGCGCTGCCGCTGACCAGCGTGTTCAAGCTCGACCGCAAGGCGCTGCGGACCCGGCTCTAGCCGCTGTCACCGCTCGCTCAGATGAGCGGACGCGGCGGGTCCGTGCGTTGCTTCGCGAACCGGCCGAGGCCGCGCTGTCCGTAGGCCGCGGCAGCACCGGCGCCGGCCCCGGCGGTGGCCGTCGCCGCTGCTGCTGCGCCGACAGCCTGACCGGGCTGCGGAGGAACGGCAGCGGCCCGGGCCGCGCCGCCGAGCAGCCGCGGCGTGCGCGGCAGCTGGTTGCCGCTGGTGGCGATGATCAGCACGCCCAGCAGGATCAGCATCGCGAGTGCCACGTCGTGCGCGGTGTTGTCGGTGGCCGGGGTGGCGGCGGCTGCCGGCGCCGCGCTGGGAGCGGTGGCCGGTGCCGACGAGGCCACCACCGGCGGTGCCGCTCCCGCGCCGACCCCGGGCAGCGCGCCCGTGGCGGAGCCCGACGGCAACGGCGGCGGCGCCGTGCCGCCGCCGGCC
>DASTWK010000094.1:0-6946 GCA_035776655.1 Mycobacteriales bacterium | reverse complement strand
CCGGGTGGCGGGATCGGCGCCGAGGTCGATGCGGCCGTCGACACTGGCCTGCTCGGCCCCGGCGCGCACGCGGGAGGCGTCGCCACGTCCGCCGAACAGCAGCAGCAGCCCGGTCACCACCATGGTCTTGCCAGCCCCGGTCTCACCGGTGACGACGGTCAGCCCCGGGTCGAGCGGGAGCACGGCGTCGTCGATCACGCCCAGCCCGCGGATGTGCAGCTCCTCCAGCACGCCGCTACCCGCCGCTCGCCCGGCTGATCATTCCGCGACCAGGTCTTCGGGCGGCGCGGCCGCGTCCCGGAAGCTGCGTACCGGCAGCTGGAACTTCGTCACCAGCCGATCGGCGAAGCTCCAGTCGCCGAGCCGGACGATGCGGACCGGACGGGCGCCGCGCCGCAGCCGCACGACCGCCCCGGCCGGCACCGCAACCGAGCGCCGACCGTCACAGCTGAGAACGCCGTCGTGCCCGTCGCGGGGCAGCGTGATCTCGACCCTCGATCCGGGAGCGACGACGATCGGCCGGGAGAACAGCGCGTGCGCGGCGTTCGGGACGACCAACAACGCGTCCACGTTCGGCCAGATGATCGGGCCACCGGCCGAGAAGGCGTAGGCCGTCGAACCGGTGGGCGTCGAGCAGAGCACACCGTCACAGCCGAAGCGCAGCAGCGGGCGGCCGTCGACCGCCACGCCGACCTCCAGCATGCGCTCGCGGTTGGTGCGTTCCAGGGACGCTTCGTTCAGCGCCCATGCGGTGTGCCGGATCTCGCCGCCGAAGCAGACCTCGGCATCGACGGTGACCCGCTCCTCGACGTCGTAGGCGCACCGCACGATCGCGTCCACCGTGTCCGAGAGAGCGTTCGGCTCGGCCTCGGCCAGGAATCCGACGTGCCCGAGGTTGACACCCAGCATCGGCACGCCGGCGGGGTGCGCCAGTTCGCTGGCACGCAGGAAGGTTCCGTCCCCACCGAGCACGAGCAACAACTCGGCACCCTCGGCAGCCGTCTCCGGCGGCAGCACGGTGACGTCGTCGATGCCGATCGCCGGAGCCTCGTCGCTGAGCATGCGGACCTCGAAGCCTGCCGAGCGCAGGTCCGCTGCGGTGCGTGTCGCGAGGGCCGCGATCTGATGGCGTGAGGTGTGCGCGACGAGCAGGACCGATCTCACGGCGCCTCACCCTCTGTCGTAGCAACTACCAACTGGTTGATCTCATCCGCGTCCAGCGGCTGCTGCACCTCGCGGCGCAGCCAAAGGAAGAATTCCACGTTGCCGGACGGTCCGGGCAGGGGGCTGCGGCACACGCCGGCGGTCTGCCAGCCGAGCCCGGCCGCCTCCGCCGCGACGGCGCGCACCGCCTCGGCGCGCAGCTGCGGATCCCGGACCACGCCTCCGGCGCCCAGTCGCTCCTTGCCCACCTCGAACTGGGGTTTGACCATGGGCAGCAGGTCGCCGTCCGGTTCGGTGCACGCGGTGAGCGCAGGGAGCACCAGCGCGAGCGAGATGAAGGACAGATCGGCGACGGTAAGGCTCACCGGTCCGCCGATCATCTTCGGTGTCAGGGTGCGCACGTTGGTGCGATCGATCACGCTCACCCGCTCGTCGGTCGCGAGTGGCCAGGCCAGTTGGCCATAGCCGACGTCGACGGCGACCACGTGCGCTGCCCCGGAACGCAGCAGCACATCGGTGAACCCACCGGTCGATGCGCCGGCGTCCAGACAGCGCCGGCCCGCCACGTCGATCGCGCCGAACGCGGCCAGCGCGCCGGCCAACTTGTGTCCGCCACGAGAGGCGTATGCCGGGTCGTTGTCGTCCGGACGGACCCGGACGGGGGTATCAATGTCGACGCCCGTGGCAGGTTTGCGGGCGAGTACGCCGCGTACCTCTACCCGACCGGCGGCAATCAGTTCGACCGCCTGCTCCCGGGAGCGGGCCAGGCTGCGACGGACGAGTTCCGCGTCGAGCCGCTGGACGCGTCGCGCCACGCCGCTCAGATGCCGTCGATCTCGGCCAGCGCTGCCTGCAGCTGACCGTGCACGTGACCGAACACCTCGGCGTGCTCGCCGAGCGGGCGCTGCTCCAGCCCGGCCAGGGCCTCGCGCTCGGCGGCGAACCGGTCGGGTCCCTGGTCGGAGGCTGCGGGCTGGTGGCTCTGCTCGAGGTGCTCTGGAGACGACACGTGCCGCTCCTCTCCGCTCGTTCGGGTCCGGACGCCGGCGGACGTTCCCACGCGCCGGGCGCCGTCCGCCACCGCAGACGGTACCGCGCCGGAGGCTGAGGTAGCGTGGCCCGGCCCAGGGACGGTGACTCGGAAGGACACGGCTGGTGGCGACCGTAGAGGACTGCGAGCAGGCGCTGTATGCGCTCGCCGAGCGGTTGAGCAGCGCCGACGCGGCCGCCCGAGGTCGGGCCGGCTTCGACCGGACGCTGTCGTGCGTGCTCACCGACCCGGACGTGAACTTCGCCGGCCGGCTGCGCACCGGCTCCCTGACCGACATCCGCCAGGTGAGCGCCGCCGAGGCGGCCACGGCGAAGGTGCGGCTGCGCATGAGCGGCGATGACCTGATCAGGCTGGTCGCCGGCGAGTTGAAGATGGCCTCGGCCTGGGCCACCGGCCAGGTCAAGATCGAGGCCGGCGTCCTGGATCTGGTCAAGTTGCGCTCGATCCTGTAGCCGGCAGCCGGGCTGTTGTGCGCTGTTGTCAGCCCAGGCCCAGCTCGGTGAGCTTGGCGGCCGCGACGGTGTCGGCCGGCGTCCACCGGACCACCTCCGCGCGGTGCTGCCACGCGGCGGCACACATGGCGCGGAGCGCGTCGAGACCATCCGAGCTCGCGGAGGTGGCCGGCCCCGAGCGCAGCAGGCCCGTACCGTTCTCCTGGACGCCGGCCGACCAGCTGCCGCACGCGAATCCGGCGTCGGTGAGCTCCGGCTGCGGATGTGCTTGCAACAGGCCGGAGACGTCCGGCGCGAGATAGTCCGGGCGCAACCGTTCCGGGGCGGCGAGCAGCTCGGCGGGGCTGGTAACGCCGGTGAACACCAGCAGGCTTGCGCAGCGTGCCGCGTTCGCTCCCTCGATGTCGGTATCGAGGCGGTCGCCGACCACGAGCGGGTTGCGCGCACCGGAGCGGTCGACCGATTCGCGGTGCATTGTCGGGTCCGGCTTGCCGGTCGAGACCGGCTCGACTCCGGTCGCGTGGCGCAGCGCCGCCACGAGCGCGCCGTTGCCCGGCAGCCGGCCGCGCGGTGACGGCACGGTCGGGTCGAGGTTGGTCGCGACCCAGAGCACGCCACGATTGATCGCCACTGCACCTTCGGCCAGTTGGCGCCAGGTCAGCTCCGGCGAGTAACCCTGCACCACCGCCGCGACGTCCGGCCGATCCTGCTCCACCGGTTCCAGTCCACGTTCGCGCAGCGCCGCCAGCAACCCGACCGTGCCCACGACGAGCACCGCGGCACCGGGCGACAGCCGCTCGGCCAGGTAGCGGGCCGCTGCCTGTGCGGAGGTGGTGACCTCTGCCTGCTGCGCCGGGATGCCGAGTTCGGTCAAGTGAGCGGCCACCACGTCCGGAGTCCGTGCCGCGTTGTTGGTAACGAACGCCAGGCGCATGCCGGACTCCCGTGCGCCGGCCAATGCCTCCGGTGCGCCGGGCACCGCCTGTGAACCGAGGTAAACCACTCCGTCGAGATCCAGCAGCGCGACGTCGTAGTGCCGGGTAAGTGGTTCGGCGCAGCCGAGCAGGCCGGGGGTACTCGCGGAGCTCACCCGTCGAATGATCCCATGCATGACTGGGTGCGTACGATCGCGTCCCATGACCTCTCGCCCCGGCGGACTGTCGCTGCAACCGTTCCGTGCCCTGCGTCCCGCCGTGAATGCCGAGCGGCTGGCCCGGATGCTGTGCCCGCCGTACGACGTCATCGACGAGACCGGGCGAGCGGCGCTGCTGGCCGGCGATCCCGATAATGCGGTGGGCCTGATCCTGCCGCAGGCGCCCGACGGCCAGGATCCTTACGTCGGCGCGGCACAGCGACTCGAGGCCGGGGTGGCCGGCGGACTGTACGAAGTGGACGCCGAGCCGGCGCTGTATGTGTACGAGATGGCTGAGGCGGGCGGGACGACCACGCGCGGTCTGCTCGGCGTCGTGGAGCTGCGCGACCCGGCCGACGGCGTGATCCTGCCGCACGAGAACACCATGGCCGGACCGGTGGCGGACCGCCTGGCCCTGATGCAGGCGACGCAGGCGAATCTGGAACCGATTTATCTGGTGTACGACGGCGGCGGGGCTGCGTCGCAGGCGGTCCGCGACGTCACCGGTCAGGCACCGGTCGCCGAGACGCGCACGCCGGACGGGGTCACGCACCGACTGTGGGCGCTTCCCGATCCGGTGCTGCACCAGCGGGTGGCCGACGACCTGGCCGGTCGGCGTGCTCTCATCGCCGACGGCCACCACCGCTACGCCACCTACCGCCAACTGCAGGAGCTGTGCCGTGAACAGCACGGCCCCGGCCCGTGGGACCGCGGGCTCACGCTGCTGGTGGACTCGTCCAGTTACGGGCCGCAGGTGCACGCGATCCATCGGGTGCTGACCGGGGTCCCGCTGGACGACGTGCTCGAGCGCGCCCGCGCGGTCGGGTCCGTGACGCCGGTCGACGACCCGGCCGCGGGTCTGGCCCGCGCCGCGGACATGGCAGGCTTCGCGGCGGTGCTCACGGACGGTGACCGCGCCGTGCTCCTCTCCGACACCGACGGTTCGCTCGCCGCGGCCTCGGTCGTGCCGGGAGATGTGCCGGCGCTGGCGGAGCTGGATGTCACCGTGCTGCACCGCGGCCTGGTCGGTAGCGTGCTCGGGCTGGCTGACTCGGTGGAGCAGGTCGGCTACGCCCACAGCGAGTCCGAGGCGGTCGAGGCGGCCCGGAGCTCGGGAGGCACCGCGGTACTGCTGCGCCCCACGCCGGTCGCCGCCGTAGCCGCCGTGGCCGCCGAGGGTGGCCGGATGCCCCGCAAGTCGACCCTGTTCACGCCGAAGCCGGCGTCCGGCCTGGTCATGCGTCGCTTCGTCGACGAGGCGCCCGCTGCCGGACAGTGATGCGCGCAGCGACGACGGCAACCTCGTAGCGGCTGGACAGCCCGCCGGCGCCCCGCCAGAACCGGCGCCGCAGGCTGCCGCTCACCTCCAGCTCGTCACCCGGCCGAGCGCGGGCCACGGTGTGCCGTACCCGGGCCTTGCTGGCCGCGCAGTCCAAGCTGTCGACGCGCACGCGGTCACCGTCCGGCCGGTCGACGGTCAGCCGGAACACGCACAGTTCGTCACCACTGGGCAGCGTGCGCGCGACGGCCTCAGCGGCGAGCCTGCCGCGCAGGTAGACCCGGTTGACGTCGCTGCCGTAGGTCATGGAATCGCTCATGCGCCCATGGTGGCCGGAACCGGTGACGGTGCCGACTACTCGCCCACCGTCCTGTGGACGACACGCCGTCCTGTGGACGAGCGGCAGAAAATGTCAGAGCAGGGCTGCGGCCCGGTCCACCGCGTCGGTCTCGCCGTCGGCATCGATCGCGGCCGCAGCGGCGAACCAGCGGGCGGCCTCGTCCGGGCGCCCGCTCTCCTCCACCGCGTCCGCGTACGCGTACCAGAGCCGCAACGAGCCCGGCTTCGGCCGCTCGGTGTCCAGGCCGCCGCGAGCCAGCACTGCGAGTGCGGCATCCAGCTGGCCCATGTCCCGCCGGGCGCCCGCCACGACGATCAACAGCTCGGCCCGCGTGTCGGCGTCCAGCTTCCCGACCGCGGGGTCGCTCAGCGCGCGTACCGCCTGGGCCGGGCGCCCGAGCGCCCGCTCGCAGTCGGCGACGATCGGCAGCGTTCGGGCGTCACCGGAGATGCGCCGCGCGGTCCGCAGTTCGGTGATCGCCTCGGCCCACTCGCCGGCGCGGTATGCCGCGATCCCCACAGCTTCCCGGACGGCCGCAACCCGCGCCGCCCGGTTCCGCGCCGCACGGGCATGCTCGAGCGCCTTGCGGGGGTCGGACTCCAACGCCAGCCCCGCGCAGATCAGGTGGGCGCCGACGGCATCCGCGTTCGGCTTGCTCAGTGAGCGCAGTTCGGCGCGCACCGAACGATCGAGCAGGGAAAGGTCCAGGTGATCCGGCAGGGCCGGTTCAACCGGACGCGGCCCCGAGCGTCGACGCTGGGCGTTCGCAATCGGTGCCGGGTCGCGGCGGGGGCCGGTCTCGCGACGGAAACCACCCTCGCGGCGGCCGGCGTCCTCACGGCGCGGGCCGCTTGCACGGCGGGGGCCACCTTCACTGCGCGGGCCACCTTCGCGGCGCGGGCCGCCTGCACCGCGGAGGCCACCTTCACGGCGACCGGCATCCTCACGACGCGGGCCACCTTCACTGCGCGGGCCGCTTGCACGGCGGGGACCACCTTCACTGCGCGGGCCACCTTCACGACGGGGGCCGCCCGCACCGCGGGGGCCGCCCGCACCGCGGGGGCCACCTTCACGGCGACCGGCATCCTCACGACGCGCGCCACCCTCGCGGCCCGGGGCACCGCTGCGGCGATCGCCGGCATCGCGGCCGGCGGCGCCGTCCTGCCGGGAACCGCTGGAGTTTCGGCGGGAAGCACTGCCCGCCTGGCGTGTGCTGGTCCGCCGCGCCTCGCCCGGCCGGGAGTCCCGTTGACCGCGACCGCGGTGGTTGTCTGCGCCCTGTGCCATGCCTTGATCCGTCCCGAACGATTCGACTACTGCTCTAACTTGCCCACAAACACGCCAAGGGCCGCCCGGCGAACCGGGCGACCCTTGGTCAAGTTGTGTCCGGCGACGTCCTACTCTCCCACGCAGTGGCCCGCGCAGTACCATCGGCGCTGAGAGGCTTAGCTTCCGGGTTCGGGATGGGACCGGGCGTTTCCCTCTCGCTATGGTCGCCGAAACTCTATGGAGATATGGTCCGCACCGC
>DASTWK010000093.1:0-24758 GCA_035776655.1 Mycobacteriales bacterium | reverse complement strand
TCTCCGCCCAGGCGCCCAGCCGTGTCGCCGCCGCGCAGCGCGTCCCGCAACGCTCCCGCAACGTTGACCAGCATCTGGTCGCCGGCCGGGTGGCCGTAGCTGTCGTTGACGAGCTTGAAGTGGTCGAGGTCGATGACCGTGACCGCGACGTGGCCGCCGTCGCGACGGCTGCGGGCGAGCGCCTGCTCGATGCGGTCGAAGATGAGCGTGCGGTTGGGCAGCCCGGTCAACGCGTCGTGCAGGGCGAGGTGCCGCAGCTGCTGTTCGGCCTGGCGGGTCTCGGTGACGTCCTCGATCGCCACGAGCACGCTCACGTCCTCACCCCCGTCGCAGAGCCGGGTGAGACTGAGCCGCCCCCACCGCTCGGTGCCGTCGGCGTGCAGGTAGCGCTTCTCCACCTTGGCCACCTGACGGTCACCGGAGTAGATCTGCGCGGACAGTCGCAGTGTCGAGTCCTGCTCCTCCGGATGCGCGAACTCGACCATCCGGTGCCCGAGCAGGTCGGCGTCCGGTCGGCCGAGGAACTCGCAGTAGGCCCGGTTGACTCGCAGGAACCGTCCGTCCGCACCGAGGACCGCCCCGGCGAACGGCGACTCGTCGAACATGCGCTGCAGCTGTTGCTCGCTGGTCCGCAGCTCGTGCGCACTCTGCGCCTGCGCAACCGCGACGGCGCTCTGCGCGGCGACCGCGTGCAGCAGGGCTCGCCTCGCACTCGGCAACAGAGCCCCGTCCGGCGGCTCGTCGACGGTCAGCACGCCGAGCAGGCTTCCGTCCGGGTCGCGCATCGGTGCGGAGGTGGTGAGCCGTGCGTCGTCGTCACCGGCCACGGCGGCGAGATGCAGCGCACCGTCCGCGCCCACGAGCTGTACGACGGCAGCTCGGCAGTCCAGCGTCTCGACGACCGCGCGCACCACCGACTCCGCCACCGGGCTCTCGGGGGCGGCGAGTCCCAGGGCGCGGCTGAACGCGGCCAGCTGGCGAGCCACAGCAACTGCTGCGTCCGCCTCCTGCTGCTCCACCACGACCCCCCGTCGGCACCGGACGAGTGAGATATCGGCAGCGGGCGGCAGCGTTCTCATCGTCCGTTGTGACTAGCGCCCGTCCGTCCGGTTGACCGCTTTTCGGGCGAATCGCGTTACACCGAACGCGACAGAGGTGCCGACAGCGGCAGGAGTCAGGCGCCCGAGGTGATGCGATAGGCGTCGTAGACACCCTCGACGCCGCGCACCAGGCGCAGCAGGTCACCGAGGTGCTTGGGGTCGGCCATCTCGAAGGTGAACCTCGACACCGCGACGCGGTCGCGGGTGGTGGCCACCGAGGCGGACAGGATGTTGACGTGCGCGTCGGACAGGACGCGCGTGACGTCGGAGAGCAACCGGGTGCGGTCCAACGCCTCGACCTGGATCGCGACGAGGAACACCGAGCCGGCGCTCGGTGCCCACTCCACCTCGACGAGCCGTTCGGGCTGCGTCGACAGGTGCTGGACGTTGGTGCAGTCGGCGCGATGCACGGAGACACCGTTGCCGCGGGTGACGAAACCGAGGATGTCGTCGCCGGGCACCGGGGTGCAGCAGCGGGCCAGCTTGGCCCACACGTCGCGGGTGCCGACCACGACGACCCCGGGATCGGCGGCGGGACGGCTGCGCGGTCGCGGCTTGGTCGGCGTCTCGGTCTCGGCGAGGTCCTCGACCGCTCCCTCGGGACCGCCGAGCGCCTGCACCAACCGCTGCACGATCGACTGTGCCGACACGTGCCCCTCGCCGACGGCGGCGTAGAGGGAGGAGACGTCGGAGTAACGCAAGTCCTTGGCCAGCGTGACCAGCGCGTCGCCGCCGAACAGGCGCTGCAGCGGCAGCCCCTGCTTGCGCATCATCCGGCTGATCGCTTCCTTGCCCTCTTCGATCGCGTCCTCGCGCCGCTCCCGGGCGAAGTGCTGACGGATCTTGTTGCGGGCGCGCGGTGACTTGACGAAGCTCAACCAGTCGCGGCTGGGGCTGGCGGTCTCGGCCTTGGAGGTGAAGATCTCGACGACGTCGCCGTTGTCGAGGGTGGACTCGAGGGGAACGAGCCGGCCGTTGACCCGGGCGCCGATGCAGCGGTGCCCGACCTCGGTGTGGACGGAGTAGGCGAAGTCGACGGGGGTCGCGCCGGCGGGAAGCGCGATGACGTCGCCCTTGGGGGTGAAGACGAAGACCTCTTGCGCGTGCAGGTCGAACCGCAGCGAGTCGAGGAACTCGTTGGGGTCGGCGGTCTCCCGCTGCCAGTCGACGAGCTGACGCAGCCAGGCCATGTCCTGCTGCTGGCCGGTGCTCTGCTCCTTGTATTTCCAGTGTGCCGCGATGCCGTACTCGGCCTGCCGGTGCATCTTGTGGGTGCGGATCTGCACCTCGACCGGCTTGCCTTCCGGCCCGATGACCGTCGTGTGCAGCGACTGGTACATGTTGAACTTGGGCATCGCGATGTAGTCCTTGAACCGGCCCGGGACCGGTGACCACATCGTGTGGATGACACCGAGTGCGGCGTAACAGTCGCGTTCGCTCTCGACCAGCACCCGCAGCCCGACGAGGTCGTAGATGTCGGCGAAGTCCCGGCCGCGGACGATCATCTTCTGGTAGATCGAGTAGTAGTGCTTGGGTCGGCCGGTCACCGTCGTCTTGAGCTTGGCGTTGCGCAGCTCGGCGGTGACGGCCTCGGTGACGGTGGCGAGGAAGGTGTCGCGGGAGGGGGCGCGTTCGGCGACCAGCCGCACGATCTCGTCGTACCGCTTGGGGTAGAGGGTCGCGAACGACAGGTCCTCCAGCTCCCACTTGATGGTGTTCATGCCCAGCCGGTGGGCGAGCGGCGCGTAGATCTCCAGCGTCTGCTTGGCGGTGCGTTGCTGTTTGTCCGGCGGCAGCCAGCGCAGCGTGCGCACGTTGTGCAGCCGGTCGGCCAGCTTGAGGATCAGCACCTTGGGGTCGCGCGCCATCGCGACGACCATCTTGCGGATGGTCTCGGCCTCGGCCGATTCGCCGTATTTGACCTTGTCGAGCTTGGTGACCCCGTCGACGAGCATCGCGACCTCGTCACCGAAGTCACGGCGGACGTCGGCGAGGCTGAGCGCGGTGTCCTCGACGGTGTCGTGCAGCAGCGCCGCGCAGATCGTCGGTTCTTCCATGCCGAGCTCGGCGACGATCGTCGCGACCGCGAGCGGATGGGTGATGTAGGGGTCGCCGCTGCGGCGGAACTGCCCGCGGTGACAACGGTCCGCGACCTCGAACGCCCGCTGCACGATGCGGCTGTCAGCCTTCGGATGGTTGCTGCGCAGGGTCTTGAGCAACGGCTCCAGCACGGGCGGCGTCGTTGCGGTCTTGGGGCCGCCGCCGAGGCGGGCGAGGCGGGCGCGGACCCGGGCGCCGGTGGCCGGCTCGGCGGTCGGTGCCGGCTCGGGCGCAGCTGTGGGCGCCGCCGCGGGGGGAGGTGCTGGGGCAGGCTCGTCGACCGCGACCGGTACGACGTCCTCAGCCACTCGCGCTCCCCGCTGGATCTCGACTCATCGAGTCTAACGGCGCACGGCGGTTCGGCCTTCCCGCGTCAATAGGTCAGCAGCGAGTGGACTTCGAGATCGGTGAGGCGGTCGCGGCCGCCGAGGAAGGTCAGCTCGAGCAGGACGCTGACGCCGGCGACGACCGCGTCCGCTTGCGCCACCAGGTCGGCCGCGGCAGCGACGGTGCCGCCGGTGGCGAGCACGTCATCGACGATCAGCACCCGCTCCCCCGGCTCGAACGCGTCCTGGTGCACCTCGAGCACGGCTTCGCCGTATTCCAGCGCGTAGGCCGCCCGGTAGGTCGCGCTGGGCAGCTTGCCCTGCTTGCGCATCGGCACGAACCCGGCGCCGAAGTGGTAGGCGACCGGCGCGGCGACGATGAACCCCCGCGCCTCGATGCCGACCACCTTGTCGATGGTGCCGCGGCCGTGCTGGGCCACGATCGCGTCGACGGCGCCGGCGAACGCCACGTGGTCAGCGAGCAGCGGGCCGATGTCCTTGAACACGACCCCGGCGCGCGGGTAGTCGACGACGTCGCGCACCCGCTGCCGCAGCAGCGCCGGCAGGTCGAGCGTCACCGGCGTTTGCGGGAGCGGCCTCCGCGTCCGCCCGGGCGGCCACCGCGACCACCACCGCGCTTCGCCGGGCCGGCGGGACGGCTGCCCGGTCGAGGCGCCGGTGCTGGCGTGCGCTCGAACGCCGGGGCCGACTCCTGCGCGCGTGGCTCCTCGGCGTCCTCCAGCACCGCCGTGGCGGTGGGAGCGGCGGCCGGCTGCTGCCCGGCGCGGGCCACGGCGGCAACCGGTGTCGGCGCCGCCGTACCTTCCTTGGCCCGGCGCGCCGCCACCCGACGCGCGAGCTGCCGGTAGGCCGGCTCCCGCTCCTTGAACTCGGCCACCAGCGGCGGGGCGAGGAAGATCGAGGAGTAGGCACCGGAGGCCAGACCGATGAGCAGGGCCAGCGCGAGGTCCTTGAGCGACCCGGCGCCGAGCAACCCGGCGCCGATGATCAACAGGCCGGCCACCGGCAGCAGCGCGATGATCGAGGTGTTGATCGAGCGCACCAGCGTCTGGTTGACGCCGAGGTTGGCCGCCTGGCTGTAGGTCATGCGGCTGCCGCCAGCGAGGCCGGCCGTGTTCTCGCGCACCTTGTCGAAGACGACGACGGTGTCGTAGAGGGAGTAACCGAGGATCGTCAGCAACGCGATGACCGTCGAGGGGCTGACCTCGAAGCCGGACAGCGAATAGATGCCGGCCGTCACGATGAGGTCGTGCAGCAACGCGATGATCGCGCCGAGCGCCATCTTCCACTCGAACCGGAACGACAGATAGACGATGACGGCGACGAGGAAGACGACGAGGCCGGTGATGGCCTTGCGGGTGATCTGGCCGCCCCACGTCGATCCGACGGACTGGACGTCGATCGCGTTGGTCGAGATGCCGATGTCCTTGGCCAGCTGCGACTGGACCTGGCCGACGCGGTCGTGGGCCGAGGACTGGGACAGCGACTTCGTCTCCACCCGGAACCGGGTGCTGCCGCCGCTGCCGGTGGTCTGCGCGACCTCCGGCGTGACGCCCACCTTGGCCAACGAGTCGCGGACGTCCTGCAACGTGTGACCGTTGCGCGGGAACTGGAAGACGTCGCCGCCCTTGAAGTCGATCGACGGGTTCAGCCCTTGGAAGGCCAGGCTGAAGATGCTGATGAGGATGACCAGGCCGGACAGCGCATACCAGCGGCGGCGGTGCCCGATGAAGTCGAACGACGTCTCACCGCTGTAGAGCCGGTTGGCGAGTGACTCGCGGGACACGTCAGGCCTCCTTCGGCTCGAGCTTGCGGGCTCGGCGGTCGCCGGCCAGGCCGGTCCACGACGCGCCGGTGTCGAAGCCCTTGATCCGTGCCATCAACGCCAGCAACGGCCGGGTGAAGAAGAACACGATGAACAGGTCCGACAGCGTCGACAGGCCGAGGGTGAACGCGAACCCGCGGACGTCGCCGATGGAGACGATGTAGAGCACCACCGCGGCGAGCAGCGACACCGCATCCGCGGAGATGATCGTGCGCCGGGCGCGTGGCCAGGCATGCTCCACCGCGCTGCGCATGCGTCTGCCTTCGCGGATCTCGTCGCGTAGTCGTTCGAAGAACACGACGAAGGAGTCGGCGGTGATGCCGACCGCGACGATGAAACCGGCGATGCCCGGCAGCGACAACGTGTAGCCCAGCGAGGAGTGGCCGAGCAAGGTGGTCGCGGCGTAGAGGATGCCGCCCGACAGCGCCAAGCTGGCGACGGTCACCAGCCCCAGCGCGCGGTAGTAGAGCAGCGAATAGAGCACGACCAGTCCAAGGCCGATGGCGCCGGCGATGAGGCCGCCGTGCAGCTGGTCGGAGCCGAGCGAGGCGGACACCGTCTGCACCGACTGCTTGTTGAGCTTCAGCGGGAGGGCGCCGAACTTCAGCACGTTGGCGAGCGTGCGGGCCTCGGTCTGGGTGAACTGGCCGGTGATCGTTGCCTGACCGCCGGGGATGCCGTTGGGGCTGACGATGCGCGGCGCCGACTGGACGACACCATCGAGGACGATCGCCACCGCGTTGCAGCCGCTGGGCGGACCGCAGCTGGGCATGTCGGGCTGGGCCGCAGCCTTCTGCGTCAGGTCGAGCCAGTGCTGCGAGCCGTGGAAGCTCACGTCGACCTGCCACTCGTTGGTCTGCGGGTCGATGACAGCGGACGAGCCCTTGATCTCCGAGCCCTTCACCCCGGCCGGGGCGAGCAGGTACTTGTACTGCTGCAGCTTGGTGTCGTCGCAGGCGACGATGTAGTCCTCGGGTGAGTCGACGCCGGCCGTCGGGTTGTCGTCCTTGCTGCAGTCCCAGCTCTGGAACGTCTGCTGGACCGTGTTGAGGTCGGTCGAGGCGGCGCCCGGTGCCGGGCCGGTGCGCTTGCTGCCGCCCGTGGTCGAGGTCGACGGCGAGGTGGAAGCCGACGGCGACGGGCTGGGCGACGCGGACGGCGACGCGCTCGGTGACGGTGACGGCTTCGCCTGCGGCAGCCCGGGCTTCAGCAGTGCTGCCCGCAGCGCGTCGGGTGAGCTCTTCTTCTGCTTCTTGCCCGTCTTCGTCGTGGTGGTCGTCGACGAGCTCGGCGCGGTCGACGCCTTGGCCGACGGGCTCGGCGTCGGCGTCGTGCTGGTCGTCGATCCGCTGTAGGGACCGACGGCCAGCACCTGCCGGAAGTTGAGCAACGCGGTCTGGTCGAGCGCGTTGAGCTGGCTGCGGTTGGCGCCGGGCGCGGACACGATGATCGTGTTGCTGCCCTGGGTGTTGATCAGCGCGCCACCGACACCGGCGGCGTCGACGCGCTGGCGGATGATGTCGACCGCCTGGTTGAGCGCGCCCGAGGTGATCTTGCCGCCGGACAGCGGGGTCGCGGTCAGGATGACCTGGGTGCCGCCGCGCAGGTCGAGGCCGAGCTTGGGCGTCGCCGAGGGGCCGAAGATCAGGCCGAGGTAGAGCCCGACGACGAGGATGCCGACGAGCGCGAGCGTCCGCCCGGGTCGCGATTTAGCCGCTGGTGCCACTGTGGGTCGCTTCCCTCTCTGGTACGACGGGGCCGCGCGGCGGTTCCGTCGTGGATGTGCTGCTGGGTCGAAATCAGGTGTCGCGGCCGTCGGCCTCCACCGTGGTGGAGTCGGCGACCGTGGGGTCGGGAGTGGTCTCGGCCGGGTCGGAACCCGTCGGCGGCACCTCGAACGGGCTGTTCACCCGGGCGATGGCCGCCTTGACGTAGCGACTGTGCACGCCAGGCGCCACCTCGAGGGTGACGGTGTCGTCCTCGACGGAGACGACCGTCGCGAGCAGCCCCGCAGTGGTGGTGACCTCGGCGCCGGGCTGGACGTTGCTGCGGGTCTCCATCGCCTTGCGCTGGCGGTTGCGGGCCGGCCGGACGAGCAGGAGGTAACCGATGGCCACGATCAGCAGCAGCGGCAGGAACGACAGCGCGCTGCTGCCACCCCCGCTGCTTCCGGATCCACCGGAACCGGCAGCGAGGACGGACAGGACGTGGCTGGTGAACGGCACCCGGCTGAGTCTAGGCGAGCAAACCGGGTAGGAGCCCCAGTTCGGGCCGGCGTCGCCGGTTTCGCCGTCTTGCGATCAGGTGACGGGCCGCGCGCACCGGTTGGCCCGCCGGCGCAGGTCGGCGGGCTCGGGACGCGAGGTGTCAGCCGACGTCGGCCGGATCGAACAGCGCCGGATCGGGCGCCGGCGGGAACCCGTGGGTGGGTGGGGCGAGCCCGCAGTGCTGCCAGGCCGCCGCGGTTGCCACCCGCCCGCGCGGGGTGCGGGCCAAGAGCCCGGCCCGGACGAGGAAGGGCTCGGCCACCGTCTCGACGGTCTCCGGCTCTTCGGCCACCGCGACGGCGAGGGTGCTCAAGCCCACCGGGCCGCCCCCGAACCGGCGCAGCAACGCGTCGAGCACGGCCCGGTCGAGCCGGTCGAGCCCCAGCTCGTCGACCTCGTAGACCTGCAGCGCGGCCCTCGCGACCGCCCGGTCGACCACCCCGTCGGCCCGCACCTCGGCGTAGTCACGCACCCGGCGCAGCAACCGGTTAGCGATCCGCGGAGTGCCGCGGGCTCGGCGTGAGATCTCCTCGGCGCCGTCGGCGCGCAGCTCGACGCCCAGCAGGGTCGCGCTGCGGGTGAGCACCCGCTCGAGCTCCTCCGGGGAGTAGAAGTCGAGGTGCGCGACGAAGCCGAACCGGTCGCGCAACGGTCCCGGCAGCAGCCCGGCGCGGGTGGTGGCGCCGACGAGGGTGAAGGGAGCGACGTCGAGCGGAATCGCCGTGGCGCCGGGCCCCTTGCCGACGACGACATCGACGCGGAAGTCCTCCATCGCGACGTAGAGCATCTCCTCGGCCGGCCGCGCCATCCGATGGATCTCGTCGAGGAACAGCACCTCGCCCTCGGTGAGCGTGGACAACAGCGCGGCCAGGTCACCGGCGCGCTCGATCGCGGGACCCGAGGTGATCCGCAGCGGCGCGCCGAGCTCGCTGGCAATGATCATCGCCAGCGTCGTCTTGCCGAGCCCGGGCGAGCCGGCGAGCAGCACGTGGTCGGGCGGCCGGCCGCGCTGGGTGGCAGCGTCGAGGACGAGCGACAGCTGCTCGCGCACCCGCTCCTGGCCGACGAACTCCGCGAGCCGCTTGGGGCGCAGCGCCGCCTCGACGACGCTGTCGTCCTCCCCGGCATAGGGCGAGATGACCTCCGGCAGGCCGCTCATGCGCGGCTCAGCAGGCGCAGGCTCGTCTTGAGCAGCGCGGCGACGTCAGGGGTGTCACCGACCGCGAGCGCGGCTTCGGCCTCGGGGCCGACCGCGGCCAGGGCCTCGTCGACCTCGCGACCGCCCCAGCCGAGGCCGGTGAGCGCCGCGCGCAGCTGCTCGCGCCACGCCCCCACCGCGCCCTGCCCGGGCAGTCGTACGACGGAATCGCCGGTCGGCGTGCCGAGCTTGTCCTTGAGCTCCAGCACCAGCCGCTGCGCACCCTTCTTGCCGACACCGGGCACCAACGTGAGCGCGCCGACATCGTCAGCGGCGACGGCGGCGCGCACGGCAGCAGGCGAGTGCACCGCGAGCACCGCCTGGGCCAGCCGTGGGCCGACCCCAGTGACCGTCTGCAACGTCTCGAAGACACCCCGCTCGTCGTCGGAGGCGAAGCCGAACAACGTGAGGGAGTCCTCCCGCACGACCAGACTGGTGGACAGCCGCGCCGGCTCCCCCGGCCGCAGCGTCGCCAGCGTCGCCGGGGTGCACTGCACCGCGAGGCCGACGCCGCCGACCTCGACGACGGCCGCCTCACCGGTCACCGCCAGCACGGTGCCGGCCACGCTCGCGATCACCGGGCCGCCCCCACGGCCGTCGCCGCACCCGCGGCGGTCGCGGCGGTCGCGGCCGCGTGGTCGAGCCGCGCCCGCTCGAGCCGCTGCTGCATGCCGCCGCGCCAGACATGGCAGATAGCCAGCGCCAGCGCGTCGGCGGTGTCGGCGGGCTTGGGGGCCGCGGCCAGGCGGAGCAACCGGGCCACCATCGCGCCGACCTGGTCCTTGTCGGCCCGGCCGTTGCCGGTGACCGCGGCCTTGACCTCGCTCGGCGTGTGCAGTGCGACCGGAATGCCCGCGCGGGCGGCGCAGGTGATCGCGACGGCGGCGGCCTGCGCCGTACCCATCACGGTCCGCACGTTGTGCTGGGAGAACACCCGCTCGACCGCCACGACGTCGGGGCGGTGCTGGGCGATCCAGCCGGTCACGTGCTGCTCGAGGGCGAGCAGGCGATGCGCCACGTCGTCGGTCGCCGGAGTGCGCACGACGTCGTAGCCGACCGCCGAGAGCGTCCGGCCGACCGAGCCGTCGACCACGCCGAGGCCGCACCGGGTCAGCCCCGGGTCGACGCCGAGAACCCGCACCGCCGAACTCCCTCCGAACACCTGTTCGGAGGCTACGACGCCCGGGCGCCGATCCGCCCGATCGACACGCCCACATCCCACTTCGGAGCGCTACCCACCACATTTCGGTCTGGTTGTCGGCGGGTCGTGGCCGCTAGCCCTCCGAT
This sequence comes from Mycobacteriales bacterium, assembly GCA_035776655.1. Taxonomy (GTDB): domain Bacteria; phylum Actinomycetota; class Actinomycetes; order JAFAQI01; family JAFAQI01; genus DASTWK01. The sequence goes on along the minus strand of DASTWK010000093.1, from coordinate 14,634 downwards.
CTGGCAAGGGAAGCGCGGTTCGTGCCGGGGGGCATCCGGTGCGCTGGCTATCCCGCCACGGACTCGAGCACCTCGTCGCTGACGTCGAAGTTGGCCCAGACGTTCTGGACGTCGTCGGAGTCCTCGAGCGCGTCGACGAGCCGGAGCACCTTGCGGCCGGTCTCGTCGTCGAGCGGCACCGACACCGACGGCAGGAACGACATGTCGGCGGACTCGACGGCGATCGACGCCGACTCCAAGGCCAACCGGACGGCGTGCGCGTCCCCCGCCTCGCAGATGACCTCGAACGACTCCCCGAGGTCGTTGACCTCTTCGGCGCCGGCGTCGAGCACCGCGCTCAGCACGTCGTCCTCGGTCAGCTCGCCGGCCTTGGGCACGAGGACCACGCCTTTGCGGGTGAACAGGTAGGCGACGGAGCCGGGGTCGGCGAGCGAGCCGCCGTTGCGGGAGAACGCCGTCCGCACCTCGGACGCCGCTCGGTTGCGGTTGTCGGTCAGGCACTCGACGAGCACGGCCACGCCGCCCGGACCGTAGCCCTCGTACATGATCGACTCGTAGTCGGCGCCGCCGGCGTCAAGCCCGGCGCCGCGCCGGACGGCCCGGTCGATGTTGTCATTGGGCACCGAGTTGCTCTTGGCCTTGGCGATCGCGTCGGCGAGGGTCGGGTTGCCGGCCGGGTCACCGCCGCCGGTCCGCGCGGCGACCTCGACGTTCTTGATGAGCTTGGCGAACAGCTTGCCGCGGCGGGCGTCGACGACGGCCTTCTTGTGCTTGGTCGTCGCCCACTTGCTGTGTCCACTCATTTGGGGCCGCTCACAGCTTGCTCTCCCCACTCCTCGATGCTCGAACGATCGACACGAACAACTCGTGGATCCGCACGTCGCCGGTAAGCTCCGGGTGGAACGAAGTCGCGAGGAGCTGGCCCTGGCGAACCGCCACGATCCTACCGGCGGCGGCTCCCTGCTCGACTCGCGCGAGCACCTCGACCGCTGCGCCGACCTCCTCGACCCACGGCGCCCGGATGAAGACCGCGTGCACCGGAGCGTCCACCCCGGGCAGGTCCAGGTCGGTTTCGAACGAGTCGACCTGACGACCGAAGGCGTTGCGCCGCACGGTGATGTCGAGTCCGCCCACCGAGACCTGGTCCGCGGTCCCGTCGAGGACGCGGTCGGCCAGCAGGATCATGCCCGCGCACGACCCGTACGCCGGCATCCCGTCACTGATCCGTTTCTGCAGCGGTTCCAGCAGGCCGAAGGTGACGAGCAGCTTGCCGATCGTCGTCGACTCCCCGCCCGGGACGACGATGGCGTCGACGTCGTCGAGCTCCTCCGGTCGCCGGACGGCCACCGGATCGGCTCCCGCGACGCGCAGCGCCGCCGCGTGCTCGCGGACATCGCCCTGCAGGGCGAGCACGCCGATGCGCGGGTTCATGGTCGGGCGGTCTCGCCGGAAGGCGGCCAGGCGAACGGTGGCGCCGGGAAGGTCACCAGCCGCGCTCGGCCAGCCGGTGGCTGACCGGCAGCGAGTCGACGGTGATGCCGACCATCGCCTCGCCGAGACCGCGGGAGACCTTGGCCACGACGTCGGGATCGTCGTGCATGGTCGTCGCCTCGACGATCGCGCGGGCCCGCTTCGCCGGGTCGCCGGACTTGAAGATGCCGCTGCCGACGAAGACGCCGTCGGCGCCGAGCTGCATCATCATCGCCGCATCGGCGGGGGTGGCGATGCCGCCGGCGGTGAACAGCACGACCGGCAGCGCGCCGGTCTCGGCGACTTCCCGGACGAGGTCGACCGGCGCCTGCAGCTCCTTGGCGGCGACGTAGAGCTCGTCGCTCGACAACGACCGCAGCCGGTTGATCTCGCCGCGGATCGCGCGCATGTGCGTCACCGCGTTGGACACGTCGCCGGTGCCGGCCTCGCCTTTGGAGCGCACCATCGCGGCCCCTTCGGCGATGCGCCGCAAGGCCTCGCCGAGATTGGTCGCGCCGCACACGAACGGCACCGTGAACTGCCACTTGTCGACGTGGTGCGCATAGTCCGCCGGAGTCAGCACCTCGGACTCGTCGATGTAGTCGACGCCGAGTGACTGCAGCACCTGCGCCTCGGCGAAGTGCCCGATGCGGCACTTGGCCATCACCGGGATCGAGACGGCCCCGATGATGCCCTCGATCATGTCCGGGTCGCTCATGCGGGCGACACCGCCCTGCGCGCGGATGTCGGCCGGAACCCGCTCGAGCGCCATCACCGCGACCGCGCCGGCGTCCTCGGCGATCTTCGCCTGCTCCGGGGTGACGACGTCCATGATGACGCCGCCCTTGAGCATCTCGGCCATGCCGCGCTTGACCCGGGACGTGCCTGTCGTGCTCTCGCTGCTCACGGATCAATCGTACGGCGCGGCCGCCGGCACCACCTCCGAGATAACGACGACGGCGTCGTCCATCTCGAAGTAGGACGGATGGGGCGCGTGGCCGGCGAGGTGCAGCAGGCGCACGATCCGCCGGCGGCGTACGACCAGCGCGTCACGCACCGCGTCGTTGTGGAAGCTGCGGGCGAACGAGGCGCGAGTGGCGGCATCGACCAGATCGGCCGCGGCGGCGCTGCGCGGCGGCAACGCAGCCAGGCTCGACTGCACCGCGCGCGACAGCGCGCTCTCGACCGCCTCCCGGCCGTGGTCGAGGCGGCTTGACTGCGCCGCGATCCCGGCGGCGGCCCGCAGCTGGTCACCGGCCGCGCGGGGCAGCTCGGCGGACTCGGCCACCCGTGCTGCGACAGCCGCCCGCGCCCGCAGCTGCGCGTCGAGTGCGGCGGCAGCGGCGTCGAGTCGCACGTGCAACCGGTCGAGCCGTCGCGCGGCCCAGTTGGCATAGAGGCCGAGCGCCACGATGACGATCGCCGCCACCGCCAGCCAGATCACGTCTTCGACGCTACCGACTCCGCCCTCAGGTGGCAGGAGCCTCGGGCTCGGGCTCGTCCTCGACGACGCGACCGCCGGAGGCGGCGATGGCGGTCTCGTAGACGCGCACGATCTCCTGCGCCACCACCCCCCAGTCGTAACGCGCGACGACCGCGCGCCCCTTGCTGCGCAGCGCGGCTCGGCGGGAGGGGCTGTCGAGGAGTACGCCGCACGCGTGCGCCAGCGACTCCGGGTCGCCCACCGAAGCGACCACTCCGGCGCTGCCGCCCTCGGGCGAGTCCAGCACCCGCCGGAAGGCGTCCAGGTCGCTGGCGACGATCGGCGCACCTGCCGCCATCGCCTCGAGCAGGATGATGCCGAAGCTCTCGCCACCCGTGTTGGGCGCGACGAACACGTCCACCGAGCGCAGGGCGGCCGCCTTCGTCGCCTCGTCGACCTGCCCGAGCAGCACGACCCGTTCATCCGGCGGCGCGTCCAGCTCCCCCGGCCCGGCGACCAGCAGCCGGAGCCCCGGCCGTTGCTTCCAGAGATAAGGCATCGCGTCGAGCAGCACGGCCAGGCCCTTGCGCGGCTCGTCGATGCGCCCGACGAACCCCAGCGCGCCGTCCGGATCGGGCCAACCCGGCAACGGTGCGGCGTCGGCGTACCGGTGCACGTGCACCCCGTTGGGCACCACGACGGCGTCGCCGCCGAGGTGTTCGACGATGGTCTTGCGCGCCGCCGGCGACACCGCGATGCGTCCCACGATCTTCTCGATCTGCACCTGCAGCGGACTCTGCAGCAAGGCCAGCACCCGCGACCGCGGGTTGGCGGCGTGGAAGGTGGCGACGATCGGACCCCGCGCGTTCATCAGCGCGAGGAGTGACAGCGACAACGTCTCCGGAGAGTGCAGGTGCAGCACGTCGAACTCACCCTCGCGGAGCCAACGCCGCACCCGCGCGGCACTCACCGGTCCGAAGATGAGTCGCGACACCGACCCGTTGAACGGCACGGGCACGCTGCGGCCGGCGCGGGTCACCCAGGGCGGCAGCGGCAGGTCGTCGTCGTCGACCGGGGTGATGACCGACACCTCGTGGCCGAAGGCGAGGAGGGTCTCAGCCAGGTCGCGCACGTGCGCGACGACACCGCCGGGGACGTCCCAGGGGTACGGCGCGACGAGCCCGACCTTCATCGGAGGGAGCTCTCGGCGGCGTTCGTCATGCCGGCCTCAGACCGCGGCCGCGGCGACCGTGAGCCGCTCGGGATCGAGGTCGGCGGTCCACACCCGCTGCAGCATGTGCCAGTCCTGCGGAGCCGCGGCGATCCCGGCGCCGAACGCATCCGCGACCTGCTGGGTCATCGCCCGGATCTTCTCCTGCCGGCTGCCGACCGCGGGCACCGTCACCTGCTCGTGGATGCGGCCCTGCCAGCGGCGGCTGTCCGGATAGGTCAACGTGACCGGCAGCAGCGCCGCACCCGTGTCATGGGCCAGCGCGGCCGGTCCGGCGGGCATCCGCGCAGCCGCACCGAAGAAGTCGACCTCCACTCCCGTGGAGGTCAGGTCGCGGTCGCCGAGCAGACAGAGCGCACCGCCGCCGCGCAGCCGCTCGGCGAGGAGCTCGTAGGGCGGCCGTTCCCCGCCGGTCAGCGGGATGACCTCCATGCCCAGCGACTCCCGGAACGCCACGAACCGCTCGAAGAGCGACGCCGGCTCCAGCCGCTCCGCGACCGTGGTGAACGGCACGCCGGTGCCGGCCAGCCACGCGCCGGCATGGTCCCAGTTGCCCATGTGCGGCAAGACGAGGATCATGCCGCGGCCGGCGGCGTAGGCGGAGCGCAGCCGGTGCTCGTCGACCACGTGCATGCGATCGATGACCTCTTCGGTCGACATCCGCGGCAGCCGGAACACCTCGCACCAGTAGCGGAAGTAGGACCGCACTCCGGCATGGGTGGTGTGGCGGAGCTCCCGCTCCGACGCCTGCGGCCCCAACACCCGCCGCAGGTTGGCTTGCAACCGCTGCACGCTGTGGCCGTGCCGCAACCAGACCGCGTCGGCCAGGGAGTCGAACTGCCGGCGGGCGACCCACTCCGGCATCCCGCGCACCGCGCCCCAGCCGGCGGCGTAGGCAACGTCGACGAGGCGGTCCCTCACGGCGCGACGGTCGGGGACGCCGGCGGCGCGACCGGGAGCCCGGCGCGCGCCTGGCGACGCACCTCGACCACCCGCTGGACCACCGTGATCGTGGTCGCGACCGCCAGCCCCCACAACGCCGCCCGACGCAGCTCCGGCACGCCGAACAGCCCGGACAAGCCGGTGCAGGCCAACACCACGATCAGCCGCTCGGAACGCTCGGCGATGCCGACGTTGCAGGTCATGCCGAGCGACTCCGCCCGCGCCTTCGCGTACGACGTGACGACACCGGCGACGAGGACATAGAGCGCGACGGCGCACATGGTGAGGCTGTCGCCGCGGCCGGCGTACCAGAGCGCCAGCGACCCGAAGACGGCACCGTCACCGACACGGTCCATCGTCGAGTCGAGGAACGCACCCCACTGACCGCTGGAGCCGCGCACGCGCGCGACCGCACCGTCGAGCAGGTCACTGAAGACGAAGGCGGTGATGACGAGCGTGCCGACGAAAAAATGTCCGCGCGGATAGAAACCCAGCGCACCACCGGCCACGCCGATCGTGCCGATGACCGTCAACGCGTCCGGCGTGACGCCCATCGCGACCAGACGGCGCGCGATCGGGATGACGACTCGGTTGACCTGAGGTCGCGCGTGGATGCCCAGCATTGGCAGCGAGGATAGCGGCGGCAACCGCCCATCAGTGCTGGTGCGGCGGCCCGTGGCCGTGACCGTGCCCGCGCCCCGGCACCGTCGCCGGTTGTGGTGCGGTGGCCGGCCCGTGGTGGGGCGGTGCCGGCCGGTGGGTGCGTGGCAGGGCGGTGCGGTGCACCCCGGCCGTGCGGTCGCGAGTGATGTGACGGGCGACGCCGTGGAAGTGCGCGACCTTGGTCCCCTGCAACGCCCCGCGCATCGTGGCGCGCCAGACCGCGGCCGGCAGGTCGGCGCCGTAGACGTGCGGATAGAACCGACCGTTCACCCGCAGGTTGGTCAGCGGGTGGGAGGCACCGCCACGCGGGTCCCCCACCCACACCGACGCCGCGAGCTGCGGGGTGAAACCGGTGAACCACGCCGCGGCGAACGAGTCGGTGGTGCCGGTCTTGCCGGCCGCCGGCCGCCCGATCGAGGCCGAGGCGCCGGTACGGCGAGGGTCTGGCCCGTCGATGACACCACGCAGGATCGAGGTGGTCCGATCCGCGACGCGGCGCGGCAGCACCCGCCGGCACTCGGAGCGATGACCTGCCCCGAGTGGTCCGGTGACCGTGCCGATCGACCGGACCCCATAAGGCGCGCAGAACGTGCCGCGAGCGGCGAGCATCGCGTAGGCACCAGCCACCTGCAGCGGTGAGGTGTCGTCGGCGCCGAGGGTGAACGCCGGCACCTGCGCCGGCGGCGTGCCGCGCAGGATCTCGGTGATGCCGGTCCTGGTCGCCAGCCGCCACGGCGCACAGACACCGATCTTGTGCTCGAGCTTGGCGAAGTAGGTGTTCACCGACTCCCAGGTGGCGCGGACGAGACCGAACGTGCCACCTTCGCCGTCTTCGGCGTTCTTCGGCGACCAGCTGCCGAGCGGTCGCCCGCCGCAACCGCGGAAGCCGTGCAGGTGCACCTGATGCGGTGCGGCGAAGGTGAGCGAGAGCGGCACGTGCTGCTGCAACGCGGCGGCGAGGGTGAACATCTTGAACGTCGACCCGGCCTGGAAGCCGCTCTGTCCGCCGAGCGCGAGGTTGACCCGGGTCTGGTGCTTCTGCACGTTGTTGCCATAGCCGCGGTCGACGGCGAGCGCGAGCACTGCCCCGTCACCCGGGCGCACCACCGCAATGGCGGTCGCAGCGCGCGATCCGCGCGGAACCACCCGGTCGACGGCGTGCTGCGCCGCACGTTGCACCTTGGGGTCCAATGTCGTGTGGATCTGCAGGCCGCCGGTGAACAGTCGCTGCTGGCGGGCGGCTCGCGTCGGTCCCAGGGCGGGGTCGTCGAGCAGCTGCTGTTGCACGTAGTCGCAGAAGAACGGTGCGGCGCTGGCCGCGCATCCGGACGGGGCGAGCTTCGGGTGCAGCCCAAGGCCGGTCCGGCGCAGCCGGGCCGCCTCGGCCACCGGCAGCACGTGCACCTGCGCCATCCGCGTCAGCACGACGTCGCGGCGCGCCTTCGCCGCGGCCGGATGCCGCAACGGGTCATATGTCGTCGGCGACTGCACCAGCCCGGCGAGCAGCGCGCTCTGCCCGACGGTCAGGTCTCGGGCGTGGACGCCGAAGTAACGGCGCGCGGCCGCCTCCACGCCGTACGCGCCCTCTCCGAAATAGACGATGTTGAGATAACCGTTGAGGATCTCGCGCTTGGTGTGCCGCCGCTCGACACCGATCGCGTAGCGCGCCTCGCGCAGCTTCCGGGTCAGCGAGTCGGCGACGGCGCCACGGTCGTGCTCGCTGTAGAGCAGCACGTTCTTCACGTACTGCTGGGTGAGCGTGCTGCCCCCCTGCACGGCGCCACCCTTGCTGACGTCGGTCGCGGCGGCGCGCAACGTGCCCTGCAGGTCGAGAGCGCCGTGCTGGAAGAACCGGGAGTCCTCGATGGCGACGATGGCATGTTGCATCGCCGGAGAGATCTGGCTCAACGGGACGACCGCACGATCCTGATTGAAGAACGAGGCGATCGGAGTGCCGTCGGCGGCCAGCAGCTGGCTGCGTTGCTGCGGCGGCGGTGCGTCCAGCTTGCTCGGCAGGTCGTTGAACGAGTCGGTTGCGGCGCCCGCGAACCAGCCGACCCCGCCGACGAACGGCAGGGCCATGCCCGCGAGCGTGAGCCCGGCGACGATGCAGAGGGCGAACAAGCGGGCGAACGGGTGTCCCGATCGCATGCTCCGGCCCTACCCACGAGCCACCGGCGGACACGCCCGCACCCGGCCCACCAGCCCTTCGGCCCTTGTGCCCGCTGCGGCTGCGGGTGGAGAGTCGAGCCCAGCGACGCCCTATCCGTCACCGAGCGTGCGAGGTAGCCATGGCCGACAAGACCGCTGCAGGGGCCGCCACCGGCAAAGCACCAACGGCCGACGAGCCCAGCCGCATCCGCAACATCGTGCTCGTCGGCCACTCCGGGGCGGGAAAGACCGCACTGGTCGAGAGCCTGCTCGCTGCCACCGGCACGATTCCACGAGCGGGACGGGTGGAGGACGGCACCACCGTCAGTGACTTCGACGAGGCCGAGGTCCGCCAGCAACGGTCGATCTCGCTGTCGCTTGCGCCGTTCGAACACGCCGGGGTGAAGGTCAACCTGCTCGACACCCCCGGCTACGCCGACTTCACCGGCGACCTGCGCGCCGGCCTGCGGGCGGCGGACGCCGCGGTGTTCGTGGTCTCCGCGGCCGACGGCATCGACGGCACCACCCAGATGATCTGGGAGGAGTGCGCCGCCGTCGGCATGCCGCGCGCGGTCGTCATCACCCGGCTCGACTCACCGCGCGCGGACTTCGAGGCCACGCTGGCGGCCTGCCAGTCCGCCTTCGGCGACGGCGTGCTGCCGCTGTATCTGCCGCTGCACGCCGACGACGGCAGCGTCGGCGGGCTCATCGGCCTGTTGTCCCAGCAGATCTTCGACTACTCCGGGGGCAGCCGCAGCCAGCGTGACCCCGACCCGCAGCACCTGCCGCTGATCGAGGAGCACCGCAACGCCCTCATCGAGGGGATCATCGCCGAGTCCGAGGACGAGACGTTGATGGACCGCTACCTGGGTGGCGAGACCATCGACGTCAAGATCCTGGTCGAGGACCTGGAGACCGCGGTCGCACGCGGCACCTTCTATCCCGTCCTCGCCGCCTGCGCCGGCACCGGGCTCGGCATGGACGAGCTGCTCGAGGTGCTGACGTCGGCGTTCCCCTCACCGCTCGAACACCCGCTGCTGCCGGTGACCCGTCCCGACGGGTCACCGGTGGAGCCGCTCACCTGCGACCCGAAGGGCCGGCTGTGCGCCGAGGTCGTCAAGACGACGACGGACCCCTACGTCGGGCGCATCTCGCTGGTCCGGGTGTTCTCCGGCACCCTGCACCCGGACGCCGTCCTGCACGTCAGCGGCCACGGCCTCGCCGACCGAGGGCACGAGGACCACGACGTCGACGAGAAGGTCGGCGCGCTGTCCGCACCGCTCGGCAAGACCCAGCGCCCCGTCCCGCACGCGGTCGCCGGCGACATCGTCGCGATCGCGAAGCTCGCCCGTGCCGAGACCGGCGACACGTTGTCGGCGAAGGACGACCCGCTGCTCGTGCACGCCTGGGACATGCCGGAGCCGCTGCTACCGGTGGCAATCCAGGCCAAGGGCAAGGCCGACGAAGACAAGCTGTCGACGGGTCTGCAGCGCATCGTCGCCGAGGAGCCGACCGTGCGGCTGGAGCGCAACGTCGAGACCCATCAGCTGGTGCTGTGGTGCATGGGCGAAGCCCACGCCGACGTGCTCATCGACCGGTTGAAGTCGAAGTACGGCGTCGACGTCGAGCAGGTTCCCGTGCGGGTGCCGCTGCGCGAGACCTTCGCCGGTCCGGCCAAGGGGCACGGCCGGCACGTCAAGCAGTCCGGTGGTCACGGCCAGTTCGCGATCTGCGACGTCGAGTTCGCGCCGTTGCCGTCCGGCTCCGGCTTCGAGTTCGTCGACAAGATCTACGGCGGGTCGGTGCCCAACCAGTTCATCCCGTCGGTGGAGAAGGGGCTGCGGGCCCAGATGGAGCGCGGCGTGGCCGCCGGCTATCCGGTGGTCGACCTGCGGGCGACGTTGGTGGACGGCAAGGCCCACTCCGTCGACTCCTCCGACATGGCCTTCCAGATGGCCGGCGGCCTGGCGCTGCGCGACGCGGCGGAACAGACGCAGGTGCTGATGCTCGAGCCGGTGCTGGAGGTGTCGGTGCTCGTCGCCGACGACTACGTCGGCGCGGTGATGTCGGACCTGTCCACCCGCCGCGGGCGGGTGACCGGCACCGAACCGGTCGGTGACAACGGCCGGACACTGGTGCGGGCGGAGGTGCCGGAGATCGAAGTGGTCCGCTACGCGATCGACCTGCGGTCACTGTCGCACGGCACCGGCACGTTCAGCCGGTCCTACTTGCGGCACGAGCCGATGCCCTCGCACGTCGCGCAGAAGGTGCTGGCCGAGGCCAAGACGGACTAGCAGCGGCGCCGCGGCCGGTCAGGAGGGCCAGGCCGACGCGAGCAGCTCCCGGGTCTCGCGCAACAGCTGCGGCAGCACCTTCGTCCGCGCCACCACCGGCATGAAGTTGGTGTCACCGCCCCACCGCGGCACGACGTGCTGGTGCAGGTGCTCGGCGATGCCCGCACCGGCGACCGAGCCCTGGTTCATGCCGAGGTTGAAGCCGTGCGCGCCGGACGCAGCCGTCAGCGCCCGCACGCAGCGCTTGGTGAAGTCGCTGAACTCAGCGGTCTCGGTGTCGTCGAGGTCGACGTACGACGCGATGTGGCGGTAGGGCACGACCATCAGGTGCCCGGCGTTGTAGGGGTAGAGGTTCAGCACCGCGTAGACGGTCTTTCCGCGGGCGACGACGAGCCCGTCCTCGTCGGACATCGTGGGGATCGCGCAGAACGCGCAACCCTCCCCCTTGCCCTCGCCGCGGATGTAGGCGAGGCGCTCGGGCATCCAGATGCGCTGCCACCCGTCGGGCACGCCGGCCCCCGGCTGGTGTTCGAGCTCGGTCACGCCCCCGCTGCACCCTCACCCGCGCCGACGAGCTCGTCCGGGTTGAGCGCGTCCGGTTCGACCTGCCGGCTGGCGATGTTGCGCGCGACTTCCTGGATCGCGTCGTCCAGCGGCACCCCGCGGCGCTCGGTGCCGTTGCGATAGCGCACCGACACCGCTTCGGCCTCCACGTCGCGCGGACCGGCGACGAACATGAACGGCACCTTCTGTTGCTGGCCACGCAGGATCTTCTTCTGCATCCGGTCATCGGAGTCGTCGACCTCGACCCGCACTCCCTCGCCGCGCAGCCGCTCGGCGACCAGCCGCAGGTAGTCGACGTTCTCGGACCGGATCGGGATGCCCACGACCTGCACCGGCGCCAACCACGCCGGGAACGCGCCGGCGTAGTGCTCCAGCAGGATCGCGAAGAACCGCTCGATCGACCCGAACAGCGCGCGGTGGATCATCACCGGGCGGTGCCGCTCGCCGTCGGCGCCTTGGTATTCGAGCTCGAACCGCTCGGGCAGGTTGAAGTCGAGCTGGATCGTCGACATCTGCCAGGTCCGGCCGAGCGCGTCGCGCGCCTGCACCGAGATCTTGGGGCCGTAGAACGCCGCACCACCGGGATCGGGCACCAGCGCGAGGCCAGACGCGGTCGCCACCTCGGCCAGGACGGCGGTGGCCTCCTCCCAGGTCGCGTCGTCGCCGACGTACTTCTCCGGGTCCTTCGTCGACAGCTCGAGGTAGAAGTCGGTGAGGCCGTAGTCGCGCAGCAGGTCGAGCACGAACTGCAGCAGCCGGGCGAGCTCGTCGCGCATCTGCTCCCTGGTGCAGTAGATGTGGGCGTCGTCCTGGGTGAATCCGCGCGCGCGGGTCAGCCCGTGCACGACCCCCGACTTCTCGTAGCGGTAGACGGTGCCGAACTCGAACAGCCGCAACGGAAGTTCGCGGTAGGACCGACCCCGCGCGCTGAAGATCAGGTTGTGCATCGGGCAGTTCATCGGCTTGAGGTAGTAGGCCGTGCCCTGGTCGAGGTCCATCGGCGGGTACATGCCTTCGGCGTACCAGTCGAGGTGGCCCGAGACCTCGAACAACCGGCCCTTCGTGATGTGCGGGCTGTTGACGAACTCGTAGCCCTCCTCGACGTGGCGGCGGCGCGAGTACTCCTCCATCGCGAGGCGCACCGTGCCGCCCTTCGGGTGGAAGACGGCGAGGCCGGAGCCGATCTCGTCGGGGAAGGAGAACAGATCGAGCTCGACGCCCAGCTTTCGGTGGTCGCGCTTCTCGGCCTCCTCCAACAGCCGCAGGTGCTCGTCGAGGGCGGCCTGTGACTCCCAGGCGGTGCCGTAGATGCGCTGCAGCTGCGGGTTCTTCTCGCTGCCGCGCCAATAGGCCGCGGCGACGCGCATGAGCTTGAACGCCGGGATGCGGTCGGTGGTCGGCAGGTGCGGCCCTCGGCACAGGTCCTTCCAGGCCAGCTCCGCTCCACCGTCCGGGGTGGGTCGCAGGTTGTCGTAGATGGTGAGCTCGCCGCTGCCCACCTCGACGTCGGCGCCTTCGGCCCCCATCTCGGCGACCGAGCCGCCGGCCGCACCCTTGAGACCGATCAGCTCGAGCTTGTAAGGCTCGTCGGCGAGCTCCGCGCGCGCGTCCTCGTCGGTGACGACCCGGCGGGAGAACCACTGGCCCTCCGCGACGATCTCCCGCATCCGGGCCTCGAGCCGCTCCAGGTCGTCCGGGGTGAACGGCCGGTCGACGTCGAAGTCGTAGTAGAAGCCGTTCACGATCGGCGGGCCGATGCCCAGCCGCGCCTGCGGGAAGAGGTCCTGCACCGCCTGCGCCAGCACGTGCGCGGTGGAGTGGCGCAGCACGGCCCGGCCCTCGTCGCTGGCCATCGGCACCGACTCGATGCGATCCCCGTCATCGGGGACCCAGGCGAGATCGCGCAGCGCCTCCTCGTTGGCCCGGGCAACGACCGCTTCGATGCCCATCTCGGCGAACACCGCGCCGATCGTCGTGCCCGCCGCCGCGACGCGGGGAGAGCCATCGACGGTCAAGCGGATGTCGGCCATGACCCGAGGTTATCGGGGGTATGGCCGGCGTCGTGAACGAGTTCTCTGCACCTACGCCCGCGGACGACCAGGTCACGCAGCCCATCCGTCGGCCCCGGCGACACCGGGACAGCACGGAGGTGATGTCCCTCGACGACCTGCTCGAGGTGGCCGGCCCGGGACCGGCGACGACCGACACCCGGCCGGCGCGAACGGCTCCGGCGCCGCCCCGGCCGTCGGTGCCGCCTCGACCGGCCGTCGCGCCAGGGCCTCCGGTCCAGCCCCGGACGGCGGCGGCCCCTCGGCGTACCGGCTCCCCCACCTGGCGGCGCCTCCAGCAGGACCTGACCGCAGCCGGGGCGGGCGCGATCCGGACGACCAGCGCATGGCTGGACATTGGCGACAACGCGCTCGTCGTCGCGACGGCAGCACTGGCGCTGTTCCTGCTGCTGGCGATCGGGATGCTGTGACCGGTGGGCGATACTGGACTTGAACCAGTGACCTCTCGCGTGTGAGGCGAGCGCTCTGACCAACTGAGCTAATCGCCCGCGTCCAGACGCTCGGTCCGGGCGTGCGGTGCCGCACAGATTACATCGGCCGGATGCCCCTCCCGGCCTGGTGACGCGGTGGCGGGACCACCCGTCCGGCCCTGCGCCGGCGGTGCTGCCGCTCCCGAAGAACGGATCAGTGGGAAGGATCACTCTCCCGGACGTTAGGCAGCACGGGTTGAGCGGGTACGTCGGTCGTTGACGAACGATCGACGAGGCTAAGGACCACGGACGGCGATGAGCACACGACCCGACTCCGTCACCACCCAACTGGAGCTGCGGCTCGTGGTGCCCGGGAGCCCGTCACTGCCCGTTGTGGCGGAGTTCGCCTACGACCACGGCGACCCTTACGCGATGAAGGTCGCGTTCCACACCGGGGGCAGCGACGTCGTCGAGTGGACCTTTGCGCGGGCCCTGCTCACCGACGGTGTCACCCACCCGGCGGGCGAGGGTGACGTGCAGGTCTGGCCGTCGCACTCCGGTGGCCGTCCGGTCGTGTGCCTGTCGCTGTCCAGCCCGTCCGGGCGCGCGCTGTTCGAGGTGCCGCTGACCAGCCTGGTCGAGTTCCTCACGAAGACCTACGCAGTGGTCCCCACCGGCAGCGAGAGCGACTACGTCGACGTCGAGGCCGAGCTCGCCCTGCTCCTGTGGTCCGAGCCGGAGATCTGACCCGACCGGCGCTGCAGAGCTGAGCCGGTCCGGCGGCTGGGATCAGTCGATCGGACATCCCGCGACAATCGTGCGCAGCACGACACTGCCACCCAGGTGTGCCACCAGGTCGGCTTCGTGCTCCCCGTCGACCAGGACCAGGTCACCGCGGGCGCCGACGTCGAGGTGACCGACGTCACCACGGCGGAGCGCTGCCGCGCCGCCGAGAGTCGCCGCCCGCAGACCGGCTGAGACCGGCAACCCCATCTCCAGGCAGGCCAGCTGCACGGCGAGCGGCATCGACTCACTCCACGCGGTGCCCGGATTGCAGTCGGTGGCGATGGCCAACGTGCAGCCGCCGTCACGCAGCGTGCGCGCGTGTCCCCAGCGCTGGGAGCGGGTGTAGAGGCTCGCTACCGGCACCAGCACGGCCACCACACCGGCGCCGGCGAGGGCCTGGGCAGCACCCGCGGTCACGTGGTCGAGGTGGTCGGCGCTGGCGCAGCCGAGCTCAGCGGCCAGCTGAGCTGCTCCGGTGCGGGCGAGCTGCTCGGCGTGCACCCGCAGACCCAGTCCGGCCTCCCGGGCCGCAGTGAGGATGCGGCGGGTCTCGGCCACGGTGAACGCCCCCTCGTCGCAGAAGACGTCGCACCACTGCGCTCCGCCGGCCCGCGCGGCCGGCAGCGTGGCC
>DASTWK010000092.1:0-76113 GCA_035776655.1 Mycobacteriales bacterium | reverse complement strand
GCAGACCGAACGACTGCTGGCACTGGAGACTGCGCGCAACGACTGGCAGGTCTTCGTCCGGCCGGAGCTCGTCGTCGAGATCGGCTTCGACGGTGTGCAGACGTCTCCGCGCTATCCAGGTGGTGTCGCGCTGCGGTTCGCGCGGGTGTTGCGTTACCGGGACGACAAAGGCCCGGACGAGGCCGACACGATCGACACCGTCCGGGCCTTCCTCGGCGACTAGCCCATCAAGGTCTGCAAGAGCTGCCCGAGCTCGTCACCGGACTGCGTCGGGACGATGTAGCCGTCCTGGTTCTCGATCTCGTCGATGTGGTCGAGGATGTCCTCGGCGGTCGGGTGGGTGTCCTTGCCGGCGTACCACCCCTTGGCGAGGCCGACGAAGATGCGCGCGTAGCGACCGCCCGCGGCCGAGAACGTCTCGTGCGTGAACGTGCATGCCTCCGAGGCGAGGAACACGACCATCGGCGTGACGCCCTCGGGGTCGAGCACCTTGGCGAAGTCGCCCAGCAGCTCCTCGGTCATCCGGGTGCGAGCAACCGGCGCGATGACGTTGGACAGGATGTTGTTCTTGGCGCCTTCGATCGCGAGCACGTTGGACAGCCCGACCAGACCCATCTTCGCGGCGCCGTAGTTGGCCTGGCCGAAGTTGCCGAAGATGCCGGAGTTGGACGAGGTGTGCACGAACCGGCCGTAGTTGTTGTCCTTCATCACCTTGAACGCCGGCTGCGAGACGTAGAACGCGCCCTTGAGGTGCACGTCCAGCACCGCGTGCAGGTCGTCCCACGTCATCTTCGCGAACGACTTGTCCCGCAGGATGCCGGCGTTGTTGATGACGATGTCCACCTTGCCGAAGCTGTCGACTGCGGTCTTCACGATGTTCTCGCCGCCTTCCGGCGTCGACACCGAGTCGTAGTTCGGCACGGCCTCGCCGCCGGCCGCCTTGATCTCGTCGACGACCTTCTGGGCCGCGCTGTCGCTGCCGCCCTGTCCGTCCACGGATCCGCCGAGGTCGTTGACGACGACCTTCGCGCCCCGACGGGCCAGGTCGAGGGCATAGGTGCGGCCGAGGCCACCACCGGCGCCGGTGACGATCGCAACTCGGCCGTCGAACGAGATCTCTGCCACGCTGTGCTCCTGCTGGTCAAAGGAAGAGTGTCCGGCGTCATTCTGCCGAGGCAGGTCCGGCCGGTCGGCGGCGGGGCGTGGTCGGTGCGAGACTGCGGGCGTGACCGCGTTCTCCCGCTGGCCCCGGCTGCTGGTCGGCGCCCCGCCGTTGTGGGTGGCGGCGTTCGGTGGGCAGATCTCCGCCGCCTGGCTGGTGATCCGCGGCGACGCGGAACGGGGCGAGTACGACGTGCCGGCCTTCGTCGCGTTCAGCACCCAGCTGGCCCTGAGCCTGGCCTGGCTGCTGCTGTTCTTCCGGTTGCAGCGCCCGGCCGTCGCGCTGGCCGACGTGTGCGCGCTGTGGCTGGCGGTGGCGGTGACGATCCGCGAGTACGCGCGGCGGCATCGTGTGGCCGCCGCGCTGCTGCTGCCCTACCTGGCCTGGGTCAGCCTGGCCGGCGCGGTCAACCTTCGCGCCTGCTGGCGACGCGGGGGCTGACCGACCAGCGGCGGTGCTGCAGCGACGGCATCCGCCGCCGGCACTCCTCCAGCCGGTCGACGTCGACGTCCGCCACCGTCACGCCGTCGCGGTCGGCGCCGGCGGCGAGCACGACACCGAACGGGTCGACCACCACCGCCCGGCCGACGTAGGTGGGCGGCGACTGGTCGGCCGCTGCGACGTAGACGACGTTCTCGATCGCCCGCGCCCGCACCAGCGTCGACCACTGGTCCTCCTTCAGCGGCCCGGCCACCCACGCCGACGGGACAGCCAGCAGCTGCGCCCCGTCGTCGACCAATGCCCGCGACAGCTCGGGGAACCGCAGGTCGTAACAGGTCAGGACACCGACCGTGACATCGCCGCAGGCGAACAGCAGGCGATCGTGGGGATCGCCGGGCTCGAGGCGGTGCGACTCCACCCAGCCGAGCGCGTCGAACAGGTGCTGCTTGCGATAGCGCCCGAGCAAGTGGCCGTCGGGACCGACGGCCACGACCGTGTTGAACGCGCGGCTCGGCTCGTCCGGCACGACCTCGAACATCCCCGCCAGCACCGTCACCCCCAGCCGGCTCGCCACTGCCACGAGACCGCTGACGAAGGGCCCGTCCAGCGTCTCCGCCACCGGCGCCAGCGCGGTGGTCGCGGCGCCGAACTCGTGCATCGAGGCCTCCGGCGCCACCACCAGCGTCGCGCCGTGCGCCGCGGCCTGCTCCACCAGCGCCGTCAGCCGGCCCAGGTTGTCGGCCTTGTCCGCCCCGGCGGTGAGCTGGACGACCGCGACCCGCATGGATGCCATGAAAGCGCATCGCTGACTACGATCCGGCCATGGAGCGGGGAGCGGTGTTCATCACCGGGGCCAACAGCGGGATCGGGAAGGCGACCGCGGAGCGGCTCGCGCGAGCGGGCTTCACCGTCATCCCGGGGGTGCGCAACCCGGACTCGCTGACCGAGCCGGTGAAGGATCCGGTCACCATCGACCTGGCCGACGCCGACTCCGTCGGCCCGGCTTGCGAGCAGGTGCTCGACCGCGCCGGCGGCCGCCTGGTCGGGCTGGTCAACAATGCCGGCATCTCCCTCAGCGGCCCGTTCGAGACGCTGCCACTGGCGGAGTGGCGGCGGCAGTTCGAGGTCAACGTGTTCGGTCAGCTCGCCGTCACCCAGGCGCTGCTGCCGGCACTGTTGAGCTCCCGCGGCCGGATCGTCAACATCGGCTCGATCGGTGGCCGTTACGCCTCGCCGTTCCTCGGCCCCTACAACGCCTCGAAGTTCGCGGTGCGGGCCTGGAGCGACTCGCTGCGGGTCGAGCTCGCACCGCACGGTGTGCACGTCGCGCTCGTCGAGCCGGGCTCGATCGACACCCCGCTGTGGGGCAAGGGGTTCAGCCACGCCGACGCGGAGGTGGAGCGGCTGACCGACGAGCAACGGGCCCGCTACGAACGTCAGATCGGCGGCGCGCGCAAGGTGGCGGAGTTCGCCGCCGCGCACGGCATCCCGCCGGACAAGGTGGCCAAGGTGGTCGAGCACGCGCTCAGCTCGGCCCGCCCCAAGGGCCGCTACCTGGTCGGAGCCGACGCGCACATGCAGGCCGGCGTCGCCGTGCTGCCGACGCGGGCGATGGACCGGGTCACCCGCCTCCTGCTCCGTCAACCCGGTCGGGCCTGACGGCGATGGCGGGGCCGCGCGCGGAGCCGCTCGTCGAGCGGATGCGCGGGTTCGGCACGACGATCTTCGCGGAGATGACCGCGCTCGCGCAGCAGACCGGCGCGGTCAACCTCGGACAGGGCTTCCCCGACACCGACGGACCGAACGCCATGCTCGAGCAGGCGGTCGAGGCCATCCGCGGCGGGCTCAACCAGTACCCGCCCGGCCCCGGGCTCCCGCCGTTGCGGCAGGCGATCGCGGCCCACCGCAAGGGCCGTTACGGGCTGAGCTATGACCCCGACAGCGAGATCCTCGTCACCGTCGGCGCCACCGAGGCGATCAGCGCCGCGATCCTCGCGCTGTGTGAGTCCGGCGACGAGGTCGTCGTGCTGGAGCCCTACTACGACTCGTACGCCGCCGCGATCGCACTCGCCGGGGCGCGCCGCTGCGCCGTACCACTGCGCCCGGCAGAGCCGGGCGGCCGGTTCACCTTCGACCCGGACGAGCTGCGTGCCGCGGTCACCGACCGCACCCGGCTGATCCTGCTCAACTCCCCGCACAACCCGACCGGCACGGCACTGACGCTCGACGAGCTGCAGCAGATCGCCGACCTCGCCCGCGACCGCGACCTCGTCGTCGTCACCGACGAGGTCTACGAGCACCTCACCTACGACGACACCCCGCACACGCCGATCGCGACGCTGCCGGACATGCGCGACCGCACCGTGTGCGTGTCCAGCGCCGGCAAGACGTTCAGCGTCACCGGCTGGAAGGTCGGTTGGATCTGCGCGCCGGCGCCGCTGGTTCGCGCGATCGCGACCGTCAAGCAGTTCCTCACCTTCACCCACAGCGGCGCGCTGCAGCTGGCGGTGGCGCACGGCCTGTCCCGGGAGATGGAGTGGGTCGAGGCGCTGCGCTCGTCGCTGCAGCTGCGCCGTGACCGGCTGGTGGCGGGGCTGGAGACGGTCGGGCTGACCGCGCATGTTCCGCAGGCGACGTATTTCGTGATCGGCGACGTCCGCCCGCTCGGATTGGACGACGCGACGCCGTTCGTGCGCACGCTGCCGCAGGAGGCCGGTGTCGTCGGCATCCCTGTGCGGGTCTTCTGCGACCACGCCGAGGTCGGGGCGCCGTTCGTGCGGTTCGCGTTCTGCAAGCGCGACGACGTGCTCGACGAGGCGGTCAACCGGCTCGCTGCCTACGCCGCCCGCCGCCGCGGCTGACGCCTCCCGTGCCGCGCCACCTGCTCCTAGGGTGGCGGGATGCCGTCACTGTCGCCGCGCAGGAAGCCGCCGATCCTGCTCGAGCTCGACCTGAGCCAGCCGCTGGTCGAGCACGAGCCCGACGACCCGATCGCCAAGCTGCGCAGCCGCGGCAAGCCCCGACTGCGCCAGATCCTGCGGGCCCTGCACGAGGCGGGCGACGACCGTCGTGTCGCCGGGTTGGTCGCGAAGGTCGGCGACCCCGCCATGACGCTGGCCCGCGCCCAAGAGCTGCGCGACGCGGTGCAGGTCTTCGCCCGCAGCGGCAAGCCGACCGTCGCGTGGACGGAGACGTTCGGCGAGTCCGGCAACGGCACCGTCCCCTACTTCCTCGCGACCGGCT
The DNA here is from genome assembly GCA_035776655.1 of Mycobacteriales bacterium. Taxonomy (GTDB): domain Bacteria; phylum Actinomycetota; class Actinomycetes; order JAFAQI01; family JAFAQI01; genus DASTWK01. The sequence continues at coordinate 71,267 of DASTWK010000092.1, read as the reverse complement.
TCGGCGAGGTCTGGCTGCAACCGACCGGTGAGCTCAACCTGCTCGGGACCGCCGCGGAGGTCACCTTCCTGCGTGGCGTGCTCGACAAGGTGGGCGTGGCGCCGGAGTTCGGTCGGCGCTACGAGTTCAAGAACGCCGCCGATCGCATCCTGCAGACCGAGTTCACCGAGGCCCACCGGGAGGCCTCCGACCGGCTGACCGCGTCGGCCTGGGAGCAGGTGGCGGCGGGCATCGCCACCGCGCGCAGCGCGTCGCCCGATGCCGTGCAGGCCGCCGCCGACCGGGCCCCGCTGTTCGCCGACGAGGCGGTCGAGCTCGGTCTCGTCGACCGGCTCGGCTACCGCGACGAGGTCTATGCCGCCACCCGCCGCGCGGTCGGCGGCGACGTGCAGCTGTTGTTCGCCGACCGGTGGAAGCCCGCCCAGTCACCGGTCCGCCGGGTGACGCGGCAGGTCCGGAACAAGAAGGCTCCCGGCGTGGCGTTGGTCGAGGGATTCGGCGGCATCGTCACCGGTCGCTCCCGCCGTACTCCCCTGCAAGGGCAGATGATGGGCAGCGACACCGTTGCCGCGGCGCTGCGTGCGGCGGTGCGCGACGAGAAGGTGCACGCGATCGTGTTCCGGGTCGACTCTCCCGGCGGGTCCGCGGTCGCGTCGGACACCATCTGGCGCGAGGTCGGGTGCGCCCAGCGGGCCGGCAAGCCGGTGGTCGTGTCGATGGGCGCGGTGGCGGGCTCGGGGGGCTACTACGTCTCCTGCTCCGCCGACGTCATCGTCGCCGAGCCGGGCACGCTGACCGGGTCGATCGGCGTCTTCGGCGGCAAGTTCGTCACCACCGACCTCACCGACCGCCTCGGGCTCAACTTCGGTGCGGTGCAGCGGGGGCAGCACGCGCTGATGTATTCGACCCACCAGCCCTTCGGGGAGTCGGAGCGAGAGCGGCTGGAGGCGTGGCTGGATCGCATCTACGCCGACTTCACCGGCAAGGTCGCGCAGGGCCGGGACCTGTCGCGCGAGGCCGTGCACGAGATCGCCCGCGGCCGGGTCTGGACCGGGGCCGACGCCGCCGGCATCGGGCTCGTCGACGAGCTCGGCGGTCTGCACCGGGCGGTCGAGCTCGCCCGCGACCGCGCCGGGCTGCCGGCCGATGCGCCGCTGCGACCGGCGGTCTCGGTGCCGCCGCTGGCTCGCCTCAAGCCCCCGCGGTCGTCCACCGACCCGCGCGCGGGCGCGGGGGTGTCGATGTGGGCGTCCGGCTGGGGCGGGTACGCCGACGTCGCCGCCGCCCTCGGCCTGCCCGCCACCGGCCCGCTGACGATGCCGGCCGTGCGCCTGCGGTGACCCTACGCGCCATCCGGCGCCGAGCCTGGCGCGGACGGCAAGGGACGGCGCAGCACTGCGCGTCAGGTCGTGGCGAGGGTGGCGGCCAGGGTCGCGGCCAGGTCATGCACCGCCGTACGGTCCGTCGCCGCCGGCTGGCCGGTGACGGTCAGCACCGGCGCCACCCGGCGCCACATCAGCCCGGTCGTGATGCTCTCGATCGCGCGGATGGCGCCGGCGGTGTCGAGGTTGCCGTGCACCCAGGCGCCGAACGGCCGGCCGCGGGTCGCCTCCAGGCACGGGTAGTAGATGGTGTCGAAGAAGTGCTTCAACGCTCCTGAGATGTAGCCGATGTTGGCCGGCGTGGCGAGCAGGTAGCCGTCGGCCTCCAGCGCGTCGACCACCGACGCCGTCAGCGCCGGTCGCACCACCACCTCGACGCTGCCGTCGTTGGCCTCCGGGTCGCGCGCGCCGGCCAGCGCGGCCTCGAGCAGCTCCTGGGTCGCCGGCGACGGCGTGTGGTGCACCAACAGCAGTCTCGGCACGCTGCGCAGTCTGCCGCACCAGCGCGATGCAGCGACCCCAGCAGCGACCGGAACAGCCCCGCGCGCTCGGGCGCCACCTCCCGGCACCAGGTGCCGGCCGAATGTCCCGGCGCCAGATCCCGGCATGAGTCCCGGCGCCAGGTCCCGGCGCGCCGAACCGGCCGGCCGTTTTGCCCGGTCCGGCTGCAGATCACCCGCCGGTCGTCCGACAATGAGGGAGATGGACGAGGACCCACTCGGCTTCGTCGCGACCCTCGACGCCGCCAAGCGCGGGGACGAGGCTGCCTTCGCACGGCTGTTCCGCGCGACCCAGCCGGCGCTGCTGCGCTACTTGCGGGTGGTCGCCGGATCCCGCTGTGAGGACCTCGCCGGCGACACCTGGGTGCAGGTCGTGCGGGGGCTGGGCGGGTTCACCGCCGAGGAACCCGCCGCCTTCCGCGGCTGGGTGCTGACCATCGCCCGGCACCGCTGGCTCGACGACCAACGCGCCCGGGCCCGCCGCCCCGAGATCGTCGTCGACGCCGTTCCCGACCGCGGCGATGGTGGCGGCATGGCCGACGCCACCCTCGACCTGCTCACCACCGAGGCAGCCGTCGCGCTCATCGCCCAGCTGCCGCGAGAGCAGGCCGAGGTCGTGTTCCTGCGGTACGTCGCGGACCTCGACGTCGCCGAGACGGCCGAGCTGACCGGAAAAACCGTCGGATCTGTGCGGGTAGTGGCCCATCGGGGGCTGAAACGCCTCCGGACGCTGCTCTCCCAACAGCACAATCTGCGCCAGGGTGTAACGCCGGAGGCCACATGAACGGTTGGACAGGTGACATGAACGATCGCATGCACCTCGACGACCCGATGGTCGCAGCCGTCCTCGCCGCCGCCAAGGCGCCGGCGGAGGCGCCGCTGCCCGGCGAAGCGGCCGCGCTGGCCGCTTTCCGGGAGGTGCATCAACCCGCCCGGAGGAAGCGTTCCATGCGCGCTCGTGAAAACGTCAAGCTCCTCGCCGCTGCGGTGTTCGGCGGTGTGGTGATGGTCAGCGGTGTCGCTACCGCAGCCGTCGGCCACGTGCCGCTGGTGCACTCGAACAGCCACGCCAACTCGCACGCCACGACGTCGCACCAGAAGAGCACCGACGACGGCAACGACACGACCGACGACAACACGACGCAGCCGAGCACCACGTCGTCGACCGACTCGAACGCTCACGGCGTCCAGGTGTCGGGCACCGCGCACGAGACCTCGGTCACCGGCCGCAACCGCGGCGCGGACGTCTGCCAGGTCGCCTCGGCCGGCAAGTGCCAGCCCAACGCCGGCACCGACACCACCGCCCACGGCAAGTCCGCCACCGCCGGCGACAACAGCCAGGGCGCGACCAAGCGTTCGGACGCTGGCACCACCAACAGCCAGCACGCCACGACCCACGGCAGCACGACCAAGGGCAAGTCCGCCACCGCGCACACCGCGGGCAGCACGCACCGCGGGACGCACGGCCAGGCGCCGACCACGCCCTGACCGAGACCCAGTCAGCGAAGGGCCCGGCCGCTCGATGCGGCCGGGCCCTTCGTCGTGGTGGCCCGTGCGGCCCCGGGCCGCGTTCGATGTCCGGGCGCAGCGCCGGCACGAGCGACGTCGGCACGTGCAGCGCCGGCACGAGCGACGCCAACTGGGGGGCGGCGTCAACCGGCGCCCGGCGTCAGCAACGGTCCCCGGTCAGTGGGCGGCGGAATACGCGGTCCAGGGCCGCGGCTCGGCCCCAGCGATCTGGCGGGGGAACTCCTCGAGGAACCAGCGACGGAACGCGGCCTGGTCCTCGGGCGTCGCGAGGGTGAGCAGGTGCTGCCCGCGCCGGCAGTACTCGTCGGCCTCGTCGAGCAGCTGCCCCAGGTGCTCGGCTGCCTGGCCAGCGGCGGGCGGCAGCACGTAGACGAGGTCGAGCGACTCGCTGCCCCGTGCCGCGGCTTCGACCAGCTGCTGCTCGTTGGCCTCGCTGAAGCCGCTGTATTGCGTCGTCAGGTCGTCGATGAGCGCGATGAGCCGGTGGGGAACGGCGTGCTGTTCGCTGTCGCCGTACCTGCGCTCCGAAGCGATCAGCGTGAACTCGCGGATCAGCTCGTCGGTGTGCTCCTGGCTGCGCTGCCACAGGGGCACCGGCAGCCCGAGCAACTCCACCCGCACCAGGTCGGGGTGCTCGGTCACGCTGCGCCGACCAGGTTCTGCGCCCGCAGCAGCGGCGAGGCGCGGTGCCCGGCGACGTCGTCGAAGGCATCGAGGTCGTCGCTGAACATCGGCAGGATCTCAGCGTCGTCCTCGGACAGATCGCCGGGCGCTACCTCGAACCACACGCGCTTGCCGTCTTCGAACGTCTCGACCCCCCAGGAGCGACAGAGGCGCTCGACCATGCCGAGGCCGCGGCCGGTGGTGGCGTCGACGGCGTAGCTGCGTCGAGCCGGCAGGCGCGGCGAGTGGTCCTCGACGCAGACCCGTAGCCGCTCGCCGTTCCAGAGGATCGCGATCTCGAACGGAGTACGAGCGTGGATGACCGCATTGGTCGCCAGCTCGGTCAGCGCCTGGCTGGCCGCGAACTCGAGACCGTCGAGATCCCACTGCGACAGGGCCCGGCGCAGCAGCGATCGGGCCGCACCGACACTGCTCGGCTCAGGCGGCAGGCGCAGGTGCTCGGCGGGCATGCGCGTGATGGTAGGGCCTAGGCACGCCGACCCGCGCGCCAGGTAGCCGGCCGAAGCCGTCAGCCGCCGGGCTGCAGGACCGTGGTGAGGATGATCGCGGTCGCCACGAGTACGACGAGCAACCCCACCAGCGGCGGCCACACCGGCCCTTCCTCGTCCAAGCGGTGCGGCTCGGACTCGGTGGCGGCTGCGCCGTCACCGGAGGGATAGGCCGGCCACGGCTCCGAGCGCCGAAGCCGCGCGTCCCGCACCACCCGCTCGAGCACCTGGCGGACCTCGTCTTCTGTCGGCAGGTCGGCCGGCTCCGGCGCGGTCAACCGGTCGACGAGCTCACGCAGCGGCGGGGCGGTGCGGCGGGAGGTGGCGGCGCGCAGAGTCTCACCGAGCCGGCGGAGGTCGTCGTGATCGTCATCGGAGCCGGGGGCAACGGTGTCGATGCAGAAGTCCGTGAGCGCGATGCGGTGGTCGGTGCCGACGATGACGTTGTCGACCGTCACGGTGCAGTGCGCGACGCCGACCCGGTGCGCGACGTCGAGCGCTTCGAGCACCGCGAGCCCCACCCGCGCGACGTCGACGTCCGGCAGCGACCGGCGCCGGGACAGCACCTGGCGCAGCGGCCGCCCCGGAACGACCTCCATGACCACCCACGGGCGACCGTCCTGCTCCTCGACGTCGAAGACCCGCACCGCGGCCGTCGTGTCGATCGCGGCGGCCACCCGGGCCTCGCGCAACGCCCGCTCGGTGAGCTGCTGGCGCTCGGCGTCGGGAAGGTGGTCGGCGAACCGGATCTCCTTGACGGCGACCTCGCGGTGCAGCAGCTCGTCATAGGCGTGCCAGATGACGCTGGCGTCGGTGCGGCTGGCCTCCTCGAGCAGCCGGTAACGACCCGCGAGCAGCGTGACGACGGTGGACATCACTGTCGGGCTTACCCGCCACTCCCCGGCCCGTCACGCACAGCGACAGGTTCTTGACCGTTCGGTGACAATTTCGCCGCTGGGAGAATGCGCCGGTGAGGCGAGGTGGCCGCTGGGCGCTGGCGGTGCTGGTGGCCGCCGCGGTCGCCACCGGCGCGGTCGTGGGGGCGCGGTCGCTGGTGCACCACGCCGTCCCGCCGCCGCCGTTCTGCCAGGTGGGCGCCGGGTCGGCCGGGTTGATCCTGCTGCCCGAGCAGGCGGCGAACGCGACGACGATCGCGGCCGTCGCCCGCCGCGAGCGGCTGCCGCTGCAGGCGGTGACGATCGCGCTCGCGACCGCACTGCAGGAGTCGAAGCTGCACAACTATCCGTTCGGGGATCGGGACTCGCTGGGCCTGTTCCAGCAGCGGCCGAGCCAGGGCTGGGGGCGACCGGCCCAGCTGCTCACCCCGTCGTACGCCGCGACCGCCTTCTTCCGCCACCTCGTCGCGGTGCCGCACTGGCGCGCCCTGCCGGTGGCGGCGGCCGCGCAGGCGGTGCAGCGCAGCGCGGACGGCACCGCCTATTCGCAGTGGGAGGAGCCGGCACGGGCCGTCGCGCGGGCGCTGACCGGCCGGGTCCCGGCCGGGATGACCTGCCAGTACACCCACGTGGAGCCACCGCGGCCCGCGGCGCTGACGGCCTTGGCGCAGCGCGAGCTGGGGCCGCAGGCCCTGGGTGGGGTGAGTGGCAGCAGCCGCGACGACTGGACGGTGGCGGAGTGGCTGGTCGCTCACGCGCAGCCCTACGGGGTGGTCGCGGTGACGGTCCGCGCGCACCGCTGGGAACACGCGTCCGGCCGCTGGGTGCGCGACTCCTCGGTCGGCACGGCCGCCCACTTCGTTCTCGCGCGCCGATGACGGTGTGGGACGGTGCGCCGATGGACGACTACCGCGCCGTCAACAAGACCAACTGGGACGAGCGAGCACCCGCCCACGCCGCGTCGCCGTCGTACGCGTTCCAGAAGTTCCTCGACGACCCCACTCACCTCAGTCACGTCGTCCGCTTCGACCTGCCGCGGCTCGGCGACGTCGCCGGCCTGCGCGGCGTGCACCTGCAGTGCCACATCGGCACCGACACGCTGTCCCTCGCCCGGCTGGGCGCGCAGATGACCGGGCTCGACTTCTCCCCGGCGGCGTTGGAAGCGGCGCGCGGGCTGGCGGAGCGGACCGGAGCGCAGATCGAGTACGTCGAGGCAGAGCTCTATGCGGCGCCGGACGTGCTGGCTCCCGCGAGCTTCGATCTGGTCTACACCGGCGTTGGCGCGCTGTGCTGGCTGCCCGACATCCGGCGGTGGGCGCAGGTCGTCGCGGCGTTGCTCAAGCCGGGCGGCCGGCTGCACCTGCGCGAGGGCCACCCGATGTTGTGGTCGCTGGCCGATGCGCGCGACGACGGGCTGCTGGTCGTCGACTGGCCGTACTTCGAGCGGGCCGAACCGATCGTCTGGGACGAGCCGGGGACCTACGTCGAAACCGATGTCGAGTTCGTCTCGACCGTCACCCATCAGTGGAACCACGGGCTGGCCGAGATCGTCACTGCGGTGATGGACGCGGGCCTGGACCTGACGTTGCTGCAGGAGCACGACTCGGTGCCGTGGGAGGCACTGCCGGGACAGATGGAGCTGGTCGCGCTCGACGAATGGCGGCTGGCGGACCGGCCCTGGAGGCTGGCGCACAGCTACACGCTGCAGGCGGTGCGGCGGGGCTGATCGATGCCGGGCTCGCTTGCGGGGGCGCTCTCCTTCGACCGCGCGGGTGTGCGGCCGATGGACGGGCTGCGGTCCGCGGCGGGGATCGCGCTGCCGCTGGTGGTGGGCACCGCGGTGGGTCACCCGGCAGAAGGCGCGCAGGCGGCGGTCGGGGCGCTGCCGGTGGGGATCGCGGAGCTGACCGGCGCCTTCGTCGCGCCGACCGGACTGCTGCTCGCGACGACCCTGGGCATGACGCTGAGCACGTTCCTCGGCTCGGTGGTGGCGGGCAACGACGCCGCGTTCATCCCGACGTTGGCGGGCATTGCCTTCGTGGCCGGGCTCGTCGTGTCGCTGGGCTCGTCGGCGACCATCACCGGCATCCAGGCGCTGCTCGCGTTTGTCGTCTTCGGTCGTTATCCAGGTGCGGTGACGACGGCCGCGGCGCATGCCGGCTGGGTGCTCGCCGGCGGCCTCGTGCAGACCGCGCTGGCGAACCTGTTGCGGACACCGCGGCCGCTCGGCCCGGAGCGGGACGCGGTTGCGGCGGCGTACGACCAGCTGACGCAGCTGGCCCGCGGTGTGCTCGGCGGTGCGTCAGCGGTGCCGGCGGCGACGGCCTTGGCGACCGCGGGTGAGCTGTTGGCGCGGCGCGCCGCGCCGGACGGTGACGACGACCCGGTGGGGATCGGCGAGCTGCGCGGGCTGGTCGCGGAAGGGCATCGGATCCGGCTGGAGCTGCAGGCGCTGACGAGCCTGCCGACGTCGCCGGGCGCAGTGCCGGTCGCCGTCGATGCCGCCGCGGCGCGACTGCAGGAGGTGGCTGCCGCCGTACGAGATCGGCGCCCGCCGACCGACCCGGCCACGACACTGGACGAATTGGCTGCCGGTGCGGGCAGTGCTGGTGGCGGGGCAGCCGCAACCGGGTTCCAGGCAGCGCGGATGCGCGCGCTGCTCGGGCAGGTGCGAGCCGCGGAACGGCTGGCGACGTTCGTCGCCGGCGTCCGCCAGCTGCCGCTGCCGCGGATCGCCGGCATCCCCGGCGCGATGACGTTGGCCTCCGGAGCGGCCGAGAACCTGCGCCAACTGCGCCTCGCGCTCGACCCGAGCCATCGCGCGTTCCGGCACGCGTTGCGGCTCGCGGTGCTGCTGCCGGTCGCCGAGGTCATCGCGATGGTGCTGCCGTGGCAGCGCGGCTACTGGGTCGCGCTCACGGCCATGGTCGTGCTCAAGCCGGACTACGTCGCGACGATGCAGCGCGGCGTTGCCCGGGTCGTGGGAACAGTCGGCGGGGTGGTGCTGACGGGGCTGCTGGTCGGCGGCCTACATCCTCGCGGCGCCGGGCTCGTCGCGCTGACGCTGGTGTTCGCCTGGGCGTCGTACACCTTGTTCTCTGCTTCGTACGCCGTGTACACGTTCGTGCTGACGGGTCTCGTCGTCTGTCTGATCGCGGCGGCCGACCCAAGACCGCTGTCCGTGGTGCTCGACCGCGGGCTCGACACCTTGGTCGGCGGCGCGTTGGCGCTGGCGGGATATGCGGTGTGGCCGACGCCGGAAGCAGCGACACTGCGGACGACGCAGCGCCGGCTGTTCGATGCCTTGGCGGACTACGCGCGGGCGGTGCTGTCGGCGTACGTCGATCCCGCGCGAATCAAGGACGCCGGACTGCCAGCGGCGGCCGGTGCGGCACGAAGGGCGCGGGTGGATGCGCAGGCGTCGCTCGACCGGGCGCGCGCCGAGCCGAGTCGGTGGCGGCCGGATGTCGAGGCGGCGGAAGCGCTGATGGACGGGACGCGGCGGATCGTGCTCGCGCTGCATGCGATGCGGACGACGCTGCAGGACGCGACCGAGCCCGTGCCGTTGCCGGAGCTCGAGCCGGTGTGTGCGGAGGTGGCAACAGCGTTGTCGTCCTTGGCGGCGGGACGGGCGCCGGAGAGCGATCTGCGCGCGCGGCAACAGGATCTCGCCGACCTGGCGGCGGGAGAGCTCTCTGCCGCGGCTACACCCGATGACGAGCGGCGGGCGCGACGGTTGGCCGTCGTGGCGGCGCACCTGGATCCACTCGTCGACAGCATCAACACGGCAGCCGGAGCCGTCGCGGCGTAGACACCTGCTGGGGAATGCGCGCTTGACACTGGCTCCCCCAGGGCACATAATCGAACGCATGTTCCCAGCAGCGTCGGGTGGTGATCCCGACGACATCGCGGCCGACCCCAGTGGGGCAGGCAGTGCCGGCGCGGGTCCGGGTCCGGTCGCGGTGCTGGTGGAGGACCCGGTGGAGGCGGCCGCGCTGGAAGAGCGGGCGGCACGGGCGCAGTGCCCGGACGAGGACGACCTGCGCGCCGCCGGTGTTGATGTGCCCGACCCGTGGGTGCAGGAGGGGTTCGCCGGCTGGCTGGAGGCGCTTGCGGCCGCGGACCCGCTGCGCCCGCGGGATCCGGCGGTGATCGTGGCCACGGCGGAGACCGCACCGCTGACCCCGTCGCTGCTGGCCGAGCTCGCCACGGTCGACGCGGCCACGTTGGACCCGTCGGCGCAGGTCGGCTACGTGGTCGCATGGGCGCGGGTGGAGAACCTCGCCGTCGCCGGCAAGCTGACCGGCATCGCCGCCCTCGCCGGCCCAGCCCCGACCGGCCCAGCCCCGACCGGCCCAGCCCCGGTCGGCCCAGCCTCGGTCCGCCCAGCCTCGGCCGATCTCGCGACGCTGACCGACCATGCGTTCGCATTCGCGGAGGTCGGGGCGGCGTTGCGGGTCGGCGACGGGGAGTCCACCGCGCTGGTGCACGCCGCTCGCGAGCTGACCGTCCGGCTGCCCGCCACGCTGGCCGCGATGCGCGCCGGAACCCTGTCCTGGCGCAAGGCCCGAACGCTGGTCGAGCGCACCGCCACCCTCACCGACGACCAATGCGCCCAGATCGAAACGACCGTGCTGCCCCACGCCGGCACCCGCACCCCGGCCCAACACGACGCCGCTTTGCGCCGCGCCATCGACCGGCTCGACCCGACCGCCGCCGCCCAGCGCCGCCGTCACCGCGAACACGACATCACGCTGATCCGCTGCCACGTCGGCGACGGCATGGCCGAACTGTTCGCCCGGCTGCCCAGCGAAGACGCCGAACTGCTCTGGGCCGGCGCCGACGCCTGGGCCCGGCGTGGGAAAAGCACCGGCGACCCCCGCCCGCTCGAACACCTCCGCGTGGCCGCGCTGGTCACCGCGATGGAATCGTTCCTCACCCACGGCACGTTCACTCCCACCGGCACCCCCACCGGCACCCCCACCAGCACCCCGACCGGCTCCGCCACCGGCGCCCCGGCCACCGGCACCCCCACCAGCACCCCGACCGGTAGTAGCGACGGTGACGGCACCGGCAGCAGCGACGGCACCGACCGGCCGCGGCCGGGGGATCGCGCGGCGAGCAGCGACCCCGGCCGGGCCGGTGCGGGCGCGCCGCGGCGGCACGGACGGCCGATCACGATCAACCTCACGCTCGACCTGCCCACCTTCCTCGGGTTGACCGACCATCCCGGCGAGCTTCTCGGCACCGGCACCCTCATCCCAGCCGCAGCGATCCGAGACCTGCTCCCCGACGCGCAGATCCGCCGGCTGATCACCCACCCGTTGTCCGGCCACCTGCTCGACGCCACCCCGCATACCGTCCGCCCCTCCGCGCCGCTCGCCGCCTTCGTCGCCCTGCGCGACGTCACCGCCACCACCCCGACCGCCGGACCCACCGGCAGCGCCACCGGCGCCGGCGCCGGCGACCTCGACCACCTCATCGCCCGCCGCGACGGCGGCCCCACTACCCGTGCCAACCTGCACTCCCCGACCCGACGCTGGCACCGCGCCAAAACCCTCGCCGGCTGGACGGTCCACCACAACGACCACGGCGGCTGGACCTGGACCTCACCCACCGGCCGCACCTACGACACCGCACCCCACGACTACCGGCTAAGCGACACCGACCCCTAGCTGATCCCGAAGCTCCGTGGCTGATCCCGAACACCATGGCTGATCCCGAACACCATGGCTGATCCCGAACACCATGGCCGATCCCGAACACCATGGCCGATCCCGAACACCATGGCTGATCCCGAACACCATGGCTGATCCCGATGCGGCTGCCGCGGCTGGCACATGGCGCCATGTCCGACGGCGTCCTCAGAGGAAGCCGCGGCCCGACGCCTCGTCCGGTGGCGGCAACGGCGCCTGAGCGGTCGCCGGGCGCGCGTCAGCGATGAAGGTGTCGAGCTCGTCTCCCGCCACGACCCGCGCGCGTGTCGGGGCGCCCGCGGCCGCTCGCAGCAAGACCGGCCCGGGGAACTGTCCAGCGACGCACGCGGCGAGCACGCAGTTGCCTGACCGTCGCCCGCGCAGGGTGGCCGGCTCAGCGAGCAGTACGACGTCGCGGAAGCATGCCCGCAACGCCGCCAGCACCGGACGCACGACCTCGAACGGTGCCGCGTCCGAGACGTTCAATGTCAACAACCCACTCGGCGGTCGCAGCAGCCGTCGCATCGCCTGCACCGCCTCGACCGTCAACGCCGACGTGACCGCGCGCGGGCCGTCGTACAGGTCCCACACCACCAAGTCCGCGCCGCCCGGCGGCAGCGACGCCAACGCCGGCAACACGTCCGCCACGACGACGTCGCAATCGGGTACGGCGGGAAGCGAGCGAGTCGCCGCGAGCACCTCCGGCGAGCCTTCGACGACCACCTGCTCCGAGTCCGGCCTCGTCGCCGCCAGCCACCGCGGCATCGTCAACGCTCCGCCACCGAGATGCACCGCCGCCACGGGATCCGGCGCAACGAGCATCGCGTCGATCACCACGGCGAAGTGCTGCATGTACTCGAACTCCAGGTGCCGTGCGTCCGCGACATCGACGTACGACTGCTCCACCCCGTCCACGAGCAGCACCCAGCCGTTCGCCCGATCGAGATCGCGCAACAGCTCGACGCGTCGTGTCACGCCGGCACGACCTCGGTCGGGGTGGCGCCGGGATCGACCGGCAGCTCGTCCCGGCGGGCCGTGCGGGTCGAGCCGATGGACGCCGCCATGACACAACCGACCGCCAGCCACTCCCGCAACTCCAGGTGCTGGCCGAGGAACAACAGGCCGGACACGGCGGCGAACGCGGGTTCCATCGACATGAGTACGCCGAAGACCGACGCGCGCAATCGCCGGAGTGCGAACAGCTCCAGCGAGTAGGGCACTGCCGAGGACAGCATCGCCACTGCGGCGCCGCGCCCGACCACGCCCGGCTGGAGCAGGGCGTTGCCACCGGACACGATGCCGAGCGGTGCCGTCACCAACGCGCCGACCACCAGTGCGATCGACAACCCGGAGGCGCCGGGAAACACCGCGCCCACCCGCTTGGACAGCAGGATGTACGCCGCCCAGAACCCCCCGGCCACCAGCGCGAGCACGACACCAACCGGCCGGACCTGTCCCCCGCCGGACGTGAGCAACGCAACGCCGGTCGCGGCGAGTGCTACCCACACCGCGTCGAGCCGTCGCCGCGAGCCCGCGACTGCCAGCGACAGCGGCCCAACGAACTCGAACGTCACCGCCACCCCGAGCGGGATGCGGTCAAGGGACTCGTAGAACGTGGCGTTCATCGCCGCCAGCACGACGCCGAACGCCACTGCCACGCCGATCTCGCGGGGAGCACGGCCGCGCAGGCGCGGGCGCGCGATGGCGAGGAGGAGTACGGCGGACAGGGCCAGCCGGAGCCAGACGGTTCCGCCGGGTCCGGCGAGCGGGAACAGTCGCGTGGCCACGGCGGCGCCACCTTGCACGCTGGCAACTGCACCGAGCACGAGCAGCGGAGCCGGCACGCCGCGTCGCACCCCCCCAGCCTCCCACTCCGGGACCGCGGCCTCCGCCGCTGCCTGGCGGCCGCCCCCGGCCACCGCCAACAACTGCCGGTCACGTCATGCTCACGTCCGGGCTCGTCCACAAATTCCTTCGAGCCGCAGCCGCGCCGATCCGGGTTGGCGACCATGCGTCGGTGCCCCTCGAGATCCCGATCCAGCCGGTGGTGACGAGCGAAGTACGCCGCCGCATGCGCGCCGACGACGACGGCGGGCTGTGGCTGGTGTTCTTCGACCGGACCGGCGTCCAGCTGCTCTGCCTTGGCGTCGAGGAAGGCACGCACAGCATCGACGAGCTGTTCCGCCGGCACCTCGTCGAACTCATCCGACATGTCGACGCCCACCGCGTCGTCCTCGCGATTCATCGTCCCGACGGGCGCCCGCGCCGGGCCGACCGCATGCTGTGGCGGGAGATCAGCCGGCGGTTGGCCGACGAGTGGCCGCACCAGGTCGACCTGCTTGTCGTCGGTGACGAGACCACCTGGGCGCCGCGACCTCGGCCGCGTCGCCGCGCCGCCTAGCTCATCCTCGCCGGGCGTCGCCGCTCGCCGTCGACCGGCCTGTGCGGCTCGATCGAACAGTGGCCGGGCAACGGGCGATAGGTTGCCCGCCGTGGAGATCTGGTTCAACCCGAAGTGTTCGAAGTGCCGGCTCGCCAAGGAGGCGCTGGACGCAGCGGGCGTCGACTACGAGATCCGGCGTTACCTCGACGAGCCACCAACTGCGGACGAGCTGAGCTCGACCCTCGACGCGCTCGGCCTCGAGCCTTGGGACGTCACCCGCATGAGCGAGCCGGAGGCCGCCGAGCTCGGGCTCGCTCAGCGGACCCGCGAGCGCGAGAGCTGGATCCAGCTCCTGGTCGAGCACCCCGCGTTGTTGCAACGACCGATCATCGTGACCGACGACGGATCGGCCTGGGTCGCGCGCGATCCCGACACTGTGCAGGCAGCGGTCGGGCACGCGCGCTCGACCGGCTGATGCTGCCGAACTTCCTCGTCCTTGGCGCCGCCCGCTGCGGGACCACGTCGCTGCACTACTACCTGGCCGAACACCCCGATGTGGTCATGTCGGCCATCAAGGAGCCCAACTACTTCCTGTTTCGCCAGACCGGCGAGGGGCCGCGGCCGTGCATCGCCGACGACCGGCGGCTACTGGCCAAGTCAGTGCCGGACCGCGATCGCTACGAGCGACTGTTCCCGCACCCGGCCGCGGCGGTGGGCGAAGCGTCGCCGCTCTACCTCTACACCTGTGAGACTCCTGAGCTGATCCGTGCGCAGGCGCCCGCAGCCAAGCTCATCGCGATCGTCCGCGAGCCGGTCGAGCGCACCTGGTCGCACTTCGTCTACGTCAATGACGACCTCGGCGACCGCACCGTCGACGCTTTCGCCGACGCGGTCGAGCGCGAGCTGCCGTTGCCCTATGAGCCATACCGCACCGGCACCCACTTCGTCCGCCTCAGCGCGTACGCCGAGCAGCTGCAGCGCTACCGCGACACGTTCCCGGCCGAGCAGCTGCTCGTTGTTCGCTACGACGACCTCGTCGGCGCCACTGCCGACACGTTGGCTCGCATCTGCCGCTTCCTCGGCATCGACGACGGGTTCGAGTTCGACACCACGGTTCGCTACAACCCCTCCAGCGGCGAGCAATCGCTGGTCGCCCGGGTCGATCGGATGCTGCGCCCGGCGTTCCCCTACCTCAAGCGGGCGTTGCCGGCGAGCGTCACGGGTCGGCTTGCCCGCGGTCGCGCGCGGGTGCGGGCGGCGCAGCGGCAGGACGCGCAGGTGCCGCTGCCGCCGGCGCTGCTCGACCGGCTCCGCACCCACTTCGCGCCCGACCTCGCCTGGCTGGAACAGCACGAGAGCGTTCGCTTCGACCTCTAGACGGTCCGCTGCTGGCGCGCCGGCCTGGCGCTGCGCCTGACGGACTGCGTCAGGATCCGGCGCAACTCCCGCGGCGTCATCTGGCGCTGCAACGCGGCGAGGAGCAGTCGGGCCAGCGAGTACGACGGATCGGTGTCCAGCGCCCGCTCCAGCGCGGTCATCGCCACGACGCCCTCGCCCTTGAGATAGGCCACGAACCCGAGCAGCGTGCACACGGGCGCGTCCGACGGCGGCATCGCGCGGCGGGCGAGGTCCTGCAACAACGTGCGCATCAGGTCCTCGTCTCGGCGGCAACGAAGCAGCGCCTCGTCGCGGAAGACGTGGTCATGCAGGGCGAGCACCAGCTGAGCGGTCTCGTCGTCGGACAGCCGCGCCGGCGGGTCGGCGTAGCGGTCCATCACCTCGGCCATCAGCTGCCGAGACGACTCGAGGAAGTCGCTCGCGCCGATGCACGCGTACGCGGCGGCCGCACGGTTCAACGCCTGCTGCATCGACCGCGCGGCGATGCCGCCGATCGGGCTGACTGCGGCGACGACGGCGTCGCGACTCGGCAACACCGCATCACCGTGCAGCGCATGCGCCGCCTGCAACGCCAACGTGCCCGGCGATTGCGGATCGCGCCGCCGGCCCTCGGGCGGGCAGCAGTGCGGATCCGCGCAGACGTAGGACCACAGCCGCTCAGCGGTCACGAGCACGGCATCGCGCACGGGCATCGGCAGGCGCCGCACCAGCGTCTCGATCAGCTGCCGGCGCGGCAGGTCGACCCCGTCGTGCGGCGCGTCGGTGTAAACGAACAACAGGACGGCATCGGCCTTCGCCTGCTTCATCCGCTCGGCGAACATCGACGCGACCTCGTCATCGTGCTCGCTCGGGAGCAGGTCGAGCCGCAGCGAGAACGACAACCGCTCACGCGGCCCGCGCAGCGAGACCGCGACGAGGCTCTCCGTGGGATGGAAGCCGAGCAGGTGCGGGACGGCGCTGACGATGTCGCCGAGCTCGCGGAGCTTGACGACCTCAGGGATTGCGGAAGAGGACATGCGCTGCACCTTCGCCGGTGCTGCGGTGCGGGGCGGGGGCGCGGCGCGAGTTGTGGACCGGTCCTGCCGGTGCAGTTGCTGTGGACGGGTCAGGACCCGGTGGCTCAGGCGGCGAGTGCCGCCCTCGCCGCGGCCGCCGCGCGCACGCCGTAGGAACCGCCGAAGAGGCGGGCATGGACCAGCAACGGGTGCAGCTGGTGCAACGGAATCCGGGACCGCCAACCGTCGGCGAGCGGATGCACCTCGTCGTACGCGCCGAGGATCGCGTCGAGGTGGGGGACGCCGAACAGCGCCAACATCGCCAGGTCGCTTTCGCGATGGCCGCCGTGCGCGCTCGCCGCATCGACCAACCACACCGTGCCGTCGGCCGCCCACACGACGTTGCCGCTCCACAGGTCTCCGTGGATGCGCGCCGGCGGCTCGGCCGGCCCCGCGACGTCGGCGATCCGGGCGCACAGCTGCTCCACGACGCGCCGCTCATCGCGGGAGAGCGCAGACAGGTACGGCGCCACCCGATGCTCCACGTAGAACGCCGGCCAGTCCGGTGCGGAGCCGTTCGCCAGCGGCAGCGATCCGATGAACCCGTCGCGATCCGCACCGAACCGTTTCGGCCCGGCGGCGTGCATCCGTGCCAGGGCGCGACCGAACTCCTCGGCGGCCGCGGCGGTCGGGCGTCCGAGCTCGACCCACTCGACCACCAACCCGTCCTCGCCGGCGGCGATGACCTCCGGTAGCTGTGGCCCGCCCGCGACCCGCAGCCACTGCAGTCCGCGCGCCTCCGCGGCGAAGAAACCTGCCGGCGCGGGCGACAACGACTTCACGAACACCGGCCGCCCTGCCGTCGTACGAGCCCGAAACGACCGGCAGATGTCGCCGCCGGCCACCGGCGCCGGGTCGAGCAGCTCGACGCCGGCAATGTTCACAGCTCGGTCTTCACCTGCTCGAGCAACGCCCGACAGGCTTGCTCAATCATCGCCAGCACGTCGTCGAAACCGTCCGCGCCGCCGTAGTAGGGATCGGGCACCTCGGACTGCGCCGCGTCCGGGTCGAACGAGAGCAGCAGCCGGATCTTGTCGCGCGCATCCGGGGGCGCCATCCGTCGCAGCGCAGTGAGGTTGGAGTCGTCCATCGCTACCACGAGGTCGTGCTCGTCGAACCACTGCGGGGTGAACTGTCGCGCCCGGTGGGCGCTGCCGTCATAACCGTTGCGCCGCAACACGTCCAAGGTGCGCGGGTCGGCGGGTTCACCGAGATGCCAGTCGCCGGTGCCGCCACTCTCCACCGCGATCCGATCCTCGAGCCCCGCCGTGCGGACCAAGCGCCGCATGACGATCTCAGCGATGGGTGAGCGGCAGATGTTGCCGAGGCACACGAAGACGATGCGATAGGGCACGGCTCCCATCCTGCCCGGTGCCGGTCAGGACACGCCGGGTTGGATGGCGGCATGGACATGGGTTTCGGCATCCCGGTCTCGGGATCGTGGGCGACGCCGGCCGGCGTGGTCGAGGTGTGCCGCGCCGCGGAGCGGCTCGGCTATCGATCGTTGTGGAGTTTCCAGCGGACGTTGTTCCCTGCGGGCGACCCGATCCCGATGCCGTATCGCAGCGTGCACGACCCGCTCGCGATCTCGGCGTACGTCGCGGGCGTGACGGACCGCATCCGGATCGGGATCGCGATCGTCAACCTGCCGTTCTATGCGCCGATCGTGCTGGCGAAGGCGTTGACGAGCATCGACCTCCTCTCCGACGGCCGGCTCGACGCGGGACTGGGGTTGGGCTGGAGCCCGGACGAGTTCGCCGCGGCGGGAGTGCCGATGCAGCGGCGCGGTGCGCGCGCGGAGGAGTACGTCGAGTGCCTACGCGCCATCTGGACGCAGGAGCCGGTGGAGTTCCACGGCGAGTTCTACGATGTGCCGCCGTCGTACGTCGACCCCAAGCCGGTGCAACGCCCGCACCCCCCACTGCTCCTCGGCGGCAGCGCGGAGCCCGCGCTGCGGCGAGCCGGGCGGATCGCCGACGGCTGGATCTCGTCGAGCCGCTTCCCGGCCAACGCCTTGCCGGGGTCGGTCGCGGCGCTGCGGTCGGGAGCAGCCGAGGCCGGCCGTGACCCGTCGTCGGTGCGGATCGTCATCCGGGCGTCGGTGCGGGTGCGCGAGCACGACGAGGAGACCCAGTTCACCGGCATGCTCGAGAAGATCCGCCGCGACATCGCCGAATATGCCGCACAGGGTGCGACCGAGCTGTTCGTCGACCTGAACTTCGACGAGGAGATCGGCAACCCGGAGGCGGATCCGACGGTGAGCCTGCGGCGCGCCCATGAAGCACTCGAGGCGTTCGCCCCCGACGCCTGACGTCGCGCGATCCGGAGGCGAACCGGGCGGGCTAGCCTGGGCGTGATGGCAGACGACCGGCAGCGAGGGCAGCAGCGCGGGCCGCGACTGCGGCCGATCTCCCCCGGCACGATCGCGGACAACGTGCGCTCCAGCGAAGGCGTGTCCGACGAGGAACTGGTCCAGCGCCTGTACGAGGCGCTCGCGACCCTGCCGCCGGCCGAGCGGTCTGCGGCAGTGGTGGCGTTCGGCTTCGGCGAAGGGCACGGCGGCGTGGCGGAGGAGCTCGGCATCTCTGCCGAGGACGCCGACGCCCTCACCCGCAACGCCCTACAGCTGCTGCGCGGCGCCCTCGGTGACGTCGACCTCGACGACCCGGTCTTCTTCGGCCGGCTGGAACGCCGGCGCGGTCACCGCACCGCCCGCCCCGACTCCTGACCGCGATCGCCCCGGACACACGAAAGCCCCGGAGTCTCTCCGGGGCCTCGCGCACCGACTCGCCAGGTCTGCCTCTCGGCACAGGTTCGCTCGTAGCGACAAAGGTTGGGACCGGGGGCCATGGATCGAGCCGGCGGACGCCTCGCGGCGTCCTGTAGGACAACGTAGCGCACGGTCAGCGCATTCCGCGACGGCCGCACGGGTTAGTCCCTCATCACCGTGAGCGCGACCCGGCGCTGGTGAAGTGCCGACCATCGTCCGAGGCCGGGCAAACCGGGAGGAGTCTAGGCAGACGCTCCGGCCTGCCGCTTCGCGGAGCGGTAGCGCTGCTGGGCGTCGAGCACGACCTTGCGCAGTCGCACCGACGCCGGCGTCACCTCGACGCACTCGTCCTCGCGGCAGAACTCCAGCGCCTGCTCCAGCGACAGCTGCTTGTGCGGGATCAGCCGCACAAGCTCGTCACCCGTCGACGAGCGCATGTTGGTGAGCTTCTTCTCCTTCGTGGGGTTGACGTCCATGTCGTCAGCCCGCGCGTTCTCGCCGACGATCATGCCTTCGTAGACCTCGGTGCCCGGGCCGACGAACATCGTGCCCCGGTCCTGCAGGTTGAACAGCGCGTACGACGTGACCGCACCGCGCCGGTCGGCGACCAGGGAGCCGGTCGGCCGGGTGCGCAGCTCGCCGTGCCACGGCTCATAGCGGTCGAAGACGTGATGCAGCAAGCCCGTGCCACGGGTTTCGGTGAGGAACTCGGTGCGGAATCCGATCAGCCCGCGCGCGGGCACGGCGTACTCCATCCGGATCCAGCCGGTGCCGTGGTTGACCATCTGCTCCATGCGGCCCTTGCGCAGCGCCATCAGCTGGGTGACGACGCCGAGGTAGTCCTCGGGGATGTCGACGGTCAGCCGCTCCATCGGCTCATGCAGCTTGCCGTCGATCGTGCGGGTGACGACCTGCGGCTTGCCGACGGTCAGCTCGAACCCTTCGCGCCGCATGATCTCGACGAGGATGGCCAGTTGCAGCTCGCCGCGACCCTGCACCTCCCAGGTGTCCGGCCGGTCGGTGGGCAGCACGCGGATCGAGACGTTTCCGACGAGCTCGGCGTCCAGCCGCGCCTTCACCAGCCGCGCGGTCAGCTTCTTGCCACCGCCGGCGGCCGGATCCTGGCCCGCGAGCGGCGAGGTGTTGATGCCGATCGTCATCGACAGCGACGGCTCGTCGACGGTGATGACCGGCAGTGGCCGTGGGTCCTCGGGGTCGGCGATGGTCTCACCGATCGTGATGTCGGCGATGCCGGCGATGGCGACGATGTCACCGGGGCCGGCCGACTCGATCGGCACGCGGTCGAGGCCCTCGGTGCCGAGCAGCTCGGTCAGCTTGACCCGCTCGACGCTGCCGTCGGTCTTGCACCAGGCGACCTGTTGACCCTTGCGCATCGTGCCGTTGTGGACCCGACACAGGGCAAGGCGGCCGAGGTAGGGCGAGGCGTCGAGGTTGGTCACGTGCGCTTGCAGGGGTGCGCCCTCGTCGTACGTCGGTGCGGCGACGGTGGCGAGCAGCGTCTCGAACAACGGCCGCAGGTCGGCGCTGTCCGGCAGGCCGCCGTCCTCCGGTCGTTGCAGCGAGGCGCGGCCGGCCTTGGCGGAGGCGTAGACGATCGGGAACTCGATCTGGTGCTCGTCGGCGTCGAGGTCCAGGAACAGCTCGTAGGTCTCGTCGACGACCTCGGCGATGCGGGCGTCCGGCCGATCGACCTTGTTGACGACGAGGACGACGGGCAGCCGCTTCTGCAGCGCCTTGCGCAGGACGAAGCGAGTCTGCGGCAGCGGCCCCTCGCTCGCGTCGACGAGCAGGAGCACGCCGTCGACCATCTCCAGCCCGCGCTCGACCTCTCCGCCGAAGTCGGCGTGACCGGGGGTGTCGACGATGTTGATCGTCACCTCGCCGTAGCGGACCGCCGTGTTCTTCGCGAGGATCGTGATGCCCTTCTCGCGCTCGAGGTCCATCGAGTCCATGACCCGTTCGCGGACCGAGCCCTCCTCGGCTTGGTGGGCGGTGAAGACGCCGGACTGCCAGAGCATCGCGTCGACCAAGGTGGTCTTGCCGTGGTCGACGTGGGCGATGATCGCGACGTTTCTGAGCTCTGCGCGCGTGGCGCGACCGTCGTTGCGAGTGGGCACGACATACCAGGCTACCGGCGCCGGCGCTGCTGCCCGTCGCGCCGCGAACTCCCGGCAGCTCCGGCAGCTATTTCGTCGCGCTGGCCGCGCGCTCGCGGCGCGGGCTCGCGGCGGTGCGAGGCTCGATGAGCTTGATCCGCTCCCGCTCCCCGGCCCCGGCGCGGTGCCGGAAGTCGCGCGCGGAATAGGAGGTGAGAACAGACTTCTGCATCGCGCGTGCGGTGGCGCTGCGGGGCAGGCCGAGCATCGGGCCGAGCTCGCCGAAGTACTCCCCCGGGCCGACCAGCGCCAGCCGCTCCTCACTGCCGTTCGCGAGCTCGCGCACGATCTCGATGCGCCCCGACTCGACGACGTAGACGAGGGTGCCCCGGCTGCCCTGCGCGAAGACCAGCTCCCCCTTCTTGAGCTCCACCCGCGCCGGCGCCACGACCTCAGCCGTGAGCTTCGGCGCCATCTCCACGACCTGGTCGGCGAGCGGGATCATCCGGTCGTCGTGAGTGGCGACGAGCACCGTGCGACCGGGAGCGGCCAGCCGGCGCAGCAGCCCGACCACCACCTCGACCTGAACATGGTCGAGGTGCGCGGTCGGCTCGTCGGCTAGCAGCACCGGCGGGTTGAGTGCGAGGGCGCGCGCGATGGCGACCCGCTGCTGCTGGCCGCCCGACAGCTGCCCCGGTCGGTGCCCGAGCCGGTCGCCCAGCCCGACGCTGTCGAGCAACGCATCGGCGCGGGAGCGGATGTCGCGACCACGCCGACCGGACAGCCGGAGTGGCACGCCGACGTTCTCCCGCGCCGACAGGCTGGCGATCAGGTTGAACCCCTGGAAGACGACGCCGACGGTCTCGCGGCGATAGCGAGCGAGGGCCGCAGCATCGAGCGCGGTCACCTGACGACCGGCGACCGTGATCGAGCCGGACGTGGGCGTCAGGATGCCGGCGAGGCAGGACAGCAGCGTCGTCTTGCCCGAGCCGCTGGGGCCGAGCAGCAGCACCAGCTCACCGTCGTCGGCGGCGAGATTCAGCCCGTCCAGCGGACGGACGACATAGTCCCCGCTGATGTATTCGACAACCAGGTCATGCACGTCGAGCAGGGCCATCACGCGCTCCCGAAGGCCAGGGCGGGGTCGGCGCGCACCGCTTGCCGCAGGCCGGCGAGGCTCGCCAGCAGGCCGATCGCCAGGGCCAGCACGGGCAGGGCGGCCCGCGCCGAACCGGGCACGGCGAGCTGCATCGGGATGCCGGCCGCCATCAACGGTTCGATCGCGAGGGCGAGGAGCCCGCTGAGCAGCGCGATCGTCGCGGCCTGCACCGCCATCCCGCCGTAGAGCCAACGGGTGGAGGAGCCGATCGCCTTGAGCACGGCGAAGTCGCGGCGCCGTTCCAGTGCCGACAGATAGACGACCACCGCGATGATGACGACGGCCACGCAGAACAGGAAGTTGCGGATCGTGGAGATCGAGCCCTTGGCCTGCTGCAACGGCACGAGGATGTCCTGCCGCGCCTGATCGGCGGACATGACGGTGAGGCCGTGCGGCACCGACTGCGGGATGCCGCGCACGGCCACCGCGGTCATGTCACGGTGACCGCCGAGCGCCGCCTGCTGCGCGTCGTGCAAGGTGAGGAAGACGATCGGTACGCCGGCGAGGTAGTCCAGCCCGTGGACCGTACCCACGACGGTGAACCGGTGCGGCCCGATGGAAAACGTCTGGCCGACACTCAACTTCGTGATGTCGTCGACAACGGCCTGGCCGGCGCCGGCCAAGGGCCGGCCGGTGCCGACGTGCGGCGCTCCGAGGCCGTCGGGGCGGACACCGATGAGGTGCACGAACTGCTTGCCGGTCGGCGTACTCACGGCCAGGCTCGGCTGCACCACGAGCGGATCAGCCTGCAGCACACCTGGCTCGTGGCGGATCGTCGCGAGCATCCGGCCGGGCAAGGCGGCCGGGCTGGTGAAGGGCCCGCCGACGCCGGAGCCGACGACGTAGCTGTCCGCACCGACGGAGGCGACGGTTCGCCGCGCCTCGGCGTCGAAGCTGCCGGCCAGCCCCGCCATGATCAGCGCCATCGCGAAGACCAGCGTGGCGCCGAGGACGGCGACGGCGAACTGCCGCGCTCGCATCCGGAGGTCGGCGAGGGTCACCGTCCACATGACCGAAGTCTGCGTCCGCTTCGTCCGGGATGTCGCGATGGTGACGCCCGGGCAGTCGGCTGCCCGACAGATGCGGCCGCCATAGGGTGAGCGGGTGCGGATCGCGACGTGGAACGTCAACTCGGTGGGGGCCCGCCTGCCACGGTTGAACGAGTGGCTCGAGCTTGCGGAGCCGGACGTGCTGTGCCTGCAGGAGACGAAGTGCGCCGCGGACGCCTTTCCCGGGGAGCGGGCCGAGGAGCTGGGCTACGAGGTGGTCGCCAACGGCGAGGGCCGGTGGAACGGGGTCGCCATCCTGTCCCGGGTCGGGCTGGAGGACGTGTCGCTCGGCTTTCCCGGGCAGCCGGCGTACGCGCCACCGATCGACGAGGACGACCCCGCGCTGGTCGGCAAGCCGCCGACGGTCGAGGCGCGTGCCGTCGGGGCGACCTGCGGCGGGCTGCGGGTCTGGTCGCTCTACGTCCCGAACGGCCGGTCGCTGGACAGCCCGCACTACGCCTACAAGCTCGAGTGGCTGGCGGCGTTGCGCGATGCGCTCGCGCCGGAGGTCGAGGCGCACGAGCGGTTCGCGGTGATGGGGGACTTCAACATCGCGCCTACGGACGCCGACGTGTGGGACGTGGCCCCCTTCGCCGAGTCCACGCACGTGACGGACGCGGAGCGAACGGCGTACCGCGCGCTGGTCGACCTCGGCCTCACCGACCTCGAGGCGCGGGCATTGAAGGGCGATCACCCGTTCACCTACTGGGACTACCGCGCCGGGTGCTTCCACAAGGGCATGGGCACGCGGATCGACCTCGTGCTCGCCAGCAAGTCGGTCGCGGCCTCGGTCACCGACGCGTACGTCGACCGCGAGGCACGCAAGGGCAAAGGTCCCAGCGACCACGCCCCCGTGGTCGTCGACCTCTCGCTGTAACGGCCGATCAGGCGGCGGTGGCGGCGAGCACGCGCCATTCGCCGGGCACACCCTTCAGGACCCGGCTGCCGCGGTCGACGAACGACAGCCCGGCTCCCGCGACCAGCGGCGGTACGGCGCTGGAGACCAGCACCTCCTCGGACGCAGCCTCGGCCATCACCCGCGCGGCGATGGCAACGGCGATGCCGCCGACGTCGTCGCCGCGTTGCTCGACCTCTCCGGCATGCAGACCGACCCTGATCTGCAGCCCGATGTCAGCCGCCGCGGCCTGCATCGCCAGGCCACACCGGATCGCGCGGGCGGGGCCGTCGAACGTGGCGAGAACCCCGTCGCCGGTGGACTTGATGAGACGGCCGCGGAACCGTTCCACCACCCGTGCCAGCACCCGGTCGTGCTCGTCGAGCAGCCGCCGCCAGGCGGCGTCACCGAGCGCGGCGGCTCGGCTGGTCGAGTCGACGATGTCCGTGAAGAGCACGGCAGCGAGAAACCGGTCTTCGATGTCCGGCAGCGACGGGACACCGGTCAGGAAGTTCTGCACCTCGGCCAGGGTTCCGGGCACGTCGGTGAGCCACGCGATGCCGGCGGGGCCGGGTCGCTCGACCAGCTTGGCGTCGGGAATGTGGTCGGCAAGATATTGCGCGTGCCCGCGCCGGATGTATCGATCGTCGGTGTGGGAGATCACGAGCGTCGGCGCCTGCACCGACGGCAGGATCGCGCGCACGTCGCTGTCGCCGAACATCCGGCGAATGACGGCAAACATGGCGGGACTCGCTGTGGTGCGCTCGAAGCGGCCGTACCAGTCGAGAAACCGCGTGTCCGCCGCTTCCGCTGGGACCAGCATCCGCGTCACCGCGCCGCTGCCCCACATCTCGACGAGCTGCACGTCCATCTTGTGCAACGTCTCGTCCGGCATTCCGAACGGGTAGTCCGGCGCACGGCGCAGCCGGGCGTAGCCGTCGACCGCCACGATCGCGCCGGCCCGGTCGGGGTATGCGGCCGCTGACAGCAGCCCCGACACCACTGTCTCCCCGAACCACAAGTACGACGCCCGCTCGACGCCAAGGGCGTCCAGCACGCGTAACGTGTCCAGCGCCCAGTCCTCGAGGGTGATGCCGGCGGGGATCGGGTCCGAGCCGCCG
Organism: Mycobacteriales bacterium; assembly: GCA_035776655.1. GTDB lineage: Bacteria > Actinomycetota > Actinomycetes > JAFAQI01 > JAFAQI01 > DASTWK01. Next base: position 46,144 of record DASTWK010000092.1, on the reverse strand, counting down.
CTGCCGCGAGCGTTGAAGAGGATGACCCGGGAGAACGACGCGAGCTGCCGCAGCCATCGTTCCGCCCGCGGCTCGTCCCAGACCAGGTCGATGTTCCATGCACCGGTCGGGTAGATGACGAGATCGAGGGGGCCTTCCCCCAGGGTGCGGTAGGCGATGCGCCCACCAGGGCTCGGTGCGAACCGGACCGGCGACGGGATCACGCGCACCATCATGACCAGAAGCGGGCCGGATTGGCGAGCACCGCCCGCCCGGCCCCGGATCTCGACAGTCGCCTCAGTCGGCGGGTGCGGCGGCGGCCTTCAACGACTCCAGCGTCTGTTGCATGCTGCGGCGGTTGTGACCGGCCCGGTCGGCGATGCCCATCACCGGAGTCGACAGCAACCTCATCCACGTCGGACGGCGGTCGGTCCAGGACTCGGTGACGGTGGTGCCGCCGTCGGTCGCGGTGAACGTGTAGTCCCAGTGCGAGATGGGCGTCCCGCCGTAGGCGACGTCGAAGCCGAACCGCTTCCCCTCGTCGGCATCGGTCACCGTGCACGTCGTCGACCACCGACGGAATCCGTACTTGTTGCTGCCTCGGAACCGGGCGCCCGGTGCCGGCCCGTCGGCGCCGTCGAGCCAGCGGCAGCTGGTGGTCTCCGGACTCCACTGCCCCATCCGCGTGACATCGCTGACCATGCCCCACACGGTCACCGGGTCCGCCGGGACCTGTGCCGACACCTCGACGTCGCTCATGCCGCCCCTCCCGTGTCCTCGCCAGAAACCTTCAGGTGCTCATCGAAGAAGTCGAAGATGCGCCGCCAAGCGTCGTCGGCGGCGGCCGCGTCGTACCGCACCATCCACGGCTCCATCAGCTTCACCTTGCCGTGGTGCTCGAACAGGAACCCGTGGCCGGCATCGGCGTACTCCTTCACGTCGTGCGGCACGCTCAGCCGGGCCAGCGTCCGCTCCAGCTTCGGTGCGGCGCCGCGCAGTGTCCAGTCCTTGGCGCCGTACGACGCCACGATGGGACAGCTTCCGGCGAGGACGCGCTCCGGTTGGCGCGGCAGCTGCCCGTAGTTCGGCGCCGCGGCGGCGAAGCCCTCGGCGGCGACGAGCAACGCGAAACCGCCACCGAGGCAGAAGCCGATCACGCCCACGTTGCCGGTGCAGTCGCCGCGGTCAGCGAGGAACCGGCGCGCGCGCTGCAGGTCGTCGATGGCGCGGCCGCGGCCGGCCGCCATCGCCTTGAACGTCGCGACGAGGCAGCGGGGGGTGCTGGCCCAGGAGTAGAGGTCCGGCGCCAACGCGAGGTAGCCGTGGTCTGCGAAACGATCCGCCTGCCGGCGAATGTCGTCGGTGAGCCCGAACGCCTCGTGCACCACGACCACACCCGGCCACGGCCCGGCACCTGCTGGCGTCGCGAGGTAACCACGCAGCACCCCATCGCTGGCGGGGAAGTCGATGTCCGGCACGAGCGGACGGTATCGCGACGGAACGCGCGCGGCGCGTGCCGTCAGGTCAGCGGTGTCGGGACCAACGTGAACTTCGGGTCGAGGTGCGCCGTGTCGTTGTAGCGGCGGATCACCCACGGCTGCGGCATCGCGACGATCTGCGAGATCGACGCGTTGTCGGCGCCGATGAACCCGAACGCCGACGCACCGCTGGCGAGCGCCATCATCTGCCCGATCACACCGCCGTGGACGACGACGACCACGCGTTGACCTGGGTGGGCGGCGATGATGCGCTCCATCCCCCGGCGGACGCGGGTGGCGAACGCCTCGTTGCTCTCGGCGCCGGGGATGACGTCCCAGCGCTGCTCGAGGAACATCTGTACGGCGATCGGGTGGTGCTCGCTCACGTACTTGCGAAACGCCACGCCCTCCCAATCCCCGAGATGGATCTCGCGGAGGTCCGGCTCGACGCGCGGCTCGAGACCGAGCCGCGCGGCGAGCGGTGCCGCCGTTTCGACCGTGCGACGCAGCGTCGTCACGTAGATGGCGTCGATGTGCTCGTGCGCGAGCCGGTCCGCGAGCTGCTCGGCCTGCTCCCGTCCCTCCGGCGCGAGCTCAGGGTCGCTGTGTCCCTCGACCCGTGGCGCCGGGACGTCCAGGCGGGCGGGCGCCGACTCGCCGTGCCGGACGATCAGCAGGTCGGTCGCGCCTTCGGGGAGCGAGAAGCGGTATTGCCGGTAGGTCTTCGACTCGGTCTCTTCGGTCACGTCGGCCACGGGCGGCAAGGCTACTGACAGCTACCCGGCGCGGGCCATGACGCAGCCTCGCCAGGGGGAAAGGGAGCCCGTCCGTCGCCGAAGAGGACGTTTTCGTAACGGTGACGGGTCAAGATAAGCCGGTGACCGCAGGGGCCGTTCGCGGCCAGGACACGCGAGGCGAACCACACCTCGCTGTTTCCGTGGCTGCGTGGGTCGTGTGTGGGTTGGCCCTCGTTGGCCTGTATGTGCCTCTGGGCGAGCCGCTTGATCGAAGCGGTATCGGATGGGCGGTGGCCTGGACCGGGCCGGCCGTCGCTGGTGCCCTTGTTGTCTCTCGGCGGCCGAAGAATCGTGTTGGGCTCGCGATGATGGCTGTGGGCGTCGCCGTCGCGGTGGAGACCGCCTCCGACGGGATCGCGGCGAGCCGGTTCGTGCCTGGCGGGAACAACTCTGCGTTTGCGCAGCTGGCTCTGAATGTGAACAACTGGGCGTCCGCGATCACGTTCGTCCTGCTCGTCCTCCTGCTGCTGCTGTTTCCGCAGGGGCACCTCCCGCGACGGTGGCGCATCCCGGCAGCCATTTTGGTGGCGGACGCGGTTGTGCTCGTCACCGCGCTGGCAACGCGGCCCCGGCTGCACCTGCCCCGCAACGGCCCGAGCGTCGCCAATCCGTATTACGTCAGCGGCGTGGGCGACGTTCTTCAGCGCGGGGTCAGCTTCCTGACTGCCGTCGTCGTCATCAGCGTTCCGGTGGTCGTGTTGTGGTCCATCGTCCGCTACTGGCGGTCGAGCGGTATCGAACGGCTGCAGCGCAAGTGGATGGCCCTGCCCGCGCTGGGCGGTGTCCTGGTGTTCATCGTCGCGCTTCCTACGGACCATGGTCACGGCCCGAACTTCGGACTGGCGACCCTGGCGTTGCTGATCGCGATTGACGGCATGGCCGCCGCAGTGGCAGTCGCCGTGCTGCGTTATCACCTCTACGACATCGACCGCGTGATCAGCAGGACGGTCTCCTACGCCCTCCTCACCGCCCTGCTCGCGGGTTTCTACGTTGGCCTGGTGTCGTTGACCACGCGACTGGTCCACCTCCAGTCGTCGCTGGGCGTAGCCGCCTCCACGCTCGCCGCCGCCGCTCTGTTTCACCCGATGCGTCGACGGGTGCAGTCTGCCGTCGACAAGCGCTTCAACCGCAGCCGATATGACGCCGCCCAGCTGATCGAGGCGTTCTCATCCGATGTGCGTGAGGCCGTGAGCGTGGAGTCGCTGAACGCCCGCCTGACCGACATCGTGCACCTGGCGGTCGCACCATCGTCCTTGTCGCTGTGGACTCCAAGGGCCGAACCGGGACGAACGAGCATGCAATTCCGCTGATCGCGTCTTGTGGACGATCATGGCATCCACGAGTCGAGGGAGAGCTGGAAGCGGTTCCGCGAACGCACGCTGCTTCCGCGGCTGCGGGCAGGCGCGCGGCTACCAGGCGTGGCCGGGGGCGGTCGACAGCGGCTCGCGCAACCAGCGCTCCCCGGGCGCCGGCTGCGAATGACGGATCGTCACCGACATGCGAGCGCCGACCCGTTGCTTCGTCTTGGGCACGGTGTGCTCCCACTCGCTCTGGCACTCCCCACCCATGACCACGAGGTCGCCGTGCCCGGGCTCGAGCCGGTGCAGCGCGCGGGACGTGCCGCGCGGGCGGAGCAGGAACTTGCGCCGGGCGCCGAGACTCACCGTCGCGACCATCGGCCTGGTCATGACCAGCCGGTTGCGGTCACCGTGCCAGGCGACGCTGTCGGCGCCGTCCCGGTAGAGGTTGACCCAGATGCGGTCGAAGCCGACGCAGTAACGCTCCGACAACGCCGACGCCATGTCACGCAACGCCGGCGGCACCGCGTTGGTGCCGTCGTCGGCGGCGTCGGTCGACCACCCCGCGGTGAGCCGCGGCTCGGGCAGCGTCCGGTCGTACATGTGCACCGTGCGCTGCTGCCAGCGTGCCTCCCCGGCCAGTTCGTCGAAGACGACGTCGGAGCCGGACAGCCAGCCGGGGCAGTAGTCGACCCACGACCGCTCGTCGAGCACGATCCGGCGCATCGCGCCGTAGTCGAGGTCGAGCGCCACCGGCCCCCCGTCGAACAGCGACGGCTGCCAGTCGATCGCGGCGCGCACGAGGTCGACTGTACGTCGGCGCGCCGACGGTTCGGCCCGGCGAGCAACGGCGGGCGCACCCGAACCGATCTTCCCGGCCGGACCCGGACCGTGGGTCACCGGCGGCCATCCGCGACGGGGGGAGTCGAGCATGGCCGCCGGTGTGCCACGACTCTAGCCGGGGCCTGAGATGCTGCCGGGGTGACAGCAGCCACAGTGAGTGACCCCGGCAGCACCGGGCGCGGCGAGTGGACGCGACCGGGGGTCTTCGAGGTCGCGCCGGGCGTGCACCGGGTGCCGCTGCCGCTGCCGAACGACGGGCTGCGGGCGGTGAACGTGTACGTCGTGCACGCTGCGGACGGGCCAGTGTTGATCGACTCGGGCTGGGCGATCCCCGAAGCGCGATCGGCGCTGCTCGACGGCCTCGGTGCGTTGGGGTGGCAGCTGTCCGACGTCCGGCGATTCCTCGTCACCCACATCCACCGCGACCACTACCAGCAGGCGGTCACCTTGCGGGAGGAGCTGGGCACACCCGTCGCCCTCGGTGCCGGCGAGCGGGAGTCGATCGAGGTGCTGCGCGAGCCGGGACGGCCGCCGCTGCACCAGCAGATCGGCGCCATGCGCGCGCTCGGCGCCGACGATCTCGCCGACCTCATCGCCGCCCACCTGGCCGCCGACCGGACGGTGGACGAGCTGGAATGGGCGTTGCCGGACCAGTGGTTGGAGGCCGGCCCGGTCCAGGCGGGGCCGCGGCAGCTCGACGTCGTACCGACTCCCGGGCACACCCGCGGCCACGTCGTGTTCCACGACCTCGACGCCGGTTTGCTTTTCGCCGGCGACCACGTGCTGCCGACGATCACGCCGTCGATCGGGTTCGAGCCGGTGCTGTCCCCCAACCCGCTCGGCGACTTCCTGGCCTCGCTGGCACTGGTGCGGTCGCGGCCGGATGCCCGGCTGCTGCCGGCACACGGACCGGTGACCGACAGCGTGCACGCCCGGGTCGACGAACTGGTCGCGCATCACGGCGCGCGGCTGGACGAAACGGAGCGGGCGGTGGAGGCCGGGGCCGCGACGGCGTTCGAGGTCGCCGGCCGGCTGCGCTGGACCCGGCGCGAGCGGGAGCTGGCCGACCTCGACCCGTTCAACCAGATGCTCGCCGTCGCCGAGACCGGTGCGCACCTGGAGCTGCTCGTCGCGCAGGGCCGGGTGGAAGTCGAGGTGTCCGAAGGGGCCCGGCACTACTCTCCGACGTGACCGCAGAGATCACCTCGCGGCAGCGACGGCCTGCAGGATGCGCTTCTCCGAGACCGGATGCGCGGTGCCGAGCTGTTGGGCGAACAGGCTGACCCGCAGCTCCTCGAGCATCCACCGCACCTCGCCCAGTGTGGCCGGCACCTCGACACCGACGGGCAGCGCGTCGAGGGCGTCGTGCCACGCATCCTCGACGGCGTGCACCCGATCCATCAGCGTCAGGTCGCGGCCGGGGTCCGACGGCAACCGGTCGAGCCGCTGCTGCATCGCCTGCAGGTAGCGGACCAGGTGCGGCAGCCGCGGAGCGCCGACCGCGGTGGCGACCCCCGGTGGAACGAGCGCGGCGAGCTGCCCGCGCAGGTCGTCGTACGACGGCCGCCACAGCGGCGGCGGATCGGCCGCCAGCCGCTCCCGCAACGCATGAGCGAGCGCGTGCACCTCGGCCACGTTCTCGAGCACCGCGCGGGTGGTGACGGTGAGGCGGCTCGCCACGAAGCCGCGCAGCGCGGCGAACCCGGTGGCGTCCCAGGCCGGGCCGCCGTGCTCTGCCACGAGCTGGTCGATCGCGGCGGTGATCGCGTCGCGCACTGCGTCGGCCGGGCGCCCATCGGTGTCGCGAGAGAGCGCGAGCTTGTCTCGTGCGGTCATCGCGTCGAGGACCACCCGCGCCGGTGACGGCACCGAGAGCAGCAACAGCCGCCGGGTGCCGAGCCGCATCGCCGCGGCCTGCTCACCCGGCGTGGTGAGGACGCGCACGCCGACCGTCTCGCCCTCGTCGACGAGCGCCGGATAGCCGGTGACCCGCAACCCGTCGCGCTCGGTGTCAAGGGTGCGCGGCAACCCGCCGCCGGCCCGGCCGGTCAGCGGCCACTCCCGCAGTCCGCTGCGCTCGAGCGCCGGCGCGGCGGCGGCGACCGCGATGCGGATGTGCGGAGCCAGCCGCCGGCGCAGCTCGTCGAGGTCGTCGGCGACGGCGAGCACGCGGCCGCTGTCGTCGCTGACCGCGAGGTGCAACCGCAGGTACGTCGGGAGCCCGCCGACGTCCCAGGCATCGGGCGGCACCTCCACCGCAGTGAGCCGGTGCAGGGCCTTGCCCAGGGCGACGGGGAAGGGCATGCGCTCGTCGTACGTCATCGTCGCCAGTGCCGCCGCAGCGGTGTCCGGTGCCGGCACGAAGGCGCGCCGCAGCGCCTTCGGCAACCCGCGCAGCAGCGCCGTCGCGAGCTCCGCACGCAGGCCAGGCACGTGCCAGCTGAACGCCGCCGCCGGCAACCGGTTGAGCACCGCCATGGGCAGGTGCACGGTCGCGCCGTCGTCGACGTCGCCGGGAGTGAACCGATAGGTGACCGGGAGCGCGAGCTCGCCAGTCAGCCACGTGTCCGGCATCGCGTCCGGATCGGGCAGGTCGGCGCCGGCGAGCAGGTCCGCCGTCGTCAGGTCGAGCAGGTGCGGGGTGTCCCGGCGGGCAGCCTTCCACCACGCATCGAAGTGGCGGCTCGAGACGACGCTCGCCGGCACCCGGGCGGCGTAGAAGGCGAGGAGCGCCTCGTCGTCGACGGCGAGGTCCCGGCGGCGCAGCCGGTCTTCGAGCTCGCGCACATCATCCAGCAGCGCGCGGTTGTGCTGCAGGAACGCGTGGTGGGCGTCCCACTCCCCCTCGACCAGCGCGTGCCGCAGGAACAGCTCGTGCGCAAGTGCCGGGTCGACGCGGGCGTAGCCGACCCGGCGCCGGGTGACGATCGGGATGCCGTAGAGCGTGACCCGTTCATAGGCCATGACGGCGCCGCGGCGGGCGTCCCAGTGCGGCTCGCTGTAGGTGCGCTGCACCAGGTGGGCCGCGACCGGCTCGACCCACTGCGGGTCGATCCGCGCGACCGTGCGGGCGAACAGCCGCGAGGTCTCGACCAGCTCCGCGGCCATCACCCATCGCGGTTGCTGCTTCGCGAGGCCGGAGCCCGGCCACAGCACGAAGGTGGCGCCGCGCGCGCCGAGGTAGCCGCGACCGTCCGGCTCCTTCACGCCCAGCTGGGACAGCAGCCCGGGCAGCAACGCGCGGTGCACGTGGTCGGGATGCGCCCACACCTCACCCACCGTCAGGTGCAGGTCTTTGGTCGCGATCTCCTGCAGTTGCGCGACCAGGTCCTGCCACTCGCGGATGCGCAGGTAGTGCAGGAACTCACGGCGGCACATGCGCCGGAACGCCGACGACGACAACGCCTGCTGCTGCTCGTCGAGATAGCGCCACAGGTTGAGCCAAGAGATGACATCACTGCTGTCGTCGGCGAACCGGCGGTGGCTCTGGTCGGCCTGCTCCTGCGCGTCGACCGGCCGCTCGCGCGGATCCTGGATCGTCAACGCGGCCGCCACCACGAGCACGTCGCGGACGCATCCGAACCGCTCGGCCTCCAGCACCATCCGGCCCAGCCGCGGGTCGAGCGGCAGCCGGGCGAGGCGGCGCCCGAGGTCGGTGAGCCGCGGGTGGCCGCCGGTCTCGATGAGCGCGCCGAGCTCGTGCAGCAGCGACATGCCGTCGCGGACGGCGCGGCGATCGGGAGGGTCGAGGAACGGGAAGTCGGCGACGTCCCCGAGGTCGAGCGCGGCCATCTGCAGGATGACCGCGGCGAGGTTCGTGCGCAGGATCTCCGGGTCGGTGTAGGCCGGGCGGGCGGCGTGGTCGTCCTCGTCGTACAGCCGGATGCAGATGCCCTCGGCGACCCGGCCGCAGCGGCCGGCGCGCTGCCGTGCCGACGCCTGCGAGATCTTCTCGATCGGCAGCCGCTGCACCTTCAGCCGGTGGCTGTAGCGGGAGATGCGCGCGGTGCCGGTGTCGACCACGTAGTGGATGCCCGGGACGGTGAGCGAGGTCTCGGCGACGTTGGTGGCGAGCACGACCCGCCGCGTGCCGGTCGCGCGCGGTGCGAAGACGCGGTGCTGCTCGGCCGCCGAGAGCCGTCCGTAGAGCGGCAGCACCTCGACCGCATCGAGGTGGCGGCGGGTGACCGCGCCGCGCAGCGCTTCGGCGGTATCGCGGATCTCCCGCTCGCCGGAGAGGAAGACCAGCGTGTCCCCCGGCCCCTCGGCGGACAGGGCGCCGACCGCGTCGATGACCGCCTGCACCTGGTCGGCGCCCTCCTCCGGCGGCCGGTAACGGATCTCCACCGGATAGGTCCGGCCGGACACTTCGATGATCGGTGTCGCGATGCCGTGCGCGGCGAAGTGGTCGGCGAACCGTTGCGGGTCGATGGTCGCCGAGGTGACGACGACACGCAGCTCGGGTCGGCGGGGCAGCAGTCGGGTGAGATAGCCGAGCAGGAAGTCGATGTTCAGGGAGCGCTCGTGCGCCTCGTCGACGATGACGGTGTCGTAGCCGCGCAGGTCGCGGTCGTGGGCGATCTCGGCGAGCAGCACGCCGTCGGTCATCACCTTGACGAGCGTGTCCCGGCTGGTCCGGCGGGTGAACCGCACCTGATAGCCGACGGCTTGCCCGACCGGCACGTCGAGCTCGGCGGCGAGCCGTTCGGCCACGGCGCGGGCGGCGATGCGCCGCGGTTGGGTGTGGGCGATCGTGCCGGTGATGCCGCGGCCGAGGGCGAGGCAGACCTTCGGCAGCTGGGTGGTCTTGCCCGACCCGGTCTCACCCGCTACGACGACGACCTGATGGTCGCGGATGGCGGCGGCGATGTCGTCCACGTGCGCGCTGACCGGAAGCTCGTCCGGATAGCTGACCGCGGGGACCAGGGCACGTCGGCGGGCGAGACGCCGCTCGTCAGGGGTGGCAGGCACAGCATCCCTATTGTCGCCGGTCAGCCGAGCGGGGTGGGTGGCTCGTGCCGGTCGGTGGGTGGCTCGGCCAGTGCGGGTACGGCGGGATCGTCGATGCGGATCCGGACCGCGCGGAACTGTTGCGGGGTGGCGAGCAGGACGCGTTGGCGCGGGTCGGGCACGGTGAGGCGCCGCGACACCAGCAAAGGTTGCAGCGGCGCCAGTCGCCGGTCGGCGAGCACCTCGTCGCACGCCCTTCGGTCGCCGCCGGCCACGACGGCGGCGAGGTCGGGCAGGTGCGCCAGCAGCACGTCAGCGGCGACGTCGGCGGCTGCCTGCCCGGCTTCGCGCGCCTGTCCCGCGCGGCGGCGGGCGAAGCGTTGCTGGGACCAGCCGCCGGCGGCGGTGCGGCCCTGCACGTGCCGCGACCCGACCTTGGAGGCGAGCAGACGGGTGCCGGTGAAGACGCCGGCGGCGTAGCCGCCGCGGCGGACCAGCAGCACCCCGACCGTGCGGTCGGCCGCGACGTGACCGAGCAGGCCGCCGTAGGGGGCGGCGGGATCGATGCGCAACGGCGGGAACGGCACCTCGCAGTCGGCGACCGCGCCGTCCGCCGCGACCACAGTGATGCGCTCCACAGCGTTGCCGGCAGCGTCGTCACCGCTGCCGGCAGTGTCGTCCGGGGCGTTCGCACCGGCCGTCCACGTCAGCACACCGTGACGCTCGCCGAAGCGGGTGAGGAAACCCGGCAGGCGCTCGGGCGCGACCTCGACCCAGCGACCGCCACCGGACGCCGGTCGAGTGGCCACGAGGCGAGACGTTAGCCCGGTTGCGGCGGCTGCTGGCGCGACGGACGCCGGCCCGATTGGATGCGGATATGACGACGCATCAGATCCTCGGCCGCGCGGTGACGATGCCGGTGCGGGTGCGCGACGCCTCGGCGGCAACTGTCCTGTTCGACGTGGAGCATGCCGCGGCGGCTGCACTGTGCCCGGCCGGGTTCGAGGTGATCGAGCCGGCGCAGGGTCGCGCGCAGGTCGCGTTGGCGCTGGTGGACTATCGCGACAACGACCTGGGGGCCTATCACGAGGTCGGCACGATCCTGTTCGTGCGGCCGGTCGGCGGTGGCCCGGACGGCTCGTTCATCACCCACCTGCCGGTCGACCAGGAGTTCACGTGTGTGGCCGGCAACGAGATCTGGGGCTATCCGAAGAGCGTCGAGCGGATCGACGTGACGCAGACCGAGACCTCCTCGCGCTGGGTGCTGACGATGGACGGTGAGCGCGTCCTGGACGTGACCGTCCCGCGGGGCGGGTCGGACGAGATGCCGATGGCGCCCATGACGTCGTACAGCTTGTTGGGCGGACGGCCGCATGCCACCGCGTTCAGCCAGGGCGGCAGCGGCATGTCGGTGCGCTTCGGCGGCGAAGGGTTCGCGCTGTCGCTCGGCGCACACCCGATCGGCAAGGAGCTGGCGTCGCTGGGGCTGCCGGCAACGCCGACGTTGACGACATGGATCGAGCGGATGCAGGCGACCTTCGACGAGCCCCGGCCGCTCTGACCGCCGGCTCCGCGCCGGCCGTTACTTCGGCTGCAGGCGGGCACCGCCGTCGACCCGGAGCACCTCTCCGTTCATGTAGGAGTTCGTGAGCAGCTCGACGATCATCGTCGCGAGCTCGTCGGCGTGGCCGAGTCGCTTGGGGAACAGCACGTCGCGCTTGAGGCTGTCCTTGAACGCCTCCGACGCCGGCCCCTCCCCGTAGATCGGGGTGTCGAACAGGCCGGGCGCGACGCAGTTGAGGCGTACGCCGACGACGGCCAGGTCGCGCGCGATCGGCAGCGTCATGCCGACGACCCCGCCCTTGCTCGCGCTGTAAGCAGCCTGCCCGATCTGGCCGTCGAAGGCTGCGAGCGAGGCGAGGGTCACGATCGCCCCGCGCTCGCCATCGTCGTTGACCGGCTGCGTGCGGCCCATCGCCGTGGCGGCGAGACGGATGCAGTTGAACGTGCCGACGAGGTTGATGCCGATGATGCGCTGGAACGCGCCGAGGTCGTGAGCCGAGGAGAACTCGCCGTCCTTGCCGATCGTGCGGCTCGCCCAGCCGAGGCCGGCGGCGGTGACCAGCGTGCGCAGCGGCCCGAGCTCCTCGGCGGCGGTGACCGCCTCGATGACTTGCTCGGTGTCGGTGACATCGGCGTGGACGTAGACCCCGCCGAGCTCGTCGGCCACCCGCTTGCCGCGGTCGTCGTTGAGGTCGGCGACGACGACCTTGGCGCCGCGCTCGGCGAGCAGCCGGGCGGCCGCCTCACCGAGGCCGGAGGCTCCCCCGGTGACGAGGGACGACGTGTTGCGCAGGTCGAGCATCGAGCGACTCCGTTTCGCAGGCGGTGGGAACAGCAGGAGCCGGCGGCCACGTGGCCGCCGGCTCCTGTGGTGCCTGTCAGTCTGCTACGACAGGTGGACGATCTTCCACATGCCCATGAACGCGTGCGGCATGCCGCTGTTCAGGTCCGGCCAGAAGCAGGCGATGACGTACTTGCCCGCCGGCAGGTCGTACTTGAGCAGCTGCGACTTGGTCGGCGAGATGACGCCGGACTGCGCCGTCCCCTTCAGCGCCCATGACGGCTGACCGCCCTTGTAGTTCGGCGACATCACCTTGCGCACCTGGCGCTTGGTGGTGCTCTCCTTGATGTGCTGGATCTCGAGGAAGTGCGGCTGGTCGGCCTGGTTGTGGACTCGCACCACGCCCTTCGCCGGCAGGTTCTTCGTGACGTCCCAGCCGTAGGTGAACGCGGTGTAGGTGCCCTGGTGCGGGACCGTCGCCCGAGCCGGCACCGAGCCGGTCACCTCGAGCACCGCGCCCGCGTTGCCGTTCTGGTCGACGAGGAAGTACTCGCCCTTCGACAGCGTCACGACCATGCGCCCGGGGTGCTGCGGCTTGGCCTCGGCGCCACCGCGGAAGCTGATGCCGTCGTCGACCCGCTTGATCGCGTCGGTGTCCCCGCTGAACGCCTTGGGGATGTCCTGCTGCGCGTCCTGGGCCGTGTAGCCGTGGCGGAACCGCATGATCTGCAGGACGTGGTCACCGGCGCCGGTGACGACGCGGAAGGTGATTCGACCGGCGTGCACCGTGGTCGACCCGTTGGACGTCGTGGTGCCGCCGCCGCTCAGCTTGATCGCGGAGTCGCTCATGTGCACCGTGACGACCGGAACGGCAGCCGCGGCCGCAGTGCGGGTCGCGCTGCTGGATGCCGCCAGCGCTACAGCCCCCGTGCTCGCGGTGATCGCTGCGGCGCTCGCCACGGCGATCGACGCAACCGTGCGTGTGCGGAAATGCATGAAAGGCCCCCCTTGGCCTCGTGGAAACGGATTAGCGGGCAGCCTGCCATGCCGACACGCCGGATGTACCGACTTTCGGCAAACGGGCGTGTCGCACCGGCGGCGACGGCTGCTCCCGCGGCACGCATGCGGCTGTCGCTACGATCCGCGGATGGCTTTGCCGAGACTGCGCCAAGCGGTGCTGGCCTCGGCCGACCTGGAGGCGACCTGCCGCCGGCTCGAGGCCGAGCTCGCTGTGTCTGCGCCGTTCCACGACGCGGGCGTGGAGCATTACGGTCTGGGCAACGCGGTCTATGCCCTCGGAAACACGTTCGTCGAGGTCGTCTCCCCGGTGCGGGAGGGAACCGCAGCCGGGCGGCAGATCGATCGAGCCGGCGGCGACTGCGGCTACATGTGCATGTTCGAGCTGGCCGATGAAGAAGCGGTACGGCGGCGCGTCGCCGCAGCCGGCGTACGGGTGGTGCACGACGAGGTGTGGCCGCACATCGTCGACCTGCACCTGCATCCGAAGGACGTGCCGGGGGCGATCGTCGCGCTCGACGTGACCGATCCGGTCGGGTCCTGGCGCTGGGGCGGTCCGGCGTGGGAGGGCGCCGCGTTTGCCGCGGCGGCGCCGGAGCACCGCGGTGAAGGGTTGCGCGGGCTGACGGTGGCCGTGCGCGACCCGGTGGCGGCGGCCCGGCGCTGGGGCGAGCTGCTCGGTGTCGTGCCGGACACAGCCGGGCTGTGGCTCGACGGTGGTGCGCAGCGGGTGGAGTTCCGAGCCGCGGCTGACGGGGTCGAGCGGATCGTCGAGGTGCACGCGGCCGTCGTCGGACGCGGCGGAGAGGCCACCGTCGCCGGCGTACGGTTCGTGCGCACCGAGATCTGACCGCGGCAGCACGAGAAGAGAGGTCGGCATGACAACGGTGGACACCGGCACCGAGGACCTGCTGGCGGAGGTCGACGACGGGGTGGCGGTGCTCACGCTCAACCGACCGGAGCGGCGCAACGCGTTCTCACCGGCGATGGTGCAGGCACTCGGGCGCGTGCTGGCCGAGGTCGAGCTCGACGATGCCGTCGGCGCAGTCGTGGTCACCGGTGCGGGCGGCGCGTTCTGCGCGGGCGGTGACGTGAAGATGATGGCGAGCGACGAGGCGTTGTTCGGTGAGCTGTCCTATGACGACCTCATCCAGCTGCAACGGCTCAACCAGCGGGCGACGTCGGTGCGGCTGTGGTCGATGGGCAAGCCGACGATCGCGGCGCTGCCGGGCGCGGCGGCGGGCGCGGGGTTGTCGTTGGCGCTGGCGTGCGACCTGCGCTACGCGGCGGACACCGCGGTGCTGACGACGGCGTTCGCTCGGGTGGGGTTCGCCGGCGACTACGGCGGCACCTGGTTCCTCACCCGGCTGATCGGCAGCGCCAAGGCCAAGGAGCTCTACTTCTTCTCCGACCGGTTGTCCGCGGCCGAGGCCGAGCAGCTCGGGCTGGTCAACGCCGTGTTCCCCGCGGAGTCGTTGCGCGACGAAGTGATGGGACGGGCCCGGCGGCTGGCGCACGGACCGCGGGTGGCGCTGCGCTACATGAAGGAGAACCTCAACCGGGCGGTGCACGGCGAGCTGGGCGAGTGCAGCGACCTCGAGGTGACGCACCACGCGCACACCGGCACCACCGAGGACCACCGCGAGGCGGCGAAGGCCTTCGTGGAGAAGCGGGAGCCGACCTTCCGGGGCCGCTGACCACGTGGGTCAGCTCCCCCGCCCCGCGCGCAGCCGCCCGGCGATCGCGAAGTTGCCGGCGCTCTGCGACGGCGCGACCGACGGGGATGCCGTGGGTGGGCGAGACGGCCTGCGATGCGGGGCTAGCTCGCGAGAACGTCGACCAGTTGGCCGTCCCGGCCGAACAGCGCCTGCCGCCAGTCGGCGATCAGCGCACGCGTGTCCCGGTCGTTCGGGTGAAAGCCGGGCCGGTGGTACTCGGCGAGGATGCGCAGTGCGCGCCCCGACACGAACGGAGACCGCGGCAGTCGCGCCAGGCTGCGGAGCAGCTTGACGGGGTGCCGTCGCGCGTAGCCGTCTTTGGCGATCGACACGACACCCATGATCGATGTCTCCAGGATGAACAACAGGTCCGTGAGGAACATGATGAAAATCCTCATGACCTCCCCACCCCCGACGGCCTTGTAGACGTCGAAAGCGACGGCCTTGTGCTCTGACTCCTCCAGCGCGTGCCAAGTGAGGATGTCGCGGGCACCCGGCTCGCCGACGGCCCCGCGCGCCTTCTCGTCAGTGAGGAGCAGCTCGGCGAGGGTGGCCGTGTAGTGCTCGAGCGCGGCTGTGAACGCCAGGTTGACCCTCTTGCTCTGCATCCGTTCGCGCACCCAGTAGAGGCCTCGGACGTAGGCGTCGATGCCGCGGGTCGGGTAGCCGAGCTCGGCGAGATGCTCATTGAGGACCTGGTGCTCGCGCCCATGCATCTCCTCCTGGCCGATGAAACCCTCGACGTCGGCTCGCAGCTGCGGGTCGGTGATCCGGTCGCGCACGGCCGCCACCGAACGGACGAAGAACTTCTCCCCTTCGGGAAACGTCGAGGACAGCACCGCGAGCACGTGACTCATCACGATGTCGCCGCCCTCAGCGAAGCGCTTGGGCAGACTGGCGACGTACTTCTCGAAATGCATACGGCGGATCGGGACTGTTCCGGACCCATTCGAGCTGATCTGGCTGTCGGTCGGGAATCCATGCAGCGTCGCAGTCACAGCACCTCCCTGGTTCGACCACTCTGGTGGTGGTTCCCCCGCTCCGCCGGCGAGTCACGCAGCGCGGGATGCCGATTCCTGCCGGAGGGGCGCACGTGCAGGCGGCGAGGGCGCTCTCACGCAGAGCCGGCAGTCGCTCCCTGCGCGACGTAGAGCTCGAGCTGGATGTTGTCGGGATCGCGGAAGGCGATGAGCGCGGAGCCGGTTTGCGGGGTGATCTTGATCCCGGAGTGTGTGACGCCGGCGTCGGTCAGCCGTTCCTCCCACGCCTGCAGCTCGTCCTGATCGGCGACCGCGAGGGCAAGGTGGTCGAGTCCCGTCCGCCGCTCGCTGAAGGGCACGTCCGCGTCGGGATGGTGGTGCTTGCTCAACCCGACAACGACGCCGGACGGATGGCGGAGCAGGCGGCGCTGGAAGTCGTCGGTCGCGAACGGGAACAACTGCGCGAACCCCAGGACGTCGACGTACCACCGTTCCGACACATCGAGGTCTCCCACGTTCAAGGCCACGTGGTGGACCCCGGAAAACGAGGGTTCGGCCATGGGTCATGCACCTCCGAAGTGTGACTCGCCATCGTTCGGCCGTTCACAAATCTAGGGTGCACGTCGTCGCCGCTCCAGCCGTCCGGGAGTGACGGGGTCGACCGCCTCACGTCCCCTGCGAGGATCGGGCGAGGCTGAGCACGGCGATGACAGCCATCGCCGCGATGACGCCGGCGAAGACCTCGGCGGTGTGGCTGAGGCCGAATGCATCGGTGCCTGCGCCGACCCCGACGACCGGCAGCGAGATGCCGACGTAGCAGACCGCGAAGAAGCTCGACGACACGGCCGCGCGTTGGTTGGGTGGGCTGGCGCCGGTGACGGCCCCGAGAGCGGCGCGAAAGCTCAGGCCCTGCCCGAAGCCGACGACGACGCCGCCAAGGACGAGCACGCCGAGTGACCGGATGCCGATTCCGACTCCGACGACGCAAGCCCCGACGACCAGCAGGCCGGTTCCGGTGAGCAGCGCCGTCATGACCGCTGGCCGGACCGAGACGACCTGCCCGACCGCCGATGCCGCAAAGACCACGAAGACGACCGCCCCCGTGAGAAAAGGATTGTGATGGCCCAGCAGTGCGAGGGTTGCCGGACTGACTGCCGTGAAGAACCCGAGCACCGCGAAACCGGCGAACCCCGCGGTGCCGGCCTGCACGAAAATCGTCCTCAGATCTGCGGGGACACCGAGCCGCTGCACCGACAGCCGCCGTGGGCGGACCACGTCGACCGGTTCCGGGACCAGCCAGATCACGAGGACCGCCACCACGACGAGACACAGATGAACCACGAAACTGGTGGTCAGTGGGCTCACGAAGTAGGCCGCCAGTGCGCCGGCCAGCAGCGGGCCCAGGCCGAGCCCGCCGATGTTGGTGACCGCTGCCGTGAGGCTCGCACGCAGTGGGTGGTCCTCACCGGCGAAGTCTGCGAGCGCCGCCGTCGCCGTACCGGTGAAGATTCCGGCGGACACCCCGGACAGCAGCCGGCCCACGAGGAGCAACGGGAGACCGGCGGTGTGAACCTGACCGACGATGATGAAGACGATCGTCGACATCCCCGCTGCGGTGAGGCCCGCGAGCAGCGTGGGTCGGCGACCGATGGTGTCGGAGGCGCGCCCGAACCCGAGCAGGGCCATCAGGACGCCGATGGCGTACGTCGCGAAGACGATCGTCACCGTGAGGGTGCCGAAGCCGAACCGCGCTTCGTACGCCGGATACAGCGGCGTCGGCAAGGTGGTCCCCACCATCGTCGCGGTGAAGGCGTATGCAACGAGCGCGAACGCGGTAGCGCGGCCGACCCGGGCCGTGGGAGTCATGAGCCTATGCTGCCCGCCACGTCACACCGGATCAGTTGCAGCCTGTCATGCCAGGATTGGTCTCTCCGGCGTCAAACTTGAACCAACGCGCGGACGTCGATCGGGGGCACCATGGGCCACGGCTCGCACGACGCCTGGCTGGAGCGTCGGGCGTGGGAACTCGCTCGACACGATCTCGAGCGAAAGAGCCGGCGATGGTATGACCAGCTGACCCGCCTCCTCGAGGCGACCAGGACGGTGTCGATCACCGACGCCTATCGCACTGGATCGAGCGTCGGCGCCGCAATGGCTCAAGACCGCCGCCGGACCAGACTCGCCTGCCTCCAACTGGCCGTTTCCGACGTCGTCTGCGGGTTCACCCCTGAGGAACGCACCCAACTGCGGGAGCACGACGCACTCCCCGCCGACTTCGTCGCTCGCGTGCAGGCTCAGTCGAAAGTCG
Source organism: Mycobacteriales bacterium (assembly GCA_035776655.1). Lineage (GTDB taxonomy): Bacteria > Actinomycetota > Actinomycetes > JAFAQI01 > JAFAQI01 > DASTWK01. The sequence continues at coordinate 28,432 of DASTWK010000092.1, read as the reverse complement.
TCCGCACGGAGATCCGCTGGTAGTCACAGCGGCCGGACGGAAGGAAGTCAGCTGGGTGGCGCGTATGCGGCCACGATCTGCTCGACCCACCAGCCCGGAGCGGCGTTCATCAGCGTCTGCAGGTCCCAGTAGTCCAACCAGCGCACGATGCGGCCGTCACGGATCTCGTGCACCGAGGCGATCGGGAACTCGACCGACTCCCCGGTGCGCCACCGCCACACCTCGACGTGCTCGGTCACGACGGTGTCGCCGTCGGCGTACGTACGACGGTCCTTGTCGCTCAGCTCCACGCCGTCGAACACCGGCCGGAGGCGGGCAGCAACCCCGGCCGGACCACGCGCCACGTCGTCGGCCGGTGAGCCGACATCGGTGTAGACGCCGTCGGCTGCGAACAGGGCGCCTACGCCGTCGGCGTCTTTCCGGTAAAGCGCGTCGTAGAGTCTGGCGACGACGGCCTTGTTCTCGGTGCTCGACACCGATGCCTCCAGGGGTAAGGGCCCGGCCCCAGCCTCACGCCGGCGCAACCGGCGGTCGGCGCAGCTCGCTGACGAAGTCGCCGAACTCGGCCTCCTGCTGCTGCCACATCGCCACGAGCGGAGGTGGCATGTGGTCGTCCATCATCGCGAGTTGCTGGGGGCTCATCTGCTCGCGGATCAACCCGAGCACGAGCCACATCTTGTCGCCGGAGAAGTTGCGGAGCGCGTGACCGGGCAGCTCGCCCCACTCCGGCGCGAAGATGTGCTGCGCCGCGAGCGGGACGATGACCGCTTCCTCCTCGTCGAGGTGCGGCAGCAGGGCCGCGCCGAGAGCGGTGACCGCCACGGCGGCGGCACGGCCCGAGACCTCGCTGTGGGTCTGCTGCCACTCACCGATCGCAGCTGACGCGGCTTGCAGAGCCGAGTCCACATCAGCGTGCTGGCCGGCGATGCGTTGCACCTCGGCTGCTTGCTCCGGCGCGCGATCGATCAGGATCGGCCAGATCAGTTCGTCCTCGCCGTCGTGGTGTGCGTGCAACAGGGCGAGCACGTTCCGGTAGTAGGCCGCGACAAGGTCGACCCGCCCGTGCTCGCCTGCCACCGCGGATCCGATGAGCGACGGCGCCGCAGCCACGGCATCCCTGAAGACGCGATGCACCTGCGCCATGTCGCTGGTGTCGGCGAGCGGCGGTGTGCCCTGTGCCGGCACTCGAGCGGTCGTCGTGTCGGTCATGTTTCCCTCCCGTTGGGTCGAATTGTCAGCCAGGGTGGCCATGCCGCGCTAGTGATCGGGTGAATAGCCACTGACGTCGACCTCGTCGAGCGACGGGCCGACGATCGGGGCCCCGTGCTCCGCGCTGATGCGCACGATCGTGTCGAGGTCGACATCGGACTCACCGGTTGGCGGGATGCGGAGGTCGGCCGTCGGCGTCCCGGTCGACTCGATGAACTGCAGGAAGCTGTCGCCGTCGTGCACGAGCAGAAGCTTCGCCGGCGTCTGGCTCGTGACGCGGAACGAGTGCTCGGTGCCATGCGGAACGACCACATAGGTGCCCGGCCGGGCGACCACGGTTTCGCCGCCGGACCAGACCACGACCTCGCCCTCCAGGAGCAGGAACGCGTCGTCGAGCTCCTCGTGGAAGTGCCGCGGTGGCGATCCGCCCGGTGGCACGGTCAGCTCGATGACCGCGGGTGTGCGTGGCGCGCCGTCCGGGTTGCGCAGCACCGCGAGTGTGCCGAGGAACCACCATGCGCGGCTGGTCTCCGGCTCGGTTGACCACTGCCGCGCGACTGCGCGCTCGCTGGAGTCGACGACAGACATCAGGTGCACCTCCGAAGCCCTCAGGTGTGCTTGGTACGGCGGCCCGGTGCCGGCGCTGGCGGCTGCGACTGCAGCATCTGGAGCAGTGCATCGATGGCCCAGGCAACGGCCTGCTGTGCGTCCTCGTCGTCGAGACCGCTGTCGTCGCTCACCGCCACCCACGACGCGGCGCTGCACAGATGCGCGATGACCGCGGTGGCTCGTCGCGCGTGGTCGGGGTCGAGGCCCTCGGTCAGCGGCGCCAGTGCCGCGCCGATCGCCTCGACCCGTTGCACCCGCGTGGCCGAACGCGCGGCGCGACCAGCGGTCGTCCGCACCAGCGCGCGGGCCAGGGCCGGTCGCGACGCCAGCTTGGCGGCGGCGTCACGGAAACTCGCGGAGATGTCCTGCGGGCCGACGATCTCGGAACCGATGCCGAGGTCTCGGTAGAGATGCTCACCGGCCGCGTGCAGCAACGCTTCCCGGTCAGGGAAATAGCGGTAGAGCGTCCGCAGCGAGATGCCGGCCTCGGCGGCGACATCGGCCATGGCAATGTCGTCGACCGGCCGCTGCTCGAGCTGGGCCACGACCGCGTCGAGGACCCCGACGCGCACCTGCTCCGCCTGCCGTTCACGAAGCGTTGGCGTGCCCACGGCACGACTATGCCTTCATGACACGAACGTGTCAAGGGCACGCTCGATTCGGCGGGACCTTTGCCTCACTTCGGTATCGCACCGACCACTTGTTCGAGGGGTGCTCGGCGTGTCGTGGTCGGCGCGATACCGAAGCGGGAGGAGCCGCGGGAGCGGATCTGCTCAGCTGCAGCCGGAGGTGCTGCCGCACTGCTCACAGACATAGCAGGAGCCGGCGGGGCGCATCTTGACGCCGCAGGTCATGCACAACGGCGCGTCGGCCGCCGTCCCCTGCTGGGCCTCGATCAGCTCGGTCGACGACCTCGCCTCGGCCGGGGCCGGCTGCTCCCCCGCCTCGTGCGGCGCCTCCAGCGGCACGCTGTCGCGCAGCGTCTCCGGGTCGAGGTCCTCCTCGACCGGAGCGGCCGCGGGGGCACCGCCGTAGGAGCCGGCGACCGTCGCCGCCCGCTCCTCCGCGGTGAAGATGCCCAGCTCGACCCGCTTCTCGTAGGGCAGGTAGTCCAGCGCGAGCCGCCGGAAGATGTAGTCCATCACCGACTGCGCCATCCGGATGTCCGGGTCGTCGGTCATGCCGGCCGGCTCGAACCGCATGTTGGTGAACTTCTGGACGTAGGTCTCCAGCGGCACGCCGTACTGCAACGCGATCGAGATGGCGATCGAGAACGCGTCCATCACGCCGGCGAGCGTCGAACCCTGCTTGCCGAGCTTGAGGAAGACCTCGCCGAGACCGTCGTCGGGGTAGGAGCCGGCGGTCAGGTAGCCCTCGGCACCCGCAACCGAGAACGACACCGTCTGCGAGGGCCGCTTCTTCGGCAGGCGCTTGCGCACCGGCCGGTGCTCGTGCACCTCGGCGGCGTCCGCAGCGGCGTCCTTCTTCGCCGCCTTGGCGTCCGACAGCGGTTGCCCGACCTTGCAGTTGTCGCGATAGATCGCGAGTGCCTTCAGGCCCAGCTTCCAGCCCTGGAAGTGGATGTCCTCGATCTCCTCGACGGTGGCCGTCTCCGGCATGTTCACGGTCTTGGAGATGGCGCCCGAGATGAACGGCTGGATCGCGGACATCATCCGCACGTGGCCCATCGGTTTGATGGCCCGCTCACCCATCGCGCAGTCGAACACCTCGTAGTGCTCCGGCCGCAGCCCAGGCGCGTCGAGGACGTTGCCGTGCTCGCTGATGTGCTCGACGATCGCCTCGACCTGCTCGTCCTGGTAGCCGAGCTTGGTCAGCGCCCGCGGCACGGTGAGGTTGACGATCTGCATCGACCCGCCACCGACGAGCTTCTTGAACTTCACCAGCGCGAGGTCGGGCTCGACCCCGGTGGTGTCGCAGTCCATCATCAAGCCGATGGTGCCGGTCGGGGCGAGCACCGAGGCCTGGCTGTTGCGCCAGCCGTTCTTCTCCCCGATCGCGAGGCAGTCCTGCCACGCCTTCGTCGCGTAGTGCAGCACCCGTGCGGCGTCCGCGTCGACCGGTCGCACCGAGTCGTTGGCGGCGGCGTGCTTGCGCATGACCCGCTTGTGCGGCTCGGCATTACGCGCGTAGCCGTCGTAGGGCCCGACGACGCCAGCGAGCTCCGCGGACCGCTTGTACGCCGTACCGGTCATCAGCGAGGTGATCGCCGCCGCGAGGGACCGCCCGCCCTCGCTGTCATAGGCGTGCCCGGTCGCCATCAGCAGCGCGCCGAGGTTGGCGTAACCGATGCCGAGCTGCCGGTAGGCGCGGGTCGTCTCCGCGATCGGCTGGGTCGGGAAGTCGGCGAAGCAGATCGAGATGTCCATCGCGGTGATGACGAACTCGACGACCTTCGCGAACGTCACCGCATCGAAGGTGTCGTCGTCCTTCAAGAACTTCATGAGGTTGAGGGACGCGAGGTTGCACGACGAGTTGTCGAGGTGCATGTATTCCGAGCACGGGTTGGACGCGGTGATGCGGCCGGTCTCCGGGCAGGTGTGCCAGTCGTTGATCGTGTCGTCGTACTGGATGCCGGGGTCGGCGCACGCCCAGGCCGCCTCCGCCATCTTGGTGAACAGCGCCTTGGCGTCGACGGTCTCGACCGTCTCACCGGTGTGCCGCGCCCGCAGGGCGAACTCCTTGCCCTCCTCGACGGCACGCATGAACTCGTCGTTGACCCGGACGGAGTTGTTGGCGTTCTGGTATTGCACGGACACGATGTCCTTGCCGCCGAGGTCCATGTCGAAGCCGGCGTCGCGCAGCGCGCGGATCTTGTCCTCCTCGCGCGCCTTGGTCTCGATGAACTCCTCGATGTCCGGGTGGTCGACGTCGAGGATCACCATCTTGGCCGCGCGACGGGTGGCGCCGCCGGACTTGATCGTGCCCGCCGAGGCGTCGGCGCCGCGCATGAACGACACCGGGCCGGACGCGGTGCCGCCACTGGAGAGCAGCTCCTTGGACGAGCGGATCCGGGACAGGTTCAGGCCGGCGCCGGAGCCACCCTTGAAGATCAGCCCCTCTTCCCGATACCAGTTGAGGATCGAGTCCATCGTGTCGTCGACGGACAGGATGAAGCAGTTGTGCACGCGCAAGCCGTTGGACAGGTATTCGCCTGACTCGGTTTGGATGTCGTAGACATCCATCTCCCCGCGGCTCTCGATCGAGGCGATCTCCAACCGCTTGAGCGGCGCCCACCGTTGCCCCGGAACGTCGAATCCCGCTTCGAGCTCCGACTGCTTGCGCGGATCGAGGAAGTCGATCTCTTCCTGGAACGTCCTGCGGTCGGCAGCGTTCTGGACACGAAGCGACCACAGATCGTGGCGGTTCGTCCGACGCTCGGCCTTCCGACCCACTCGCGCGAAGATTTCGAAGCGGCCCAGCAGTGACTGGACACCTCGCACCAGCTGCTCGCTGATGAGGTCCAGGGCCACCAGCGTCGACCGCTCGCGACGAGAGACATATCCATCGGCCTGGAACGCGCTGCGCAGGTAAGCAGCGACGACGGGCAACGGCGCAGTGAACAGCTCCGTCGGCACTGCCATGTCCACGCCCCGGGCGCGCAGCCCCCACCGCTCGACGAACGCTTCCAGCGCAGGGCCGTAGAGACGGATCCGGCGGCAGTCGAGGCTCTCATCCTGCGTCACGACCCGGCGTTCGTGGCGGTGCACGTCCGGGAAGACGACGTCGAGGTGGTGAGTCACCCACGCATGCTCGGCGTCGTTGACGGTCATGAACTCGATCGTGAGCGAACGGTTGGTCCCGTCGTACTGACCGACGAATCCATCCGTCTGCAACCATCCGGCGAGAGCCGCCGCACTGATATCGCGAAGATCGAGCTCGGATTCACCGTATGCGTGCCGCCGGTGCCATTCGAGAGCATCCCCGGGCCGCAACTGCGCCGCCGGCACGTATCGGCCCGCGCGGTCGCCGGTTGACTTCCAGACGAGGTGGTCACCGGTCACGTCCAGCTGGTGGCCCGCCTTTGTCGTTATCCGCAGGACCTGCTTGCGGCCGTTGTGCTGCACGGCCGTGATGCGGGTGACTCCGTCGGCGTCGAACACCTTCTCCCCCACGGCCATCCGCTCGACCAACTCACCGATCGGGACGAGCCCGGACGGGGTGCTGACCAGCGCGTCGTAGGGCTGACACGCCGAGACCTGCTGGGGGGCGGACGTGCCGACGTTGAACCACACCGGTGAGTTGAAGCTGAACACCTGGTGCAACAGCATGTGCGTGAGCTCGTGCTCGAAGATCTCGGCGTCGTCCCGCGTCGCGAAGTAGCCGTGCTCCTCGCCCGCGCGGCGGTAGGTCTGCACGACCCGGTCGATGAGCTGACGGAGGCTGGACTCGCGCTGCGGGGACCCGACCGCACCGCGGAAGTACTTCGTCGTCACGATGTTCGCCGCGTTGACCGACCAGAAGTCGGGGAACTGCACGCCGCGCTGCTCGAAGTTGATCGAGCCGTCTCGCCAGTTGGTCATGACGACGTCGCGCCGTTCCCACGTCACCTGGTCGTAGGGATGCACGCCGGGCGTCGTGTAGACGCGCTCCAGGCGCAGTCCCTGCGCCCGGCCCTGGGGCCGCCCGTGCGCCCGTCCCTGGGTCCGCTCTGCTGCCTGGCCCCCGCGCGGGCCACCGGCGGCAGGCGCGCCGCTCACCGTCTCTGTCATGGGTCCTCTCCTGCTTCTCTAGGACAACGCTGTGCGGGCCGCGGATCGTCCGCGGAAACGTCTCGGATTTCGGTCCTGTGGGTGCTGCGGTCGGTGCTGGCTGGTGCTGGTGACGCCGGCTTGGTACGGCGCCGCCCCCGGGGTCTTTCGCGCTCGCGAGCTGAGGCTCAGCGCAGCGCCGCCACCTCGTGCACCGGGGGCGGCGCCGGATCGTGGGCGGCACCGTGCTTGCGCACCTGGGCCGCAGCCGGCTCGCCGTAGGCCGCGCGAGCCTGGTGCTCCGCGCGCAGATCGGCGATCTCCGCCTCGAAGTCGGCGAGGGAGGAGAACGAGCGGTAGACCGAGGCGAAGCGCATGTAGGCGACCTCGTCGAGCTCGCGCAGCGGGCCGAGGATCGCGAGGCCCACCTTGTGGGCGGGCACCTCGGCACAACCGGTCGCCCGCACCGCCTCCTCGACCTGCTGAGCGAGCCGGGCCAGCGCGTCCTCGCCCACGGGGCGACCGGAGCAGGCCTTGCGGACGCCGTCGGCGACCTTGGTGCGGCTGAACGGCTCGGTGGCCCCTGACCGCTTCACCACCGACAGCGCAGCTGTTTCCACGGTGGTGAACCGCCGGCCGCACTCGGGGCAGGAGCGGCGGCGGCGGATCGCGGCGCCGTCGTCGTGCTCACGCGAGTCGACGACCCGGGAGTCGGGGTGACGGCAGAAGGGGCAGTGCACGACGCCTCCCTTCCGCCCGGCACCGGCCGGCGTCAGCCTGTGGATCTGTGGACATCCTGTGGCACAACCTGTGGAACGAACTACAACGGTGTAACACAAGATGTGGGGGCTGAACGTAGGCCGGATCCACGCGCCGCGCAAGCGAATCGCCGAGGTTTTTCCGGCGTGTCGGAGCCGGGCCGGCGCTTGCCGGAGTTAGCGCAGATCAGGCCATGATCGCGGTGCTCAGCGGCCCGGCACGACGAGCTGCTGGCCCCCGTAGACCTCCGCGCTCGACAGGTGGTTGAGCTGCTGGATCTCGCTGACGACGAGCCGGGGGTCGGCGTGCGGCGCCACCCGGGCCGCCAACGCCCACAGCGACTCCCCCGGCCGCACGGTCACCGTGGGCGCGACGTGTCGCTGCGGCCCCGCGGCCTGGCTGGAGACCCGGCCCATCGAGAAGCCGACCACCATCAGCACCAGCGCCGTGACGACCACCACGAACCGGCCGCGCCGGGTCAGCCGCAACCGGGCGGCCGGGCGCGTCGCGGGGCGCTGCACCGCCCGGGTCGGGCCGGCCGCCGTGCCCATCGCTGCTGCCTGCATCGTCCTCATCCCCATCACCTCTTCGTGCGAACACCCGTTCGATCGAACGCCTGTACGAGTTGTACCACGCGGCTGCGACAAAAACACGACACGTTCGAACAGGTGTTTGATCTGGTGCCGACTTCCGGTTACGGTCGCTGCAGCGATCACGAGAGGAGCCACCGTGGCCAAGCAGGAGCGCGACCAGGACGCGGCGAAGCCGGCTGCCCGCACCGGCACCCGGACGGGCTCGCGCACCACCGCGCGCCCGGTCAGCCGCAAGGGTGGCCGTCCCACCAACGCCGAGGCCGCCGCCGCCGTGGCCGCCGCCGCCGCGGCCGGGCCGGTGCGAGAGCTGCCGGACGGGCCGGCCGACGCGGCCGGGCTGACGCCCCGGCAGCGGCGGGTGCTCGAGGTCATCCGCGACTCCGTCGAGCGTCGCGGCTACCCCCCGTCGATGCGCGAGATCGGCGAGGCCGTCGGCCTCACCAGCACCAGCAGCGTCTCCCACCAGCTCGAGATGCTGCAGCGCAAGGGCTTCCTGCGCCGCGACGCCAACCGGCCACGCGCGGTCGAGGTCAAGCTGCCGCCCGCGACGCCGAGTGACGTCACCGGTGAGGGCGACGCCCGGCCCGCCCCGACCTACGTTCCGGTGGTCGGTCGCATCGCGGCGGGTGGTCCGATCCTCGCCGAGGAGGTCGTCGAGGACGTCTTCCCGCTCCCCCGCCAGCTCGTCGGTGACGGCCAGCTGTTCCTGCTGCAGGTCAAGGGCGACTCGATGATCGACGCCGCCATCGCCGAGGGCGACTGGGTGGTCGTGCGCCAGCAGCCCTCCGCGGACAACGGCGACATCGTCGCAGCCATGCTCGACGGCGAGGCGACCGTCAAGACCCTCCGCCGCCGCAACGGCCACGTCTGGCTGATGCCGGCCAACGACAACTACGCGCCCATCGACGGCGACGCCGCCACGATCCTCGGCCGGGTCACGGCGGTGCTGCGCCGGGTCTGATCAGCCGGACGGCGGGGCCGCCGCGGCTCAGCCCACGGTCGAGGACCGCGGCGCCTCGTCCACGACCGCCTTCGGTGCGGGTACGACGCGGGGCAGCACGATCGTGAACCGGCTGCCTCCGCCCGGCTCGTCCGTCATCTCGATCGAGCCGCCCATCGCCTCCATCAGACCGCGGCAGATCGACAACCCCAAGCCGACGCCATGGTCACGGCGGGTGTCACCGGTATCGGCCTGCGTGAACGGCTCGAACAGGTGAGGCCGGAACTCGGGCGCGATGCCCCGGCCCTGATCCGCCACCCACAGCTCGAACCCGCGGGGAGTGACCCCGCCGCCGACGGTGATCTCGGAACCCACCGGTGAGTACTTCACCGCGTTGTCGAGCAGGTTGCCCAGCACCTGCTCCAACCGGCCGGCATCGGCCAGCACCAGCGGCGGTTGGCTCGGCAGCGCCACCCGGATCCGGTGCACCGGCTCCGGCACCGCGCCCACGACATGGTCGACCACGTCCGGAATCCGCACCGGCCCGTTGGACACGCGCAACGTCCCGCGGTCGAGGTGCGCCTCGTCGAGCAGGTCCTCGACCAGCCGGTGCAGTCGCCGCGCCTGCGTCTCGATGCGGTCGAGCAGTCGGGCCCGCTCGTCCTCGGCGAGAGCGGTGCCGCGGGCCTGCAAGGTGCGCGCGAACCCGATGACCGCGGTCAGCGGGGTCCGCAGCTCGTGCGAGACGTTGGCCAGGAAGCTGGACTTCATCCGGTTGAGCTCGGCCATCCGTTCGACGGTCGAGCGTTCCCGCTCCGAGCGCAGCGCGTTCTCGATGCCGACCGACACCTGCGCGGCCAGGGCGACCAGGAACGCGTCGGCCTCCTGCTCACCCCGCTCGAGCAACAGCGCGCCGGTCGTCGACCCGTCGACGCTGAAGCCGGCCAGCACGCACTCGTGGCCGTCGATGTCCGCGCGTTTCACCCGCTCCTCGAACGTGGGCAGCTGTTGCGGCGGCCGCCACTGTGTGGCCCGGACCGCCCGCAGCGCCAGCGTGCTGTCGTCGTTGCGGAGATAGACCGCGGCCGCCGTCGTACCCGCCATCCGCCCCAGCACGTCCACGGCGGCGTCGAGCACCAAGGTCAACCGCGACGAGGACGACACCGCCGTTGACATCGCGATGAGCGTCGTCAGCTCGTTCTGCCGCCGGCGCACGTTGTCGGACAGCACGACGTTGGCCTGCTGCAGCTGCCCGACGAGCTCGGCGTTGCGCATCCGCAGCCACCGGCGGTCGAGCCCGTTGTTGACGGCGGCGACCACCAGCTCCGGGCGCACCGGCTTGACGAGGAAGTCATCCACCCGACCGACGGCTGCGACCGCGATCTCCGTGGAGGCATAGCCGGTCATCAACAGCACCGGCAGGTCGGGGTCCTGCTCCTTGAACCGCTCGGCCAGCTCGATGCCACGGGCGTCGGGCAACCGCTGGTCCACGATCGCCAGCGCGACGGTCCCGTCGCGCACCAGCTCCTCGGCCGCCGCCGCGGTGCCCGCGGTCTCGACCCGGATCGAGTGGGCGCCGAGGATGTCCGACAGCGTCTCGCGCATGCCGGGGTCGTCGTCGACGACGAGCACCCGCCAGTGGTTCAACCCTGCCGCCGCGACCGGGGTGCTCACGCCGCCACCGCCGATGCCAGCAGATCGAGCAGGTAGGGGGCAGCGAACGGCTTCTGCACGACCGCGTGCACCCGCGCGGCTCGAGCCTCACGCAACCGCTCCTCCAGCGCATAAGCGGTCATGAGGATGACCGGCGGCGGCGGCGCACCCGACTCGACGAGCACGGACACCCCGTCGCGGCCGGGCATCCGCACGTCCATCAACACCACGTCGTAGTGACCGGTGCGCATCTCCGCCAACGCCCGGTCACCGTCACCGACCGCCTTCACCTCGTAACCGGCGGCCGCGAGGATCTCGGTCAGCGTCTCGAGCATGCCCGGCTCGTCGTCGACGACGAGCACAGTCGTCATGCACTCACCCCGTCGAGAGCCGGAGCGTGCGCGGGCAGCACGACGCGGAACGTGGCGCCCGCGCCGGGCTCGCTGTCGACGACGATGTCGCCGCCGTGCGCGAGGACCATCCGATGGCTGACGGCGAGACCGAGACCGACGCCGCGCGGCTTGGTCGTGAAGAACGGCTCGAACAACCGGGCGCGGTGCTCGGCATCGATGCCCGCGCCGGTGTCTGCGACCTCGATCTGTACGGCGTCGGCGTCGGCCGTGACGCGGACGGTCAATGCGCCGCCTTCCGGCATCGCCTGATAGCCATTGGTCACGAGGTTGAGCAGCACCTGGCGCAACATGTCGCGGTCGGCCCGCGCCATGAGGGGGCCGCCGTAGGCGCGCAGCACCGTGACGTTGCCGGGTGGCGGCAGCACCGACAGCACCTCGTCGAGCAAGGCGGTCAGGTCCACGTCCTCGGGCACCGGTTGACGCTCGCGGGCGAACCCGAGCAGGTCGGCCACGATCACGGTTGCGGCGGAGATCTCCCGCTCGGCGGTCGCGAGGTGACGCTGGGCCGCCTCGGTCGGCTCCGCGCCAAGGTCGGCGCGCAGCAGATAGACCGCGTTGCTGATGACACCGAGCGGGTTGCGCAGCTCGTGCCCGATCGTCGAGGCGAGCTGGCCGATGGCGGCCAGCCGTTCCTGGCGGACCAGCTGGTCCTGCGCGGCAGCGAGATCGGCGAGCGACTGCTTGAGCTCGTCGGTGCGCATGGCAACCAGCCCGACGGCGTACTCCCGCCGGCGACCGAGCGCCTCGACGATGCCGGTGGCCAGGCCGGCGGTGAGCAGGCCGGCGCCGAGCAGGACCCACGGCATCAGCGTCGCGACCGAGCCGACCAGCGGATGGCGGGCCTTCACCACGAGCAGCCACGGCTCGCCGTCACCGATCTGGGAGTTGGCGCGCGCGGTGTCACCGGTGAGCGGCAGGTGCGCGCCGCTGCTGTAGACGACGAGCTGGTCGGCGGCGACGCGCGGACCGACATAGACGGCGGCGACGAGCTCGCTGAACGGCTGGGACGACGTGGTCGAGGCGGACGAGGACGCGTCCACCTTGAACTCCCCGTAGATGGCGGCGTCGGGCAGCGCCGGACTGACGTAGGCGAAGCCGAGGAGCCGGGTGTCGCCGGCGGCGCGCATCACCGGGGTCGAGACCAGCGCCCCCTTGGGGTCGTGCTTCTGCACGGCGGTGGCAACGGCCGCCTCCCGGCTGGCGCCGAGACCCGTCCCGAAGGCGTTCTGGGTGTGAGCCAGGACGCGGAACGGCGGTTGCGCGCTGACCAGCGCGACGGCGGTGAGGCCGCCGGGCGCCGCGGTCAGCGGCTCGGCGGTCCGCTCGAACGCCGCGGGCTGCTCGTGCGTCGCCGCCGCGGTCGCCGCCAGCGCTGCGAACTGCGTCTCGATCGAGGACAGCGCCGCGCTGAGGTAGAGCGACGCCTCGTCGGCACGTTGCTTCAACAGCTTGTGCTCTTGGTCGGCGACGACCCGGCGACTGACCAGACAGCCGGCGACCGCCAGGGCGACCAGCACGACCGCGACGATCGCGGACAGCGCGCGCAGCCGTGGCCACGGCCGCCTCGCGACGTGCGTCACCGGCGTCTCCCCTCTCGGGCGCTCCTGTCGAATGCCTCAAATTCGACCAGTGCGCAGGAAAAGGGGGAATGGCTATCGCGGGCTAAATCTGACCGCTCAACCGGTGGATGCCGCCAGGGCAAATGCGGACAGTTCCGGACTCATCCACCCGGGGACCCGGGCGGCGACGCGCGTGCCGGCGTCGGTGTGCTCGACCTCGTCGACGAGCCCATGGCGGTGCAGCCGGGCGACGACGTCGCCCCGGTCGTAGGGCACGAGCAGGTGCACGTCCACGTCGTACGACGGCAGCAGCGCCGCCACCCGCCCGCGCAGCTCCTCCAGCCCGGCGCCGGTGCGCGCCGAGACCGCCACGGCCGTCGGTTCGGCGGCGAGCAGTCGCCGCACGACCGCCGGGTCAGCGGCGTCGGCCTTGTTGACGACCACGAGCTCGGGCACGTCGAGGGCGTCGATCTCCCCGAACACCTCCCGCACCGCGGCCAGCTGGGAGCGCGGGTCCGGATGGGACCCGTCGACGACGTGCAGCACCAGGTCGGCGTCGGCGACCTCTTCCAGCGTCGAGCGGAACGCCTCGACCAGCTGGTGGGGCAGGTGGCGGACGAACCCGACGGTGTCGGCGAGGGTGAAACCGCGACCGTCGGGGGTCTCGCTGCGTCGCACGGTCGGGTCGAGGGTCGCGAACAACGCGTTCTCGACGAGCACGCCGGCGCCGGTGAGCCGGTTGAGCAGCGAGGACTTGCCCGCGTTGGTGTAGCCGGCGATGACGACGCTCGGCACCTGCCGGCGCCGGCGTTCCTGCCGCTTCACGTCGCGGGCGGTGCGCATGCCGGCGATCTCGCGGCGCAGCTTCGCCATCTTGGTGCGAATGCGGCGCCGGTCGGTCTCGATCTTGGTCTCGCCAGGGCCGCGGGTGCCGATGCCGCCACCACCGGCCACCCGGCCACCGGCCTGCCGGGACATCGACTCACCCCAGCCGCGCAGCCGCGGCAGCATGTATTCCATCTGCGCGAGCGCGACCTGCGCCTTGCCCTCGCGGCTGCGCGCGTGCTGGGCGAAGATGTCGAGGATCAGCGCGGTGCGGTCGATGACCTTCACCTTGACGACGTCCTCGAGTTGGCGCAGCTGACCGGGCGTCAGCTCACCGTCGCAGATCACCGTGTCGGCGCCGGTCGCGACCACGATCTCGCGCAGCTCCTTCGCCTTGCCCGAGCCCACGTAGGTGGCGGGGTCGGGCCGGTCACGCCGCTGCACGAGTCCTTCGAGCACCTGCGAGCCGGCGGTCTCGGCGAGCGCCTTGAGCTCCTGCAGCGAGGTCTCGGCGTCGTCGAGGGTGCCGGAGGTCCAGACTCCGATGAGCACCACGCGCTCGAGCCGCAGCTGGCGATATTCGACCTCGGTGACGTCTTCGAGCTCGGTGGTGATGCCGGCGACCCGGCGCAGGCCCTGCCGCGCCTCGAGCTCCAGCTCGACCCGCTCATCGGGCTCGGTCGACGAGCCGTCGTCGTGCCAGCCGGGGCCGGTCAGGTCGAAGGAGTCGCGGGCGTCCGGGTGCTCAGGGGTGCCTTCGTACGGCAGCGGTGATGTCGTCATTCCACCCTTAGAACACCCGGTCGGGTCCGGCTCATCCCGATGGTGACACGGCGGTCGCGCGCGGGTCGCCTGGATATTCCCCGGTCGCGACCAGCACCGCCGGCCCGGCCAGCGTGACCCGACCGTCGTCGTGCCAGGTCACGACCAGACGCCCGCCCGGCACGTCGACGTCGTACGACGTCCGCTCACCGGCCGCGGCCATCACGGCAACGGCCGCCGCACACGCTCCGGTGCCGCAGGAGCGGGTCTCACCGACGCCGCGTTCGTGCACCCGCATGCGGATGTGGCACGGCCCGACGCGGGTCACGAACTCGACGTTGACCCCGTGCGGGTAGCCCGCGGGCGGGTCGACCGCCGGCGCCACGGACAGGTCGAGCGAGTCGAGGTCGGCGTCGGTGACGACGAGGTGCGGGTTGCCCATCGACCAGCCAACCGCGTCGTACGCCGCGCCGTCGACCACGACCTTCGCGTCCGGCCGGCGCTCGGCCGGGCCCATGTCGACGCTGACGTCGCCAGCCGGGGCGACCTCGACGCTCTTGACGCCGGCGCGGGTGGAGATGCGCAGCGTGCCGGGCCGGGCGAGCCCGGCGGTCACGAGGTAACGGGCGAACACCCGGATGCCGTTGCCGCACATCTCGGCGACCGAGCCGTCCGCATTGCGATAGTCCATGAACCAGCGCACGTCCCCGGCGGGGCCGGCGTCCTCGAGGCCGTCCGCGGCTGCGATGTCGACGGTGCGGTCGACGACGCGCAGCACTCCGTCGGCGCCGACACCGGCGCGCCGGTCGCACAGCGCGCGGACGAGCCCGGCGTCGAGGTCGGCGACCTCACCGGGCGGCAGCACGACGAAGTCGTTCTCCGTCCCGTGCCCCTTCACGAACCGCACTGATCAAGGGTAGAGCCGCCGAGTCCCGGGTCAGCTCAGGTTGTAGAGCGTGCGGCGATCGCGCGGCATCGGCAGCCGCGCCGGCGCCTGCCAGCCGGTGCCGTGGGCGAGCATGAGCCGGGCCTGCGCGGCCCGCTGGGGGCCGCTGAACAGGTAACCGAGCGCGCGGTCACAGCCGAGCTCGCACAGCCGGGCGCCCTCCGACCACGACTCGACGCCTTCGGCGACGACCCGCACCCCGTGCGCGTGCGCGAGCTCGATGACCGATGACACGATGCTGTCGCCTTCGAGGTCGGAGCCGACGCCGCGGACGAACGGTTGGTCGAGCTTCACCGCTTCGATCGGCAGCTCGCCGAGGGTGCCGAGCGAGGAGTACCAGGAGCCGAAGTCGTCGATCGCGAGCGCGACGCCGGCGTCGCGCAGCGCGTCGAGCATGGCCGGCGTCGCCCGGCTCCCGGTCGCCAGCGACTCCTCGGTGACCTCCAGCCCGAGCGCGCCGGGCGGCAGCGCCGCGTCCCGGACGAGCGCGGCGACCCGCTCGACGAACCCCGGCTCGTCGAGCTGCGACGCAGAGATGTTGACCCACAGCTGGCGCTGCGCACCGCCGACGGCGGGCGGGAACGGTCGCCAGGTGGCAACCTCAGCGGCACAGCGCTCGAGCACCCACCAGCCGAGGGCCGGCAGCAGCCCGGCACCATCGGCGACGGCGAGGAAGTCACCGGGCCACAGCAGCCCACGCTGCGGGTGCTGCCAGCGCAGCAACGCCTCCATCCCGAGGACTGCGCCGCTGGCCAGGTCTACCTCCGGTTGGAAGTGCAGGACCAGGGCGTCCTCGTCCAGCGCGCGCGTCAGCGCAGGGACGAGGTCGAGGTCGAGGCTGGGCATGCGGCCTCCCGCCGGCGTGGGCATCCGGAAACTGCCTGCAGTCTCAGCCGGTGGCCGCCCCGCCGGAATGGCCCGTCGGGACCATTCACGCCTCGTCCCCGTGGTCGATCGTCCGGTCCGCTCGATCGCGCACCGCTGCCGGTCACCCCGCGGATGCGCTGACCGCAGCGACCGCGCGGTCGAGCAGGTCCGGGCCCGGTGGCAGCCAACGGATCCGCGGGTCGCGGCGGAACCACGACCGCTGCCGGCGCACGAACCGGCGGGTGGCACGCGCGGTCTCCTCCCGCGCCTGCGCCTCGGTCAGCTCGCCGTCGAGCACGGCCAGCGCCTGTTGGTAGCCGATGGCACGCGACGCGGTGCGCCCGGCGCGCAATCCTTCCTGCTCCAGCCTCCGCACCTCGTCGAGGAGACCGGCGGCGAACATCGTCGCGGCCCGCGCGTCCACCCGCTCGTCCAGCTCCGCGTCGGGGAGGTCGAGCCCGATCTGCCGAACGTCCCACCCACTGCTGTCGCTCGCGTCGTACGACGGGAGCGCGGCGGTGAACGGACGGCCGGTCAGCTCCACCACCTCCAGCGCACGGACGATGCGCCGGCCGTTGCTCGGCAGGATGGCGGCCGCGGCGGCCGGGTCAACCGCGGCCAGGCGCGCGTGCAGCACGGCGGCACCGACAGTGGCGAGCTCGGCCTCCAGGGCGGCCCGCAGCCCCGCGTCCGTGCCGGGGAACTCGATGCGGTCGATGACCGCGCGCACGTACAGCCCGCTGCCACCGACGAGCACCGGCACCGCGCCGGCCGCGAGCAGGTCGTCGACGACCCGGCAGGCGCGCCGCTGGTAGTCGGCGACCGCCGCGGCATCGGTCACCGGCCAGATGTCGAGCAGGTGGTGCGGCACGCCCTGCCGCTCGGAGACGGTGAGCTTGGCGGTGCCGATGTCCATGCCGCGGTAGAGCTGCATGGAGTCGGTGTTGACCACCTCACCGCCGAGCGCGCGGGCCAACGCCACACCGAGCGTCGACTTGCCGGTGGCGGTGGGGCCGACGACCGCGACGACGCGCGGCGCCGGCCCCACCGACCGGTCCGAGGAAGGTCCGGCCGAGGGTGCCGCGGTCAGCTTCGGCGCCGCCGCCGCTCCACGATCCCGAGCCACGCACCCCATGCAAGCAGAGGCGCGACGGTGGCCGGCAGCGCCGACGCACGCCGGCTGCCGTGCATCGCGTAGTCGAACGGGGGCGTCGCGTCGGTGAGGTTGAACACGCCGGCCGGGTTGCCGGCCAGCGTCCCCACCGTCGTGGCGGTGAATGCGGTTGCGCTGTAGAGCGTGGCGCCGGGCTTGGCGGCCGGCAGGTCGGCGTAGGGCACGTGGATCGTGATCGTGTTGCCCTGCACGGTTCCCGGCACGCTGGTGTTGGAGTCGAACAGCATGCTGATCTGCTCCTGCCCCACCGGCACCGCAGCGGTGTCACCGACGAAGAACCGCGGCGACGAGCCGGCGACGGACTCCATGCCGGCGTAGTAGATGTGCCCGTTGCCGGCGGTGTGCGGGTTGTAGGTGGTGAACCGGGTGATCCACTCGCCGGTCGTGCCACCGGCCGTCGGTGCGACCTGCAGGTTGGACAGGTCCTTGGCCCGCATCGTCACGACGAGCCCCTTCGCATCCTCCCGGATCGAGGCACCGGTGAGGTCGAGGTTGGCACCGGCCGGCGTCCGCTCGGCGTTGGCGTTGTAGAACGCGTCACCCCGGCTGTCGCGCACGCTGCCCCAGGGCGCGCCCGGGCCGTGACCCGGACCCCGGATCGTGCCCTTGACCAGGCTCGGCCCGCCGGTCTGCTTCACCATGACGACCGGACCGTTCTCGGCGATCGCGCCGGTCGGGCCGGTGGTGTAGGTGTTGGACGTGTCGTCGACGTAGGACAGCACCAGCGCGCCCTGCGCGTCGTGGTTGACCTCGAGGAAGTCACCGAGGCTGCGGTCGCCCATCGAGACCGTGCACAGCAGGCCCTGGGTGCACAGCGGGCCGTACTTGATCGGGTGCTCGGAGACCGTCGCCACGTCCCAGTGCGGGTGCGCGGACAGCGCGTCGAGGCTCTCCCCGACCTGCACGCTGATCTCGGCGTGGGCGAGGTCGTCGAGGACGTAGCTGCCGTGCTCCTGCGCCTCGTTGGCGTGGTACCAGGCGACGGCGGCGCGGCCGTTGGATCCGGCGGTGACCCAGGAGAACGCGTTGGACCCGCTCTGGCTGACCAGCGACGGCTTGTTCCAGTGGAAGCCGTCCCGCGAGGCCACGACATAGGTCTGGTAAGGACCGACCGCCTTGCCGTTCTTGTTGATGCGCTGCGAGGAGAAGCCGACGTAGAAGTGCCCGGCGCTGTCCTCGGCGATCGTCGCGAAGTTCGTGGCGCCGCAGATGCCCGGCGCGGCGTTGGCCTTGTCCGGGCAGAGCGAGGCGTTGACGACCATGTGCTTCCACGTCGCCGCAACCTGCCCGCCGGGCAGCTGCGTGAGCTTGCCGCGGCTGACGACCACCTGGTTGCCGTCGGCGCTGGTGTGCGCGATCAGCAGGTCGCCGTTGTGCGCGATCAGCTGGTTGCCCGAGATGCCCTCGTCGTCAGTGACGCAGTTGAGCTGCCCACCGCCGATGCAGTTGTCGTCGAGGTGCCCCTGGGCAAGGCGCTGGTTGAAGACGGGGGTGAACGTGCGGCCGTCGTGGCTGACGGCTTCGACTAGCTGGTTGGTCGGGTTGCGGCCGGTGACGGGGTCGCCGTACGACGGGTCGAGACCGGAGTCCGCCGCGTCGTACTCCTCGTAGATCGCGAAATCCGGATCGCCGTAGTTGCCGTGGATCGCGTACCACATCCGGTCCACCGGCGTGTTCGGCACCGACGCGCAGCTCGTCGTGAACGTCGCGCCGTGGTCGGTGCTCACGCTGTTGGACAGGTTGGTCAGGTTCTGCAGGTCGGAGAAGAACAACGTGCCCTTCTTGTCCAGCTGCAGCTCCGTGTCGCCGCCGCCCTGGAAGCAGGTCAGCGGCTTGCCGACCCCGATCTGGCCAGGGATGAGCTGGAAGCTCTTGCCGTGGTCCAGTGACTGCCAGATGAAGCTGTGCGCGGTCGAGGAACCGTTGGGAACGCTGGAATACCAGCGATCGGCGTTGTCGATCGCGATGTCCGGCTCGAAGCCGGAGCGTTGCTGGTCGACGACGACCTCGTGCGAGAAACGCAACGCCGAGTGGTGCGGCGCCGCGGCGTCAGCGGCGGCCACCACCGCGCCGGCAGCGAGAACGACCGCACCGGCAGCGGCCAGGGTGGACGTGGTCCGGGACATGGGGATCCTCCGTGATGGCCGGCACGACGGGGGTGTCGTACAGCGACCTATCGGAGGATTCGCCGCCTGGTGCCGCGATTCCTGCTCAGCCCGACGGGGAGAGCCAGGTCGCCAGGTGATAGCCGACGCCGTAGGGCGCCGCGCACTCCGCGCTCCCGCGGAAAGCCGCTGCTGAGACCGCCGGCGGCTGCGCGGCGGCGGCTGCGCCGGCGAGCACCTGCCACGGCGCCCGGCCGGCGACCAGCAGCTCGGCGGCCGCGGCCGGGTCGATACTGGCCAGCCATGCCGTGTCGACGGTGGCGAAGGCCGCATGCGCCTGCTCGTCCCAGGCCGCAGCCCGCGGGTCGACGTAGCCGGGTGCCTTCTCCGTGTGCCGCGCCGAACCATCGCCCATGACCAGCAGCGCGACCCGCCTCGCGGCGCCGGCGAGATCGGCCCCGAGCTCCGCGCATTCGACCGGGTCCAGGTCGGGGTCGACGGCGACGAACGACCGCGGCCGGCCGCGGGTCAACCAGCCGCCGATCAGCAGCGGCAGCGGCAAGGCCTCCGGCACGTCCACCGCGAGGTCGGCGGGGCTGCCCGGCGCCCACGGTGCGAGGCTCTTCGCCCGCAGGCCGACGTCCGCGCCGACGACGAACAGCAGGTCGGGCCGGGCGTCGTACACCGCCTCGACCGCGGCGACGCACCCCGCGCGCAGGTCGGCCAGCTCGTCCGCGGCACCCGCGGCCACCGCGGGCACGAGCAGCGGCGGGTGTGGGCAGACGGCGGCGGCGATGAGCACGAGTGGCGCCTCAGCGGCCGGCGGCGGCGCGGCCGCCGGTCATCGCGACGCGACCGGAGCGACGGCCGGCATGCCGAGCAGAACCGGTTGCGGCCGCGGCCGCGCGTCGGCGTCGTGCGGCCGGTCCGTCTCCTGCCGGGCCTGCCACGCATCTCCGCCGCGGGTGCGCCGCACCGCCAGCACCTCATCGGCCACCAGGTGGTGCGGCGCCGCGTAGGTGACGCGGGCCGTCACGACATCCCCCGGGCGCGGCACGACACCAGCGTCCCCGGGGCGCGACACGACGCCAGCGTCCCTAGGGCGCGATACGACGCCAGTGGCCTCGGTCGGCGCGGCCGGGACCGTGAAGTGGACGAGTCGGTTGTCGCGCGCCCGGCCGGACAACCGGTTGGTGGCCCCGTCCTTGCGCCCCTCCCCCTCGGCGACGAGCACCTCGACGGCCGCGCCGAGGTAACGCTTGTTCTCCTCCCACGCGATGTCCTCGACGAGCGCGACGAGCCGCTGGTAGCGGTCGGCCACGACATCAGCGGGCACCTGGTCCGGCAGCCCGGCCGCGGGTGTGCCCGGACGCTTGGAGTATTGGAACGTGAAGGCGCCGGCGAAGCGCGCCGCCCGCACGACGTCGAGGGTCTGTGCGAAGTCGTCTTCGGTCTCACCGGGAAAGCCGACGATGATGTCCGTGGTGATGGCGGCGTCCGGGATCGCGGCGCGCACCCGGTCGAGGATGCCCAGGTAGCGCTCGGCGCGGTAGCTGCGCCGCATCGCCTTGAGGATGCGGTCGCTGCCGGACTGCAACGGCATGTGCAGGCTCGGCATGACGTTGTCCGTCTCGGCCATCGCCGCGATGACGTCATCGGTGAAGTCACGTGGGTGCGGCGAGGTGAACCGGACTCGCTCCAAGCCGTCGATCTCGCCGCAGGCGCGCAGCAGCTTCGAGAACGCGCTCGTGCGCAACGCGGCGGAGCCGCCAGGGTCGGTCCCGAACCCGGCGCCGTAGGAGTTGACGTTCTGCCCGAGCAGCGTCACCTCGAGGACGCCGTCGGCCACCAGCGCCTCCACCTCGCGCAGCACCTCACCGGGCCGGCGGTCCTTCTCCTTGCCGCGCAGCGACGGCACGATGCAGAACGTGCAGGTGTTGTTGCAGCCGACGCTGATCGACACCCACGCGCGGTAGGGCGACTCCCGTCGCGTCGGCAACGCCGACGGGAACGTCTCGAGCGCCTCGAGCAGCTCGACCTGCGCCTCCTGCTCGACGCGCGCACGCTCGAGCAGCACCGGCAGCGAGCCGATGTTGTGAGTGCCGAAGACCACGTCGACCCACGGCGCCCGCTCGACGATGCTCGCGCCGTCCTTCTGCGCGAGGCACCCGCCGACGGCGACCTGCATGCCGGGGTGCGCCTTCTTGACGGGCAGCAGGTGGCCGAGGTTGCCGTAGAGCCGGTTGTCGGCGTTCTCCCGCACCGCGCAGGTGTTGAACACGACGACATCGGGGGTGGAGCCCTCCGCGGCGCGTCGATAGCCGGCCGCCTCGAGCAGGCCCGCGAGCCGTTCGGAGTCGTGCACGTTCATCTGGCACCCGTAGGTGCGGACCTCGTACGTGCGCGGGCTCACGCCGACCAGGCTAGAGGAGCCGGTACGACGGGATCCTTGCGCAATCGTGACCGAAATCTGATCGCGCCCGGCGCAGCGGGGGTGGCACGCTGCCGGGCATGACCCATCGCAGCCGGCTCACCTCCGTCCTCGTCGACGTGCCGTCCGCCGAGCATGCCGTGGCGGTCGGCTTCTGGTCGGCCGCGCTCGGCCGGGACGGCAAGACCTCCGATCAGTTCCCGGAGTACGTGAGCTTCGGCGAGGTCACGCCCGGCGTGGAGTTCATGGTTCAGGCGACCGGTGATCCGGCGCCGAGGATCCACCTCGACATCGAGACCGACGACGTGGAGGCCGAGGTCGCCCGGCTCACCGCGCTCGGCGCCGCCGAGATCGAGCGACACCACTCCTGGGTCGTGATGCGCGACCCGGTGGGCACCGTCTTCTGTGTGGTCAGCGTGCAGTTGAAGGAGTCGTTCGCCGCGCACGCGTCGACCTGGGACTGACCGCGGCTCGCCGCGGTCGCCGCACGAGTCGGTTCAGCGGCGCGGGGCGCCGCACGAGTCGGTTCAGCGGCGCGGGGCGCCGCCCGGGCCGGGGCCGTTGCTGTTTCGCGCCGTCGAACCGAGGTCGAGCTCCCAGGCGCCTCGCCCGTAGAGGCTGACCAGCAGGTGCCGGCCGGTCGGGTCGAGGTAGAGGTCGCGCACCATGACACCGTTGGGCAACGCCGATCCCAGGTGCTTCCACCGACCGCCGACCTTCGACTGGTAGACGCCGGTGTCGGTCGCGACGATGAGGTGCCCGCTGCGCCAGACCACGCCGTAGACGCTGCCCTGCGGCAGGTTGCGGGTCAGGTCGGTGAAGTAGGCGCCCCCGTCGTGGCTGACCAGCACCCGCGCCGTACCGATCTTCTTCAGCGGATAGCCGTAGGGATTGAGCTCACCGAACGTCACGTAGATCGTGCTCGGGTGCTGCGGGTTGAGCGCGATGCCGGTCGGATAGCCCTTCGGCAGACCCTTGCCGGCCGCCTTGTGCCAGCAGGCGCTCGAGCCGGGCTTGGGTGTGCAGCCCTGCTTGACGTTGGTGGTGATCGCCGCCCGCAGCTTGCTCGGGTCGGTGAGGGCGCCGCGGCACGGTCCGCAGATCGCGCCGTAGATCTTCGATCCGCGCACCGCCAGCGCGGTGGTCTGCCACACGTAGGGCTTCCCCGTCGTCGGGTCGGTGCCCTTGCTGTTGCCGAGGGTGTAGCTCTCCTGCCAGTCCGACTGCACGACCGTTCCCGTCGCGACGACGTCGTACAGGACCTGCGTGTTCGGCCCCTTCGTCGTCTCCTTGATGTCGTTGGCGGCGGCCACGAGGTGGTTGGGGTTCGTCGGGTCGATCTCGGCCGGCGACAGGAACTGGGCGTCGGTCAGATCCGGCGGGATGCCGGTGATGGTGTGCCCGTGGTCGGTCGTCACGTACAGCGACGCGCCGGTGTAGGAGCAGTAGAAGACATCGGGGTTCGGCGTCGGCAGCACGTTGATGCCGTCGCCGCCACAGATCTCGATGCCGTGGTTGCTGCCCTTCGGCACCAGGATCGCGCCGTTGTCCTGCAGGCCCGCGATGACCTCGTTGTCGGGCAGCAGCGCGACGTTCCACGGCTCGGTCGTCGACAGGTCGTTCATCGCGGTCCAGTGCTGGTTGTCGAACCCGATGGTCGCCTGGTCACCGGTGTCGGCGGGTGTGACGGCATGGCTGTCCTGGCGGAAGAACCCGCCGTCGTTGCCGGTGTAGAGGCGGGACCCCGTCGCGGTCGGTACGACGATCGCGGCGTGCTGGTCCGGGTGCGTCGACTTGCCGCCGATGATCGGCGCTTGGCTCGGGCAGGACACGCCGTAGGTCGGCGGGACGTTCTGGAAGTAGAGCAGGAAACCGCACAGGTCCGCGTAGCGCTGGATCGTGGAGAACGAGTAGGGGCCGCTGCCGACACCGGGCACGGTCGGAGTGCCCTGGAACACCTCTTCCAGGCCCAGGTAGACCTGGTCGGGGACCTTCGGGTCGGTGGCCACCCACAGGTTGTAGAAGCCCTGGACGCCGATGCCGTAGCCGAGCGCGCCGAACGCGGACAGCAGGCTGTTGGGCGAGCCTTCGAGCGTCTGTGGAGTGGCCTTGACCGAGAACGAAGTGCCGTCGTCGTCGGAGCGGTAGAGCCCGTTGAACGCGGTGTTGGTCGGGTTGAGCGACTGGCCGGTGGCGTTCTGGAGCAGGTCGAGCCCGCCCGGAGCGTCACCGGCAGCGAGGCCGGCGTCGGACAGCGCGGCCCACAGCACGTTGTGCTGACCCTTGGCCTGACCGTAGGCCAGCGTGATCCGGCCGATCGGGTCCTTGGAGGAGTCCGGGTTGCTCAGTTGGTTGTTGACCGGCAGCTGGTGGAAGCTCGCGCCGGCGTTGGTGGAGCGGTAGAGGCCGTTGCCGGGTGAGGCGATGGTCCCGTCGACGAGCTTGTATTTGCCGTAGAAGAACCCGACCGCCGCGGTGAACTCCTTGGGCGCGCCGGGCTTGACGACGACGGCGGAGATCCAGTTGGCGAACGGGCCGTGGGCGGTCTTGCCGGGGCCGGCGGTTGGCAGCTCGACCTGCTGGAAGCTGTGACCGCGGTCGGTGGAGCGGAACAGGCCGTGGTTGGTGCCGACCAGGACGGCCTTCGACGACACCGCGATCTGGGTGGTGGCGTAACCGAAGGTGTGCTGCTTGGGCCGGGTGAAGTGCCGGCCGCCGTCGCGGGTGACGTAGATGCCGCTGCCCACGGCGTCACCGGACAACGAGTTGAACGTGATGCCGGTGCCGACGTAGATGGTCTTGGGATGGGCCGGGTCGATCGCGATGGCGCCGACGGCCACCCGCGGCAGCTTGCCGTCGCTCAGGTTGGTCCAGTGCGCGCCGGCGTCGGTCGACCGCCACAAACCGCCCATGTTGCCGACGTAGACGGTGTCGGGGTGCCCGGGCGGGGACGCGATGGCGGCGCCCATGCCGGCGACCCGCTCGAACTGCTCGCCGGACTGGGAGTAGCCGGGGGGCATGTCGACGCCGACCGGGCCGCGGGAGACCCAGCGGTCCTCGGCGTGCGTCGTCGGCAGCGCCGCCGCCTGCCGGGCAGCCTTCAGCGACGCGGCCACCGCGTTGACCGGGTCGATGCCGCCGGGCAGCGCAGCCATCTGGTCGTCGTCGCCGGCCTCGGGGTTGAAGCCGCCGGGATAGGTGTGCGCGACGCCGACGAGGTGCGCCGGCGCGGCGGCGAGGCCGGAGCCGGTGGTCGCGCCCGTCGCCGCGGCGGCGAGTGCCGCCAGCGCGACCCCTACGACAAGACCTACTCGAGCTGGTCGGCGTCGCTGCATGACCCTGCCCCCCTCGGTGCGCACGGCTGGTGCACCGGACGACTTCGCCGCGGCGGGTTCGATTCCTCTCCGCCGGAGCGGGCGATTCCTCGCTCCGCGAGGGGGTGCTCCGCCGGGCCCACCAGTTGCCGCCGCGCCCGGCAGCTCCGGCCGGGCGCGGCGGCGATGGGTCACACGCCGTGCGGCAACCGCGGCAGCGGCTTCGCCACCTCGGGCAGCGACACACCGATGCCGTGGAACAACACGCGGGCGCCGGCG
Source organism: Mycobacteriales bacterium (assembly GCA_035776655.1). Taxonomy (GTDB): domain Bacteria; phylum Actinomycetota; class Actinomycetes; order JAFAQI01; family JAFAQI01; genus DASTWK01. The sequence goes on along the minus strand of DASTWK010000092.1, from coordinate 3,285 downwards.
CCGATCGGGTCGAACGAGGCGCCTGCCTTGATGAAGTAGTCCACGCCGTCCGGGGTCACCGCCCGGCCCGGGATCCGGCCGAGGTAGGCGCCGTGGGCGCCGCTGGGCCGCATCCGCACCGAGTAGAACCCGCCGCTGCCGTGTCGGCGGTAGAACAGCCGGACCGTCGTCGGGCCGTGGCCGCCGAGCACGATCGCCGTCACCGGCGTCGACCGGCCGGAGACCTGGTCGCGCACCGGCGAGTGGAACACCAGCGGCGCCGCCGAGTGAACGGCGTAGGAGTGCAGCGGGACCCGGAAGTGCCGCAGCACCGACCGCAACACGGTGACGGTGTCGGCCGCGTTGATGTCGTCGCCGAGGTTCCAGCCGAGCGTCACGGTCTGGAAGTGGTGGTGCGCGGCGTCACCGTCGACCCCGATGCCGAGGTAGGCCGGGTCCTTCTCCGGCTGCACCGCGGCCATCGACCCCTTGTCGAGGGTGGCGAGGCCGCGGGCGGTGCCGAACGGCTTGATGGTCTTGCCCAGCCCGCCGGCACCCGCCTGCGCCAACCCGGCCAGTCCGATGAACGGTCGGGCCGGCGCCGGGGCGATGCGCAGCCGCTGCCCGTCGAGGAGACCCGAGCCGGTCACCGTCGACGGCTTCTCCTGGACCACCACGTAGGTGCCGTTGTCGGCCGGCTGGCGAGAACCGAGGTACTGCGCCCCGAACTGCACACCCTCCGCCGTCGACTGCGGCGTGGTGGACGTGTTGCCGGTGCCGACCGCGTCGAAGATGCGGTTGCTGGTCAGCAGCAGCTTGCCGCCGCCGTTCAGGTAGGACCGCAGGGCGGCGCGGTCACCGCGGTTGAGCTGCCCTTCGTACCGGTCGACCGAGGCCTCCCAGACGACAGCGGCGTACTTGCGCATCGTGGCCGCCGACGGGTGCGCACCCACGATCGCGTAAGGCACGCCGAGGGAGGCGAGCGCGCCGGCGATCGCCCGCTCGTGCAGCAGCGTCTCGTCGTCGTCGACGATCAGCACCTTCGGGCGCCGCGGCCCCGCCCACAGGCTGGTGACCTGCACCTGGTTGTGCTCCTCGGCCTCGGCGATGCGGTTCGCCGGGTCGACCACGGTGACGAGCCGCAGCGGGCCTTCGTGGGCCGGCCGGTAGGAGAAGTGCACGTTCTTGCGCTGGTAGCCGTGCAGCTTCACGGTGCGGGCGGCGACCACCGGCCCGTGCGCGCTGCCGACGTGCACCGCCACCCGCACGTCCCCCGGCGCCTTGCTGCCGTTGGAGAAGACCGGTACGACGAGCGGGTTGCGCGTCCCGGCGGTGAGTCGGCCGGTGCCGCCGGCTGGGTTCAGCCTGCCGGTGACGAAGCCGGGTGAGACGTCGCGCTGGTGGCGCAGGTTGAGCACGTCGAGCGTGATGCGGTCGCTGCCACCGGACTCGTTGCTGACGTCGAGACCGTTGCTGACACCGGAGACGTTGGTGAACGCCCAGCCGGTCGGCTTGTGCGACCAGTTCGACCAGGTGTCGGCCGCGCCTGAGGTGGTGAACCCGCCGGAGCCGGAGAAGACCGCGCGGCCGGACCACTGCAAGCAGCCGGCGAAGTCGCTGACCGTCGCCTTCCACGTGCCGGCAGCCGGGTTCTTCACCGTCACGGTCTCCGCCGCGCCGGCGCCGTTGGAGTCGACCTCCGGTGAGGTCGTCCCGGCCGGGTCGGTGAGCTGCAGCTTGCAGTCACCGGCGGGGTTGTCGCTGCCGGCGCTGACCGTCATCAGGTAGTTGTTCGGGTTCTTCGTCACGGTGAACTCGACCGTCGACGGAGTCGCCGGCGTCGTCGTTCCGCTGAGGTCCGCCGGGGCCTGTGACTTGCCGGTCGCGGTCGGCACGCCCGGCGGCAGCTCCCGGGTGCCGGAGGTGATGCCGGTGGCGGCCGCGGTGAGGTAGTCCGAGGGGTTGCCGCGGCTGTAGTTCAGCTGCAGCTCCTGGGTGTTGTCGTTCTGGTCGAACTCCTCGAGATCCATCTGGTAGCGGTTCGGGTCGTTCTGCGCATCGTTGCCGTGCGCGAAGTACGTCGTGGACTGCCGCCAGTAGTCGAAGTGCCAGACGAGCAGGCCGGAGCCGTGCTGCTTGCGGTCGAACATCGACCCCATCGGGTTCTTCTTCTCGACCAGCCGCGAGTGCGCCTCCCGGCTGACGTTCTCGACGTAGAACCCCTCGACGACGTACTTCTTCGTCTTCGGGTCCTTGGCCAGGCCATAGACGTCGTCGGGCGTCCAGACGTGACCGAGGGAGTCCTTCTGCCCGACCGAGATCTCATAGGTCGGCACGAGCAGCAGGTTGGGGTCGGGGATGCCGTAGTGGTAGTTGCCGCTCGGCTTGGCGGTGCGCGCGCCGAGGGTGTAGCCGCGCAGGCTCTTGCGCACGATCTTCGGCGTCAGCCAGGCCTGGAAGACCCGGGTGGCGGGGTTCATCATCGCCGGGTTCGAGCCGGACGGGTTCCCCAGGTAGGACCCGCCGCTCATGATGTCGAAGTCGCCGGTGCCGACGGAGTTGTACGACGTGTCGTAGTAGTCCGGCTCGCCCAGCGAGTGCGCCATCTCGTGGCTGGCCACGCCGATCGTGAGCGGGTCGGCCGCGGAGGCGAACTCGGGGATCGTGAGCACGCGGTCGACGAAGATGCCCGGGGTGCTGGTGGGGATGCCGGAGCGGGCGAGGGTGCCGTGCGGCAGCCCGGCGGCGTTCTCGGCCGCCTCACCTTCACCGAGGGTGGCCTGCAGCGCGTGCGACCAGGTGTTGCACGGATTGCCCGTGACGGCCATGTCCGCGCCGGAGTGGATGATCATCGTGAAGTCGACCCGGCCGTCGCCGTTGTTGTCGTACTTCCCCCAGTTGGCGCCGATGTCGGCATCCGCCTGCGGCACCGCCTCCAGCGCCATGCCGAGTGCACCCCCGCCGCCCACGCCGAGCGTGCTGCCGACGGGGTCGGTCGTGCGCTGCTCGCCGAGCCCGCCGTAGTAGCAGCGGTCCTGGCGGGAGCGGTTGGAGACGTAGGGGCCGTAGACGTCGATCTTGACGAGGAACTGGCCGAACGAGGCCTCGTAGTAGAACTGCGTGACGCTGCCCCGCGGGTTGCCGCCGAAGCCGTCGAGCAGCTTCTTGAAGTACGCCGCGTCGTGCCCGGCCTGGAACTGCGGCGACGTCTGGCCCTTGTCGCTGTCCCACCAGGTCGCGAGCAGCAGGGCCGGCACCCGGAACACCCGCGGGTGGCGCTCCTGCGTCGCGGCGATCTGGGCCTGG
>DASTWK010000091.1:0-16007 GCA_035776655.1 Mycobacteriales bacterium | reverse complement strand
GTAGCCGGCGAAGTGCACCATCGAACCGCCCACGCCCCGGCCGGAGTTGTTCGAGCCGAGGGGGACGGGGTCGGCCCCTGCGATCACCCGGGGCTCGTTCCAGTAGAGATGGTGGGAGCCGGCCTCGTCGCTGACCCAGTCGCGGTCGGGGTCCCAGAACGGTCCCGCGTCGAAGGCCACGCAGCGCCACCCGGCCCGCGCCATCCGCTGCAGCAGCGTCCCGCCGCCGGCTCCGCACCCGACGATCGCCAGGTCGACCTCGTCGTCGTCGGCGAACCGGCGCATGTCCTGGCGCAACCGGTGGTTGGTGCGGGTGCCGTCGTTGGGCAGCAGCCACGCGGAGGAGTTGCGCTGCCGGACCTCGTCGCGGCGCAGGTTGCGCCGCAGCCGGTCCAGGGTCACGAGGGCCCCCGACTTGCCGGGGGGCGGAGACGCGCTCGGCGTACGGTCACTCGACGCCCTCCCGTCGCGCCGCCGCCCGGCGCGAGTTCTCGATGATCGCGCCGATCTCGATCGGCTCGCGGTTGACCCGGTCGCGCACCTCCCACGGCTCGCGCGCGTCCATGCCGAGGTTCTTGTAGCCGCGCGGGTAGGCCGGTCCCCCGAAGCCGATCTCGTTCCAGGCCCACGGGTGGGAGTAGAACGCGGCGCAGGCGTAGCGGGTCCACAGCGACCACACGTGCTTGGCCGGCAGGCCGTGCCACTGCTCGTCGTCGTCGTTGAGGTCCTGGATCCGCTGCAAGATCTCGGCCTGCCGGTCCCAGCTGGTCTCGTGGAACCGTTGTCCGGTCAGCTCCCGCGCGTCCTCGTCGAGTGCCGCGAACGTACGCCGGAAGGCGTCGCCGTCCTCTGGCATGTCGGCGTAGCGCCAGCCGTCGGTGATGTGCTCGGCGAGCCGGGCGTCGACCATCTCGAGCACCGGGACTTTCGCGGCGGGACTCTGGTCGGGCCGCTGGTCGAGCAGCTGGTCGAACAGCGCCGCGCCGATCGCCTGCTCGTCCGGGGTGAAGAAGCGGATCGGCGGGGGCGGGCCGAGCCGGGCCAGCACGACACCGGCGGTGACGGCGTCCCACGTGCCGACGGTGGCGACGACGTCGTAGCCGGGAAACCGCAGGTTGGGTCCGCCGCCCGGCACGGTGCCGTCGCTGCCGACGCCGGTGCGGAACAGCCCGCCCACCGCTCAGTCGCCCTCGCGGCGCAGGATCGCCGCGACGAGCCCCATGCCGCCGACGATGCTGGCCAGCAGCGGCGCGAACAGCGGCGGTCCCATCTCGAGGTTGTAACGCGTGAGCCGCCAGCCACCCGGCCGTTGCGCGACGCCGCGGGCGTGCAGGACGAACCCCTGCAGCCCGTTGGCGGTGATGAGCAGTGAGACGGCCGGCAACGCGGTCTTTGCCGCGCGCTTGCTGAACACCCCCGCGACGCCGGCGGCGAGACCGAACGGGCCGAGCAGGACCGGGAGGTACATGTTCTTGTTGCCGAAGCTGGCGCGGTCGTGCTCGAAATAGATCTCGACGGCGGTGATCAGCGCGCCGATTCCGGTGAGCCCGGACAGCATCCGCTCGAACCGGCCGGTCCTGATGTCGCGCACCAGCCGGTCGATGCCGATCAGCGCCTCTGCCTCGGTGACTGCATGATGCTTGACCTTCACGGCGACCTCCGCGGTCGTCGTACCTGTCGGTTCCCGAGGCGAAACGTCAGCCGGTGATCATGATGTGCCCGCCTCGTGGCGGGCGAGGGCTGCCAACCGAGCGTTGTACGCCGTCCACGCGTCGGTCTCGTCGGCCTCGCGCTGCCCGGCGAGGCCGGCGGCACGGTCGAACGCCCGGTCGGTGCGGACGGCCTCGCGGGCGTCGGCGCGGGCCCACTGGACGAACAGCGCCGCGACCACGATCAGCCCGATCAGGTCACCGGTGGCCCACATCAGCCCGCCGCCGATGGACTGGTCGTGCAGCAGCGACGGCCCCCACGGCCGGGCCAGGGCGCGGTAGTAGTCGCCCGCCAGCACGGTGTGCTGGCTCATGATCGAGATGCCGAGCCAGGCGTGGGCCGGCAACGTGACGAACAGGAGCAAAAGCCGCATCGGGTGCGGAAGCCGGCCCGGCACGGGGTCGACGCCGATCAGCGGCCAGAAGAAGACGCAGCCGGCCACGATGAAGTGGACGTGCAGCCACTCGTGCAGCACGGAGTTGCGCAGCGTCGCCTCGTAGAGCCCGGTGAAGTACAGGACGAACGGGGTGCCGAACAGCAGTGCGAATCCCACCAGCGGGTTCATGACGATCTTGGCCGGCAGGCTGTGCAGGACCCGGACCAACCCCTGGCGCGGGCCGGCGGGCAGCGTGCGCAGCGCGAGCGTCACCGGGGCGCCCAGCGCGAGGAAGATCGGCGAGACCATCGACAACGTCATGTGCTGGACCATGTGGGCCCAGAACAGGGTGTCGTCGTAGGCGCCGGGCCACCACAGGGTCGCCAGCGCGATCGTGCCGAGGCCGCCGCCCAGGAACGCGATCATCCGTCCGACCGACCAGTGGTCGCCGCGGCGGCGCAGCCGCAGGCTGGCCCACAGGTAGAGCCCGCCCGCGACGACGAGCCCGGCGATGACGACCGGGTTGGCCTCCCAGGCCGTCAGCCCGCTCGACGGGCTCAGTGGTGGCAGCCCGTCGTACCCATGCAGCGGCAGCAGCGGCACCTCACCACGGTAGGCCACCCTCCCGCGCCCGCAGCCGGCCACCGTCCTCGGGGAGCGCCGGACACGCCCGGGCTTGGGGGGTCGGGCACGGACGCGGCAGCGTCCCTGCAACAATCTGCGCCGTGGCCTCCGCTACTGCTCTCGAGAAGGTCCCGTCCCACGGATCGTTGACCAGACCCAACATCGTCAGCGTCGGGACGATCGTGTGGTTGTCCAGCGAGCTGATGTTCTTCGCGTCGCTGTTCGCGATGTATTTCACCGTTCGTTCGGTCAACGAGCCGATCTGGCCGGCGAAGGACGTCGTGCTCGACCTCAAGACGGCGGCGCCGTTCACGATCGTGCTGGTGCTGTCCAGCGTGACCTGTCAGCTCGGGGTGTTCGCGGCCGAACGCGGCGACGTGGCCGGCCTGCGCTACTGGTTCATCGTCACGTTCATGATGGGCGCGATCTTCATCGGCGGGCAGGCCTTCGAGTACTTCGTGCACAACGACTTCAGCCTGGCCAGCCACGGATATGGGTCGGTCTACTACATAACGACCGGTTTCCACGGGCTGCACGTCTTGGGTGGCCTGATCGCCTTCGTGTTCCTGCTCGTGCGCACCACGTTCGGCCCGTTCACCCCGGGCCAGGCGACCGCCGCGATCGTCGTGTCCTACTACTGGCACTTCGTCGACATCGTCTGGATCGGCCTGTTCACCGTCATCTACCTCATCCGCTGACTCCGAGAGACCTGACGTGACTCCATCAACTGTGGCGGCGCGGCTCGTCAGCCGCCGTCGTGCCTTGGCCAGCGCGGCCGTGATCGCCGTCGCGCTGGGGCTCATGGGCATGCTCTACGCCGCGCTCGCCCCGAAGGGCCAGGCGTCGACCAGCGCCGACCCGGCGGTGCAGCGCGGGCAGGAGCTCTACAACCAGGGCTGCGCCAGCTGCCACGGGTTCCACGGCGAAGGCGGCAACCGCGCGCCGAGCCTGATCGGCGTGGGCGCCGCCGCGGTCGACTTCCAGGTCGGCACGGGGCGGATGCCGCTGCAACAGCACCAGGCCCAGCCGCCGCGCAAGCGGCCGTCGTACAGCGAGCCGCAGATCCTCGACATCGCCGCCTACGTCGCCTCGCTCGGCGGCGGCCCGGCGATCCCGCAGTTCACCACTGCCGAATGGCAGAAGGCCGACACGGCGTACGGCGGGGCGTTGTTCCGGACCAACTGTGCGCAGTGCCACAACTTCGTCGGGTCCGGCGGTGAGCTGACCTATGGCAAGTACGCGCCGTCGCTGTCGGACGCCACACCGACACAGATCTACGAGGCCATGATTACTGGGCCCGCCAACATGCCCGTGTTCGGCGACAAGCAGCTCACGCCGGACCAGAAGCTGGCCATCATCAACTACGTCCGCACGATCAAGACCCAGGCCGACCCTGGTGGTGCCGGCCTCGGCCGCATCGGACCGGTGTCGGAGACAGTCGTCGGTTGGCTGGTCGGCATCGGTGCCCTTGTGATCGTGACGATCTGGATCGGTGCCCGAGCATGAGTGACGACACCAACAAGAACAACGAGGACGGCGAGGCCCCGCGGGAAGCGCCGAAGACGGCGGCCGAGGCTTCCGGCAGCGTCTTCGAGCGGGCCAAGTCGCCGACGACCAGCCGCGGGGAGCGGCGCGAGACCGGAGGCACTGCCTCGGCGCGCGAGATCGAGGGCGAGGTCCTCCAGCGTGGCGGCATGGGCGCCGACGTGCCGGAGAAGCAGCGACCCGGCCGCCGGGTCGGTCGCCGGCCGCTGACGCCGGAGGCCCAGGAAGCGCAGCAGGCGATGTTCACCCGCCCCAGCGACAGCGACGGCACCCACGTGGTGCCGGTCGAGGCGTTCGGAGCCGAGCACGACCCGGCGCAGGTCGACCCTCGCGAGGACACGTTCGCGGAGTTCCAGGTCTCGGCGCTGTTCGCGCTGGCGACGATCGCGGCGCTCGGGTTCATCGTCTGCTTCCTGCTGATCAGCCGGCACGCGGCGGTCGGCCGGGACATGAACTTCGCCCTCGGCGGCACGCTGGCGGCGTCGCTGCTCGCGCTCGGCGCCGGGTTCATCCTGTGGGCCAAGAAGCTGCTGCCGCACGACAAGGCGGTGCAGGACCGGCACCACCCCTACTCCCCGGAGGAGGAGGAGCTCCTCACCGAGGAGACGTTCTTCAAGGGCGTCACCGAGATGCAGATCGGCAAGCGCAAGATGCTGCGCCGCACGCTGCTCGGAGCCCTCGCGGTGCTCCCGCTCCCCGCCGTCTTCCTGCTGCGCGACCTGGGGCCGCTGCCGCACAGCAAGCTGCGGCACACCGGCTGGAAGAAGGGGCTGCGGCTCGTCGACGTCGAGACCAAGCTGCCGATCAAGCTCGGCGACGTCGAGGTCGGCGGGATCGTCACCGTCATGCCGGAAGGCTTCGACTCGGTCGAGGACATGGCGCTGGCACCGACCGTGCTCATCCGGTTCGCGCCGGGCGAGATCCGGTCGAAGAAAGAGGTGGCGTGGGGCGTGGACAACCACGTCGCCTACTCCAAGATCTGCTCGCACGCGGGCTGCCCGATCAGCCTCTACGAGCAGCAGACCCACCACCTGCTGTGCCCGTGCCACCAGTCGACGTTCGACATGGCCGACGACGCCAACGTCATCTTCGGCCCGGCCGCGCGACGGTTGCCGCAGCTGCCGATCCGGGTGGACAAGAAGGGCTACTTCTACGCGCTCAGCGACTACGAGGAGCCGGTCGGGCCGAGCTTCTGGGAGCGCGGTGACGCCAACAAGAACAACCATCTCCCCGCCGCCGCTGAGGAGAGCCGATGAGCAGCGCTGCCGAGGTCGCGGCCAAGAAGAGCCTGCGCTACGTCGACGACCGGTTCGGCTCGGCGAACTTCCTGCGCCGTAGCTTCAACAAGGTCTTTCCGGACCACTGGTCGTTCATGCTGGGCGAGATCGCGCTCTACTCGTTCGTCATCCTGCTGCTGACCGGCACCTACCTGACGCTGTTCTTCCACGCGTCCAGCTCGGATGTCGTCTACAACGGCTCCTACGGGCCGCTGCGCGGCGTACACATGACCGACGCCTACGCGTCGACGCTGAAGCTCTCGTTCGACGTCCGTGGCGGTCTGCTGATGCGGCAGATCCACCACTGGGCGGCGCTGCTGTTCGTCATGTCGATCGCGGTGCACATGATGCGCGTGTTCTTCACCGGCGCGTTCCGCAAGCCGCGGACGGTCAACTGGCACATCGGCGTCACGCTGTTCATCCTGGCGATCCTCGAAGGCTTCGCCGGCTATTCGCTGCCCGACGACCTGCTCTCCGGCACCGGCATCCGCATCGCCTACTCGGTGATGGAGTCCATCCCGGTCGTCGGCACCTACCTCGCGTACTTCATCTTCGGCGGGAACTATCCGGGCGTCGACTTCATCCCGCGGTTGTTCATCATCCACGTGCTGCTGGTGCCGGGCATCCTGCTCGCCTTGATCAGCGCGCACATGATGATCCTGTGGCACCAGAAGCACACGGACTTTCCCGGGCCGGGCAAGACCGAGCGCAACGTCGTCGGCACGCCGTTCTATCCGACGTTCATCCTCAAGACCAACGGCTTCCTGTTCATGGTCTTCGGGGTGTGCGCAGCCCTCGGTGCCTTCGCGCAGATCAACCCGGTGTGGCTCTATGGGCCCTACAACCCGTCGCAGGTGTCGGCGGGGTCGCAGCCGGACTGGTACATCTTCTTCCTCGAAGGCTCGCTGCGGATGATGCCGCCGTTCGAGACGGACTTCTGGGGACACACGATCAGCTGGAACATCCTGGTTCCGGGCGTGATCCTGCCGGGCATCATGTTCAACCTGCTCTACGCCTACCCGACGCTCGAGGCGTGGATCACCAAGGACAAGTCGTTCCACAACCTGCTGCAGCGACCTCGCGACGTGCCGGTGCGTACGGCGTTGGGCGTCGCCGGCTTGTTCTTCTACGGCATGCTCTACCTGGCGGGGCAGAACGACGTCCTCGCCTACACCTTCCACTGGTCGCTGCAGGCGACGACGTGGGTGATGCGGATCGTGACGATCGTCGGGCCGTTCATCGCCTTCTACATCACCAAGCGCTGGGCGCTGGGCCTGCAGCATCACGACGAGGAGCTGCTCGAGCACGGCATCGAGACCGGCATCATCCGGCGGCTGCCTTCCGGTGAGTACATCGAGGTCACCAAACCGCTGCCGGAACAGCGCCGAGCGGTGCTGGCGATGCAGCTCGGGCACGACCTGCCGGACCGGCACGCGTTGCCGTCGGAGAACGGCCACGGCAGCGGTGACGGCAGCGGCCCGAGCCGTCCCATCGGCCGACCGGTCGGGATGATGGCCCGGGCTCGCCAAGCGCTGGAGGGCTTCTTCTTCGAGCGGCACGAGACACCGCAGCGCTCCACCGAAGACGAAGAGCCCAAGACCCTCACCCGCCCGTAGCCGGTAGCCCCTGGGCCGGTAGGCCCCTGCCCCTGCCCCTGCCCCTGGCCCCCTGGGCCCCCGGAGGACGACGAGGTCGCGAAGGTCGGCGACAAGATCTTCGCGTTCCTGGGCTCGGCCGGGCCGAGCATCCGTCGGTCGGCGTCACGTGCGGGCGTACCGCCGAGGACGCTCGTGAGGCGCGCGACCGCTACCCCGACGCCGTCACCTCGTCGGCCTACGTCGGCCGCTACGGCTGGAACAGCGCCCGACTCGACGGTGTGCCCCGGATGAGGACCTACGCGAGCTCCTCGACTCGTCCTACGACGCCGTCGTCGAGAGCCTGCCCACGAGCAAGCGGCCGGCGTAGCCGGACGGCGGACACCCCCTGCCGCTGCTCTTTCGGATCGGAACAGACCGGTCGACCGGATTGCTGGACCACCGGGCAAAACGGGTGCTAGCGTCATAGGCGAGGTCGCAGTTCTCGTTGTGCAGTTTCGCCCGCGGGATACAACTCGCGGGCGTTTTGCTTTCACACCGAAGGCACCGCGACGGCCGAGTCCCACACCAGTGGGGCGCGCGAGCCAGTGGAAGGAACATCATGGCTCAGGGCACCGTCAAGTGGTTCAACGAGACCAAGGGCTTCGGCTTCATCGCCCCCGCCGACGGCTCTCCGGACGTGTTCGTGCACTACAGCGCGATCACCGGGAACGGCTTCAAGACCCTCCAGGACGGCCAGGCGGTCGAGTACACCGTCACGGCTGGCCAGAAGGGCCCGCAGGCCTCGGACGTCCGCGCGATCTGAACCAGCGCACCTAGCGTCACCTGAAGCGCCTCCCAAGCTGGGGCGGCGCCGCCCAGGACGCAACACGAAGGCCCCTGCCGGATCGGCAGGGGCCTTCGTCGTATTGATCCAACCGCGTCCGCTAGTGCGCGGTGTCGGCGTAGTACTCGAAGACCATCGACCCAACGGCTGGTACGGCGAAGGCAGCGCCGATGTAGAACAGCCACCAGCCGAAGACGATCCCGAGGAAGCAGGTCGCGGCGGCCAGGCCGCACCACAGCGGTGCCCAGGAGTAGGGCGAGAAGAACCCGAGCTCGCCGGCGCCGTCGCTGATGTCGGCGTCGTCGAGGTCCTCCGGCCGCGGTTCCATCCGGTGGGCCGTGAACAGCAGGTAGGACCCGATCAGCGTGCCGAGACCGGCGCCCAGCGCCAATGCCGTCGTGCCGGTCGGGTCGTGCGAGGTGAACCAGTAGACGACGTCGGCGACGCCGAGGAAGACGGCGATGAACGCGAAGAGGTAACCCTCGACCTTCATGGCTCTGCTCTCTTCTTACGCCAGCTCGGGCGTGGCGTGATAGTCCGGATGGCCGGACAGGTGCGGGTAGTGCAGGTCGAACGCCGGACGCTCGGAACGGATCCGCGGGATCGACACGAAGTTGTGCCGCGGCGGCGGGCAGGACGTCGCCCACTCGAGCGAGTTGCCGTAGCCCCACGGGTCGTCGCCGATGACCCGCTCGTTCTTGCCCACCCACGAGCGCCACACGTTGTACATGAACGGCAGCATCGACAGGCCGAGGATGTAGGCGCCGATCGTCGAGACCGTGTTGAGGGTGGTGAACCCCTCGTTCGGCAGATAGTCGGCGTAGCGCCGCGGCATGCCCTCGACGCCGAGCCAGTGCTGGACGAGGAACGTCGTGTGGAAGCCGATCAGCAGCGTCCAGAAGTGGATCTTGCCGAGCGTCTCGTTGAGCATCGTGCCGGTCATCTTGGGCCACCAGTAGTAGAAGCCCGAGAACATCGCGAACACGACCGTCCCGAACAGCACGTAGTGGAAGTGCGCCACCACGAAGTAGGTGTCGGTGACGTGGAAGTCGATCGGCGGTGAGGCGAGCATGACGCCGGTCAGCCCACCGAGCAGGAACGTCACGAGGAAGCCGATGGCGAACAGCATCGCGGTGTCGAACGTGATCTGTCCTCGCCACATCGTGCCGATCCAGTTGAAGAACTTCACCCCCGTCGGCACCGCGATGAGGAACGTCATCAGCGAGAAGAACGGCAGCAGGACCGCGCCGGTGGAGAACATGTGGTGCGCCCACACGGTGATCGACAGTGCCGCGATGGAGATCGTCGCGAAGACGAGGCCCTTGTAGCCGAACACCGGCTTGCGGCTGAACACCGGGATGACCTCGGTGATGATGCCGAAGAACGGTAAGGCGACGATGTAGACCTCGGGATGGCCGAAGAACCAGAACAGGTGTTGCCAGAGGATCGCGCCGCCGCTGGAGGCGTCGAAGATGTGCGCGCCGAACTTGCGGTCGGCCTCAAGGCCGAGCAGCGCGGCCGCGAGGACCGGGAACGCGACCAGCACGAGGATCGAGGTGACCAGCGCGTTCCAGGTGAAGATCGGCATCCGGAACATCGTCATGCCCGGCGCGCGCATGCACAGGATCGTCGTGACGAAGTTGACCGCGCCCAGGATCGTGCCGAACCCGGACAGGGCCAGGCCCATCACCCACATGTCCGCGCCGACGCCGGGTGAGTGCACGGCGTCGTTGAGCGGCGAGTAGGCGTACCAGCCGAAGTCGGCCCAGCCGCCCGGCGTGAGGATGCCGCCCATGACGATCAGCGAGCCGAACAGGAAGAACCAGTAGCTCAGCATGTTGAGCCGCGGGAACGCGACGTCCGGCGACCCGATCTGCAGCGGCATGATCACGTTGGTGAAGCCGACGAACAGCGGCGTCGCGAACATCAGCAGCATCAGCGTGCCGTGCATGGTGAACAGCTGGTTGTATTGCTCGTTGTCGAAGAACTGCAGCCCGGGGCGGGCCAGCTCGGTGCGCATCGCCTCGGCCATCAGCCCGGCGATGAGGAAGAACACGAACGAGGTCGTCAGGTAGAGGTAGCCGATGACCTTGTGGTCGGTCGTGGTGATCCACCGAACGATGCGGCTCCCCGGGGCAACGGGAACCCGCCGCGGGCGGACCCGGCGGGCCGGCTCGGCGATGGTCACTGGTGGCTCCTCTGCGTGTTGCCGGTCGGCCCCATCGGCACCGTCGTGGGCCCGTTGTAGACGGTGAGCTTCTTGTCGGTGCCCGCCTGCGCGGTCGCCTTCGCCTTGGCCAGCCAGGCCTGGTAGGCCGACTTCGAGACCGCTTTCACCGTGAACAGCATGCGGTCATGGTCGACGCCGCAGTATTCGGTGCACTTCCCGTCGAACGTGCCCTGCTTGGTCACCGTCACCTCGAACGAGTTCGGGTGGCCGGGGACCACGTCCCGCTTGAACAGGAACGGGATGACCCAGAACGAGTGGATGACGTCCGGCGAGGTCTCGTAGAACCGGATCTTCTCCCCCACCGGGATGACCAGCTGGGGGTAGTCGCCGGGCCGGCCGGTGATCGACAGCCCGTCGTTGAGGTAGTTGAACTGCCACGCCCACTGGAACCCGACCACCTGGATGCGCAGGTCGGGATGGGCGCTGAACTTGTCTTCGTCGTTCTCGCGCAGGGCCGTGAAATAGAACAGGATCGCGACCATGATCACGGGCACGACCGTGTAGAGCACCTCGATCGGCAGGTTGTAACGCACCTGCCGCGGCATGTATCCGACGCCCTTGCGGCGGAAGAACACCGCGCTCCACAGGATCAGGCCGATGACGAAGGCACCGACGCACATCGCCGTGATCAGCGAGCCCCGCCAGACCCCCAGCACCTTCTGGCCCTGCTCGGTGACCGGGCTCGGCCAGCCGCCGCGCGTCCACACCCCGTCGCAGCCGGTGGCCAGGACGCACAGGACGAGCAGGCCGCTCAGGCGCGCCAGAAGACGGGGAGCACGAGCCTTCGGAACCTGTGACGCACGGCCAATTCGAGCGTGCGGAGAACGGCGTGGACGTCCGGCGAGCACGGCGAAACAGTAACGCAGCGGCCGGTGCCGCTCGCGTGCAGGTCCCGCTAGCGTTCGGGCGTGTCCGCTGCAACGGGACCGCCCTCACCCCGCCGCGACCCGGCCCCGGGAAGCGGCTACTTCGACGCGGCCACGGCCGCTCCGCTCCACCCGGCCGCCCGGATGGCGCTGCAGGCCGCGGTGGACGACGGGTGGGCGGACCCCGACCGGCTCTACCGGGCGGGGCGCCGGGCCCGGCTGCTGCTCGAGACGGCCCGGGAGGCGGTCGCGGCCGCTCTCGGCGCGCGCCCGGACGAGATCTCGTTCTGCTCATCGGGTACGACGGCAGCGCACCTCGCCGTCCTCGGCGCCCTGCTGGCCCGGCAGCGCACCGGCCGGCACCTCGTCGTCTCCGCCGTCGAGCACTCCGCAGTGCTCGCCGCCGCCCGCTGGCATGCCGACGGCGGCGGCGAGCTGACCACGGTCGGCGTCGACCGAACCGGGCGGGTCGACCCGGCGGCGTACGCCGCCGCGCTGCGCGCGGACACCGCGCTCGCGTCGCTGCAGAGCGCCAACCACGAGGTCGGGACGCTGCAGCCGGTCGCGGAGGTCGCGGCCACCTGCCGCGAGCGTGGGGTCCCGCTGCACGTCGACGCGGCGCAGTCGGTCGGGCGGGTGCCGCTGCCCGGCGGTTGGGACCTGCTGACCGCCAGCGCCCGCAAGTGGGGTGGCCCGGCGGGGGTCGGCGTGCTGGCGGTGCGCGCGGGCACTCGGTGGCGCTCCCCGCTGCCGGAGGACGAGCACGAGGGCGGTCGTGCCCCGGGGACGCTGTCATTGCCACTGGTGCTGGCGGCGGCGGCGGCGCTGCAGGCCCGAGCCGATGAGCAGGCGGCCGAGGCGGAGCGATCGTCGGTGCTGGTCGAGCGGATCCGACGGGAGGTGCCCCGGCGGGTGCCGGACGTGGAGCTGCTCGGCGACGCGGAGCGCCGGCTGCCGCACCTGGTGGCCTTCTCCTGCCTCTACGTCGCCGGCGAGGCGCTGCTGACCGAGCTCGACCGGGCCGGCTTCAGCGTGTCGAGCGGGTCGTCGTGTTCGGCCTCCGCGCTCACGCCCTCACACGTGCTGGAGGCGATGGGCGTACTGACCCACGGCAACGTCCGGCTGTCGCTGCACGCCGGGGTGACCGAGGCGGACGTGGCGCGGTTCCTCGACCTGCTGCCGCCGATCGTCGACCGGCTCCGGCGGGTCGCGGGGGCTCAGGACCTGTGACCGAGCCGGCGCTGACGATCGACGCCACCGGGCGGCGCTGCCCGCTGCCGGTGCTCGACCTGGCCAGACGGATCGGTGAGGTCGCGGTCGGTGACGTCGTCGCCGTCCGAGCCGACGACCCGGCCGCGGCCACCGACATCCCCGCGTGGTGCCGGATGCGGCAGCAGGAGTACGTCGGCAGCGAGCCGGATGCCGCTGGCGTGCCGGCCTATCTCGTCCGCCGCCTGCGTTAGCGGTCGCCGGGCAGGTGCGGCGCGATCTCGGCCGCGGCGTCCGCGCCGTACGCGGCGCCCAGCCGGCTGAGCGCCTCCGCCCGGTCGACGGCGTACTCCTGCGTCCCCACGGTCTCCAGGCACAGGGTGGCGAGCAGGCTGCCGACCTGGGCCGCCCGCTGGAGGGGCAGGCCCCAGGAACGGCCGGCGAGGAAGCCGGCCCGGAACGCGTCCCCGCCGCCGGTGGGGTCGGCGACGGCGCGCGCGGGCAGCACCGGCACCTCGACCGTGGGCTCGCCCACCACCTCGATCACGGCGCCGGACGCGCCGTGGGTGGTGACGCGTACGCCGACGCGGCCGAGGATCTCCCCGGCCGACCAGCCGGTCTTGCGCTCGGTGAGCGCGGCCTCGTAGGCGTTCGTCAGCAGGATCGTGGCGCCGTCGACCAGCGCCCGCACCTGCTCACCGTCGAGGGAGGACAGCTGCTGCGACGGGTCGGCGACGAAAGCCAGACCGCGCTCGCGGCACTCCTGCGTGTGCCGCACCATCGCCGCGGGGTCGTTGGGGCTGACGACGACCAGATCGAGAGCGCCCAGCGGGGCCAGCTCGATCTCGCGGGCCTCGCTCATCGCTCCGGCGTAGAACGACGCGATCTGGTTCTGGTCGGCATCAGTCGTGCAGACGAAGCGGGCGGTGTGCCTGAGGTCGGAGACCCGGACGCCGGACGTGTCGACGCCGTGTCGCTCGAGCCAGGCGCGGTAGTCGGCGAAGTCGTCGCCGACCGCCCCGACCAGCAGCGGCCGCAGCCCGAGAACGCCGAGGCCGAAGGCGATGTTGGCTGCGACGCCGCCGCGGCGTACCTCGAGCTCCTCGACCAGGAACGACACGGACAGGTGCGCGAGCTGGTCGGGCAGCAACTGCTCGGCGAAGCGGCCGGGAAAGGTCATCAGGTGGTCGGTCGCGATGGACCCGGTCACGGCAATCTGCACGCGGGGACGCTAGCCCAGCCCCGCGCCACGAGCGTTTCGGGTCGTGGTGGCGCGGCCACGGCGCGAGCCGGCGAAGTTACCGCTGGGTAAGCGTTGGCTACCCACGAGTAGCCCCATAGCGTCGGCGCCATGCCCACCGAGCTAGGAGTCCCGACGGAGACCGACGCCCTCACCAGAATGATCGACGACGCCCGCAAGCTCCCTGCGCAGATGCTGCCGCGCCCGCGGTCGGAGCAGCCAGCTCCGCCTGCGATCGACCTCACCGGCCGCGCGGTCAGGATCCCGCCGGCCACGATCTCACTCGTCGACGGCTACGACCTCGGCACCTGACCCGAGCACGCGCAAAGGCCCGCCCGGAGCAACTCCGAGCGGGCCTTTCTCTTGCTCATCGGTCTGAGCGCCGCGTGCGACGGCACGCAAGCGGGGGAGAACGCCGCGAGGGGAAGCCTCAGCCGCTGATCGGCTATCCGCGCGAGCTGAGGGTTTCGCTCGCAAGGCCGCACTGAGCGCCGCGTGCGACGGCACGCAAGCGAGGGAGAACGCGGCGAGGGGAAGCCTCAGCCGCGCGGATCAGTGGAAGGAGTCGCCGCAGGCGCAAGACCCCGTCGCGTTGGGGTTGTCGATGGTGAACCCCTGCTTCTCGATCGTGTCGACGAAGTCGATCACGGCGCCGCCGAGGTAGGGGCCGCTCATCCGGTCGACGACGACCTTGACCCCGCCGAAGTCGTGGAACTCGTCACCGTCGAGCGTGCGCTCGTCGAAGAACAGCTGGTAGCGCAGGCCCGAGCACCCGCCCGGCTGCACGGCCACCCGCAGCGCGAGGTCATCACGGCCTTCCTGCTCGAGCAGGTGCTTGACCTTGCCGGCGGCGGCGTCGGTCAGCACGACCCCAGTGGCGCCAGTGGCAGCGGTCTGGTCGGTGTCGGAAACGGTCATGGGTGCGGTCTCCCCAGTCGAGGCGGTTCTACGACAACCAACCGTGGCGGTCAGCGGTCTTGTTCCCAGCGTACGACGTCAGCTCCGCCGGCGGGACCATCCGCGCGCGACTCGGGCGGCTGCCGCCGCGACACCGCCGGCGCCGGCCTCGATCGCCGCCTCGGCCGAGCCCATCGCCTCGGCGACGGCGACGGCCTCGTCGATGCCCGCCGCTGCGGCGTCCCGCCGGCCGACCGACACCTGCCCGGCGACGACGACGCAGGGCACCCCGAGCTGCTGTGCCACCGCGGCGACCCCGGCGACGACCTTGCCCCGCAGCGACTGGCTGTCGAACGTGCCCTCGCCGGTGACGACGAGGTCTGCGGCGGCCACCCGGTCCGCCAGGCCGACCGCCTCCGCCACCAGCCGCAGCCCCGATGCGCGGGTCGCACCGAGCGCGAGCAGCGCGAACCCGATCCCGCCGGCGGCGCCGGCGCCGGGCTCGTCCCGCAGCCCGGGACGGCCGCACGCGGGTTCGACGACGTCGGCCCAGCGGCGCAGTGCGTCGTCGAGGTCGAGCACCGCCGCGCGGTCGGCTCCCTTCTGCGGCCCGTAGACGGCGCTGGCGCCGTTGGGTCCGAGCAGCGGGTTGTCCACGTCGGTCGCCGCGGTCAGCTCGGCGTCGTACGGCCAGCGCAGCGGCGCCGGGTCGACCGCGACCACCGACCGCAGCACGTCGGCGCCGGGCGGCAGCGGTGCGCCGCTCGGGCCGAGCAGTTGGTGACCGAGCGCGCGGACGACGCCGGCGCCGCCGTCGTTGGTAGCGGTTCCGCCCAGCCCGACCACGACACGCTCCGCGTCGACGGCGGCGGCCAGCACCAACGCGCCGAGGCCGGTGGTGTGGCCGCGGCGCACGGAGTCGTCGGAGGGCGCGACGAGGTGCAACCCGCAGGCTTGGGCGGCCTCGACGTACGACGTCGTCCCGACCCGCAACCAGCGGGCGTCGGTCGCCGCACCGAGTGGCCCCGGGACCGACAGCGAGCGCATCTCGCCGCCGAGCCCCGCCTGCACGACGTCGACGAAGCCGGGACCGCCGTCGGAGAGCGGGACGAGGTCGAGGACGTCGTCCGGTGCCACCTCACCCCAGCCGGTGGCGATCGCCCGCGCCGCCTCGACCGAGGTCAGCGTGCCGCCGAACGAGTCCGGCGCAACGACAACTCGCATGACGCGCATCCTGTCCTGCCGATATGAAGTCGTCGTGGAAGCAACGATCCGCCCGCTGACCGATCGTGACGTGGACGCGGCACGCACCGTGCAGACCGTGGCGTTCACCGCGCTGCACCGGTCCCAGGGCGAGCCGGTCACCGAGGTGACGCCCGAGGTGGTCGAGCGGCAACGGCGGCGGGTCCGGCACTTCCTGCGCCACGATCCGGAGGGGGCGTGGGCTGCCGTCGTCGACGGCGCGGTCGTCGGCGTCGCGCTCGCGCTGCGCCGGGAGTCGCTGTGGGGCCTGTCGCTGCTCGTCGTCGATCCGGCGCACCAAAGCGGCGGGATCGGCCGGCGGCTGCTCGACGCGTCGCTGACCTACGCCGAGGGGTGCGCGACGGCCACC
>DASTWK010000090.1:0-27781 GCA_035776655.1 Mycobacteriales bacterium | reverse complement strand
TTGGCGCGGCGAGTGGTCGAGCTGGCGACTCCGCACGTGCCGCACAACTGGGAGTCGCACATGTTCTTCGAGCAGGAGACCGGCACGCTGTTCTGCGGCGACCTGCTCACCCAGGTCGGCGACGGCCCCGCCGTCACCGACGACGACATCCTCGACGCCGCGATCGCGGCCGAGGAGATGTTCATGGGGACCTCGCTCGGTCCGGCGGTGCCGGCGACCTACCGGCGCCTCGCGGACCTCGACCCGCAGCGGCTGGCCATCATGCACGGATCGTCGTTCGCCGGCGACTGCGTTGGGCTGCTGCGCCGGATGGCGGACGCGTACGAGCAGCGGTTCGGCTGCGGCACGCCGCCGGTGCCCGCGCAGTCCCTGCCCGAGCATCACGGTGTGCCGGCGTGACGGTGGCCGCGACGGCGCCGTCCAGGACCGCGGTACGACGGCCGGTGCTCGCTCGTGCCGTCGCGATGCGACTGGCTGGCACGGAGTACGACCGGCTGCTCGGCCAGCTGCGCCGGCTGTCGGCGGAGGACTGGCAACGCCCGACGGACTGCGCCGCGTGGGACGTCCGCGCCATGGCCGGACACGCGCTGGGCATGGTGGAGATGGCCGCGTCCCTGCGTGAGTCGATGCGGCAGATGCGGGTGGCCAAACGGCGCGGTGGGCTGTTCATCGACCAGTTGACCGCCCTGCAGGTCGAGGAGCACGAGGGGCTGTCGACGAACGAGCTGCTGGAGCGGTTCGCCGTCACCGCACCCAAGGCGGCCCGCGCCCGGGCCCGCACTCCCGCTCTCGTCCGCAACCGGACGATGCCGGAGGAGCAGCCGGTCGACAGTGGCACGCGGTTCGAGCCGTGGACGTTCGGCTACCTGCTCGACGTGATCCTCACCCGTGACCCGTGGATGCACCGGATCGACATCTGCCGCGCGGTGGGGCGGGAGCCCGAGCTGACCGCGGACCACGACGGGGTGCTGGTCGCCGATGTCGCCGGCGAGTGGGCGCAACGGCACGCGCAGCCGTGCACGCTGACCCTCACCGGACCGGCCGGCGGCACCTGGTCGTGGGGGTCCGGCGGTCCGGCGCTCGAGCTGGACGCCGTGGAGTTCTGCCGCCTGCTCGCCGGGCGCGGCGACCTTCCGGACATCGACGGCCACGACCTGTTGGCGACGCCCGTCCCCTTCTGAGACTTGTCAGCCTCACTGCCTCTCACCTAGAGCGAAGGGGGGGCGGCGGCGGGTCCGGTGGCCCAGTCGCTCGGCGATGACTGCATCGTGAACGTCAGCGTGCGGCCGCTGTGCACGTCGTCGTTGGTGAGCCAGGCTCGCGAGAGCTCGCGGGCGGGAGCACGTCCCGGGCCGGAGAGCGTTGCGCTGCCGGCGTACTCCGTCGTCGGCCCGGCGCCCGGCGCCTCGATCGTCAGCAGCGGCCGGCGCGGGCCGTTGACGACGACGACCGGGAACATCGGCGTCGACAGCTCCCACGCGTCGACGCCCGGCTGCGCCTGGTAGAGCCCGATCGCGGACAGCACGTAGGCGGCGGACATCGTGCCGGCGTCGTCGTTGCCGGGCAGGCCGTAGGGCGTCGCGTTGAACACCTGCGCCTCGGCGTGCACGACCTGCTGCGTGCGCCACGGCTCGCCGAGCCAGTCATACAGCCACGGCGCCTGCAGGTCGGTTTCGTTGGCGGGCGTGAACTGGTTGCCGGCGTAGTAGACACCGAACAGGCTCGCCTGCGCCTGCGCGAGCGGTACGACGGGCGCCGCCGCGCTCTGCGCGGGCGCAGTGAAGAACTCGTCCAGCCGCTGCAGCATCGTCTGGCGGCCGAGCGCCTGTTCCAGACCGGCGACGTCCTGCGGGACGAGCCACAGGTATTGCCAGCCGGTGCCTTCCTGCCAGCCGTCCTGGAACACCGGGCTCCACACGTTCGTCGCCCCCAGTGAGGTGGGGTCGGCCCAGGAGCCGTCGCTGTTGCGCGGGCGCAGGAAGTGGTCGCTGGGGTCGAGCAGGTGGTGCCACGACCTCGCCCGGTCGGTGAAGCGCGCGACGTCGGTGGAGGTGCCGTACGTCGGCGCCAGAGCGGCGATCGCCGCATCGTCGATCGCGTACTCCAGCGTCACCGCCGCGCCGCGATCGCTGTGGTCGAACGGGATGTAGCCGAGCTTCAGGTAGTCGGGCAGGTCGGAGCGCGGTGACCCCGGCACGGGTGGCAGCGTCGTCGCCTGGTGCACGATCGCGGCGTAGGCGCGCTGCGCCTCGGCACCGGCCAGCGCGCCGTTCGTGACGAGCGTCGCGAGCGTCGGGGTGCCGGAGTCGCCGCCCATGATGCTGTAGTCGCGGTTGCCGCGGACCCACTTCGGGATCACGCCGCCGTTCTGGTCGGTGTCGTCGAGCAGCGAGACGCCGAGGTCGTGCGCGACCTCCGGCGCGACGAGCGTGAGCAGCGGCGTCTGGGTCCGGTAGGTGTCCCACAGCGACAGGTCGGTGTAGTGGTGTGCTCCGGCGGCGACGGTGTGCACGGCGTCGTCGAAGCCGCGGTAACGGCCGTCCGCGTCGTCGTACGTCGTCGGCATCAACAGCGCGTGGTACAGGCAGCTGTAGAACGTCTGCCGCTGCTGCGTCGATCCGCCGGTGACCTCGAGGCGGTGCAGCCGGCGGTTCCATGCCTCGTGCGCTGCCGTCCGCACGCGGTCGAAGCCGGTGCCGTCGGGAGCCTCGGCCTGCAGGTTGGCCGTCGCGCCGTCGGCATCGACGTAGGAGAGCGCGATCCGCGCGACGACCGTGCGGCCGAAGCTGGCCCAGCCGCCGGCCCCGCTCCCGGCGACGTCGCCGCCGGGCGACAGGGTGCTGCCGAGCCAGGTGCCGTGGCCGGTCATCGGCTGGTCGAACCGCGCGGTGAACCACATCGTCACCCCGCCGCTGTCCGGCACGAACACCCTGCCGGTGATGGTGCGGTCGTCGACGACGTGCAAGGCGGCGCGTTGCAGCCCGGCGTTGTCGCGGCCGACGTCGAAGAGCAGGTTGCCGCCACCGGCGGGGAACGTGAACCGCTCGACCGCCACCCGGGTGGTGGCGGTGAGCTCCGCGCGGATGCCGTAGCGGGTCAACGTCGCGGCGTAGTAGCCGGGTTGCGCGACCTCGTCGGCGTGCGAGTACGGCGAGGCGAACTGGGTCGGGTCGCTGCTCGTCACCGCGCCCGTCGTCGGCATCACCGGCAGCTCGCCGCCGATGTGAATGCCGGCTCCGCTGAAGTGGGTGAGGGCGAACCCGCGGATCTGTGGGTCCTGGTAGCCGTAGCCCACGTAGTTGACCGGGTCGTCGCCGGCCGGGGTCGTCGTGGCCGGACCGGGCGTCACCATCCCGAACGGCACGCCGGCGCCGACCGTGACGAAACCCGCGCCGAGCGTTCCGGCCAACGGGTTGACCAGCGCGGTCGGATCCGCCCCGGCCGAGCCGGCCGCCGGTCGACCGATCACCACCGACGGGCCGCCGAGGACGGACGTGCCGGCGAGGGCCGGTGCCCCTGCCGCGGCGACGACCGCCGCTGCTACCCCCAACACCCACCGCCGCACCCGGGACGAGTTCGCGGCAGGGGGCCGCGGTCCTGCTCAGCGGGCGCCGGCCGCCAACCGCCGGTGCGTGGTCGGCCGACCGCTACGGCAGGTCTCGGACCGGCACCTGTGCGGCGATGGCCATCGCCTCGGCCGCCGTCAGCGATCGGCCGGCGGTGGCCGCGGCGGCGAACGCCGTCTCCTCGAGCTGTTCGCGCGTGAGCGTGAGCGCATCGGCGTGCTGCTCGGCAAACCACTCCGGATAGGCCCAGCCGAGCTCCTCGTGCAGCGCGGCTGCGGTGCCGAGCAGCTGGGCCGCGCTCGGCGCCTGGGCGGCTCGCGCGAGGACGCGGGCGGTGCGAACGAGCGTCATCTCGATCGCGCTCCCTTCGCCGACCGACGTCGCAATCTCATAGGCGCGGACGAGCATGGCCAGCGCCTGTCGATGGTGCCCCTCGGTGCTGGTGATCTCGGCGAGCACGGACAACGAGAACGACTCGTTGTCCGAGTCCCCCAACGCGCCGGCGCGCGCGACGATCTCCTCGTGCAATCGGCGGGAGGTGCCGGGGTCGCCGAGCTCGCTTGCCGCCCACGCGAGGATCCGCATGGCCTGCAGCTCCCGGTGCTCGTCCCCGATCCGACGCCACTGCTCGACCACCTCGGCCATCCGTTCGCGGGCTTCCGCGAACTCGCCCGCGAACGCGCAGGCCAGGGCGAGCTCGTGGTGGGCGAACGCGGTCCGCCAGGCGTTGCCGTGGGGTTGCTGCAGCTCGACGGCTCGCCGCGCGCGGTCGCGGAGGAGCCCGGCCGGCGCGCCCGCCCCGGTCGACAGGTGCGCGGCGCCCAGCGCCGCTTTCGCACGGGCGGCCGTCGGCCGCTCGTCGAGTGTCAGCAGGCGCTCGAGCCGCCGCGACCCTTCGACGTGATGCGCGCGCAGGCACCAGAACTCCCACAACGCACCGCCGAGCCGCAGCGCGCTGTCGTCGTCGCCGGCCTGCTCGAACCAGTCGAGGGCCGCACGAAGGTTGTCGTGGTCGGCCTCGAGCCGGTCCAAGGCGGGCGTCGGGTGCAGGCCGAGCAGGTCGGCCTCGAGTGACTCGGCCAGTGCAAGGAAGTACTCCGCGTGGGCGCGCAGCCACTTCTCCGCACCGCCCGCCGCGATCAGCCGCTCGGTGGCGAAGTCCCGGACCGTCTGGAGCATCAGGAGCCGGCCGTCGGCCGACCGGACGAGGCTCTTGTCGACGAGTGCCTCGAGCGCGTCGACGTCGGCGCTCACGACGTCCTCGGCGACCTCCAGCGTCACTCCGCCGGCGAACACCGACAACCTTTCGAAGAGCGCCTGCTCCGGCGCGTCGAGCAAGTCGTAGGACCAGGCGATCGTCGCGCGGAGCGTCTGCTGACGGGCGTCGGCGTCGCGGCCCCCCTTCAGCAGGTCGAGTCGCCGGCCGAGCCGACCCAGGATCTGCGCCGGCGGCAGCACGCGTGCCCGTGCGGCGGCGAGCTCGATCGCGAGCGGCAGGTCGTCGAGAGCCCGGCACAACCGGCCGACGTCGGCGTCGGCGGGAACGCCGGACCGCAGGCTGAACAACGTCACCGCCTCGGCATTCGCGAGCGGTGGTACGACGTACTGCGTCTCCCCGCGCACCCTGAGCCGTTCGCGCGACGTGACCAGCACCGTGAGGTTGGGACACCGCTCGACGAGGTGCGCGACCTCGGCAGCGGCACCGATGACCTGTTCCATGTTGTCGATCGCGAGCAGCATGTCGCGCTCGCCGATGAAGGTGGCGACGTCGTTGGCCGCTCCGATCGTCTGCCCGACCGTCGGAAGGACGAGGTCAGGTGAGCGCAGCGCCGCGAGCTCCACCCAGAAGATCCCCGCCTTGCGCGACCCGACGAGCTCACTCGTCGCTTCGAGGGCCAGTCGTGTCTTCCCCGAGCCGCCCGGTCCGGTCAAGGTCACGAGCCGGTCCCCGCCGCGCAGCAGGCCCACGACGTCGCGCAGCTCCTGCTCGCGGCCGACGAGGCCGCTGGCGGGTCGCGGCAGGTTCGTGTTGGCGACGGTCCGCAACGGAGGGAACCGGGCGGAGCCGAGCTGGTAGATCGGGACCGGCTGGTCGAAGTCCTTGAGGCGGTGCTCGCCGAGGTCGAGAAGCTCAGCTTGGGTCGACGCCCGGGTGGCGCCGGAGACCAGCACCTGGCCACCATGACCAGCGGCGCAGATCCGCGCCCCGAGGTGGACGTCCACGCCGACATACCCCTCGTCGCCCAGCTGCGCCTCGCCGGTGTGGACTCCCATCCGCACGCGGATCCGCCCGCCGCTCAGCGCCTGCTGCGCTGCTTCGGCCGCCGCCACCGCACCCGCTGCGCTCGGGAACGCGACGAAGAACGCGTCACCTTGGGTGTCGACCTCGACGCCGCCGTGGGCGGCGACGGCTGAGCGGACGAGGCGCCGATGCTCGGCGAGCTCCTCGGCGTAGTCCTCCGGCCCGAGCTCATGGAGCAGCGCCGTCGACCCCTCGATGTCCGTGAACAGGAACGTCACCGTCCCCGCAGGCAGCTCAGGTCGCACACCTGCCACGATCCCAGCGCCCGCGGGCGCGCGCGGAGAAATCCCGGAAGCGTGCAGCGGCGAAATTCGCGGGCGGGCGCCGGCCGCGGCCAGCGATACGGTCGCCACCATGACGTCCTGGACCGCTCCCGCTGTCGACCGCGCCGCCACCGACCGCATCGCCGGCGAGCGGCAGGCGCTCGACCAGTGGCTGGACTTCCACCGCGCGACGTTGCTCGCCAAGTGTGCCGGCCTGACGGCCGAACAGCTCCGGCAGCGCGCCGTCCCACCGTCTGGCCTGTCGTTGATCGGCCTGGTCCGGCACATGACGGAGGTGGAGATCTGGTGGTTCCGCATGCACGCCGACCAGCAGGACGTCGAGATGGCCTACGACCCGGACGCCGTGGGCAAGGACTTCGACGACATCGACGATCTCGACGACGCGGCTGCCGCGGCAGCGCTCGACGCCTACCGCGAGCAGGTGGAGGCCGCACGCGCCGCCGTCCGCGACAAGCACCTCGACCACGTGGTGCCCAGCCGCGGCGACCACCCGGAGCGCACCCGCGACATCCGCTGGATCTACCTGCACATGATCGAGGAGTACGCCCGGCACAACGGCCACGCCGATCTCCTCCGGGAGTGCATCGACGGCGTCACCGGCGTCTGACGACGGCAGCGCGGGGGTGGCCCCGGGAAAGCAGTTGTCACCCCTCGAGGCGGTGACTAAGGTCTTGCGCTCGTGTGCGCCGCCGGGGGTGAGGTTCTCGAGGCGGAGCGACAGCACCTTGCCTTCGCCCGCCGCTGCCTAGAGCGGATGCGCGACGCAGTCCGCGCCCTCGACCCGCACGGCGGCGACCCCGTCTCGACCGAGTACCTGAAAGCAGAGCTGTTCCGCCGCGCCCAGGCACTCCTCGACGACCCGAACACCCCACTGTTCTTCGGCCGCATCGACACGGCCGCCGACGAGTTCGGTCACGAGCTCTTCTACATCGGCCGGCGGCACGTCCGCGACGCCGCCGGCGATGCGGTCGTCGTCGACTGGCGGGCCGAGATCTCGCGCGCGTTCTACCGCGCCAGCGCGAGCGAGCCCATGGGTGTGCGGCTGCGCCGCCGCTTCGGGTTCGCCGCGGGGGTGATGACCAGCCTCGAGGACGAGCACCTGGACCGGGGCGAGGGGCGCGACCCGGCGACCAGCCGCATCCTCACCGCCGAGATCGAGCGCCCGCGGGTCGGGCCGATGCGCGACATCGTCGCGACGATCCAGCCGGACCAGGACCACCTGGTCCGCACCGAGATCACGCAGACGATCTGCATCCAGGGCGCACCTGGCACCGGCAAGACCGCCGTCGGGCTGCACCGCGCGGCGTACCTCCTCTATGCCTTCCGTGACCAGCTGCGCCGCAGCCGGGTCCTCGTCGTCGGCCCGAACCGCTCGTTCCTCGGTTACATCGGCGCGTTGCTGCCAGCGCTGGGTGAGCTCGACGTCGAGCAGGTCGCGGTGCAGGACCTCGTCACCGCCGTGCCGGTCCGCGGCGACGACCCGCCGCACCTGCAGCGGCTCAAGGGAGACGAGCGGATGGCCGCTGTGGTCGCCAACGCCGTCTACGCCGGCGTGCGGCTGCCGCGCGAGGACCTGGTGATCACCGCCCCGGGCCGGTGGCGCGTGCCGCGTCGGGAGACTGTCGAGATCCTCGACCGGGAGCGCGCGTCGGGTGCGCCGTACGACGTGGTGCGCGCCCGGCTCCCGATCCTGTTGGCGGAGTCGATCCGTCGTCGGATGGAGGCCTCCGGCGGCGCGCCCGACGACCGCGCAGTGTCGAGGCTTGCCCGGTCACCGCAGCTGCGGGCGTTCGTCGACGCGCACTGGCCGGCGGTCTCACCGGTGGAGGTCGTCGCGCGGTTGCTCGGCGACGCCTCGGCCCTCGCCGCTGCGGCCGAGGGCGTCCTCACGGACGACGAGCAGTCGAGCCTGCTGTGGCCGGCACCGCCGCGCAGCACCCGCAGCGCGAAGTGGACCGTCGCCGATGCCTTCCTCGTCGACGAGGCCGCCGGCCTGCTCGACCGGCCTGCGAGCTTCGGGCACGTGGTGGTCGACGAGGCGCAGGACCTCAGCGCGATGCAGTGCCGCGCGATTGCCCGTCGCTGCCCGACCGGTTCGCTGACGATCCTCGGCGACCTGGCACAGGCGACCGCAGCCGCCGCGGTGGCCGACTGGGACCGCACGCTGTCGCTCGTGGGCCGGTCCGGCGCGCAGACGGTCGCGCTGACCCGCGGCTATCGCGTGCCGGCCGAAGTGCTCGACTTCGCCAACCGGTTGTTGCCGACGCTCGGCGTCGACGTCGCGCCGGCCACCTCGCTGCGTCGGGCACCGGGATCACTGCGGATCCAGCGCGCCACTGCGGCGCTGCCGGCGACGGTCGCCGAGGTGGTCGACGACCTCCACCGCCTCGACGGCTCGATCAGTGTCATCGCCGCCGATGACGACCTCGCCGCCATCCGCACGGTGCTGCGCGGCGGTGACGTCGACAGCATCGACCACGGCATGTCCGCCCGGGTGACGGTCGTGCCGGTGACGTTGTCGAAGGGTCTGGAGTTCGACCACGTCGTCGTCGCGGAGCCTGCGCACGTCGTCGAGCGGCTCGCCCGCGGGCACAACTGGCTCTACGTCGCCCTGACCCGAGCGGTCAGCACGCTCACCGTCGTGCACGCCGCGGACCTGCCCGCGGCGCTGGCGCCGGTCGTCGCCGCCGCGTGAGAGTCAGCACTCGCAGAGCTCGACCGGTTGCAGGTCACTGGAAGACGTACGGCGCGAGCGGCGGCTCGGCCGGCAGCTCACGGGTCGCTGCGGTGTTCGCACCGACGGCGCCGATGTAGCGGAGGTAGTTCGCCGGGAACTGCGCGGGATCGACGCCGGGCTGGAACGGTTGCGTGCAGACCGACGTCCCGATGCGCGCGGGGTCGGCCGGGCCGGCGTGGTCGAGCGCATCCACCGCGAGCGCGTAGGCGACCGGGTCGTAGCTGCCCATCGCCAGGTGGTCGGAGACGTCGGCCGGACAGATCTCCTGCACGGCGACGTTGCGGATCCGGCCCTTCCCGGTGTGCAGCGAGGAGGAGCCGCTGGCGTCGAGGTTGGGCACCACGACCTCGTCGGCGCGGCTGTAGATGACGGTGTAGCTGATACCGCGGAACGTCTCGGCCCGGCTGTTGAGCGCGGCGATGAACTTCGCGGTCGACGCCTGCTGCCAGAAGGCGGCCGGGCACTCGAGGCGACACAGCGCGGTGGCGTCCAGCGTGCCGTGGTTGGACGGGTCGATCCCGACCAGGTCGTCGACGTCGCGGCGGGTGTCCGGCCAGAACCGCAGCGCCCACCGCGGCACCATGCCGCCCTGGCTGTAGCCGAGGATGTCGATGCGGCGCTCGGCGCGGCGGCTCATCGTGCGGATCGCGTACACGACGTACTCACCCGCCCGCTGGATGTCCCCCAACGCGTGGTCGGGCAGGGTGATCGCGCACCACGGCCGGTGCTGGGCCGTGAACGCACGCTCGTAGTTCCAGCCGAAGTTGTCCTCCGGGTCCAGGGTCGTGCCGGGGACCAGCAACACCGGCGTACGGCGGCCAGCCAGGTCGCCGTGGCAGTGCAACGCCGCCCGCAGCGACGCCGCCGACACCGACAGCGGCGGGCCGGGACGGTCCAGCGGGGCGTACCTGGTGGTGCCGCCGAATGCGGCCGCCCCGGAGACCAGCAGGGCAGCGGCGACGACGGGGATCACGAGGCGGCGCAGGCTCACGCTGACATTTTCGCCGCACGGCGGAACAAACCCTCCCGATCGCCTCCCGAACGACGGGTCCCGCAGCCCCGGATCGTCGTACGGTGTGGACTTCGGACGACGAGGGGCGGACGCGATGAGTGGTGTGCGGGTGCTGGTCGGGACGCGCAAGGGCGCGTTCATCCTGACCGCGGACGGCAAGCGGCAGGACTGGCAGGTCAGCGGTCCGCACTTCGGCGGCTGGGAGATCTACCACGCGAAGGGCTCGCCGGTTGATCCCAACCGCATCTACGTCTCGCAGTCGACCGGCTGGCACGGCCAGCTGATCCAACGTTCCGACGACGGCGGCAAGACGTTCACACCGGTCGGCAACGACTTCCGCTACGACGGGGTGCCCGGCACCCACCAGTGGTACGACGGCACCCCGCACCCGTGGGAGTTCGCCCGGGTCTGGCACCTCGAGCCGTCGCTCACCGATCCCGACACCGTGCTCGCCGGGGTCGAGGATGCGGCGCTGTTCCGGTCCACCGACGGCGGGCAGACCTGGTCGGAGCTGTCCGGGCTGCGCCAGCACGGCTCCGGCCCGCGCTGGCAGCCCGGCGCCGGCGGCATGTGCCTGCACACGATCATCGTCGACCCGGACAACGAGAAGCGGATGTTCATCGCGATCTCGGCCGCGGGCGTCTTCCGCACCGAGGACGGCGGCGAGACCTGGCAGCCGATCAACAAGGGCCTCGTGTCCGGGCAGATCCCGGACCCGGACGCGGAGGTCGGCCACTGCGTCCACCACGTCGCGATGCATCCCGCCCGGCCCGACGTGCTGTTCATGCAGAAGCACTGGGACGTCATGCGCAGCGACAACGGCGGCGACTCCTGGCACGAGGTCAGCGGCAACCTGCCGACCGACTTCGGCTTCGTCATCGACGTGCACGCGCACGAGCCGGACACCGTCTACGTCTTGCCGATCAAGAGCGACATGGAGCACTACGTCCCCGACGGCGCGCTGCGGGTCTATCGCAGCCGCACCGGCGGCAACGAGTGGGAGCCGCTCAGCAAGGGCCTGCCGCAGGAGAACGTCTACGTCAACGTGCTGCGCGACGCGATGAGCGTCGACTCCCTCGACGACTGCGGCATCTACTTCGGCACCACCGGCGGCCAGGTCTACTGCTCGCCCGACGGCGGGGACACGTGGCAGGCGATCGTCCGCGACCTGCCCGCGGTCCTGTCGGTCGAGGTGCAGACGCTGCCGTGACCGACGAGGTACGACGATGAGCGCCGTGCGGGTCGTGCTGCCCGGGCACCTCAAGCGGCTGGCCCACGTCGACGGCGAGCTCACCGTCGAGCTGGAGGACTCGGCCGGCAAGGTCACGATCGGGTCGGTGCTCGACGCCGTCGAGGCGGCCTATCCCGTCCTGTGCGGCACGATCCGCGACCAGGCCAACGGGCAGCGGCGCGCCTTCGTCCGCTTCTTCGCCTGCGAGCAGGACCTCTCCCACGACCCGCCGGACACGCCACTTCCTGACGCGGTGATCGCCGGCCGCGAGCCGTTCCTCGTCATCGGCGCGATGGCCGGCGGATAGCCGCTTCGCGGTCGCGCGGCGTCAGCCGAGCGCCGGCTCCGGCTCATCCCCCCGCGGCGCGGGCAGCGGCGGCGCCGCCTCGCCCCCGAGCATCTCCGCCTGTGGGTTGCGCGGAGTGGCCAGCACGTGCTCGAGCAGGAACACCACCAGCACCCCGCCGATGAGCAGCAGCACCGAGCCCACCCGCCACGACAGCACGTAACCGTGCGTCGCCGCGGCGCCCGCACTCACGCCCTGGCTCATCTGGGCGGCCGCATGCCGGATCGCCAGCGTCACCAGGCACGACAGCCCGATCGCCCCGCCGACCTGCTGCATCGCGCTCTGCACCCCGGACGCCAGCGAGGAGTCCTGCCCGGTCACCTCGTGCAGGCACGCGTTGCCGATCGCGGGGAAGCTCAACCCGGAGAAGAAGCCGAGCACGACCATGCCCGGCACGATGCCGCTCGCATAGGACGAGCTGAGGTCGAGGCCGCTCGTCAACCACAGCCCCAGCGCGCAACCGAAGAACCCGGCCGCGAGCAGCGGCTTCACGCCGAGCTTTGGCATCAGCGCGGTGCCCAGGCCGATGCCCGCACCGATCGACAGCCCGAACGGCAGATAGGACAGCCCACCCTTCAACGGCGACCAGCCGAGGATCTGCTGCTCGAACAACGTCAGCAGGAAGAAGTAGCTGAAGAACGCCGAGGAGAAGAACAAGGTGACGAAGTTCGTCACCACCCGGGTGCGGTTGCGGAAGAACTCCAGCGGGATCAGCGGCGCATCCGACCGGGCCTCGATCACCACCATCAACCCGAGCAAGCCCAGCCCGCCGACCAACGGCAGCAGCACGTGCCACGACCCCCATGCGTGGCTCGATGCCGCCAGCAGCCCGTCGACCACCGCGATCAGCCCGGCGGTCCCGGTGATCGCGCCGGCGAAGTCCGGCCGGGCGTGCTCGCGCACCATCCGGCTCTCCGACACCATCCGCGGAACCACCAGCATCGCGAACAGCGCGACCGGCAGGTTGACGAAGAAGATCCACCGCCACGACGCGAGGTCGACCAGCACACCGCCGATCACGGTGCCCGACGTGCCGCCGAGCCCGGCGATGCCGCCCCACAACCCGAGCGCCTTCATCCGCTCGCGCGGGTCGGGGAACAGCAGCGCGATCAACCCGAGCGATGCCGGCGCCGCCAGCGCCTCCCCCGCGCCCTGCACGAACCGCGACGCGACCAGCATCCCCGGCTCGACCGCCGCGCCGCACGCTGCCGACGCCACCGCGAACAACCCGACACCGAGCAGGAACAACCGACGCCGGCCGACGATGTCGGCCATCCGCCCACCGAGCAGGAGCAGCCCACCCGCCATCAACACGTAGCCGTTGACGACCCACGCCAGGCCCGACTTCGAGAAGCCGAGGTCGTCCTGGATCCGGGGCAGCGCGACGTTCACCACCGTCACGTCCAGGATCAGCATGAACTGGATGAGCGCCAGCACACCGAGCGCCTTCCAGCGCCGCGGGTCGCCGCTGAGCTCGTCCGGTGTCGCGTGCACTGCCGTCATCGAGACCCCTCCCAGGTGATCGCGCCAGACTGCCAGAGGGCACCGACAGTTTTCGCGCGGTTTTCCCCGGTCTCGACGAGCGAGGGCGCACGACCTCGCCGGTCCGCGCCCGGATTCAGGCGAAAAGAGGGATCAGCGGTGCACGGTGCTCATGTCGCCGTACCGGTCGCCGGCCGCGACCCCCACCGGCGCGACCGCCGCGATCCGCCGCAGGTCGTCGTCGGTGAGCTGGACGTCGAGTGCGGCGAGGTTCTCCTCGAGGTAACGCAGCCGTTTGGTGCCGGGGATGGGTACGACGTCGTCGCCCTGCGCGAGCAGCCAGGCGAGGGCCAGCTGCCCCGGCGTACAGCCCTTCTCCCGCGCGATCTCCTCCACCTTGTCGACCAGGTCGAGGTTGCGCTGGAAGTTCTCGCCCTGGAACCGCGGCCCGTGCCGGCGGAAGTCGTGCGGGTCGAGGTCGTCGATCGTGCGGATCTGCCCGGTGAGGAAGCCGCGCCCGAGCGGCGAGTAGGCGACGAAGCCGATGCCGAGCTCACGGGTCGTGGCGAGCACGCCGTCGTCCTCCGGGTCCCTGGTCCACAGGCTCCACTCGGTCTGCAGCGCGGTGATCGGGTGGGTCGCGTGCCCGCGGCGCAGCGTCTCCGGCGCGGCCTCGCTCATCCCGAGGTGGCGCACCTTCCCGGCCGCGACCAGCTCCGCCATCGCGCCGACCGTCTCCTCGATCGGCACGGTCGTGTCGACCCGGTGTTGGTAGTAGAGGTCGATGTGGTCGACCCCGAGCCGCTGCAGTGAGGCGTCGCAGGCGCGGTGGACGTACTCGGGCTTGCCGTTGACGCCGACCCGCGAGCCGTCCGGCCGCCGTTCGTTGCCGAACTTCGTCGCGAGCACCACCTCGTCCCGCCGCCCGGCGATGGCCTTGCCGACCAGCTGCTCGTTGGTGAACGGGCCGTACATGTCGGCGGTGTCGAGGAACGTGCAACCGAGGTCGAGCGCGCGGTGGATGACCGCGATCGCCTCACCCTCGTCGGCGGCGCCGTAGAACTCACTCATGCCCATGCAGCCGAGGCCGAGGGCGGAGACGGTCAGATCGTTGCCGAGGGTGCGCGTCTGCATGCCGTCCCTCCTATCACCCGTGCCGGGCGGTGCCGTGATGGTGGGGGTACGGCGGGGGCGTCACTCGTGCTCGGCGGCCTCGAGGGAGATCAGCACCTTGCGGAGCAGGCCGTTGAGCTGGGTCAGCTCCTTCGGCGACAGCGCGCTCAGCACGGCGATCTCGCGGGCGGCCTGCTCGGTCACGGCTTCGTCGATCTGCTTCTCGCCCTGCTCGGTGAGCTCGACCAGCACGCCGCGACGGTCCCGCGGATCGGGCACCCGGCGGACGAGCCCCGCGGCCTCCAGCCGGTCGAGCCGGTTGGTCATCGCACCCGACGAGAGCATCAGCGCCCGGCTCAGGTCGCCGGCCGACATCCGGTGCTCCTCGGAGCGGGTGGCCAGCCGCAGCATGAGCTTGTATTCGCCGTGACTCAGGCCGTGACCGGCCAGGGTCTGCTCGAACGCCCGGCCGACGTGCTTGTTGATCGTCTGCATCCGGTCGACCACGCCCTCGACCTCGACGTCGATCGAGTCATAGCGGGTGGTGACGTCGGTGATGCAGAAGTCGACCGAGTCGGACATGCTCAGAGTGTAGCCCCTCCACGTCAAGTCTCTTGACATCGAGATATCTTTGTTAGAGTATTTCGATGTCAAGAGAAGTTGGAGGGGCCGACATGTATGACCCGCTCGCACTGGACCGTCAGCGCATCGACCAGGAGCTGCTGCGCCACCGTGCCGAGGAAGCCGCCCGCCACGGCTCGGGGCGCAAGAGCCGCCGGCGCGGCGCCGCCACCGCTCGAGTGGCTCGGCGCACCGGCACCCCGCGCCCGGCCTGCGCGACCTGCTGACCGCTGGCTGTCCGAGCCCCGTCACCGGCTGAAAGGATCACCGTGTGGCGGACCTCGATGCAGCGGCAGCGGCCGCGCTGCTGGGGTTTCTGCGCCGTACCCACCTGTCCGGCCCCGCGGACATCGCCCGGGTCGCCGCCGAGCAAGCCGCCGAGTTCGGCGCCAGCGACCTGGTCCTCTACCTGGCCGACTATGAACAGCGTCGCCTGATCCCGGTCGAGCAGCCAGCTGAGCCGGTGCCGATCGAGGGCACGCTCGTGGGCCGCGCCTTCGCCACCACCTCGATCCTGCGGACCGACGCCGGCGACGGGACCCGACTGATCCTCCCGTTGCTCGACGGCACCGAGCGGCTCGGCGTGCTCGAGCTGACCGTGCCGGGCCCGGAGGACGACGTGCCGATCGAGCTGGTCAGTGTCGCCGAACGGTTCGCGCACCTGGTGGCGCAGACGGTGGTCGTGAAGTCGTCGTACGGCGACACCTTCGAGCTCGTCCGTCGACGCCGCCCGATGGAGATCTCGGCCGAGCTGATCCGCGGCATGTTGCCCCCGCTGGTCTTCGCCACAGAGCAGATCGTCATTGCGGGACTGCTGGAGCCGAGCTACTCCGTCGGCGGCGACAGCTTCGACTACGCCGTCAACGGACCGGTGGCGCACCTGGCGCTGTTCGACGCCATGGGGCACGGTCTGGCGGCCGCCGGCGACGCGAGCTTCGCGATCGCCGGTTATCGCGCCGCCCGCCGCCGCGGGCTGGGACTGGTGGAGACCTACCGGGAGATGGACGCGGCGATCCAGCACCAGACCGGCGAACGGTTCGTCACCGCCCTGCTCGCGCAACTGGACCTCGACACCGGGCAGCTGCGCTGGCTGAGCGCCGGACATCCGGCGCCGTTGCTGGTCCGGGAAGGCAAGTTCATCAAAGAACTGCAGACCGAGCCGCACACGCCGCTCGGCGTCGCCTTCGGCGGGTCCGAACCGGTGGTGAGCGAGGAGTCGTTGCAGCCGGGCGACCTCGTCCTCTTCTATACCGACGGGCTGCCCGAGGCTCGGTTGCCGGATGGGGAGTTCTTCACCGTCGAGCGTCTGGCGGAGTTCATCGAGCGGCAAGCCGCGGCAGATCTCGCGGCGCCGGAGACACTGCGGCGCCTGCGCCACGCCGTGCTCGAGCACCAGCACGGCGCGCTGCAGGACGATGCCAGCGCACTACTCGTCCAGTGGAGTGGTGACGGTCCCCGGCGGCTGCTGCCGGAGACGGTGCTCTAGCCGGCCGGCCGATCAGCCGACCACGGCGCCGCTCGCGGCCCGCTGCGCGGGCTGGTGGCGGTGCAGGAACGGGTGCCGGTGCGGGAACGGGTGCGCGCGTGACGACATCGCCTGCGGTCGGACGCCTTCGAGCACCTGACGGGCGAACCAGTGGTGGCTGCTCTGCAAAGCGACCACGTGCACGACGTCGCCGTTCTGCAGCCGGGACAGCGAGCCACTGCTCCCGCTCACCGTGATGCGGGTCAGCTTGCCCACGCTGTATTGCCGGGCGAACCCGTCCGTGCTGGTGACGGTCAGCGTCGACGGCGTGAGCGCGCTGATCGTGCCGGTCTGGATCGACACCACCCGCAGCCCGCCGCCGATGACGACCGTCGCCTGGCCGTGCAGCACGCGACCGCCGATGGTGCTACGCCGGAGCAGCTGCGGGTGCAGCATTCCCGCCGCCAGGACGCTGGGGCGGAGCAACTGGTCGTTGACGGCGTACTCACCGCCGGGTTGCCCGAGCATCACCGGGTTGGAGCTCGCGGCACTCGCCACGCCGAACTCCACCGCAGCCAGCACCGAGGCGCCACCGACGAGCCCGGCAACGGCCAATGCGACGATCCGCATCCGCGGGGACAGCTTCGCCATCACGCACCTCCTGAAGGCGCCGTGCAGTCTCCGCGGTGAACCTGTGGAGATGCTGAAGCCTTCAGCGCACGTCAGCGACGCTCTTGGGTCTCCCCCGACCTGCGCTCGGCGAGCTGGGCCTCACCGCGCGCGGCAATCGCGCAGATCTCGTCGGCGAACCGCGGCCACAGCGGCCGGGGCAGGTCGTGCCCCATGCCGTTGAACCCGATGAACTTCGCGCCGCGGATCGCGCGCGCCAGCGCCTTGCCGCCGCTGACGTTCACGAGCGGGTCCTGCTTGCCGTGCATGACCAGCGTCGGCACGTGGATGTCGCGCAGCTTGCGGGTGCGGTTGGGCTGTGCCATCACCGCGGCGAGCTGCCGCTGGTAGCCGCGCGGATCGTGCGCCCGGTCATAGCTGCGGCCGGCGAGCTCGCGCAGATAGTCCTCGTCGAAGGCGAACCCGCGCGACCCGATCAGCCGGAACGTGTCGAGCACGGCCTGCGTCGCCTGGTCGCGGTCGGCGATGCGCCGCCGCTGCAGCAGCCGCGGCACCACCCGCACGCTCGGCCGCCCTACCAGCCGTGACCCGGTCGAGGTCATGATCAGGGTCAGGCTGCGGACGCGCTGCGGATGGTCGGCGGCGAAGGTCTGCGCGATGAACCCGCCCATCGATGCGCCCACCACGTGCGCGGAGTCGATCTCCAACGCGTCGAGCAGTCCGGCAGCGTCGGCCGCCATGTCGTCGATCGTGTACGGCGGCTCGCGCCGGCCGAGCAGCATGTCCTTCGTCGCCGGCGGCCGCAGCTCGTCGAGGTGGGTCGACAGCCCCACGTCGCGGTTGTCATAGCGGATGACGTAGAACCCGCGGTCGGCGATCTCTTGGCACATCTCGTCCGGCCACGCCAGCATCTGCGTGCCCAGACCCATGATGAGCAGCACCGGTGGCGCCACGGCCGACCCGAATGTCTCGTATGCGAGCTTCAAGCCGTTCGCGTCGGCGTACTGCGTCTCCGGCATGAGCCCTCGTTCTCTGGTCACTGACGTCGTTTGCGGTGTCGGTCGGCCACTCCGGCCAATTTCTCCCGCTCCATCATCGCCCACTCTGCAGCACACTGTCGGCGTGGATCCGACGAGGGCGGCAGCGCTCATCCGCAGCGCCGCGGGCGCGGGAACGTCGTCGGGCACGGACGACGAGGTCCCGCTCGGCGATCTGTTCGCCCTGGCCAATGCACTGGCCACCGCGATCGGCGCCGCCGTCACGATCGAGAACGCCGCCGAGACGCTCGTCGCGTATTCCAACCTCACCCACCCCATCGACGAAGCACGCCGCGACACGATCCTCGGCCGGCGGACGCCTGGTCGGTGGGCAGCGGTCCTCGAGCAAGAGGGCATCCCTCGCCAGCTCCTCGCTGCTCCTGGCACCGCGGTCCATGTCCACGACCCCAACGAGCAGGCACGGGACCGGCTCGTGATCGCGGTCCGGGCCGGCACTGAAGTCGTCGGCACCATCTGGGTCGTCGAAGGTGACAGCCCGCTCGACGAGCGAGCCCGCACCTTGCTGGAGCAAGCTGCGCCGCTGGCCGCGCTCCACCTCCTGCATCACCGTGCCGCCGACGACGTGAACCGCACCGAGCGCGCCCGCCTGTTGCTCGGGCTCCTCGACGGTCGTGCCACCGCCGCCGACATCGGCACCGGACTCGGCGTCGACCCGGCCGCGCCCTGCGTCGTCGTGAACTTTCACCTCAGCGGCGACGACGAACTCGACGTCGCAGTGTGCCGCTCCCGACTCCTCGACCTCGTCGTCCTCGCCTGTGACGCGTTCCGCCGCAGGGTGGTCTGCGCCGGCGTCGGCTCGAGCGTCTACGCGCTGTTCCCCGTGCCGTCCGACGACGCCGACACCGGCCTCGCCACGTTCGTTGCCGACATCGCCACCCGCAGCTCCGAGGCACTCGGCGTGCGCGTGGTCGCCGGCATCGGCTCGACCGCGCCTCGTCTCACCTCGGCCACGACCTCCCGTCAGGACGCCGACCGCGCCGTCCGAGTCCTCGCCACCCGGCCCGAGGAGAAGAGGTACGCCGCGCACATCGACGAGGTCCGGGTCGACAGCATCCTGCTCGAGGTCGGCGACCACCTGGCGGCTCGGCCGGACCTGCGCCTGCCGGCGCTCGAGGCGCTCACCGCCTACGACGCCGAGCATGACAAGGGCTACATCGAGACCCTGCGCGCTTTCGCCCGCACCAACTGGGACACCATCACTGCCGCGCGAGAGCTCAACCTGCACCCCAACAGCCTTCGTTACCGACTCAAGCGCATCGAGGAGCTGTCCGGGCTGTCCCTCGACGAGCCCGCGCACCGCCTCGTGATCTCGCTGCTGCTGCTCGCCGACCGTGCGCTTTGACACCGAGCAGAAGAACCGCGGGGTTTCTCTCCCGCTGGCACGAAGCCGCCGGCCGCGCCGGCTCCCGATACTCCTGCGCATGGAGACGTTCGAGCACGAGCGGGTGGTCGTCACCCGTGGCGAGCGCACCGGGCTGACCGTCATCGTCGCCGTGCACTCGACGGCCCTCGGCCAGGCCGCCGGCGGCTGCCGGATGTGGCGATACGACAGCTGGCGTGACGGGCTGCGCGACGCGCTGCGGCTGTCGGAGGCGATGACCTACAAATCCGCGCTGGCCGGTCTGCCGCTCGGAGGCGGCAAGAGCGTCATCGCGCTGCCGCCGGCGTACGAACTCACCGGCTCCGAGCGCCGGGACGTCATGCTCGACCTCGGTGACGTCGTCGAGTCGCTGCACGGAACGTACGGCGTGGCCGAGGACGTCGGCACCACCGCGGAGGACATGCTCGTCGCCTCCGAGCGCACGCGCTACGCCTACTGCCTGCCGGAGAGCGCCGGTGGCAGTGGCGAGCCGTCCGCCCCGACCGCGGTCGGCGTCTACGAGGCGATCCTCGCCACCTGTGAGCACGTCTTCGGTGAGCCGACGGTCGACGGCCGCCGGTGCACGGTCGTGGGGCTGGGCCAGGTCGGTGGCCGGCTCGCGCGACGGCTCGCGGCGGACGGGGCGGAACTGTTCGTGTCGGACGTCGACGTGCCGAAGCGTGGCCTGGCCGACGAGCTGGGCGCGACGTGGCTGGAACCGTCCGCGGCGTACCGGCACCCAACCGACGTCCTCGTGCCCGCCGCCCTCGGTGGCGTCCTCACGCCCGCCACCGTGGCGTCCCTGCAGTGCCGGGCGATCGTCGGGCCGGCCAACAACCAGCTCGCAACGGACGACGTCGCCGAGCTGCTCGCCGCGCGCGACATCGTGTGGGCGCCGGACTTCGTCGTCAACGCCGGCGGAGTCCTCTACGGGGCGCTCGTCGACGTGGCGGGCGCGCCACCGGACGAGGCGCTCGAGCAGGTCCGCCGCATCGGGCAGACACTGCGCGAGGTGCTGACTCTCGCCGCTGACCGGAGCCAGACGCCGTACGCCGCAGCGATGTCGCTGGCGCGAGCTCGCATAGCCGCAGCGAAGACACCGGCGCAGGAAGTCGCTGCACCGACAACCGCTGCACCGGCAGCTGCGCGATGACGGGCGACTGCCTGGTCGACGACTTCGCCCCGATCGACCGGTTCCCGACCGTGGACGAGATGTACGCGTTCGCCACCGACCTCGCCGACCGGCATCCGAACCACGTGCAACTCGACGACATCGGCCGTTCCCGCGCCGGTGACCCGATCCAGCTGCTCACGATCTCCCAGAGCTCACCGCCGCGCGGTTCGATTCTCGTTGTCGGTCAACCGCACCCCAACGAGCCGATCGGCATGGCCACGATCGTCGCGCTGTGCGAGCGACTCGCCGCCCAGCCGGAAACAGTCGAACGACTCGGGGTCGCCTGGCACGTCGTTCCGTGCGCGGACCCTGACGGCACCCGACTCAACGAGGGCTGGTTCGCCGGGCCGTGGGCCCGTGACTTCTACGCCCGCCACTTCTACCGACCCGGCAGCGAGCAGCAGGTCGAGTGGACGTTTCCGTTCAGCACCGACGACTTCAGCGTCGACGCGCCGATGCCGGAAACGGTCGCGTTGATGACGGCGATCGACCGGGTGCGGCCCGATGTCCTCGTTTCGCTACACAACGGCGAACTCGGTGGCGCCTACTTCTACGCGACGCCGGGTTACGACGCGCTCTACACCGAACTGGCTGATCTCTGCGAGCGGACCGGCGTGCCGTTGCACCTCGGTGATCCGGAGACACCGCTGTCGACGGTGCTGGCACCCGCAGTGTTCTCGGTGCCGACCGCGCAGCAGATCTACGAGATGGCGGTCGCGGTGGGTGCCGACCCGGCCGCACTCGTCAGCGGTGGCAGCAGCCTCGACTATGCGTTGCGGCACCGGCCGACGGCCGGCCTCGTGATCGAGCTGCCGTACTGGCGCGACCCCCGGGCGGCAGACGAGACGCCAGACCCGAGCGGGCGCTCGCGACGCGAGGTCGTGCTGCACGGTCTCGCCCTGCAGGACGAGTCGGTCGCCCGGCTGCACCGGCTGCTGGACGCTGCCGCACCGTTGCCGCCGTCGCCGTTCGAGGATGCGCTGCGTTCCTTCCTCGCCATCGACGAGAGCGGCTGGATCGAGGGGCAACGGCAGCAGGCGCAGACGTCGGCAGAGTTCGAGCGACCGGCGACGGTCGCGGAGGTGTTCAGCGTGATGGACAACGTGCACATGAGCCGGCTGCGGCTCGGCGGCATGCTGCTGCGTGCTGTCCCGACCGGCTCTCCTGCGCACGCCGACGCCGAGGCCGTGTTCAGCACGTGGGTCGCCGAAGCCGCCGCCGACAACAAGGCGGAACCGATCCCGATCCGAGACCTCGTCGCCGTGCAGGCCGGGTCGATCCTCGCGGCCGCGCAACACATGCTGGGCGCCGGATGAGACGCGGGTGGCTGGTGGTCGCGGCCGCGGTGCTCGCCGCCGGCTGCGGGTCGACCGTGCCGCCGCAGCTGGTCAATGCAAGCGGCTCGCTCGGCCCGGCCGGCGACGCCGGACTCACCGCGCCGAATGTCGTTGCCACCTCCGCCGGAACGGCGCCACCGGCCGGCGCGCTGCCCGGTTCGGCCGGCGGCGTACCGACGCAGGGCACGGCACCGAACACCGCCGCTGTCGACGGCACCGGGACGCCACCGCCTGCGGTCACGAATCCGTCGACCGGCACTGCCCGACCGGGCCGGATCACCGCGCCCTTGAAGATCGGTCTGACCTACATCAACAACCAGCAGGCGTCTGCCTCGCTGGGCGCGAACGACCCGCGGACGAACTCGGTGAAGACGGTGACCGAGGCCTACGTGAAGGCGATCAACGCCGCCGGGGGTCTGGCCGGTCGGAAGCTGGAGGCCGTCGAATACGAGTGGCACAGCGGGGACGGCTCCTGGAGCACGGCGGCCTCCGCAGCGTGCGCGAAGTTCACCCAGGACAACCACGTCAGCGTCGTCCTCGACGAGGCATTCGGCACAGTCGGCGGGTTCCGCGACTGCCTGCAGAAGGCGGGCGTCTTCGACATCACCAACCAAACCGTGGGTGACGCGGTGGCTAGCGCCAACGCGCCGTTGTACGCGGGCGTCGGTGCCCTCACACTCGATCGCGCGTACGCCGCCGTACTGACGCAAGAGGTGCGCAGCGGCTACCTGGGCAAGACCAACCACCTCGGCATCGTCCTGGAGGGCTGCCCGGACAACCAACGCGCTTACGCCCGAACGCTCGGACCTCTGGTCAAACGCTTGGGACTCGCGCCGCCGAAGCTCGTGACGTTCGACTGCGTCGACAGCACCGCGGGCGGTGCGGCGCAGGGGCAGGCGGCGATCAGCAATGCGATCCTGCGGTTCCGCCAGCCACCCACGGTCGACCGGGTGATGTTCGTCAGTGCGCAGGAGTCGGCCGTCCTGCTGCTGTTCGGAGCATCGGCACAGTCGCAGAACTACCACCCGGGTTATCTGCTGAGCTCCAACGCACAGGCGCACCTGTTCACCGAAGGCGGCTCCGGCTTCCCGTCGCCGCAGCTGCCGCAGCTGCACGGCGTGGGCAACAGCCCGTATACCGACATCAGCGCGGCACGCGCCACCGCGACCGATGCGCGCTGTCTCGCGTTGATCCGTCCCATCGGAATCAACCCGGGCAACTACGACGACCGCGGCCAGGCAGTGTTCACGTGCGGGCCGTTCCTCTTGCTCGAGGCGGCCTTGCAGCGCACCCGCGGGGACGCGTCGGCATCCGGCCTGGCCGCTGCCGTTGCTGGGCTCGGCAATGCATTCGCCGCCCCCGACGTGCTCGCCGGCAGCACGTCGTACTCCTCCTCCCGACGCGACGGCGGCGACCTCGTGCAGACCTTCGGCTATGTGTCGTCCTGCCGCTGCATCCGTTACAGCGGCCAGCCGGCCCACGCGCCTCGCTAGTCGTTCCCGCCGTAGACTTCAGGGCATGGCGGCGTACGACTACCGATGCCGGGACTGCGACACCACCTTCACCGTGCAGCGTGCGATGGGCGACGTCGCCACTCTGCTGCGCTGCCCCGCAGGTCACGAGAACGTCGTGCGCGTGTGGTCGGCCGTCAGCGTCACCGGCAAGGCTGCCGCGCCCCAGCCCGCCGGCGGTTGCTGCGGCGGCGGCTGCTGCAGCTGAACCGCGCAAAATTCGAGCCGGAGCTCAGGTTGAGGGTGGCCCGCGCCGAAACCTCTCAACGTGTCGGGGGCCACGGGGGACCCGTACGCCGTGCTCGGCGTGCGGCGGGATGCCTCCACTGACGAGATCCGCGCCGCATATGAAGCGCGGGTGACGGCCGCCGCGAAGGCGGGTGATCTTCGGGGGGCGCAACGCGTCGACGCCGCGTACGAGGTGCTACGGCATCCCCCGCAGCGGTCGATGTACGACCGCACCGGCATAGCCAGGCCCGCACCGCGCCTGGCGCCGCACGAGCGGTTCGTCGCGCCTCATGGTCCAGTGCCGTTCCGGTCTTGGTCGCCCGCCGCGCCTCACCGCCAGCCACGCCGGCGGGCCTCACGGGAGCGCTTGCGGCTCGCTGTCGTCCTCACCGTCGTCCTGGCTGTCACCACAGCGCTTTGGCAGCTCGACCCGCGGCGGGGCGACTCGTCCTTCGCCGCCGGGCGCACGGACGTGTGGGGTCAACCGGCGATGGCTGGCGCACCACATCCGCCGATGCGCCTCGTCGCTCACCCAAAGCGCGTCTTGCGGCCGGTTTCGGCACCACCCGGTTCGGGTGGGTACGTCCTGGGCGCCGCCCGGTTCGATCCTTGCCTGCCCATCCGCTACGTCATCAGTGGCGCTGCGCCCTTCCCAGGCGCGACTGCACTCTTGAACTCAGCAATCAGTGACGTCAGCCGTCGGACTGGCCTGCAGTTCGTCTATGCAGGGACCACGACAGAGGCAGCGTCAGCTGGCCGGCTCCCGTATCAACCGAGCCGCTACGGACAACGGTGGGCACCGGTGCTGGTCGCGTGGACGGACCCGAGCCGGGTCTCGCGACTCGACGGCGCGGTGATCGGTCTGGGCGGCGACTACGCGATTGCCGTCAACGGCCATCCCCGCGCCGTCACGGGCATCGTCTATCTCGATGCACCTGACCTTGCCCGCATGGCGCAGTCCGCCCGAGGCAGGAACCAAGTGCGGGCCGTCATCCTGCACGAGCTCGGTCATCTTGTCGGCCTGGGCCATGTCCCGGACCGCGGCGCAATCATGTACCCGGAGTCGCTGCCCGGCGTCTGGCAGTTCTCCGCCGGAGACCTGCGTGGTTTAGCGGCGGCCGGTCGTGATGACTGCGCGCACCTGCGCTGAAGCCAAAGCCCGCACCCAGGAGGCACGGGCATGGCAGTGGGCGGCACGTCGTGAAGCTGACGGCCGCTGCGGGAGCAGGGAGCAGGGAGCAGGGAGCAGTCCAGGCGGGACAAGCGAGCGCGACTCGCGCTGGTCCAGCTGCACTGAGCCGGTGAGTGAGTCGTGAACCCGACGGACGGGTGAGTCGGGGCGGACGGCTATGCCGTCCCGGGTTGTCGAGTCAGCCGACCGTCCCGATCGCGTGGATATTGCCGATCGGGAGCCCGCCCGACGCAGCGTCCGAGGTCGTCCTCGGGACGTCGTACG
This sequence comes from Mycobacteriales bacterium, assembly GCA_035776655.1. GTDB lineage: Bacteria > Actinomycetota > Actinomycetes > JAFAQI01 > JAFAQI01 > DASTWK01. Next base: position 2,868 of record DASTWK010000090.1, on the reverse strand, counting down.
GCACGTTCATCGAGTGTCTGGCTGCCATGTCCCTCGCCGTTGCGGTCGGAACGCCGGCCGAGCGGATCGAGGTGGCGGATGTGTTGTCGGCCGTGCGGACTCGTCCACTGGTAGTGGCCCTCTGCGGTGCGCCGTAACGTCCAGCCGCCTTCGTGGACGAGGTGGTGGTGGTAGGGGCAGAGCCAAGCGGCGTTGTCGAGGCTAGTCGGTCCGCCGTGGCGGCGGAAGACGAGGTGGTGCAGTTCGACGCAGGGGTTGGCGCATCTGGGGAAGGCGCAACGCCCGCCGTCGCGGAGATAGGCGGCGCGGCGGATCGGAGTGGTGAACTCGTGGTCGGCTTGGCCGATGTCGAGGATCTCGCCGGAGCGACCGAGCACGACCGGGATGAGTTCGGCGTCGCATGCCAGCCGCCGCGCCGTGTCGGGGCTGACCACGGCTCCCGAAGGCAGAGTGGCCAGGGTGTCGGAACGCCGTCCCTCCAAGGTGTCCAGGTCGAGGGTGACGATGACGGTGCGGGGGGCGCCGGTGAACGACGGGGCCTGCGCGGCGAGGTAGGCATCGGCGAGGACGCCGAACGCGTCATGGCGACGCTGTCGAGCGGTGCGGTCGTCGTCCGGGCCGCTTTTCTGACCGGCGATCGCGAGCGCGGCTTCGAGCCGTTCCCCCACCTCGGGCGTCAACGTGCCGGTCAGGCAACGGGTGCCGGCCAGCGTGGTCGCCAGGTCGACGCCGCGTTGGACATGACGCCGTTCCCGGCGCACCTCACCGGCCGCATCCAGGCCGAGGCCTTGCAGCAGCTCGTCGACGAAACCGGCGATCTCCTCCGGCGGGAACTCGCGCGCCCGCTCGATCAGGTGCGGCTCGACCGTCTCCCGGATCCCCGCCGGCAGCGACTGCACGGCAGTGAGAATCGCGGCGGCATGGCCGGTGTTGATCTGACCGTCGGCGTGGGCCGTCTCGGTGGCGGGGTGAGCGGGCAGCTGGTGGACCAGCCGCAGCAACCGGGAGGCCTCCGCGGCGGGCAGCAACAGATCCTCGACCAGCCACCGTTTGGGGCTGCGCCCGTAGAGCTCGCCGGTCGCATCCACCGCTCGGGCCTCCCGCAACCGGCGGACGGCGACCGCCTGCACCACGGTGATCGCTTCCAGCAGCGCCTCGACGTCCCCGACCAGCATCTCCGGCGCGGTGATCAGCGACTCATCTGCGCGCAGCTTGTCCACCGCCGCGACCACCTCGGTCACCGCTGGAGACAGAATCGCCGGCACGGCAGGCCCCTTTCGGACACACGGGCAACGACGGCCACGAGTCCGAAAAGCCAACGGGGTGAGCTACCAGCACCTGAGCAGCGAACTGATGTTCGACACCTTACTACCCTCCCTCGACTCGGTCAAGCATTCGAATTGCCGCGCGCCGGATGCCCCGCGCCCGGTGACATCGCCTCACCACTCGTTGCCACCAGCGGTGCTCCCCGGCCGAAAACTCGCGGGCGGTTGTCGGACCCGCGGCGTAGCGTCGATGCCGCTATGAGCGTCGACCAACTCACCCCCACCGCCGACGCTCTCGAGATCCGGCCGAGCGCCGGCGCACCCACGTCGCGGCAGATCACGCTGGCGCGGCTGCACGGCGCGGTCACCTGGTGGTCGCTCGCCGCCTCGGCCATCGCGGCCGTCGGCTTCGCCCTCGGCACCGTCGTCGCCGGCCGATTGGCGGTCCGGCCGACGGGACTGCTGGTCGGCCTGCTCGCCCTGTGCGTCGTGGGCGGCGCGATCCTCGACACGGCAGGTCGCGCGGCCTGGGCCGGCGTCGTCGACCGTGCCGAAGGCCGACTGCGCGGCGACCTGCTGTCCGCGGCGTTGAGCCAGCCGCTGAGCGCGTTGTCCGAGACGGCCGTCGGCGAGATCCTCGACCGGGTCGACGACGACACCCACGAGCTCGGCATGTTGCTGCGCCGGATGGCGTGGGACCTGGCCCGCACGCTGCTGCGCGCGCTGCCGATGTGGGTGGTCGCCGGCCTCACGTGGTGGCCGGCGTGGATCCTGTTCCCCCTCACCGCCGCGCTGACCGCGCTCGTCATGCGCGGCCCGGCAGCCCAGGTGTCGGAGCTGAAGGTCGTCGAGGAGATGGCCTGGACCGACCACGCCGCGGTCATGGAAGAAGGAGTCGCTGCCCGCGACGACCTGCGCTCCAGCCTCGGCCAGGCCTACCTCATCCGCCGCTGCGCCGAGCTGTCGGCGGCGGTGCACCACCGCGTCGACGCGACCTGCCGCGCAGCCGCCCGGCTCGGCCGACGCGCCGGTCTGATGCTGCACGGCATGCTTGCCGCCACCGCGGTCGCCGGCGTGGCACTCGCCGTGCACGACCACCTCTCGACGGCGGCGCTGGTGACGCTGTTCCTCGTCACGACGTCGTTCGTGGGGCAGATCGACATGGTCGCCCGGCACATGCCCGACCTGCAGGAAGGTCTCGGCGCGCTCGCCCGGCTGCGGTCGATGATGGCCGTCCCGGCCGAGCCGGTGGGGGGCCGCGCGGTGCCGCCCGGCCGCGTCGGCCTCAGCGTGCGCGGCCTTGAGTTCGCCTACCCGCACGGCACGTTCGCACTGCGGGACATCGACCTCGAGGTGCCGGCGGGTACGACGGTGGCTCTCGTCGGCCGCACCGGTTCCGGCAAGTCAACGCTGGCCGCGCTCTTGTCCCGAGCCGTCGAGCCCCCGAGCGGCACCGTCTTCGTCGGCGACACCGACATCACGACGATGGACCTGCAGCAGCTGCGCCGTTCCATCGGTGTCGTCACCCAACGCACCGAGATCCTCGCCGGCACGCTGGCGGACAACGTCACGCTGTTCGCCGACATCCCTAGAGCCACCGTCG
>DASTWK010000089.1:0-23381 GCA_035776655.1 Mycobacteriales bacterium | reverse complement strand
GGTCGATGTCTGGCGAGGGCGTCGCTGCCGGCGCGGTCGAGGCCGAGGCGTCGGCGCCGGGATCGGGACCGGCGGAGGCTGTGGCCGCAGTCTCCGCTGCCGACTCCGCGCCCGCGGCCGGCGGGGACGCCTGCGCCGAGGGCGGTGCCGAGCCGGGCAGGCCGGCGGACACCTTCACCTGCAGGTCGATCCCCGCGATGTCTCGCAGCGCCGCACGGAAGTAGTCGCCCCGACCGGCACTGTCGAACTGCCGCGCGATCGCCGCGTTGTTGAACGCGAGCGTGACGCTGCGGGTGTCCACCGACTCGACCTGCGCGTACTCCTTGAGCATCGCGTGCGCGGAGCGGTTGCGCTGCCGGACCTCGTCGAGGATGTCGTCCCACAGCCGGCGCAGCGCGCTCACGTCGACCGCACCGGCAGGGGCGGAGGAAGGTACGGCGGGTGCCGGCGCCGCTCCCGCCGGCTCGACCGACGCCGCCGGCCCGGCGGCCGGCGCTGGTTCGACCTCGTTCGGCTCCGGCGGGGACGTCGCCGCGGCCACCGGCGGTGGCGGCGCGGTGGGGACGGCTGGTGGCACCGATGTCTGCGGGTCCGCCGCCCGGTTGTCCTCGGCCGGCGCCGGGACTGCGGCGGGAGAGACCGACAGGCGCTTCTCGATCCGGTCGAGGCGGGCGAGCAGCGCCGTACTGTCCGAAGAGGCAGCGGGCAGCAGCACGCGCGCGCATGCCAGCTCCAGCACCAGTCGGGGCGAGGTGGTGCCCCGCATGTCGACCAGCGCCTGCGCCATCACTTCCGCCGCAAACGTCAGCGCGGGACGCCCGAGCCGCGCCGCCTGACCACGCATGCGGTCGAGCTCGTCCGCTGGCCCCGCGAGCAGACCCGTCTCACCGGCATCGGGCACGGCGTCGAGCACCAGCAGGTCACGGAAGCGTTCCAGCAGGTCCTGGGTGAACCGGCGCGGATCGAGCCCGGACTCGATCACCCGGTCGACCGCCTGGAAGACCGCCGCGCCGTCACCCGCGCCGAACGCGTCGACCGTCTCGTCGAGCAGCGCCGCGTCGGTGTAGCCGAGGATCGACAAGGCGCGCTGGTAGCTCACCCCTTCCTCGGTCGCGCCGGCGGCGAGCTGGTCGAGCACCGACAGCGCGTCGCGGGCGGACCCCGCACCGGCGCGCACCACCAACGGCAGCACCAGCGGATCGACCTCGATGCCCTCGCGCGCGCACAGGTCGGCGAGGAACTCCCGCAGCACCGCCGGCGGAATCAGCCGGAACCGGTAGTGGAAGGTCCGCGACTTGATCGTCGGCAGGACCTTGTCCGGCTCGGTCGTGGCGAAGATGAACTTGACGTGCGGCGGCGGCTCCTCGACGACCTTGAGCAGCGCGTTGAACGCCGCCTGGCTGATCATGTGGGCCTCGTCGATGATGTAGACCTTGAACTGCGACGAGACCGGCGCGAAGAACGCTCGTTCCCGCAGGTCCCGGGCGTCGTCGACCAGACCGTGCGAGGCGGCGTCGATCTCGATGACGTCGAGGCTGCCCGCACCGTTGGGAGCCAGCGCGACGCACGAGTCGCAGCTGCCACACGGATCCGGGGTCGGCCCTTGCTCGCAGTTCAGGGACCGAGCGAGGATGCGCGCGCTCGACGTCTTGCCGCAGCCCCGCGGGCCGCTGAACAGATAGGCGTGGTGGATGCGGCCGGAGCGCAGCGCCTGCTGCAACGGCTCGGTGACGTGCTCCTGACCGACGACCTCGGCGAAGGACCCCGGCCGGTACTTGCGATACAGCGCCAGCGACATCGCCACCACCCGCTTCTCTGACGGCACCCCGGACGGCGCCGCAGGTAGCCCCCGAGCGGGAAGCTGCGCGCAGCGCAGCGAACAGGACCCCTCGCGCACCCGCCAGAGCCCGCTTACCCTTGCTGCCTTCCGGCCCTGGGGGGGTTGGGCGGGGTAACGCCACACGAGGGGTCGGCGGCCACTCTAGCCCGCAGCGCCCGGAGCGGAGGCCGCGTCCACAGCGCCGGAGCGAGAACGGTGCGTGCTGAGCGCTGGCTAGACTCTCGCCCGGAGGATTCGCCTAGTTGGCCTAGGGCGCACGCTTGGAAAGCGTGTTGGGGGCAACCCCTCGCGAGTTCGAATCTCGCATCCTCCGCGGAAGCAGGAGCCCGCCGGCGTCGCGCGTCAGGCGGCCGGCTGGATCGGCGCCATCGTCGAGGTGCTGTGGCGGTGGAGGTGGGATTTGAACCCACGGAGGAGTTGCCCCCTCACACGCTTTCGAGGCGTGCTCCTTCGGCCGCTCGGACACTCCACCGCCGGACAGCCTAGCCGAGCGCGCCCCCCCGGTGGACGCGGAAGAACTCGGGCAACAGCTCACCGCATTCGTCCGCTCGAACGCCCGCGACGACCTCCGGACGGTGGTTGAGCCGTCGGTCGCGGACGACGTCCCAGAGCGACCCCGCCGCTCCGGCCTTGGGATCAGCCGCTCCGTAGACCACCCGATCGACGCGGGACAGCACCGCGGCGCCGGCACACATCGTGCATGGTTCGAGCGTCACCACCAGGGTGTGACCGTCGAGCCGCCACCCGTCTTCGCCGGCCGCTGCGGCGGCGCGCAACGCGAGGATCTCCGCGTGCGCGGTCGGGTCGCCCTGCCGTTCCCGTTCGTTGCGGGCGCGAGCGCGGACGGTGCCGCCGGCATCGATGACGACCGCACCGATGGGTACGTCGCCGTGGCTGAGGGCGGCCCGCGCCTCCGTCAGCGCGATGCCCATCGCCGCGTCGTACGGCGAGGGCGGAACGGTGGTCACGCGATGCGCAGGGCGTCGAGCGCCTCTCCGCACCCGGCCCGCTCGCACAGGGCAGTCACGATGTCGGCGGGCAGCTGACCCTCCTCGGCGCACAGCGCGAGCAGCCGCGCAGCTGGGGTGCCGAGATCCGTGAGCAGGTCGGCGTCACCGATCGGTTCACCCGCCGGTTGCACTGCCTCCTCCTCGTCCTCGTCCGCAGCCCCCGGCTCCTCCGCGTCGTCGTCGATCGGCTCCGCGACCTCAGCCGCCTCAGCGAGCAGGGCAGCGAGCTCGCTGGTGGCGGTGGCGCGGCCGTCGGAGAGGAAGACGCGGGGATCACTGTCGCCGTCGACGCGCACGGCAGCGAACCACTCGTCGTCCTCCTCGACGAACAGCAGCAGCGTCTGCGCGTCGTCGTGCACCCCGCGCATTTCTTCGACCAAGCCATCGAGATCGTCGACACCCTTGAGGTCGACCTCTTCTCCCGACCAGCCCGACGCATCCCGGGCGAGCACGGCAGCGAAGTAGGGCACGGCGATCCTTTCTGGGGCAGCTAGTGAGCCGCTGCCTCGACAGCGCGGTCATAAACCTCGGCGAAGCCGATCCGGTTGGCGACGGAGAACAGCATCTCGTCGGCATAGGCATCGAGATCCGCGAGCACCGCACCCAACTCCATCTCGTCGAGCCCGAGGTCCGCGAAGATCGACATGTCTCCGGCCGGCCACACGTCTTCCAGGTCGTCCTCCCCCGGAACGGCGAGGCCTAGGCGTGCGACAACCTGCCGGGCCAGGTCCCAGGCGACGGCGGCGGTCACATCGGAAAGCAGCAACCGGACCTCCTCGCCCCGGACGCGGACGGCGACGAAGAACTCGTCCGCGACGTTGACCAGGCCGATAGCGCCGTTCTCGGCCGGCTGCTGGCGAAGCACGGCGACCAAGCCGTCGAGGTCGTCGGAGACGCGACCGGGCAACAGGCCGGACTGCCACATGCCGTCCTCGCGAAAGACGACGACGGCAAGGCTGTCGTCGGTGTCGCGCCCCACGTGTCACCTCCCGCCGTCGACTGCGCCGTGCTCCCGGTCGTCGGCGATCGTGGCAGATCCGGAGCGTCTCCGACAGACCCGCGGGGTGATTGGCGCCTGAGCCGTCACCCGTGGGTCGTCGCCTGGTCGATCTCGGCGGGCGTGTCAGGCGCAGGCGGCGGGGACAGCGGCGACCCCGGCTCGCCTTGCAGCGACAACGCCGCGGCCACACCGGCGACCGCGCCCTGCGCGGCGGCGACCTGCACCAGCTGCAAGCCGGGAGTCGCGTCACCGGCGGCATAGACACCGGTCACCGATGTCTCGCCCTGCTCATCGATCTGGATGTAGCCCTCGTCGTCGAGCGCGCAGCCCAGAGCGCGGGCGAGGTCGTTGCGCGGAGCATGCGCCACCGAGAAGAACAGCAGCGACGCCGGCACCACCCGACCGTCCTGCAGCTCCACCCCACGAAGGTCCCCCCGCGTCCCCAGCATCCGGACTGCCGGGGTCTCGTCGATCCGCACGCCGTGTCCGAGCAGCAGGTCGCGGCAGACGTCGTCACCCTCGAACCGACGACCGTCGGTCAACACGGTCACCGAGCTCGCCCAGTTGAGCAGCGACGTGGCGAAGCCGACCAACCGGACATCCCAGCCGTAGGCAACGACGTCGCGCCCCTCCGCGTCGTAACCGTCACACGCCGGACAGTGGAACGCCGAGGCGCCGTAGTGCACCTCGAAGGCGGCCAGGTCGGGGCAGGCATCGACGACACCGGTGGCCAGCACGACGCGCAGCGCCGCCAACGAGGTGCCGTCCGAGCACTCGAGCTCGAACCGATCGGCGCCCGCGACGACACGGGCCACGGCACCGCGGTGATAGCTGGCGGTGCGATATCCGATCAGTTGCTCGCGCGCCGTCTGCAGGAACTGCATCGGGTCCTGCGGATCCCGGGCGAGGTAGCCATGGGAGTCGACGACGGAACTGGCGCGATAGTCCTGGGAGTCGACGACGACGACGTCGCGGCGATATCGCGCCAGCCAGGTCGCGGCGGCCAAACCAGCCGGACCTCCGCCGATGACCACCGCGTCGTGCGTCACAGCCATCTGCGGGGCCCCCATCGACGACCTCGTGTCGTCCACGATTGTGCGCGGTGCGCGTCAGCAGTGCCGGTAGGTCATCATGCGGTGCAGCTTGTTGGCCCTGGCCCGTCGCGAACGCCGCGGGGCGACCCGCTCCCGCAACGCCTTGGCTTCTGCCATCTCGCGCAGGAACGCTGCCCGCCGGCGCAGCCGGTCGGTATCGCTGCGCGGACCGCTCATGCCGGGCGTCCTGCCCGTGGTCATGTTGACGCAAGCGTGACAACCACCTGACCGCGGCCGGGCAGTGGACGTCCGGCTCCGGGAGAACTCCACGGCCGTTCTCGGTGCGCGGGCGTGTGGCACACTGCCCACATTGCGCTGGTCATCGCGGCTCACGGGTCGGCCGATCCGCGCTTCGCGGTCGTCGTGCAAGCGCTGGCGACTCGAGTGCGCGGGCTGCGTGCAGGGTTGGACGTCCGCATCGGCTACCTCGACCATGGCCCGCCGCATCTGGCGGAAGTCGTTGCCGCGGGGGACGGGGCGACTCCCGCCACGGTCGTCCCCCTCCTGCTCTCCGGCGGGTTCCACGCCCGCGCCGACGTGCCGGCCCAGGCGCCGGGCGCGACGATCACGCCACCGGTCGGGCCGGATGAACGGCTCGCGGTCGCACTCGCGGATCGGCTGCTCGAGGCCGGGTACGACGGCGTAGGGCCGGTGACGTTGGTCGCGGCCGGTTCAGCAGACGAGCAAGCGTTGGCCGACGTGCGGTCCACAGCCGGGCACCTTGCGCGCCGACTGCGGGTTCCCGTCGAGGCGGCGTTCGTCTCGGCTGGGCGGCCACGGCTGAGCGAGCTGGAGCCGTCGGTGGTGGCGTCGTACCTGCTGGCGCCCGGCAGCTTCCATGAGGCGGTCCGCCGGTGCGGCGCGCCGGTGGTGAGCGAGCCGCTGGGTGACCACCCAGCCGTCGCCGAGGTGATCCTGGCGCGTTACGACGCCGGTCAGGTGCCCGGCCGGACCGCTCCGGCGTAGTCGCTGCGGAACGCGTAGCTGATGCGAACGTTGGCGCCGGTGTAGGGCGCCTCGATCATCTTGCTGTTGCCGATGTAGAGGCCCACGTGGTGCAGGTCGCTGCCGAAGAACACGAGGTCGCCGGGCTGGAGCTGGCTGCGGTCGACGTGCTGGCCCTCGTTCCACTGCGACCCGGTGTAGTGGTCGAGGTAGACGCCCGCCTTGCCCCACACGTACTGGGTCAGGCCGGAGCAGTCGAAGGAGTTGGGGCCGGCGGCACCCCACTGGTAGGGCTTGCCGAGCTCGCGGTATGCCCACTGCACCGCCACCCGCGCTCCGCCCGAACCGCGCACGACGGGCGGGGGAGTCACCGGCTGGGCCGCGAGGGCCTGCGCGGCAGCCGCGGCAGCCTGCTGCTGGGCGCGGAGCGCGGCTGCGGCACGCTGCGCGGCCAGGCGGGCAGCCCGCTGCCGGGCGGCACGGATGATCTCCCGCTCGCGCGCCTGCAAGCGGCTGAGGATCTGCTGCTGCTGGCGCGCCGCCGTGAGGACGGTCTGCCGGTCCTGCTGCATCTGCCGGGTGGACGCCTGCTGGGCACGCAGCGCGGCGCTGGCGGTCACCCGCGCCTGCTCCTCGACCCGCTGGGCCGCGGCGAAGCGGGCGAGTGCCTGGCTCTGGCTGTTGGCGACCGCCTGCAAGGTGGTCAGCTTGTCGAGGTAGACCTCGGGCGACTCCGCGGTCACGCTGAGCGCGGAGCCGAGTGACTCGCCCTGGTAGGCGGCGACGGCGAACGCGGAGACCGACTTCTGCAGCGCGGCCAGTCGGTGCTGGGCGGCAGCGAGCCGGTGCTGGGCAGCGAGGGCCTTCTGCTGGTCGGCGGCCAGCCGGATGCGCGCTGCGTTGTAGCGCTCGGTCGCGGCCTCGGCTTGGTTGTTGAGCGCCGCGAGCTGGCGGTGAGCGGCGGCGATCTGCTGATGGAGCGAGTCGGCGCTCGCCGGGCCCGCGGTCAGGGCGACGGTGGCGGCGGGAACTGCCGTCGCAAGGACGAGAGCGGCAGCTGCGAGCCGCTGTGACGGCAGGCGAAGGCGCAGCAGGGGGCGGACACGCGCCACGGGCGGCCGGTCTCCGTTCTTCCGTTCACCGCCTACCGGGTTAGCTGTCGGGTTCGGGCGCGGAAGAAGCTCGCCCTACGGCTCCGCCGCACGAGGTACGGCGGGCCGATTCACCCCTGGGGAATGGTTCCCCGGCTCCAGATGGACTCGGCGGTCCGCTTCGCCGCCCGGCCCCGAGCAGCCGGCAGGTCACGAAACGGTTTCGGTGAAGGTATCGGTCGCGAGCGGGCCGGACAAGAACCGTTGGCCGCACGTCGCACGCCGCGTCCGCGGAATTCGCCCTCATTCACAGGCGTAGGTCCGCTCCGCTGCGCAACGGTCGGCCCCGGTGCCGCCGTCGACGATGTCCACCCCCGCCTGCCCGTCGAGCACGTCGTCGCCACCGTTGCCGGCGATGGTGTCGTCACCGGCACCACCCGCGATGGCGTTGGAGCCGTCGTCGCCGGACAGCCGGTCGCCGTACGGCGAGCCGATGACGTCCTCCAGGCCGCTGAGCCGGTCGCCGCCGTCGTACCGCGCGAAACCGGACCGCAGGTCGACGGTGACGGCGCGGGTGGCGCGAGCGAAGCTGACCGTGTCCTGCCCGTCGCCGCCGTCGAGGACGTCGGCGTTGGCACCGCCGAGCAGCAGGTCGCCGCCGGCTCCGCCGAGGATGCGGTCGCGACCCGCGTCGCCGTACAGCGTGTTGGCGCCGGCGTCTCCGGTGAGGTCGTCGGCGAAGGCGCTGCCGGCGACGTTCTCGATGCTGGTCAGTGTCTCCGTGTCGACGCCGCGGACCGTGCCCGTGGCGAGGTCCGCGCTGATCGCGACCGGCGAGTGCTTGTAGTCGACCGTGTCGCTGCCGGCACCACCGTCGTAGCTGTCCAGGCCCGCCCCGTCGCCGAGCCGGTCGTCTCCGTCTCCACCGGTGACGGTGTCGTTGCCGGCGCCGGACCAGATGCTGTCGTCACCGGCTCCGCCGTCGATGGTGTCGTCGCCACCGGCGTCGGTGATGGCGTCGTCTCCACCGCGGCCGAGGATGACGTCGTTGCCGTAGCCACCGATGAGGCGGTTGGCTCCGTCGTCACCGGCAAGGTGGTCGTCGAAGACGGAGCCGCGGACCCCTTCGATGCCGGTGAAGGTGTCGGTGCCTTGCCCGGTCGCGGTGCCGGCGGTCATGTCGACGTCAACGGCCGCCGCGGCGCTCTTGAAGCTGAACGTGTCGAGGCCGGCGCCGCCATCGAGATGGTCGTCGCCGGGGCCGCCTTTGAGGTTGTCCGGGCCGTCGCCACCGACCACGACGTCGTTGCCCGTGTTGCCGCTGAGGTCGTTGGCGGCAGCGTCGCCCGTGATGTGGTCGTCGTAGAGCGAGCCCGAGGCGTTCTCGATCCGAACCAGGGCGTCGTTGCCGTCACCGCTGGCCGTGCCGGTGGCGAGGTCGACCGTGACCCCGACGGGCGAGTCGTCGAAGTTCGCGTAGTCGTTGCCGGGGTCGAACTCGGGGGTTGCCGGGTCGCCGCCGTCGACGAGGTCGTCCCCGCCGCCGCCACCCAGCCGGTCGTCGCCGATCCCGCCGCGCACGATGTCATCGCCGCCAGCCGCCTGGATGACGTCGTTGCCGGCACCGCCGCGCAGGACGTTGGCGCCGTCGTCACCGTTGATGACGTCGTCACCGAACGAGCCCACCACGTTCTCCACCGCGACCAGGTCGTCGTCGCCGGCACCGGTGGCCAAGCCGAGCCGGAGGTCGACGTAGACGCCGGTGCGGGCATAGGCCCGCTCGAAGCTGACGGTGTCATTGGCTGCGCCGCCGTCGATGCGGTTGTCGCCGGGACCATCGACGAACGTGTCGGAGCCGCCGAAGCCGCGCTCGGTGTCGTTCCCGCTGTCAGCCCAGAACGTGTTGTCGGCCCCGTTGCCGAGCAGCACGTCGTTGTTCGGGCTCAGCGCATCCACCGACTCGACGTCGATGAGCCGGTCGTTGCCCTGTCCGGTGGCGGTGCCGGCGTTGAGGTCCACCCGCACGCCTGGCCCGCCCTGCGCCTGCCAGAGCTGGATGGTGTCGCTGCCGGCGCCGCCGTCGAGACGGTCGCGGCCGTCGTTGTGTTCAGCGCAAGCACACAGGTCGTCGCCGGCGAGGGTGTCGTCCCCGGGGCCTCCGACGAGCAGGTCGGCGCTCGCGCCGCCGCTGAGATGGTCGTCGCCGGCAGACCCCAGCAGCGTGTCCGCGCCGGTGCCGCCGGCGAGCGTGTCATCACCGCTGCCGCCGGTCAGCCGGTCGAGGCCGGACGCGCCGACGACCTGGTCGTCGCCGTCGTCTCCGCTCACCCTGTCATCGCCGCTGCCGCCCTGCAGGTGGTCGTTGCCGGCGCCGCCGGAGATCCGGTCCGGGCCCGGCCCGCCGAGGACGATGTCGACGCCGGCGCCACCGGTGACGGTGTCGGCGCCGCTGCCGGCGCGGATCACGTCGAAGCCGGGGCCGGCGTCCAACTGGTCGTCATCGCGGCCGCCGGTGAGCCGGTCGCGGCCATCGCCGCCGGAGATGCGATCGGCACCGGATCCGCCGTGGACGCTGTCGTCGCCGCTGCCGGTGCAGATGAGGTCGTTGCCGCCGCGGCCGGAGACGCTGTCGTTTCCGCCCAGGGTGACGATGACGTCGCTGCCCGACGTGCCCTGGATGTCGTCGTCCTTCGGCGTACCGACAATCGTGGCGGCATGACCGAAGCACGTCGCGGTCACAGCGGCCGCGGGTTCGGCCGGGACGGCCATGAACGCCGCGGCCAGCGCGGTGCCGCAGAGCAGGACGATCGCCGGGCGACGCCGCGTCCGGGTCAGGGCGCGGGCGGGCAGGAGACGAGCGTGAACGAGCACGGCAGGCACCTTTCGAGGAGGTCGTGCCTGCTCAACGTGCCGCCATGGCCGGAGGTTGACAGCCGGACGAGACGGCCCACCTCGAACTTCCGACCCCGGGTACGGCGAAGGGCCGGGACTGTCGTCCCGGCCCTTCGGTTGCGCAGATGACCGGTCAGCGGCCGAAGCCCAGGCTGAACCGGCGCCGGCCGTGTGCAGCCATCGCAGCGCCGAGCGCGGCCAGCGCGGCGGCGATGGCACCGAGACGACCCGCGTCCGAGCCGGTGAACGGCAGGCCCGCACTCGGGTGTTCCTTCGGGCCGTTCGTGTGCGGCAGCGGCCCGTGCTGGTTGGTCTGGTGGTGGTGACGCTGCTTCGTCGGCGTCGTCACCGCGCCGCCACCGGACGTCTTGGTGCCGACGACCGTGCCAGGCAGCGCGCCGTCGCCCACGTTGACGTCGACGACGTCGGCGCCGGAGGTGGTGAGACCGTCGGTGCCGGTGCCGCCGGAGGCGGTCAGGCACAGCAGCTGGATCAGCGGTGAGGCGTCGATGTTGCACTGACCACCCGCGTCACCGCTGGACACCACCGGGGTGCCGTTGACGACGAGCAGTGAAGACAAGCCGGTGCCGCCGCTGTGCGCCTCGCTGTGCAGGACCTTGATGTCGAGGGCGCCGCCACCGAGGTTGACCTCGGCGCCATCGCTCTCGGAGTCGCCGCTGGACTTGTCCGGCGACCAGGTGGCGGCCGACTTGGAGTGCAGCAACCAGATTTCGGCCGCGTCGGCGATGTTGACGTGGGCGAGGGCGGCCTCGGCGGAGGACTGGAAGCCGCCGTTGTCGTTGGTCACCGTCGCCGACCACGGGGCGACCTCGGCGTCACCGAGCGGCGTGTCGCCGGTGCCGATGAGGTTGCCGTCGCTGTGCCCCACCTTGGTCTGGTCGCCACCGACTACGCGGGTGCCGAGCAGGTCCAGAGCGTCGGCGTTGGCGGTGCCGCCGGTCGAGCCCGCGTGCGCGGCGGTCTTTCCGACCGTCAGCAGGTCGTCCAGCTGCGCGGCAACAGCCGAGGAGTCGCCGGCTGGCGCCGGCGTGGGGTCGACGGAGGACACGCCGGTGCCGGCGAACGCCGCCGCTGTCGGGAAACTGATGACAGGGGTGAGGGCGAGCACCACGGTGGCTCGACGGATGTTCGTACGCACTTACTGCTCCTCTTGGCAGATGTCTGCCGCTCTGGGGCCTGGGCGAGGGACAGCTGCCCGGCTGTTGCTCATGTCGTTGCTGGCTGTTGCGCGTTGCTGTCGATGTGCTTACCCACGGTAACCGTCACGAATGCGCTGCTATCCGGACGGGTCAGGCGCTTTGGTAACTCTCGACACCCATACCTAACGACGTTGAGCAGGATTCGTTGCAGAGATTCGGGCGAACTGTCACCCACAGGACGAATTGTTCGATTCAACCGGGAGCTCGCTGCGGTGACGCACTGCGACGGCAGCCGCCACGAGCGCGGCGATCGAGGCCCGGCAACGGCCCTCCGGACGGTGACGGATCGAGCGCCGCGGACCGGTTAGTCATTTCGGGTGGTCTTCCGGTTGATCGTTGCGACCGTTCGGGACGAACCCCCAGACTCGGGATCTACCTGTCAGTAGCAACCGACCCGAGGAGCCGCTGCGGTGCCGACCGGCGTCATCGACCGCCCGGGGTTGCGCCCCGCGGCGTACGACGACTCGGTCGCCTCACTGCCGGTCGGGCCACCCCCCGACCTCGGCGAGCTGCTGGCGGGTCTTGGCAGTCCGCGCGAGGAAGCACGTGAATGGTCGGAGGCGGTCTTGGCCTGGGCCGCCGGCCAGCCCTCCGGTGACCAGGTCGCGCGCCAGCTGATCGCGGTCAAGCGAGCGATCGTCGACAGCGCCACCGGCCGCCAGGGCCGTGAGCGTGCCGCGCAGGTCGCGGCCGCACTCGACTCGGTCCTCCCGGCGGCAGTGGCGGTGGCCTCGCAACGGGCGCTGGACCGCGCACTGACCGACCCCCTCACGGGCCTGCGCAGCCGACGGCGACTGGACGACGAGCTGCACGCTGCGCTCAAGGCGGCGGAGCGTGCCGGCACCCCGCTCACCGTCGCGCTCCTCGACGTCGACGGGCTCAAGCGCATCAACGACACGCTCGGTCACCCGGCCGGTGACGACCTGCTGCGCGCGCTCGGCTGCGCGATCCGGGCCACGTTGCGAGCGAACGACGCAGGCTACCGCTTCGGGGGCGACGAGATCCTGCTGGTGTTGACCGACACCGACGGCCGAGCCGTCGCCGACATCCACGACCGGCTGCGCGATGCGGGGGCGCCGGCCGCATCCATCGGCTCGGCCTGCTATCCCGTCGATGCGGACGACGCCGAACAGCTGATCGAGCTCGCCGACCGCCGTCTCTATGCGTCGAAGCGAGCCCGCTCGGCGGTCACCGCCTTTGACCAGCGTCGCCCGCGCGCCGGCTGGCGGCTGGCCGCCACCGCTGCGGCCGCAGCCCTGCTGACCGCGTCGGCCACCGGCGCCGGCGTCGCTCTGCTGTCACACCGGGCCGGCAACACCGACACCGAGCGCGCGCCGGTCGCGCGTGGCCCGGTGGTGGGCTCGTCGGCGCCCGCGCAGCCGCGACAGGTCGCTCCGACCGCTCAGCGTGCGGCGAAGGCCGGCGCACCTCGACGTACGACGGCGCGGCACGTCTCGCCCGTGCCGACGTCCCGCCCCCAGCCCAGCTCGCCCATGCCTCGACAGCTGCCGGTCCGGCTCCCGGCAGTGCCGGTGCCGGTGGCGGTGTCGGCACCGCCGGTGCCTGCTCCGGCGTCGCCCGCCGCTGGCCTCGTGCAGAACACCGTGCACACCGTCGGCGCCGTGCTCTCCGATCTGCTCTGCCTGGTCCACTGCGGCCAGCGGTAGTCACCGCCGCGCCAACACGCACCGAAAACGGCCAAAGCCGGCGGTAGCGGACGTTCCATCGCCACCTCCCTTGCGGAGGCGTTCAGCGCGGCTCATAGTGACGGCCTGTCCGTTTTGCACCATTCAGTTCTTGACACGACGCGTTGCTCTGGCCCTGACCCTGCTGCCGGTCACCTCTGCTTCCGGCCCGCGGAAGCTGATCCCTGCTGGAGGAACTCGTGCGTAGATGGGTCAATGCACTGATCGCGGTCTTCGCGGCCGCGCTCATCGCCGGACCGGGCGTGGCTTTCGCCACGAACCATGCCCCTGGCGGAGGCGGAGGGAACGGGACGCCGAGCCCGCCGCCATCGAGTCCACCGTGTGACTCGGACGGCCACAACGGGACCCCGCCGCCGTACGGCGGTGGCAGTGGCGACAACGGCCACGGCAAGGGGCCGAAGTGCAACTCCACCAGTGGCACCTCCACCAGTGGCACCTCCACCAGTGGCACCTCCACCAGTGGCACCTCCACCAGTGGCACCTCCACCAGTGGCACCTCCACCAGTGGCACCTCCTCGGACATCTGCGACACCGGTGGTGCGCTGATGCCGGAGACAATCGGTGACGCTGTCGCGGACGGCATCCTCGGCAGCCCGCTGGGCAACGTCGGCGGACTGGTGCAGGACCCGCACGCGAACGGCCCGCTGTCCGGGCCACTCGCGCAGAACATTCCTGCACCTCTCGGCACCGAGCTCGGGTGCCTGGTCAACGTCGTTGACCTTCCGCCAGGTCCGCCCGGGCTGTAACAGGTAGACAGATCAACCGGGGCACGCGCGGAGCAGGCATGCACGATCGCCTGCTCCACGCGTGCTCCTTCTCGTCCCAAGGACACATCGCCATGCACGGACCACCATTGGTGTGGGTGCGTCTCTTGATCACGGGCGCGGTCTTGACCGGGGCAGCGGCATGCGGAGGAAGCGGTTCGACCCCCACACCGTCACCCTCGGGGTCAGTCAGCCGTGTACTGGCATCGCTTGGCGATGAGGTGCACACGGCTAACGGCAATGCCGTCACGGCGTTGCGATTCGAGGACCCGGTCTCCGGCTCGCCAGCACCTGGCCAAGGACAGCGCTACGTCGCAGCAGACATCCGAGCTTGCGCAGGGCCAAAGGGAGCGCAGGTGCTTCCCAACCAGTTCCGGTTGCTCTTCCGTGACCGACGGGTGATCGATGCAGACCTGGACAACCCGGTGCGGCGTCCGGACCTGCACGCGACGACGCTGGCTCCGCATTCCTGCGTCACCGGCTGGGTTTCCTTCCTCGTCGACAACAGCGGGAAACCGGCCTACGTGGTGTTGACAGGCTCGTCCCTGGTGGGTTGGAGGGTGACGTGAGCCTCCAGCAACGGATCGAGAAGTCATCCGCAGGGCAGACAGTGCTCAGCGTCGTCATCCTCGCGCTGATCGCCGGCGTCCTTGCGTGGAACCTGCCCTCATCCCAACTGGCCACCGACGGGCGCAACTGGGCGCAGCCCATGGTTCACGTACTCGGACTCGACCAGGCTTGGGGAGTGTTCTCGCCAAACCCGCGCGGGGAATCGATCGACCTTCGCGCAGTGGTCGAGCTCCGCGACGGCAGTCAGGTGGTTTGGCACCCGCCGTCGCGCGGACACGTCCTCGAGCCCTACCGCAGCTACCGATGGTGGAAGTGGGTGGAGAACGTCCGGTCCAACGAGTCGGAGGCGTACTGGTACCAGACCGCTCTGTGGGTCGCGCACAAGTACGAGAATCTGGCGCCGGTGAGCGTGACGCTCGTCCGCCGCTGGCGTGAATCCACGCCACCCGGCACATCCGAGGTCGACCACTGGCACTCCTACGCCTTCTACACCCTCGACGTCGCGCGCGGCTCGCGATGAAGGCCTGGCAGCGATTCTGGTTCGCGCCCGCGTCCACGACCGGGCTCGGTCTCCTACGGATCGCCTTCGGCCTCGTCGTCCTCGGCTGGACGTTGTCGCTCGCACCTGACGTGGGCGTTTGGTTCGGCCCTCAAGGTCTGATGCCTTACCAGCCGCGGCAGCCGTGGACGCTGACCTTGCTCGGAACGCATGCACCCATGGCGCTGGTCCTCGCGCTCTACATCGTGCTGATCGTGGCGAGCTTGTGCCTGACCGTCGGGCTGGGGACACGTGTCGCGTCCGTTCTGGTGTGGCTCCTGGTTCTCTCGTTCTGCCGCCGCAACCCAACGATCCTCAACGCCGGGGACGACCTGGTCCGCATCGACGCATTTCTCCTGATGCTCGCTCCGGCTGGGGCTGCGCTGTCCGTCGACCGGTGGCTGCGTCACCGGGACAGGTTCTGGCAAGCGCCGTCGCGGGCCCTGTGGCCGGTGCGGTTGATCCAACTGCAGGTCAGCGCCATGTATCTGTTCGCCGTGTGGGCGAAGGTCCGCGGCCAAGCGTGGAACAACGGAACCGCGGTTTCCTACGCAATGCAGATGCACGACATCGAGCGGTTTCCGGCACCTGGCCCGTTCGTCCACAACCTGCTCCTGGTCAATCTCCTGACCTACGGAACGCTCGCAATCGAGATCTCGCTCGTGTTCCTCGTGTGGAACCGCCGGACCCGTCCATGGGTGCTGCTCGCGGGCATTGCGCTTCATCTGTCGATCGAAGTCGGCATCCTCGTCGGCTTCTTCAGCATCATCGTCATCGTCAGTTACCTGGCGTTCCTGCCGCCGGACACGGCCGACCGACTAGTGACGTGGACCCGCTCGGCTGTCGGACAGCGGCGTCGTGGCCGCCTTCGCGTCGATGCGGCCACCCCAGACGTGGCCGTGCAGCGCGAGCCCAGCCTCGGTCAAGTGCCCACAGCGCAGTAGGTCGGTTCGCCTCAGCCGGGGGGAGCGGACAGGCGCCAGTGGCCACTGCCACCGGCGTAGTAGGGATTCTGCTGTCCCGCCTGCGCGTTCTGCGTGTAGCTCTTCGTGTGGCGCACGCCGTACCGGATCATCTGGCCCATCGTGGCGGCGTACCGTTGACCGCCGGTGGCAGCACCGCGGTTGAAGCCGTGGTCCCAGGTGAAGCCGGTCCAGACCGACTCGTGCCAGCGGGGTTCTTCGTACGACGTGCGCGCGGGCTGGGACGAGCCGGTGAAGATGCGCAGCCGGGAGTGCAGGTGCCGGTCGAAGGCGCCGGCCTCGCACCCGGCGATGTCGATCCACGCGTGTCCGCGCAATCGCGACAAGACCCCCGCCACCGCGGTCTCGGACAGGAAGCGGTTGTCCGAGCTCCAGAGATAGGTGTGTCCCGAGGCACATGGGCCGCGGCTGGCGATGCAGACGTGGCCGGAGTAGTGGAACAGCGTGAAGGTGTGCGGGCCACTGTGCGCGACCAGCCAGCGCATGGCGGCCACGATGCCGGCCCCGGTCGCCTGGCCGTCGCGCACCATGCGGATGTGGCTGCTCAACCAGCCGGCGTGCAGCAACGCCTTGCGGACGGCGGTGGCGTCGCCGTCGCCGCCGTACGTCGGCTCGGTCGGCGACTGGTAGTGCTGGATGCCGACGACGACCGCCCACCGACCTGACGGCGGCACGACGGCACGCTGATTGTGGGTCACCGGCACTCGCACCGGCTGGGTCAGCGTCGTCGTGATCCGGCCGCTGGTGGGGACCGAGGGTGCGCCGCTCGGACAGCTGCCGGCCAACGTCTCGGCGCGCAGCCGACTGCCGGGTTTGATGCGCAACCAACCCGAGGTGCTGCAGAACACGCGGGTGACGGTGTCGCTCTGGTGAGCGGGCACATAGTCAACTGCCAGGGCAACGGGTGCGCCGGTCGCATCAGCCGCGACCACCCGCGCCTTGTTCTCGCCCGGCCCCGCCGTCACCCACGGGCCGGGCGCGACGATCACCGGCGCGTCGAAGGGAGAGGTCAGCCCACCGGGCTCGGAGTAGGTCTCGGTGACGGTGCGGCTGCGGTCAGTGGCGGCGCCGGCGGAGAGCGGCAGCACGGTTGCGAGCGCGATCGACACCAGCGTGCCGGCGGTGACGATGCGCCGCACTGTCCCTCCCACTCGTTCTCCAGCTGGGTCGGTCATCTGGCGCTGGGCGCGGGTTTCAGGTGATCCACAAGGGGGGACGTCCGCCTGCGCCCTTGGCCCGGCGTTGGCTGAATTCCACACATTCAACCGACAACCTCCCTTGTTGATGCGTTTTTACAGTTCTACTGTTCGGCTTAGCCACTCCTGGGCGCGCCGACGAGCGACGGAGGCAGCGATGGGCAAGCTTCGGGTCGGGATCAGCGCCAGCGGGGTGATCGGCATGGTCGCCGTCTCCGGGCTGACGCTCGGTGTGACGCCGGCTGCGGCGCAGGTGCCGTTCGACACCGCGAACTTCCACGGATATGCGACCGGCACGGTGGTGCACGTCGACGCGCTGCAGGCGGCCGCCAGCGGGCCGCAGCTGGCGAACGCCGAAGTCGCGTTCTCCGGCGCGTCGGTCGCCTCCAAGGGCGCCGGCAACGGCGGCGCTCCGGCGCAGATCGTCAACGAGATGAGCCAGATCGTGCAGCCCAAGCTGCCGGTCAGCGGCGACAGCAAGCTGCAGGGCACGAACAGCTTCGGCCGCGGCTCTGGCCTCGAGGTCGGGCTCGGGCAGAACCTGCCGGCCGGGTCACCGCAGATCCCGGTGAGCAAGGTGCAGGTCTCCGCGCTGCCCAACAGCCACGACGACTCCGGGCTGCTCGAGGTGCCCGCCGCACCGCTGGCCTATGCCAAGGCCGCGCGCGGACTGGCGTCGGCGCAATGGTCGGCGACCTCCGCCTGCCCGCTGGGCGACGCGCCACTGAGCTTCGGTGAGGGGTACGTCGCGGACGCCCGGCTGCTCAGCCAATCCGCTGCGTCGACCAACCCGCCGAGCGACCCTCTCGTCGGTGTGGAGACACCGATCGACCCGACCGCCGCGGTTTCGGACGCGAAGTCGTTCGAGGTGCTGGCGGCGCCGACCGACGCCAAGGGCAACCCGATCGCGTCGGACGGCAATGGGCTGCTGAGCGAGACGCTGGAGACGATCGCGCCGGTCACGCTCTTCCAGGGCACGCCCAACGAGGTCACGATCCGCGTGCTCGGCACCTGGCAGCTGCAGGTCGTCGCCGGTGGCGTCCCCGGCAGCGCCTACGTGCAGTACGGGCCGGTGCCCGGCAGCTTCAAGAGCAACATCCTCGAGGTCGACACGCTCGACAGCAAGGGCGCGGTGCAGCGGCAGACCTTCACCTTCCAGGACGTGTTCGGCAACGGCGGCTTGACCATCCCGGCCGGTCCGCTCGTCACGCTCAAGGTCGGCACGCCGCCGCACGCGATCGGTGGCGACGGGGCGGTGACCGCAGCCAAGGACGGCACCAGCGCAGCCGGTGCGGTCGACGTGGTCAGCGCGATCGTGGGCGACGCCTCGGCGGGCGTGCACATCGCCGACCTGCGCATCGGCCACATGGAGGGTTCGGCCACGGTGCCCGCAGGCGGCATCAGCTGCACCATCCCGATCACCAAGGTGCCCAACCACAACCCGGTGAAGGCGGGCGACAACTTCACCTACACGATCACGCTCGACAACACCACGGACTGCACGCTCGACCCGGCCAAGGTCGTCGACCACCTCAGTGGTGACAAGGGCGTGAAGTTCTCCATCACCGGCGAGCAGCCGAAGGCGGACAATGTCCAGAACGGCGACACGGTCACCTGGAACAACGTCGGGCCGATCCCAGCGCACGGGAAGAAACAGTTGACGTTGACGGTGCACATCCCGAGCGACTCGGCTGCCGGAACGTTGACCGACAAGGTCGACCTGGTCAAGGCGAGCTGTGCCAACGGGGGTGGCACCGGCATCACCGGGGTCGTCACGGGAGTCACAACGGTGTCGACAGTGACCGGCTCGCAAACGGTCACCGAGCCCAAGGTGGTGGCCGGCCCGACCGGCGTCGAAGGCAAGAACATCCCCAAGGTCCTGCCGCGCACCGGAAGCAACCCGGCTCTGCCGCTGGCCGCGCTGGCAGCGCTCGCCGTCGGTGGCGGACTCCTGCGCTGGCGCCGGACCCGCCTGGGTCGCGACTGACATCTGATCACTGAGCGGGAGCCCCGCAAGGCCCGGACGGGCGCGGGGACCGGATCGCCGAAGGGTGGTCGCGGAGCCGTCAGGCTCTGCGACCACCCTTCGTGGTTTCCGACGAAATGTCGGCCGCGCGTAGTCTGCCCGTTGTGTCGTGGTCCTACCGGCCCGCGTTCGACGGGGTCCGGACGACCGCGGTCTACCTCGTTCTCCTGTTCCACAGCGGCGTCGGCGTCGGGCGAGGCGGGTTCATCGGCGTCGATCTCTTCTTCGTCCTGTCCGGCTTCCTCATCACCAACGTCTTGTTCCACGACGTCGACGTCGGGGGCCGGATCCGGTTCGGCCGGTTCTATGCGCGCCGGGTGCGGCGGCTGCTGCCCGCGGCAATCTCGACCATCGCGGTGACGTGTGTCGTCTTCTTGCTGATCGACAGCGTCGTGCAGCGGCTCCCGATGGTCCGCGACGCACAGAGCGCGCTGCTCTATGTCGCGAACTGGCGGTTCCTGCACGAGCAGAGCGACTACTTCGCAACCGCCGTCGACAAGAGCCCGTTCCTGCACTTCTGGTCGCTCGGCATCGAGGAGCAGTTCTACGTCGTCTTTCCCCTCCTGCTCTTCGGTTTGAGCCGGGCCGGGCGCCGCCGCTGGGTCCCCACCGCGGGACTCACCGTGTTGTTCGCGCTGTCGGTGGCCGCGCAGCTGCACTGGGCCGGCGTCGACCCCAACCACGCCTATTACGGCACCGACGCTCGCGCCTACCAGCTGCTCGCCGGTGCGGTGCTCGCGTGTGCGGCACGCACCTGGGACCGGCGGCCACCGCCGTGGGTCGCGGACGCGACCGCCGCCACCGGCTTCGCCGCGGTGCTGCTGCTCGGGAGCAATGCCCTCGCCATGAGCACCTCGGCGCGAGGCCTCGCCGCGATGGCCGCCAGCACCGCGCTGCTCGCTGGCCTGTACGCCGCCCCGGGCGGCCGGACCAGCGGCATGCTCTCCCGACGCACCCCGGTCTACCTGGGCCAGATCTCCTACGCGACGTACCTGTGGCACTGGCCGGTGATCCTCGTTCTGCGTCAGCTCTTCGCACTGACGCCGGTGGAGGTGGCGCTCGCCGCCGCCGGGATCGCAACCGGACTGGCGGCGACGTCCTCGGCTGTTCTGGAGATGCCGATCAGGCGATCAGCTGCTCTCGATCGATTCCGCTGGCCCACCGTGGCCGTGGGGGTGTCCTGCTGTGCCCTGGTCGCGGTCGTTGCGGTGCCGCCGGTGCTGAACAGCACCCGCCGCCCCGTGCTCGCCCTGGCCAGCCAGCCGCTGGAGGGCGCGGCAGTTGTCCCGCATCATCTGGCTGCGGCGGGGCCAGTCGGCACTGCCCGGGTGCGCGTGCCGAGCGACATGAACTGGAGCGGGTTGACCAACGAGAACGGCCCGGGGCGCACCTGCACCGCATCCGACCCGCAGCGCTGCATCGTGGTGCGCGGGCGCGGGTTGAGCATCGCGCTGGTCGGCGACAGCTACGCGCGGATGTTGGCGCCGATGATGATCCGGCTCGCTCGCGAACACGACTTCACACTCTCGCTCAACGCCATCTCCTCGTGCCCGTGGCAGGCGCAGCTGGTCAACCTGCATGAACCGGTGGCAGATCAGCAGGCCTGCACCGCCGCCCGCGGCGGCTGGTACCGAACCGTCTTGCCGGAGCTGCACCCTGACGTCGTACTGCTCGCGAGCTATCCCCGGGACGACGAGGCCGTCTACGGTCAGACCATCAAGCGGATCGGCGGGTCGAGCGAGTCATTGCACGACCTGATCCGGAACACCACGAACGAGACGCTCGCACAGATCACCGGTTCCGGTGCCCGCGCGCTGATCCTGCGGAGCATCTACACCACCGGTTTCGACCCGCTCGACTGCCTGGCGCGGGCGACGTACGTCGACCAGTGCGCCGTCCGCGTGCCGCACAGCCCTCCGATCAGCGACAGCTTCTATCGCGCCGCCGCGCGCCAGTCGAGCCAGGTGTTCACCTTCGCCATCAACCGGATCGTCTGTCCGGGCCGGCGGCTGTGCTTGCCGATGGTCGACGGGATCACCGTCTGGCGCAACTTCAACCACTTCACGACAAACATCCTGGTGCACTTCCGCGACCGCATCTGGGCCGCGATCCAACACAGCGGGTCGTTCAACGGTTTGGCCGCGTCGTCCTTCGGCTGATGCCCGACGACCGACACGATTGCGAGTGTCACCCATCAACCGAAGTAGGTGTCACCCATCAACCGGAGCCAGCGACGCGCATCAGCCGGAACCGCGTCATGGATCAGGCGGAGCCGATCCGGCGCACGCCAAGCGAAACCACACAGCCGGGTGGGCCGCCCGGGGATCGAACCCGGAACCCGCGGATTAAAAGTCCGCTGCTCTGCCAGTTGAGCTAACGGCCCGGGACTTGACGAGAACCCTCCCGAGAAGCCTCGGGAGAAGTCTAGGGACAACTCCCCGTCACCGGTCCCGCCGTGGGCCGCCAGGGACTCGAACCCTGAACCCGCGGGGGCAAAAGCCCGCTGCTCTGCCAGTTGAGCTAGCGGCCACGGCCCCTGAGGCGTCCAGCGGCGGATCGGACGGCGTTGAGTCTAGATAGGAGCGCCCCGGCACGGGGGCACCGGTGGGGAGCGGGTCGCGCCGCCCACGATCAAGCGCTCGCGGTTCGAGACGGCATCCGGCTGGAAGCCATGTCCTCGAGGAGCTTCGCGACCGTAGTAATGCGTTCGAGGCTCATGCCATCTGGCACTTCGTCGTGTTCGTTGAGGTGCTGATGAAGGTACGGCGGCATCGCGGCCTGAGGATCGAGACGCCAAACCGCGATCGAGCTGACGGACTCCGCCTCGAACTCGGCCGTGTCTCGGTCGACGTACCGCCGATCAGACCACCACTTGTCGTTAGGTGATCCGAGGTGTCCGCAGTACAGGTGCGCTAGTTCGTGACAGATCGTCGCGTACCTGGTGATGCCGGATTGCGTGGCGCTCACCTCGAGCTCGTACCGCACCGGCACCTGCTCGAACCGCGGTTCCGGCCGGGCGCGGACCTGGAAGGGCTGCAGGCCTGCGTCCGGACGAGCTCGCCCAATCCGGCCGGCAAGTTGCGACCCGAAGCCGACGTCGCCGGCTCTAACGCCGTCGCGGATCGCGTTCGTGAGTGTCCTGTCGATGGCCCGCTCAACCTCCGCGGTTGAAGGGGTGGCGACAACGGTGAAGGGGTCTGTGACCTCTGGAGGCAGCGGCGGCGCGTCCTGGGTGGCCTCTGTGTCGGCAACGTCGAAGACGAACATGACCGGGGCGAACGGTTGGAGGATCGCGAGCGGGCGGGCATCGGATCGCAGCGTCCGGCCGTACTGGCGGTGCCAGCGATGGGCAGGGGCAACGAACGTGCTGCCTGGGCGTTGGATGTCGACGAGTAGGCCGTTGAACGGCGAGTACGACCGGAACGCACGAATGAACTCCAGCAGTCGGCGGTACTCCGTGCTTGCCCGATACCGGACCGCTGCCGAGACCAGTGCGTCGATGCTCTGCTGTGCCTCGCTACGACCCGGTTCAGTCCGGCGCGCTGGCGATGTGTGTCCCGGCGTCAGTTCGGTCAAGCACGCGAGCGCGCCCGCGTACGACTCGTCGAGTGCCTCGAACAAGGAGCTCACGGCCTGGAACTCATTCGTCTTCGAAGGAGGACTGGCTGAACCGCAGCGTGCGCGCGTTCTCGAGAACGACCCGGATCTTGTCGTCGGGGAAGCCTTCAGGCCGCCGGGCCTGGATCTCGACCGTGACGTCGAGGGCGACGCCATCGAGAGAGGCAAGCTGCTGCAGGATCTCCTGGCTCAGCTTCGTCAGGTCCCTCCCATATCGCTCCGGATCGACCTCGTAGACGCCGAAGAAACGGGTCTTCGCTGCCGGCACCTGCGGAGTGGGCGGGAGATCTCGCAGGCCGTCCCCTGGTTCGGGTTCGCTCCCGCCGGATGTCGCGCCGGAGTCGTCCGTGGTTCCGTCCGCCTCGTTCTTGGCCGCTACGTCCGGGTGCACGAGTAGCGTCCGGTCGGAGATCTCACCGAAACGCGCCGTCGGTCCCGGGACCGTAAGCCCAGTGAAACGGCCAGTGGCTTCATCGAACGAATCCGCCAGCGCAAAGCCGTCCATCGTCCACGTCAACGAATCCAATGCCGAGCGGACGCCATCGTCGAGGACGGAGCGATCCCTGAGACGGGTCAGGAACGGATAGCGGCAGTAGTAGGACCACAGCTCACCGACGGAGATGTAGCCCCGGCTCCACAGCGAGCCCAGTTTCTGATCGAGATCCAGCCGGATGGTCCGTGCAGCGACCGCACCGGCGAGTTGGCCCGCTCGGATCAGCCGCTCGGTCGCCCGCTCGGCAAGTCGTTCGGTCGCGCTCTCTGCCCGCTCCACAGTGATCTGAGAAGGCCGCTGCGGATCCGGCTGCTCCGGGACGAGAACCCACTGATAGGTCTGCGCGATGCGCGACGCGACCGTCTCGTTGCTGCGCGACTTGTTCGTCTCGACCT
>DASTWK010000088.1:0-3804 GCA_035776655.1 Mycobacteriales bacterium | reverse complement strand
CTCGCCGGCCTGCTGTCCCGAGACCCCGTTCGTGTCTTCGTAGACGCGGATGCTGTCGGTACCCGGAACCCCGTTGTTAGTGAACGAGCAAGTCGCCTGACCCACCGTGGTGCCACTTGCACCGTTGTCGGTGGTGTTGCACGTTGCGTCGCCGGGGCCAGGGTGCGCGACATCGCTTGCCGGCGTGGAAGTGTTCGTGACGGGGTTGTACGACACCCCAGCATCCGGACCGCTGGTCACAGTGAAGCCGACCTTTTGACCCGACAGCGCAACGCCGTTGGCGTTGGTCACCGAGCAGGTGAAGGTGTGCGTGTCACCGGTGTCATTGGTCGCCGACGTGGGCGAGCAGTTGATCTTGTCGGTGTTGGCTGCGGTGTTCGACACCCACGTCTTTGTTGACGTGTCGCCATTCTCGCCGACGTCCTGAGCGCCGTTCCCGTTCGTGTCGCCAAACGCCGAGACAGTCATTGTTCCGGTTTCGGTGGAAAGAACCCCGAAAACGATCTTGCCGTCACCGTTGGTGTCGGTGAACGGCGCCTCGCAAGAAACATTAGAGGTTGAACCGGCGGCTGGTGCGGTCGTCGTGAAGCAGTAGGTGGCACCCACAGTGGTGTTGGCGCCCGGCGTGCCTGCTGAACCCGGGGTCGGGGACGCAACGACTGTGCCCCGACTGTCGGGGTTGGTGGCTAGCGGGTCGCAGAACCGGATGCCTGAGGAGGTTCCGTTCGTAGCGCCCGTGGCTTGGCTGATCTGCACCGTCACCGAGCCGGGCGTGGTGGTGCTCGATGGCGCGATGGTCGCGGTGAACTCGTTACACGTGGTCACCGCGGCGGTGTCCTGATCTGGGCTGAGCGAGACGCTCGTTGCATTCGTCGGTGTGTACGTTGCCGCGTTTGCTGCCAACTCGGTGAGCGGCATCAACCCGGCGAACATCACGACCGCGCCCAGACCGGTAACACCGAGGCGCGCGAGCGCCTTCGACGTTCCTGTCATGCACGTTCCCTTCCTACTTCCGACGACGACCTTCGCCGCCGGAACGAGCCGACCGTCCTGGCCGCTCGCGCCCGCCGAGGCGGGGTGTTCCGGTTGTTAGGACGACGCAGGCAGGTCCTGGTCGTCACGACTCGTCGGGGACATTGACCTGACCGCTGCGGAACCTACCGCAGGCGGCGTGAGCGGTGGCGCTTGTGAACCACCGCTCACGAGGTTAGGGGGGGTGGTATTCGCTGACGAGTCGCAGCATGGGGCAGACCCTTCCACAACGGTCACCTGTTCTGCCAGCACCTGAGTGACGTCGGGCGTGTACACCGCCTGCACATCGATGTGCAGGGGGGCCGCGACTGTCACCGCATCTTCCGGCGCAGGCGCGACGAACAAGCTCATGTGCACGACGACGTTGCCATCCTGCTGCGGAGCTGCATTCACGGCTGTCGACGCGAGGGCGGGAGCGGGAGCGTTGGTGGCCGGAAGCGTCGGCGCAACGACAGCCGTGACGATCCCGTCGTTCGAGCGCTCCACGACCTGCTGCAAGGTGAAGTCGCCGGCTGCGGCGGGTGCGATGAAGTTCGAAGTGTTCGACCACTCGCCGGTCGGCTTCAGCTCGACGGTGTCGGTGCGGACCACAGCAGCACCAGTCGCACCGAGAGTCGGAGCCTTGATGACGAAGGTGCCGGGTCGCAGGTCGCTGCCCCTAGAGGAGCCGGTGCCGGAGCTGAGCGGCGCCTGGTGCTCAGGCTGCTGCTTGTGCTGCTTCGGCGTACGGGGCACGGGAACGGCCGGCGCGCGACGCGTCGTCGCCACCGACGGTGCGGGTGGGAGAGGGGGCTCGTCGGGGTGGGTCGACGGGGCCTTGGAGTGCGAGCGGTGAGTGTGCGACTTCTTCGCGTGAGCCGGGTGGAGAGCGGCGTGCGCGGGGTCAGGGGCGGCACCAGTCACAGGCGGGGTCACGGCAGGAGTCAACTCACCACTCCCCTCGCGCTGATCCGGCGGCTTGACTGCGAAGCCCCCTACCACCACGAGTGATGCCACAAACACCGCAATAAGGACATTTGCGCTACGCAGAGTGGCGCGAGCGAGCCTTTCGTTAGCAATCCGTAACATTTCGGTGTTGCTCAAATCGACGCCGGGTTCGACCGTCGTACCGACCAACAGCCGCCGCAGCGCCCGCCGCGCGCGGTGCAGCAGGTGCTTGACGCTCTCCTCGGGGACGTCGAGCTCGGCCGCGATCTGCGCGAGCGGCTTCTCCTCGATCTCCCGCTTGATCAGCGCCTCGCGGTGCAGCGGCGACAGCAGCGCCAGCGCTTCGCGCACGATCGCGGCGTCCTCGGCGCGCAGCACCGGGTCGTCGTCCGCCGCCGCGTCGCACGGCTCCACCGGCAGCGCGTCGAGCTCCACCAGCCGCGGCCGGCGCACGTCGGCGCGGTAGCGGTCGATGCACAGGTTGGTGACCGTACGGCGGCAGTAGGACAGCGCCTGCAGCTCAGTGTCGAGCTCGGGCATCGCGAGGAACAGCCGCAGGAACGCCTCCTGCAGCACCTCTTCGACGTCGCGCGGGTCGGTGAGGAACCGGCGCGCGTGCAGCGCGAACGAGGAGCGGTGGCGGATGTAGAGGCTCGCGAAGTCGTGCGGGTCGGCGCCGACGCGACGCTCGGGCTGGGCACCGGGCAGCTCGGCCGCCTCGCCGGCGACCGCGTCCTCGACCGCCTCGACGAAGATCGGGTCAGCCGGCAGCGGGGGCAGGACGACGACGTCGTCACCCGCCCCGTGCAGCTGCTCACTCACCCAACGGCCCCCGCACTCATCGATGCAAACCGGTCTTTCCTACTCCCCAGGACGCCGAAAGGTTGACCTGGTTGCCCCTCGGGCGGGAAAAAAGTTCACTTCCGCCGGGATCTGGCTCGCCCTGACCACCCGGACACCACCCGATCGGCTCATGGCCGCGGCGGCGAGGTCGGGCTCACCCGCTGCGGCGGTGGCGCGCGCGACGCAGGCCGCGGTGGCACTACAGTCCGGCGCGAGATGAACGCTCGGGCCGCGCTGTTCGACCTCTACGGCGACCACCTGCGCCCCCGCGGCGGCGCCGCCCCGATCGCGAGCGTCATCCAGCTCATGGCCGCGCTCGACATCGCCGCGCCGGCGGTGCGGACCGCGGTGTCGCGGATGGTCCGGCAGGGCTGGCTGACCTCGGTCGACAGCGCGCACGGCGCGGCTTATGGCCTGACCGACCGCGGCCGGCGTCGGCTCGACGAGGCGGCCGGGCGGATCTATGCCCGCGTCGGCGGCGAGGACTGGGACGGCCGGTGGAGCGTGCTGGTGCTCGCACCCACGACCGAGCGCAGCCGGCGGGAGCGGCTGCAGCGCGGCCTGACCTACCTCGGGTATCGCTGGTTGAACGGGCAGACGTGGGTGGCGCCTCGACGTTCCGTTGAGGCTGAGTCTGTCCTGGCGGCAGAAGGCGTGCGGTACGACGAGTTCGCAGCGTCGTACGGCGGGCAGGACGCTGCCCTCGTCGACCGGCTCTACGACCTGGACGGGCTGGCCGCGGCGTACCGCGCCTGGCTCGACCTCGCCCGCGACCTGGTCGGCGCGGCGGGCGCCGAGCCGGACCAGCGGACCGCGTTCGCCGCCCGCAGCCGGCTCGTGCACGAGTGGCGCAAGTTCCTCTTCCGCGACCCGGGCCTGCCGCCCGCGCTGCTGCCGGCGCGGTGGCCGGGCACCGAGGCCGCCGCGTATTTCACCGCCGAAGCCGACCGGCTGCTGCCGGCGGCGACCGCTTTCGTCGACTGTTGCCTGCCCCGGAGGAGC
>DASTWK010000087.1:0-23345 GCA_035776655.1 Mycobacteriales bacterium | reverse complement strand
GGTGAAGTCCTGCATGATGACCCGCGCCGGGGTGAACTGGATCTCGGTGTCGGGCTCGGCGTCGGGCTGCCAGCCGGCGAGCGCGCGCACCTGTTCCGCCGTGACGTTGTGCCCGTCCTCGTTGCGCAGCAGGTTCTCGAGCAGCACCTTGAGCGAGTACGGCAGCCGCGCGCTTCCCTCGACCGCGTCGAGCCGGTAGATCGTCAGGTCCCGGCCGCCGGCGGACAGCGTGGCCCGGGCGGCGAAGCTGTTGTCACTCATGGTCGTGCTCCTGGTTCCTGTGCCGGCGAAGCCGGCGCAATCAATGGGTGGTGGGCGGGTCGGCGGGCGTGGTCGGAGTCTCGCGTACGGCTTGTTCGACGAGGTCGAGCACCCCGTCGAGGTGGGCGACCGGCATGCCGGTCGCGAGGTGGGCGACGAGCCCGTCGTAGACCAGGGAGAGGTACGCCGCGAGCGTCTCCACGGGGACATCCCCGCGGACGACGCCGACATCCCGTTGTCGGGCCAGCCGGGCTTGAGTGGCGCGGGCGATCGCCCGGAGGTGTTTCGCCCACGTCGTACGGAACTCGGGGTCGGTGCGCAGCCGGCGCGCCACCTCGAGCTGGACGCCGAGCCAGCCCGCGTCCTTGTCCCGCAGCCGGCGCATCGCCTCCACCAGGCCGGCCTCGTCGACGACGGCCGCGACCTCGTCGGCATCCTCCTGGGCGAGCGCGAGGAACAGTGCGTCCTTGTCGGCGAAGTGGTGGAAGATCGCGCCGCGGGACAGCCCGGTCTCCTCCTCGAGGATCTTCACGGTGGCGCCTTCGTAGCCGTGGGCGGCGAACGCGCGCCTCGCGCCGTCGAGCACCCGACGGCGGGTCGCCTCCATGCGTTCCGCGCTCACCTTCGGCACGAGGACAACTTACCAAACCGTACGTTCGTCTTGCAATAGCCCACGGGCGTAGGCTTGATGGCTTCCCGAATTCCGCGGGTGTGAAGGAGCGGCGTGGCTGCGGAGTCCCTGGACGGGCCGGTGGGCGGCGCGGCGCGGCAGGCCGAGCTGGCGCGGGAGCAGGACTACCTGACCCGGCTCTACGAGCGGCTCGACCTGCTCCGCGACCAGACCCGGGCCCGGCTGGCCGAGGTGCGCCGCCGGGGTGCGACCGGCACGCCGCAGAACCGCAGCGAGCGCGACGCGTTCGCCACGATGTACGAGGACCGGCTGGCGCAGCTCAACGCGGTCGAGTCGGGGCTGGCGTTCGGCCGACTCGACATGACCGGTGGCGACCGGCACCACATCGGCCGGATCGGGCTGACGGACGACCGGCACGACACGCTGTTGGTCGACTGGCGGGCGCCGGTGGCCGAGCCGTTCTACCGCGCCACCGCGACCGATCCGCAGGGCGTGGTCCGTCGCCGGCACCTGCGCACCCGTGGCCGCCGGCTGCTCGACGTCGAGGACGACGTGTTCGACCTCGAGTCGATGTCGGAGGCGGAACTGGCCACGCTCGGCGGCGAGGGCGCCCTGCTCGCGGCGCTGTCCGCGCGCCGCACCGGCCGGATGCGCGACATCGTCGAGACGATCCAGGCGGAGCAGGACCGCGTCATCCGCGCGGAGCTCGACGGCGTGTTGGTCGTGCAGGGCGGTCCCGGCACCGGCAAGACCGCGGTGGCGCTGCACCGCGCGGCGTACCTGCTCTACTCCCACCGGGACACGCTCTCCCGCACCGGGGTGCTCGTCCTCGGCCCCAGCCCGGTGTTCCTGCGCTACATCGAGCAGGTGCTGCCGTCGCTCGGCGAGACCGGCGTGGTGCTCGCGACGTTGGAGACGCTCGTGCCCGGCGTGACGGTGACGGCCGAGGACTCGCCGGCCGCCGCCGAAGTGAAGGCCGATGCGGCGATGGCGGAGCGCATCGCCTCCGTGGTCGCGTCCTACCAACGCATCCCGGACGCGCCGCTGGTCGTGCCGTGGGACGAGCACGAGCTGACGCTGACGCCGGAGCAGGTGGCGCGGGCCCGCTCGCGCGCGCGCCGGTCCGGCAAGCGGCACAACCGCGCGCGCTACGCGTTCGCCAAGCAGTTGCTGCGGATGCTGGTCCGTCAGATCGGCGAGCGCGACCCGGAGCTGGCCGGGAAGAAGTGGGTCGTGCGCGCGCTGATGCGCAGCGACGAGTTCCGCGACGTGGTGAACGCGTTGTGGCCGTTGGTCGGCGCGGCCGAGCTGGTGGAGACGATGTACGCCGACGCGCGCGGGCCGATCCGCCGGGATCGCGGCGCCGGCTGGACGGCCGCCGACGTTCCGGTGCTCGACGAGGCGTGGGCGTTGCTGGGCGACCCGGGCGAGATGCTGGAGATCGCAGCCCGGCGCCGGCAGCAGCGGGAGGACGTGCAGTACGCGCGCGAGGTGCTGTCGGCGACGGGACTGACCGGGCGGGTCGACGCCGCGACGCTGGCGGCCCGATATGCGGCCGCGTCGAACTCGGAGTCGGTGGCCTCGCGTGCCGGCCGGGACGCCGCCTGGCAATACGGCCACGTCATCGTCGACGAGGCGCAGGAGCTGTCACCGATGGCGTGGCGGATGCTGCTGCGCCGGTGCCCGACGCGGTCGATGACGGTCGTCGGCGACATCGCACAGACGTCCGCGACGTGGGGGGCGCCTTCATGGGCCGCGGTCTTCGACGGACTGGCGCCGGGCCGGTGGCGCTCGGTGGAGCTCACGGTGAACTACCGGACGCCGGCGGAGGTCATGGCGGTGGCGGCCGACGTGCTCCGCGAGGTCGATCCCGGGGCGACGGCGCCTGCGTCCGTGCGCGAGACCGGCGTGCCACCGCGGGCGGTGCCGGTGGACCGGGGCCTGCTGGCGAAGGCCGTCGCGGAGGTCGCGGAGACGGAGCTGGAGTCCGCCGCGGGCGGCACGGTCGGGGTGCTGGCGCCGGACGAGCTCGTCGACGAGGTCCGCGCGGCGGTTGCCGAGCGGTTGCCGGATGCGACGTCGGGCGAACCGCTGGAAACCCCGGTGTCGGTGCTGACGGTCACCGCGGCGAAGGGCTTGGAGTTCGACAACGTCGTGCTGGTCGAGCCGGCGACGATCGCGGCGGCCGGCCGCAACGGGCTGCGCGACCTCTACGTCGCGCTGACCCGCCCGACGCAGCGGCTGACCGTCGTGCACGCCGCTCCGCTCCCGCCGCCCCTCGCGGCGCTGTCCAAGCCATAGCCCTCGCCCGCCCGGCGCCCTCGCTGTGCTCGCTCGACTCAGCGGGCGGGCAACCTTTTGGATGGGCTGAGGGGTCTGGGGTGCTGTGAGTGAGCGAGGGGGAGCGGCCGTGGTCGAGCCGGAGGCCAGGCTCGACCGGCCGTCGTTCGAGGGCTTCGTCGCCAACCGCGGCGCGGCGTTGCAGCGGACGGCGTTCCTGCTGACCGGTGACTGGGGTCACGCCGAGGACCTGCTGCAGACGGCTCTCGCGCGCGTCTACCCGCGTTGGGAACGGATCGTCCGGGACGATCCGGAGGCCTATGTCCGCAAGGCGCTGGTCAACACGTGGTCCTCGTGGTGGCGGCGCAAGTGGCGCGGCGAGCTCCCCACCGCAGAGCTGCATGACCGGCCGGGGATCGACCCCTACACCGACGCCGACCGGCGCGGCGCCGTCGCGACCGCCCTGGGCGGCCTGCCACCCAAGCAGCGCGCCGTCATCGTGCTGCGGTTCCACGAGGACCTGACCGAGGCGCAGGTCGCCGACGTGCTCGGCATCAGCGTCGGGACCGTGAAGAGCCAGACCGCCAAGGCGCTGAGCAAGCTCCGTGCCGATGCCGCGCTGTCCGGGTACGGCGCGCCCGCCGCAGGAGGTGAGTGAGATGACGCCCGTCACCGACGAAGGCGCATTGCGTACGGCGCTCACGGATCTGGCGGCTGCGGACCAGCCGGACCAGCCGCGGGATCGACTGAACGCAGTCCGCCGCCGGCACCTGCGCCGCCGCGCGTTCCAGGCCGGCGCCACCGCCGTGGTGGCGGCCGCCGCCGTGGTCGCCGGCCTCCTCGGCACCAGCGCCGTCGGCGGCCGCGCGACCGAGCCCCTGCATCGATCGGCACCCGGGTGGGCGCTGCAGTGGCCCGACCATCGCGACGGCTCGGTGCCCCAGCGAGTCCTCGACGGTGCCGTGACCGCGTGGCGAGCGGGCGGTGGCGACAGCCACGGCGTCACTCCGTTGCCGAAACCGCTCGCCGTCGTCTGGTACGCCGGTCAGACGGTCGCGAGCGGTCGTGCCGTCGTGGCGGTGTTCGAGGCCGACCTCGGCACCAGTCGGCGGCTCGTCACCGCGACTGCCCTGGCCTCCGACGTCCTGAACCGCCACCGGCCCGGCACGTTGTCGGCGCCGCGACCCTGGACTGTGCACGACGCGCCGGCGCCGGATCCCCAGGCACCGCCGGCCCTCGTCGGCGCCTACGTCCGAGACCAACAACCCTTCGACAACTGGGCGCTGGTCCTCACCCGGCCGGGCAACCCGCAGCTCACCTGGTCCGCATCGGGCGCCGCCGGCGGGACCGTGCCGATGCACGACGGCCTCGCGGTCTTCGAGGTCGGCCAGGTGCGTGGGCCAGTGTCGGTTGCGCTGCAGGATCAGCGGTCGGCGCACGGCACGGGGCCGGCGGCGCCGGTGCGCGTCGGTCTGCGCGGCAACGCGCTGAGCCAGGCGCCGCAGCTCGCCCCGGTGGCTGACCTCGTCCTCGGCGGGAATCGACTCGTGGCCGGCATGGGCGGCCAAGGCCGAGGCGCGGCCGCGGACTTCGGCCTGCGCCGCAGTCGCGCGCGGCTCGTCCTCATCGGGCGCTGCTACGGCCCCGGCGAGGTGCACCTCGTGCTCGATGACGGGCCCTTCCGTGCGAACCTGCCGTGCGACGACCGGCAGCACACGGTGTCGACGGGCCGGCTCCGGCCGCAGCCACGCGGGCACCTGCTGTTCGTCGACGCCGGCCCACTCACCGCGTGGTCGGTCACGGTCGCCCGACCCTAGGGGTCGCCCGGCTCGCGCGTGCATCGCCGTGATCTGCAGGCTGATCGGTGAGATCCTGCCTGCACTGGTCCACCGGGTGGGTGTCGACACCCACTGATCGCGAAGGCGGAGTGCTGACATGCGGGTGCCGTTGCTCGTGAACGACTTCCTCGACCGCGGCGAGACGGTGTTTCGCGACCGCATCGCGGTCCTCGACGAACCGCAGGTCGCGGACAACCTGGGGTCCCTCACGTTCGGCCAGGTGGCCCGCCGGGTCCGCGCTCTGCAGGCGGGGCTGGACGAGCTCGGGGTCGACCCGGGGGAGCGCGTCGCCGTCGTCTCGCCCAACGCGGCCCGGCTGCTCGAGCTGTTCTACGCCGTTCCCGGCAGCGGTCGTATCCTCGTGCCGATCAACTTCCGGCTCCGCGCCGAAGAGGTCGAATACATCGTCGATCACTCCGGCGCCAGCGTGCTGCTCGTGGACCCGACTCTCGACGACGACCTCGGCACGGTCACCGCCAAACACCGGCTGTTGCTCGGGGCGCAGAGCGACGAAGCGCTGTTGCGCTTCGACCGGGAGCCGCGACCGTGGGCCGACGCGGACGAGGACGCCACCGCGACCATCAACTACACGAGCGGCACGACCGCCCGCCCGAAGGGCGTGCAGATCACCCATCGCAACATCTGGACCAACTCGGTCACGTTCGGCTGGCACGCCGGCGTCGACGACCGCGACGTCTACCTGCACACGCTGCCCATGTTCCACGCCAACGGCTGGGGCATGCTCTACACCGCCGCTGCCGCAGGCGTGCCGCAGGTCGTGCTGCGCAAGGTGGACGGGCCGGAGATCCTCCGCCGCGTCGAGCAGCACGGCGTCACCTACATGTGCGCGGCGCCCGCCGTCGTCAACGCCGTGCTGGACGCGGGCAAGGAGCACGAGGGCCCCATCCCGGGCGCCGGCCGCGCCGTTCGCGTCATCTGCGCCGGCGCTCCGCCGCCGTCGAAGACCATCGAGCGGATCGAGACCGAGCTCGGCTGGGAGTTCATCCAGATCTACGGCCTCACCGAGACCTCGCCGCTGCTCACGATCAACCGCCGCAAGAAGGAGTGGGACGACCTGCCGATGGCCGAGGCGGCGCATCGACTCGTCCGGGCCGGCGCACCGGCCATCGGCGTACGGCTCGCGGTCAGCGACGCCGGCGATGTGCTCGCCCGCAGCAACGTCGTCCTCGAGGGCTACTGGCAGCAGCCGGACGCGACCGCCGACGCGCTCGACGGAGGCTGGTTCCACACCGGCGACGGCGGCTCGATCGACGACGAGGGTTACCTCACGATCTCCGACCGCAAGAAGGACGTCATCATCACCGGCGGCGAGAACGTGTCGTCGATCGAGGTCGAGGACTGCCTCTACGCCCTGGAGGGCGTGGCCGAGTGTGCCGTCATCGGTGTGCCGGACGAGAAGTGGGGCGAGACCATCAAGGCGATCATCGTGACCGCTCCGGGCGCCAGCCTCGACACCGCCGCCGTCATCGCGCACTGTAAGGCGCGGATGGCCGGCTACAAGTCACCGACCACCGTCGACTTCGTCGCCGCGATCCCGCGGACCGCCACCGGAAAGGTGCAGAAGTTCAAGCTGCGGGAGCCGTTCTGGACCGGTCGCGACCGCCAGGTCAACTAATCTGATCGGGTGCCCACGCTGCCGCATTACGCGTTCTCGCTGCACACCCTCGACAACGGCCTGCGCGTCGTCATCAGCGAAGACCACCTCGCCCCGGTGGTGGCGGTCAACGTCTGGTACGACGTGGGCTCGCGGCACGAGTCACCCGGACACACCGGCTTTGCCCACCTCTTCGAGCACCTGATGTTCCAGGGCTCGCGCAACGTCGGCCGCAGTGACCACTTCGGTCTCGTCTCCGCCGCCGGCGGCACTCTCAACGGCACCACCTGGTGCGACCGGACGAACTACTACGAGACCGTGCCGGCCAACCATCTCGAGACCGCGTTGTGGCTCGAAGCCGACCGGATGGGCGGGCTGCTCGACGCCCTCGACCAGGACAACCTCGACAACCAGCGCGAGGTCGTCAAGAACGAGAAGCGGCAGACCCGCGACAACCAGCCCTACGGCCGCTGGCTGGAGCTGCTGCACGAGCTCGGCTACCCGGAGGGCCACCCCTACCAGCACTCGACGATCGGCTCGATGGCCGACCTCGATGCCGCCTCGCTCGAGGACGCCCGCGCCTTCTATGCGACCTGGTACGCACCGGACAACGCCGTCCTGTCCATCGTCGGTGATGTCGACGGCGACGCCGCGCTCGCCGCGGTCCGCCGGTATTTCGGCGGCATCCCGGCCAAGGGCGCGTTCCCACCGGCGCCGCCGACGGAGATCGCCCCCGTCATCGGCACCGAGATCCGGCAGACCGTGCCCGACCGGGTGCCGCTGCCGCGGTTGTTCATCGGCTACCGGTGCCCACCGTTCGGCAGTCCGGGATTCGACGTGGTCGAGGTGCTGTCAGCCGTTCTCGGCGGGGGTCGCGGCAGCCGGCTCTACAAGGCGCTGGTGCTCGACCGACCGCTGCTGCAGCCGCCGGACGGCAGCGTGCTCAACACCTGGCCGTTCGTCGGCGGTGCCGCTCTCGTCGTCGCCGACCTGCCCGCCCGCGAAGGCGTCGATCCGGCGGAGCTGGAGGCGGCCTACCACGACGTCGTCGCCGGCCTCGCCGACGGCGTGACCGACGACGAACTGGACCGGGCGAAGGCGCTGCTCACGAGCGACTGGTTGCACCACCTCGCGACCGTCGACGGCCGTGCCGACATGTTCAGCCAGTTCACGACCCTGTTCGATGACCCGGGGCTGGTCAACGAGATGCTGCCGCGGATGCTCGCGGTGACCGCCGACGACGTACGCCGGGCGGCAGCCGATGTGCTGCGCCCGGACAACCGGGTGGTCCTGCTGTTCGAACCCAGCGAGGACGTCGACGACGAGGAGGCGGCGTGACCGTCGCCGAGCTCGTCGCCGAGCGTCCCGAGCCCGGCCCGCCCCGGCCGTGGCGGTTCCCGTCCTTCCAGCGGCTCGAGGTTGCCGGCGGCCGGGTGCTCGCGTGCGACCTGCCGGGGCAGCCGCTGGCCGTGCTCTCGCTGGTGCTCGACGCGGGCGCGGTCGCCGAACCGGCCGGCAAGGAGGGCGTCGCGCTGCTCGTCGCGCGGGCTCTGTCGGAGGGCACCGAGCATCACGACGCCTACGCGTTCGCGGTCGCCGGCGAGCGGCTCGGCGCCGGCTGGCGGGCGGACGCCGACTGGGATTCGCTGCGCTGCGGTTTCGAGGTGCCGGCGGGGGAGTTGGTCGCGGCGGCGGAGCTGCTCGCCGAGGCCGTTCGCGAGCCCGCGCTGGACGAGCCCAGCGTCGCCCGGGTGTTGGCCGAGCAGCTCGACGAGCTGCGGGTCGAACGCAGCCAACCGCTGGGACGGGCGCGCGCCGCCTTCGCCGACGCCGTCTTCACCAACGACAGCCGCTACTCCCGGCCCGACAGCGGTGACCTCACCTCCGTCGGCTCGATCACCCCCGACGACGTGCGCGCGTTCCACCAGGCGCGAGTCACTCCCGGCGCGGCCACCCTGGTCGTCGCCGGTGACTTGACCGGTGTCGACGTGCAACGGCTGGGCGCGGCGGTGTTCGAGGGCTGGTCCGGCCCGGTCGCGGAGCCGGTCACGCCGACCGTGACAGCGACACGCACCGGCCGCCGCATCGTGCTCGTCGACCGCCCCGGCTCGGTGCAGTCGATGCTCTACGCCGGGCACGACGCCCCGTCGCGAAGCGCGCCCGACTACGTCCCGATGACGACGATGGCGCTGGCGCTGGGCGGCATGTTCAACTCCCGGCTCAACTACAGGCTGCGCGAGGAGAAGGGCTACACCTACGGCGCCTTCGGCAGCTTCGACTGCCGCCGCAACGGTGGTGTGTTCGTCTCCCGCTCCGCGGTGCACACCGAGGTGACCGCGGCCGCGCTCGCCGATCTCGTCGCCGAGCTCGAGCGGATGCACCAGGAGGGTCTCGACGAACCCGAGCTCTCCAAGGCGCGCAGCTATCGCGCCGGCATCTTCCCGATCAGCTTCGCCTCGCCCGGCGCGGTGGCCTCCGGTCTCGGCGATCTCGTCGTGCACGGCCATCCGGACGACCACTTCGACCGGTTGCGCGCGCAGATCCAGGCGGTCACGGTCGATGAGGTCAACGTCGCCGCGCGGTCCCGGCTGCGCCCGAGCGAGCTCACCGCCGTCGTCGTCGGCGATGCTGCCGCGGTCGCCGACGAGCTGCGTCAGAGCGGTCTGGGACCGGTCGACGTGGTGTCCGACGAGGACTGACCGATCAGCGACGCAAACCGCGCGCCTGCTGCGCTCACGGTTGCGGTCGGGCGCCTGCTGGCCGTCGCCCTCGCCGTCACCGGCGCGCTGTTCGCGTTCGCCCACGCGCCGGCAGCTGCCGCCACCGCAGAGCGGGCGAAGGTCGTCGTCATCGCGGTGCCGGACCTGCGCTGGGCCGACGTCGAGACCATGCCGGTGCTGCGCCGTCTCGCCGAGCGCTCGGCTGTCGCGGAGCTGTCGGTCAAGACCGTCAGCGGCGTCCCTCGCTGCCCGGACGGCCTGCTGACGTTCTCGGCCGGCAACCGCGTCGACGCGCTCGGCACCTCCACCGAGTGCGCCATCCAGCCGGAGGTGCTGGCGACGATCCGACGCCAGGCGGTGCACGAACCGTACGCCGCGCACGTCGGGGCGTTCGGGCAAGCGCTGCACGACGCCGGCCTCACCACCGCCGCCGTCGGCTCGGCGGCCGTTCCCCTGCTGGCCGACGGCCATGGCCACGTCGACGCCACCACCAGCGACCTGCCCAGCGCGCTGCGCCGGGGGGACGTCGTCGCCACCGTCGTGGACACGCTCTACTACGCCCCCACACAGTTCCGGCTGCATGCCGCCGAGCTGGCCGACCAGGAGATCGCCCGGCAGCTCGCGACGGTCCCGAGTGGCACGACCGTGATGGTGGCCGGCATCAGCGACGGCCAAGTCACACGGATGCACCTGCACGTGCTGCTCGTCCACGGTCCCGGCTGGCGGCACGTGGCGTTGCACTCGTCGTCGACGCGCCCGCCGTACGTGCAGCTGCGTGACCTCGCCCCGACGATCCTCACCCAGCTCGGCGTGCCGGTGCCGGCGACGATGATCGGCGCGCCGGCGACGGAGTCCGGGCAGCCGGCGCGCAGCCCCGCGTCCTACGCCGACGACGACGACCATGCCGTCACCGGCCGCACGATCGGCGGCATCCTGCGCACCACGTTCACCCAGACCGCGCTCGGTGTCCTGCTGCTGCTCGTCTTCGGTTACGCGTTGCCGCGACGCTGGGCGCCGCAACCGTGGCGGGGCTGGGCGCGGGTCGCGGTGCGGCTGCTCGGCGCCGCCTGCGTGGGCGCTCCGGTCTGCAGCTTCCTCGTCAACGTCTTTCCCTGGTGGCGGTGGGGCGCCGGCACCTATCCGCTGCTGCTCATCGCCGGCTCGCTGCTCATCGGTGCCGGCGTGCTGCTCGCCGCGCGGCGGGGGCTGGTCGCCGCTCTGCTCGTCGGCCCGGCAGTCACCGCGGCGATCCTCATCGCCGACCAGTTCGCCGGCGCGCCGCTGCAGCTGTCGGCCCCGCTGGGCGACAGCCCGATCGTCGCCGGCCGGTTTCATGGGATGGGCAACACCGACTTCGCGTTGATGTGCACGGCGATGCTCGTCGTCGCCGGGCTCGTCGCCGGTCAGCTGCACCGTCGCGGGCGGCCCCGGCTGGCATTGATGTCGGCGCTCGCGCTCGGCGCGTTCGCCACCGTCGTCGACGCCGCACCGCGACTCGGCGACGACTTCGGCGGCGTGCTCACGATGGTGCCGACGGTGGCGATCCTCGTGCTGCTGCTGGCCGGGGTCCGGTTGTCCTGGCAACGGGTCGCCGCCGTCGTCGTCGGCGCGGCCGTCCTGGCGACGGGGGTCGCGCTGCTCGACTACTCCCGCCCGGCACCGCGGCAGACCCACGTCGGCCGGTTCGTCGGTCAGGTGCTGCACGGGGGTGCCGGCGGGGTGCTGAACCGCAAGCTCGGTGCCAGCCTCGCGTCGTTCCAGAACGCCGCGCTGACCAGCCTGGTCGTCGTCACGATCATCGCGGCGATCCTGTTCCGCCGCGAGTTGGTCGCGATGCTGCGGCAGGTGCCGGGACTGCCCGCCACCGCCGTCGCGGTTGCCGTGCTGGCGTTCCTCGGCACGTTCCTCAACGATTCCGGCGTCGTCGTCGCGGCCTTCGCCGACCTGCTGGTCATCTTCACGATTACCGCAGCCGGGGCCTGTCGCGCCGCCGCGACGGCCGGACCGCGCGAGAA
Organism: Mycobacteriales bacterium; assembly: GCA_035776655.1. GTDB lineage: Bacteria > Actinomycetota > Actinomycetes > JAFAQI01 > JAFAQI01 > DASTWK01. The sequence goes on along the minus strand of DASTWK010000087.1, from coordinate 11,985 downwards.
TGGGACGGCCGTCCCACCACCCGCCCCGCACCGGAGTCCTGCGTGAGCCTGACGATCGCCGCGTCGCCGTGGCGCCCTTCGCCGGCACGTTGGGGCGCGCGCGTCGGTGACCTGCTGCGGGCCCACCCGGAACTGGTCACCGCTGTGCTCTGCGGGTTCGTCCTCGCGATCGGTCAGCGCGGGCCGGACCTGCCCGCGCAGGCCTACCGTGTGTTCCTCGTCCGCCAGCACGGGCTGCTCGCGTTCGACAGTCACTGGTACGCCGGCCACCCGCTGCCCGGATACTCGCTGCTGTTCCCGCCGTTGGCCGCGGTGCTCGGCGCTCGGCTGGTCGGCTCGGTGGCGTGCATCGCGGCGACGGCCGCGTTCACCCGACTGGTGCGCGGCCCGCGGCGCACCGGCCACGACCTGGCGGTGCTGTGGTTCGCGGTCGTCAGCGTCGTCAACCTGGTGGTCGGGCGGCTGCCGTTCGCTCTCGGCCTCGCCGCCGGGCTGGCCGCGCTGGCCACCGCCCGGGACGGACGGCGCTGGTGGGCGCTGCTGCTGGCGGCCACGACCGGGTGCTCCAGCCCGCTGGCCGGCGCCTTCCTGCTGCTCGTCGCCGTCGCCTGGATGCCGTCGGCGGGCTGGCGGCGGGTGCTGCCGCTCGGCGCGGCGAGTATCGGCATTGCCGCCGCGGCGCTGTTCGGCGAGGGCGGCTGGTTCCCGTTCCCGTGGACGACGCTGCTCATCATCCTGTTGCTCGCGTTCGGCGGGCTGATCGTCGTACCGCGCTCCAGCAAGCTCGTCCGCCGAGGCCTGCTCGCCTACGGGCTGGCCTCGATCGCGCTGTTCCCGGTCGCCAACCCGATCGGCGGCAACATGGTGCGGCTCGGGGCGGTGGTCGGCGGGCCGCTGATCGGTTACGAGCTGTGGCGGGCCCGGCGCCGGGTGCTGCTCGGGCTCGCCGCGATCCCGTTGTTGATCTGGGGGTTCGCGCCGCTGCCGGTTGCCTTCGCCACCGGCCAGGACAACCCGTCGGCGCACGCCGGTTACTACCGGGGTCTGCTGGCCTACCTGGACGCCCACGGTGGCGCGGCCAGTCGGCTCGAGGTGCCGCTGACCGACGGTCGGTGGGAGTCGGACTATCTCGCCACCAAGGTCTCGCTCGCCCGCGGCTGGGAGCGGCAGCTCGACCTGCGCCGCAACGACGTGCTCTACAACCCCGCGCTCACCGCGCACGACTACCACCGGTGGCTGCTGGAGATGGGAGTGCGTTGGGTGGCGCTGCCGGACGTGCCGCTCGACGACTCCGAGACCGGCGAGAAGGCGTTGCTGACCGGGCCGACGCTGCCCTACCTGAAGCCCGTGTGGCACGACGAGCACTGGCAGCTGTGGGAGGTGCGCGACGCCCGGCCGTTGGTCTCGGGCCCGGCCCGGCTGGTGCGCTTGGGCATCTCGGCCATCGAGCTCGACGCGACCCACGCCGGCACCGCGCGCATCCTGCTGCGCTGGACCCGGTTCTGGCAGGTCACCCAAGGCGTCGCCTGCATCGGGCCGACTGCCAACGGCTGGACCGAGGTGCACCTGACCCGGCCGGGCCCGGTGACGCTGACGGCGAAGGTCGGCCTGCGCTCTCTCGCCGGCGTCGGCGCCGACGGGTCCTGCAGCACGCCCAGCTGATCCGCGGACGGGTCAGCCGCGGGCCGGCGGCCGCCACTGCCGCTGCCACCAGCGGGCCCGTTGCCGACGCAGCGCCGCCAGCCGCTCCCGGCGCAGCTCGTCCTCCTCGCTGTCGTCCAACGGCGTCAGCGCGCCGACGACCCGGGCGAGCAACCAGTCGGCGAGCGCCGGGTTGCGAGCGAGCGCCGGCCCGTGCAGATAGGTCGCGACCACACTGCCCTGCACCGCACCGTCGACGCCGTCACCGTTGCCGATCCCGCTGCGCACCGCACCCAGCGGCCGGGCGCTCGCCCCGAGGGTCGTGCGGCCGCCGTGGTTCTCATAACCGGTGAGCGGCCCGCCGAGGCCGTCGACAGCGGGCTCGGCCAGCAGCTCGCCGACGGCACGCGGCCCGGGCAGCCGGTCGGTGCGGCAGTCGATGAGACCGAGTCCGGCATGGACGTGGCCGCGCCCGTCGAGGAACGTCTCGCCGAGGATCTGGAACCCGGCGCAGACGGCGAACACCGGCTTGCCGGCATCGACCGCCCGGCGCAACGCGCCGTCACCGAGTCGCGACACCGCCAGCGTCTGCGCGCTGTCCTCGCCGCCGCCGAGCACGAACAGGTCGGCCTGCTCGGGCAGGGGGTCGTCAACCGCGACATCGATCGTCTCCGCGGCGATGCCGCGCCAGCGCAGCCGCTGGGCGAGGACGCTCGCGTTGCCGCCGTCGCCATACGTGCCGAGCAGCGACGGGAACACCAGCGCGATCCGCACCGGGTCGCGGTCAGCCATCCTCGACCACCGCGCGGTAGCCCTGGAAGGCGGTGTAGTTGGCCAGGACCTCCACCGGCGCGTCGGCTGCCGGCCCGGCCAGTCCCGCGGCCGCCCGCAGCGCCTGCGCCGGGTCGTCCACCCGGGTGTGCTCCACGCCGGCGTAGCGCAGCCGCACCGCGACGTCACGCGACCGTTCCCCGGTCGCGACCGCCTGCCGGCCACGCAGCAGCTCGAACGGCACGTCCCACAGCCACGACGGGTCGCGGCCGTCCGCCGCCCGGGCGTTGACCGCCACCACGGTCGGCGCGTCCGGCCGCGACATCTCCAGCGCCTCGACCCAGCCGGCCGGGTTCTTCGCCAGCAACAGCCGCACCTGCCGGCCCGCGTAGGCGGTCTGCAGGTAGCGCCCTTCGACCGACGGGATCGCCGCCATCGCGTCGAACGCCGCCGCCGGCGGCACTCCCCACAACCCGGCCGCGGCTGCCGCCATCGCCGCGTTGCCGACGTTGACATCGCCCGGGATCGACAACTCGACGTCGTACGACGTGCCGTCGGACGTGCGCACGGTGCGACCGTCGACCGTCCAGCCCGGCTCCGGTCGGGACAGTCCGCAGCCGGGGCTGCGCCAGCCACGGCCGGTGTCGGCGCGGACGAGGACGTCGCCGCACTCGGGGCAGGAGGTCGAGTCGAAGGTCCAGCGTTGACCGGCGCCGACCCACACGGCCTCGCGGGCGGTGGAGGCGGCCCAGACGACGAGCGGATCGTCGGCGTTGGCCACCGCGAGCGGGGCATCCGGCGCCGCCAGGGCGTCCCGCCAGATGCCGGCCAGCCGGCGGACCTCGGCATAGCGGTCGAGTTGGTCACGGCTGAGGTTGAGCAGCACGACCGCGCGCGGCCGGACGGCCTCGATGACCCGTGGCAGGAACGGCTCGTCCACCTCGAGCACCCCGAGCCGGCTGGCGCGGTCGGCGGTCAGTGCGACGGTCAGGCCCGGCGGCAGGTTGGCCCCGCCGCCGTTGGAGACGACCGGCGCGACGGTCCCGAGCGCGGCGACCAGCAGCGTGCGGGTGGTGGTCTTGCCGTTGGTGCCGCTGACCAGGGCCAGCTCGCGGCCGGCGGCGGCCCGCGCCAGCGCGCCGGGGTCGATGGCGAGGGTGACCCGGCCGCCGACGTGGGTGCCGCCGCCGCGGCCGGTGAGCCGGGACAGCCGGGCCACGGCCGAACCGGCGGCGCGGGCGGCGGAGTAGCGGGCGGTCACGCGCAGGCCGCGGGAGGGGGCGGAGCGGTCGGGAGGGAGGTCACCCCTTGACGTTGAAGCGGGCGATCGCGACGAACGTCGCGAAGATCGCCATGGTGACCAGCGCCAGCACCGGCACCAACGTGCGGGTCACTCGCGGGGGAGCGCTGCCGAGCGCCTTGCCGATGACGAAGCTGGCCGCCCAGAGGATGACGCAGATGACGGCGAGGGCGACGGCGTACTTCTCCTCGATGTCCACGAGGGCAGAGCCTACCGAGGCGCCTGGCCGTCGCGGGCGCGCGGCCGGTCCCGATCCACCCGCCCGACGTTGGCGCCGTGCCGGGACAAGGCCCGGGCGGCGTTGACGATCGCGACGTGGCTGTAGGCCTGGGGCACGTTGCCGAGCTGGCGGCGGGCACCCGGGTCGAACTCCTCGGCGAGCAGACCGACGTCGTTGCGGACGGAGAGGACCTGCTCGAAGACCGCCCGCGCGTCGTCCTCCCGGCCGACGAGGTGCAGGCTGTCGACCAGCCACAGCGTGCAGGCGATGAACGCGCCCTCGTCGCTGGAGAAGCCGTCGTCGGCGTGCGCGTTGTCATAGCGCAGCAGGAAGCCGTCCCGGAGCAGCTCCCGATAGATGGCGTCGACGGTGCCGACCACCCGCTCGTCGTCCGGCGGCAGGAATCCGACCTGCGGGATCAGCAGCAGCGCGGCGTCGAGCGCGGGGGAGCCGTAGGACTGGGTGAACGTGTTGCGCTTCGCGTCGTAACCGTTGGCGCAGACCTCGGAGTGGATGCGGTCGCGCAGTTCACGCCAGCGGTCGACCGGGCCGTCCAGGTCGAACTGCTCCACACCGCGGATCGCCCGGTCGAAGCCGACCCACGCCATCACCTTGCTGTGCACGAAGTGCCGCGGCTCGCCGCGCATCTCCCAGATGCCCTGGTCGGGTTGGTCCCAGCGTTGCTCGAGGACGTCGAGGATCGCCCGTTGCACCGACCACACGTCGTGCAGCGGCGAGAGCCCGGAGCAGCGGTCGAGGTGCAAGGCGTCGAGCACCTCGCCGTAGACGTCGAGCTGGAACTGGTCGGAGGCGGCGTTGCCGACACGGACGGGCGCGGAGGCGGCGTACCCGGACAGCCAGGGCAGCTCGAACTCGGGGATCCGGCGCTCGCCGCCGAGCCCGTACATGATGCGCAGCCGCTGCGCATCGCCGGCGACCGCCCGCAGCAGCCACTCCCGCCACGCCTTCGCCTCGTCGACGAAGCCGGTGTAGAGCAACGCCTGCAGCGTCATCGACGCGTCGCGCAGCCAGCAGAACCGGTAGTCCCAGTTGCGCTCACCGCCCAACGCCTCGGGCAGGCTCGTGGTGGCGGCGGCGACGATGCCGCCGGTCGGCGCGTAGGTCAACGCCTTCAACGTGATGAGGGACCGTACGACGGCGTCGCGCCACTCTCCGTCGTAGCTGCACAGCTTCATCCAGTCGGCCCAGTAGCTCTCCGTGTCGGCGAGAGCCTGCTCCGGGTCGACCGGCTCCGGCGCCGGCAGGTGTGAGGCCTGCCAGGTCAACACGAACGGCACCCGTTGGCCGGCCGTGACGGTGAACGTGCCGATGTGGGCGAGGTCATGGGCGTGCATGCGGACCGGCGTCCGCAGGTGAACGGAATCCGGCCCCGCGACCGCGTGCAGGCTGCCGTCGCGGCGGCGCAGCCACGGCACGATGGCGCCGTAGTCGAACCGGATCCGCAGCTCGGTGGTCATGTCGACCTCGCCGCTGACGCCTTCGACGATGCGGACGATGTCGGGAGCCTCACCGCGGGGCGGCATGAAGTCGATCACCTTCACGGCGCCGGTTGCGGTTTCCCACTCGGTTTCGAGGATCAGCGAGTCGCCCCGGTAGGACCGGCGGGTGCACTCGTCGGCGCCGGTCGGCGCGAGCCGCCAGTGCCCGTCGTCGGGCGTGCCGAGCAGGGCGGTGAAGCAGGCGGCGGAGTCGAAGCGGGGGAAGCACAGCCAGTCGACCGAACCGGTGCGGCTGACCAGCCCGACCGTCTGCATGTCACCGAGCAGGCCATAGCTCTCGATCGGCTGGGTGTTGGTCATGCAGGTCCATCCTCGTGCGGATCGATACGGGTTTCTCCCACGTAGGCTTGCAGACGTGTTCCCCCGCCGCATGATCGCCTGTCTCGCGGCGGTGCTGATGCTGGCGGCGGTGGCCGGCTGCAAGAACGCCTACCGGCGGGAGCTGGTGGTCATCTTCGCGCCCACGGCCACGCCGGCGCAGCACGCCGCCGCGCTGCGGGCCTGCACCGGCGTCGCGCCCAACACCAGCCCCGAGCCGATCGTGCACAACTCCTTCGCCAGCAGCCGGGCCTACGACGTCCGGTTCCGGATCGATCACGCGGACAACCACGACCTGGCGCAGCTGCAGGCCTGCCTGGCGAAACAGCCCGGTGTCATCGGGGCGCAGGACACCGCCGACAACAGCTGAGGCGCCGGCGAACAGGTCTGCCCGCCGTTGCCGCGGATTGAACCTGCCGCAGCAGTGGGCATTTCCCAGGCATGACAACGGCGACCGCTGACGACGACGTCATCCGGAGCACCATCCCCGCCCGCATCGACCGACTGCCGTGGTCGCCGTTCCACACCCGCATGGTGGTGGCACTTGGCGTCGCGTGGGTGCTCGACGGTCTCGAGATCACGATCGCCGGCGCGGTCGCCGGTGTGCTGAGCGACAAGGCCACGCTGCACATGTCGTCGACATCGGTCGGGCTGATCGCCACGGTCTACCTCATCGGCGAGGTGATCGGCGCGCTCGTGTTCGGCCGGCTGTCGGACAAGCTCGGCCGGCGCAACCTGTTCATGGTGACGTTGGGCGTCTACCTGGTCGGTTCGGGCCTGACCGCCGCGACCTGGGGGGCGGGCGCCGGCGCGATCGCGTTCCTCTACGCGACCCGCATCATCGCGGGCATGGGCATCGGTGGGGAGTACGCCGCCATCAACTCCGCCATCGACGAGCTGATCCCGGCGCGCTTCCGTGGCCGGGTCGACGTCGCGGTCAACGGCACCTACTGGGGCGGCGCCATCCTCGGCACGTTGGCCTCGCTGCTGTTCCTCAACGCGATCGGCCAGGGCCTCGGCTGGCGGCTGGCGTTCCTGGTCGGCCCGGCGCTGGGGTTCGTGATCCTGTTGGTCCGGCGCAACCTGCCGGAGAGCCCGCGCTGGTTGATCATGCACGGTCGCGAGGCCGAGGCCGAACGCAACATCGCGGAGATCGAGCGCCATGTCGCTGACACCGGGGGCGATCTCGAGGCGGTGCCGGACGACAAGGCGATCGAGATCCGGCCGACCTCCGACCACGGCTACCTGTCACTGGTGCGGGTGCTGTTCCGCGACTACCCGAAGCGGTCGATCCTCGGCGCGTCGCTGATGATCACGCAGTCGTTCCTCTACAACGCGATCTTCTTCACCTACACGATCGTGTTGACGAAGTTCTACAACGTGTCGGCGTCGCACGCGCCGTACTTCCTCATCGCCTTCGCGGTCGGCAACCTGGCCGGGCCGTTGCTGATCGGGCGGCACTTCGACACGGTCGGTCGCAAGAAGATGATCGCCGGCACCTACATCCTGTCCGGCGCGATGCTGGCCGTGACGGCGTACTTCTTCGACATCGGTGTGCTGAGCGCGGCCACGCAGACGATCGCGTGGTGCGTCATCTTCTTCTTCGCCTCCGCCGGTGCGAGCGCGGCCTATCTCACCGTCAGCGAGATCTTCCCGCTCGAGGTGCGCGCGAAGGCGATCGCGGTGTTCTTCGCCATCGCCCAGGGCTTCGGCGCGCTTGGCCCGGTCTTCTACGGCCACCTCATCGGCAACGGCCACGATCCGAGCAAGCTGTTCATCGGCTACCTGATCGGCGCGGCCGTGATGGTGGTTGGCGGCATCGTCGAGATCGTGCTCGGGGTGGCGGCGGAGAACCGCTCTCTGGAGGACGTCGCCACGCCGCTGAACGCGGTACGTCGGCGGGCGAGCGCGTCGCTGTCGGGTCTGCGCAATGCGGTGACGGACGCCGGTCCGCAGGTGCGCACCACCGGCACGCCGTAGCGGCTGCTCGCCGCGGTCAGACGCGCGCCGGCTCCGGGTGGAGCCGGCGCGCGTGCGCGTAGACGTTGTAGCTGTGCCCGCGCAGGAAGCCGACGAGGGTGAGGCCAGTCTCTTCCGCGAGGTCGACGGCGAGCGAGCTCGGAGCGGACACGGCGGCCAGGCATGGGATGCCGGCCATCACGGCTTTCTGGACGAGCTCGAACGAGGCGCGGCCGCTGACCTGCAGGATCGTGTGGCGCAGCGGCAGCCGATCCTGCTGCGCGGCCCAGCCGATCACCTTGTCGACCGCGTTGTGCCGGCCGACGTCCTCGCGCAGGCAGAGCAGCTCGCCGCGGGCATCGAACAACCCGGCGGCGTGCAACGCCCCGGTTCGGTCGAAGACCCGTTGCGCGGCCCGCAGCCGATCCGGCAGCGCGGTCAGGACCGAGCCGTCGATGTGGAGCCGGTCGGTGCTGACGTCGTACCGCACCACGGTGCGGACGGCGTCGATGCTTGCCTTTCCGCACATGCCGCAGGACGAGGTCGTGTAGAAGTTGCGGTCGGCGCTTGGCTCCGGCGCGTCCGGAGCGAGTGTGATGTCGACGACGTTGTCGGCGCAGTTGGTCGCGGCGCGGATCGCAGCGGCGTCCGCGACCAGCCCCTCGGTGAGCAGGAAGCCAAGCGCCAGGTCGAGGTCGTGCCCGGGCGTGCGCATCGTGACCGACAGCGGCCGGCCGGCGACGCGGATCTCCAGGGGCTCTTCGACGACGAGGGTGTCCGGCCGGGTGTCGGTGGCGCCGTCATGGACGCGCATCACCTGCCGCCGCTCGGTCACCCGTCCCATGCCCTCAGCCTCGCACGACTCGACGCCCCCGGTCGCCCCGCCGTCCCTGCTTTCCCTGCTGTGCGTCAGCGCAGGAGGAGGGTCACGCCGTCGGCGCGGGCCGGGACCAGTTCGCCGATCACGGTTGCGCCCGGAACCTCGCCGGCGAGCAGCAGTCCGCCGGAGGTCTGGGCGTCGGCGAGGAGCAGCTGCTCGGTCTCGTCGCAAGCGCCCGGGTCGAGGTGGGGGCGGACCCAGTCGAGGTTGCGGTGCGTGCCTCCGGAGACGAATCCTTCGCGGGCCGATTCGCGCGCACCGGCGAGATAGGGCACTGCGGAGACATCGACGACTGCGGTGACTCCCGAGGCCCGCGCCATCTTGTGGAGGTGGCCGAGCAGGCCGAAGCCGGTCACGTCGGTGGCCGCTCGCACGCCGGCGGCCACTGCGGCCGCAGCGATGTCGCGATTGAGGGTCGCCATCGACTCGACCGCTTGGGGGAAGACCTCGCCGGTCTGCTTGTGCCGGTTGTTGAGTACGCCGACACCGAGCGGTTTGCTCAGCGAGAGGGCGAGCCCAGGTGTGGCGGCGTCGTTGCGCAGCAGCCGGTCGGCGTCGGCGATGCCGGTGACGGCCATGCCGTACTTCGGCTCGGGGTCGTCGATGCTGTGACCCCCGGCGACATGGCACCCGGCCGCGCGGGCGACGTCGAGGCCGCCGCGAAGCACTTCGCGCGCGACGGTGAAGGGGAGTACGTCGCGAGGCCACGCGAGCAGGTTGACGGCCACGATCGGCCGTCCGCCCATCGCATAGATGTCGGACAGCGCGTTGGCGGCCGCGATGCGACCCCAGTCGTAGGCGTCGTCGACGACCGGGGTGAAGAAGTCGGTGGTGGCGAGGATGGCGGTGTTGCCGTCGAGCCGCACGGCGGCGGCGTCATCGCCGGCGTCGAGACCGACGAGCAGCTCGTGCTCGGTGGTGACGGGTGCGCCTCCCAGCAGCCCGGCGACGACGTCTTCGAGCTCGCCCGGCGGGATCTTGCACGCGCAGCCACCGCCGCGCGCGAACTGCGTGAGCCGGGTCGTCGTCTCGGTGGCGGTCATCGCGGTGAGCGTACGTCGGGCGCACCGACCGCCGGCCGCAACGTCGGCCGGTAGGTTCTGCCTCGGAGGCGTATTCGTCCTGGTGGGCGGCGCGGTCTTCAAAACCGTTGAGCGGCAGTCACTGTCGCTGGTGGGTTCGATTCCCATCCGCCTCCGCTACTCAGTGCGAAGACAAGCATTTGGCAAGAAGGCCGCTCCGCGTAAGCGCGAGGCCGGGCTCGCAAAGAGCAGCCAGTGGCCCGCGCAGACAAGCGTCAGGCGCGGGCCCGTGAGCGCAGGTCGCCGGCGCTGGGTCGGTGCCACGCATAGCGAATGTCCGGCGCTCCCTCTTCGTTGTCGCCCTCAGTCCTCTCCACCTCGACAAAGTCGTGCCGCTCATAGAAGCGTTGCGCGCCCACGTTGCTCGCGAACGTCCACAGCTGCAGGCCGCGCGGACGGGCTCTCTTGGCCACGCCGATGAGCGTCGAGCCGATCCCACGCCCCACGCACTCTGGCGCCACGTAGAGCTGGTCGAGCCAGTCCCCGTCCAGGACGAGCAGCCCGAGGATCTCCGCATCCTCGTCTTCGCAGGCAACCCACACTTCTCGATGGGGAACGACGACGTCACGGAACCAGTGCTTGACGTCATCGTCGGTGTGCACGGTCGGTGGGATTGCCGGCACGAAGGCACGCCTGGACCGAAGCCACAGCTCTGCCATCGCGTCGGCCTCACCAGCGGCCGCCCTCCGAATCAGCACCTGGACAGATTGACGTCGCGGTGAGGCATCCGCCACCTGATAGCGCCGCCTCTCGCGGTGGCGATGCGGGAGCGGCGTGCTCGCCGGCCGACCCGGACCTCGAGACAGGCAGGTGCCCGGCCCCTGACGGGACCGGGCACCTGTCCGAGTGAGGGCGACGCTACAACTGGCCGCCGGTGAGGTTGTCCACCGCGCACGCAATGGACTGGACGGCGTCACCGAGCGGTGCACCGCCACCGTTGGAGATCTGCACACCGATCCCATAGACCTGGCTGGACACGGGACCCGTTGCGGCTGATCCACCCTGGTCCTGCGGTCCACACGCTGCGGGCGCAGGTGGCGAGGGAGGAGTGCTGCCGTTGTGGTCCTTGCCACAAGCCGGCGGGTTGCCGGGGTTCTTCGACGACGGCGGGCATGTCGGACTGCTCTGCGGTTGCGGCCGGTCGGCCTTGGACATGTTGGCGCGTTGCATCGAGGCGTCCATCTTCTGCAACGCTGCGACCAGCTTCGTCTGGTGAGCGGCCGCCGCGTGCGCTTCGAGCGTGGCGATCCGATTGTGTAGCGACGCTGTGGGCGACGTGGCGGAGTGCGTCGCGGCGACTGCACCGGCGACGCCGGTGCCCAGCGTCAGGGCCGCCGCAGCGAGATAGATGGCAGGCTTCTTCATGCTCTGGTGTCTCCAGGCTGAAGGGGCGCCGCAACAACCGTTGGGCGCGAGGGCAAGAGGGGACGGGTCGCGGGGGCACGGTGGGCTGCGCAGCCGAAGGGGATATACCGGGGCGAAGCGGACCTCAACCGCAACCCACTGGTGTGGACCTTCTTGAACTTCCGAGACCTTCTGCTGTGACCGGTCACCACCGACGGCCGAGCCGGGCTAGGCCGGATGGCGGGATGAAGTGGACCGAGGGGGTCAGCAGAACGCCGGCCGAAGTTGCGGCATTGGGCGCACAACACTGAAGGTCTTCCAACAGTTACTCCCCCTGGAGAGCCATTCCAGGCTGAGGGGGAGCGTTCATGTCGCAGTCGCGCCGCAAGCATCGGGGCAGCCACCGCCGGCCACGACCGGCCACGACGATGTCGCGCCTCGCCGCGACGGTGGGCGTGGCCGTTGCGGTCCCGGCCATGTGCGCCGTCCCGGCGTACGCCGCAGGCCCCGGCGCCGCAGGCTCAGTGCCGGCGGACACCCACTCCGCCACCGACACGGGTGCCACGAACGCCGGCGACGGGCAGCCCGCCGACCCGGGCATCGGTGACACCCAGGGGAACGGTGGTGGCTCTGGCGTCGGTATCGGCGGCGGCTGTGGGGGCGGTACGACGCGCGGTACGACGGGCGACGGTTGCGACGCCGGCGCAACGTCAGGGCCCGTGGCCGGGGGGTCCGGCGGCAGCGGTGGCGGTACGGGCGGCAGCTCCGGTGGCGCTCACGGTCACAAGGGCGGCAAGGGCGGCAAGGGCGGGTCCGGCGGTTCCGGGGGGACCGGCGGCTCTGGCGGTGTGGGCGGGTCCGGCGGTTCCGGGGGGACCGGCGGCTCTGGCGGTGCGGGCGGGTCCGGCGGTTCCGGGGGGATCGGCGGCTCTGGCGGTGCGGGCGGGTCC
>DASTWK010000086.1:0-16027 GCA_035776655.1 Mycobacteriales bacterium | reverse complement strand
CGGTGTGGCACGTGTGGCAGGACGGCGTCGCCTATGTGCTCACCGGCGGCATCGAGCAGCCTTCGCCGCCGGGGCTGGGCGAGCGGGCGTTCGTCACGATCCGCAGCAAGGACAAGCGCAACCGCCTCGTCACCCTCGAGGTCACCGTCGGCGTGGTCGCACCCGAGTCGCCGGAGTGGGCGGCGGTCGAGCCGGCGCTGTTGGGCAAGCGGCTCAACCTGCCGGACGGGGAACAGGCGCCGCACCGGTGGCGACGCGAGTGCACGCTCTATCGGCTCACTCCGACCGGCGAGGTGGTGGAGACGCCGGACGAGCCGACGACGACCTCACACGCGGTGGCACCGCCACCGACACCCGCCCGGACGCGGGTGCCGCGGCCGCTGCACCTGTGGGGCCGGCCGGCGCGCAACCGCGGCGGCCGCTGAGCTGACTCGCGGCGCACTCCCGCGCCGCTCGCTCGCGGCGCACGCGGGCGGAACGGCCCGGCCCGGGTGTCACGGGACCGCGATGCGGCCCTGCGCGACGGCCACCACGGAGCCGGTGACGCGGCACTCGACCGGCCGACCGTCCCGCGCGACCACCGTGCCGGACAGCTGCGACGGCCGCCCGATCTCAGCACCCTGCTCGATGCGGTACGCCGACTCGCCGTCGCCCGCGACGAGTCCGGAGGCGACCAGCCAACCGCCGAGACCCAATGCCGCTGATCCGGTGGCGGGATCTTCGGCGACGCCGACGCCGCCGCCGAACACTCGGGAGCGCGCCCGACCGTCGGCCGACCACGCGACGACGCAGATGCCGGCGCGAGCGGCACCGGCCGGGTCGGCGAATGCGTCCACCAACGACGGGACCGGGCGCGCGCGGCGTACGGCGTCTTCGTGCACGTGCAGGTAGGCCCAGTCGAGACCGGTGCCCGACCACCGCACCGGTGTCCCGACGGCGTCGGCGGCATCGAGGCCCACGGCCGCGCAGAACGGCCCGACGTCGAGCGGCTCTCCCACCCGTGGCGGGCCGCCGGTCAGGGTCGCGCCCCGCTCGTCGACCTGCAGGGGCAGCAGTCCGGCCCCGCACTCCTGCACGACCCGACCGCCGTCGACCCGCCCCAGCGAGCGGAGCAACCACGCGGTGCCCACCGACGGGTGGCCGGCGAACGGCAGCTCCGAGGCGGGGGTGAAGATGCGCAGCCGGTAGGTGGCGTCACCGGTGGTCGGCGGGACCGGGAACGTCGTCTCGGACAGGTTGAACTCGCTGGCGATCGCCTGCATCTGCTCGGTGCTCAGGTGGTCGCCGCCGAGGACGACCGCGAGCGGGTTGCCGGCAAACGCGCGGTCGGTGAAGACGTCGACGACGTGATAGTCGAGGGTCATCAGCCGGCTTGGTTGAGGTCGATCGCGTTGGGCGGCGCCTGCACCGACACGGCTTTGCCGTAGTCGGTGAAGTCGATGCGACCGCTCTGCGCGCCAGAGCGTTCGATCCGCACCGGCAGTGGCTGGCCGGTGTCGGCGACGTAGAGCTTGCTGCCGTCGGAGACCTCGATGATCGTGGCGACCTTCTGCCCGTTGATCGTGGTCACCGGCCCCGCCTCGAGCTTGCCGCTGGGCCGGAGCAACGCCTGGAACGCGGAGTGCAGGTCACGGAAGGCCGACAGCCCGGCGAACGGTCCGGTGGTCGCGTCGGACTTCAGCCACTTGCCGGCCACCGACGCCGTCTCGGCGGACGATGCCCCGAGCGCGCTGAAGGCTGCCGCGTTGCCGCGGAAATAGACGAGTCCGTTGAGCAGCCGGACGTCGAGCGTGCCGTTGCCGACCGTCGCGGTGCCGACTGCCTTGCCGTCGCCGAGGTGCAGGTCGATCTGCACGGTGTGCCCCGCGCCCTGGTCCAGCCGGCCTTTGACGTGCACCCACTGCACCGACCGCGTGGCCGCCTGCACCTTCTTCAGCGCCTGCGCGCCGGAGAGCTTCTCGATGCCGTTGCTGCCGCTGCCGCAGGCCGCGACCAGCGCGACCGCGGGGAGCAGCACCAGTGACGTCGCGACGGGCCTGAGCAGCCGATTCACCTGCCGGACCCTACCGGCTCGGCGCCGAGGAACCACCGGTCGCCGGCGGTAACCTCCGAACCATGGCGACGGGGACCACGACGCGGGTGTTCCTTGCCCGCCTGGCCGGCCTGACGGTGCTCGACCCCAACGCCGACCAGGTCGGGCGGGTGCGCGACGTCGTCGTCGTCCTGCGCAGCGGCGCGCAGCCGCCCCGCGCCCTCGGTCTCGTGGTCGAGGTGCAGCCCCGCCGGCGCGTCTTCGTGCCGATGGGACAGGTCTCGAGCATCGACGCCGACGCGGTCGTCGTGCGTGGCCGCATCAACCTGCGCCGGTTCGAACGCCGCGCCGGCGAGACGCTCGTCATCACCGAGCTGCTCGACCGCAAGGTGACGCTCACCGAGGACGGCTCCGAGGTCACCGTCGTCGACGTCGCGATGGACCAGAGCCGCACTCGTGACTGGTTCGTCACCCGGGTCGCGGTCCGCAGCGGCGGGGTCGGCTTCCGCCGCCGCGGTCAGCTGCAGACCGTCGACTGGGATCAGGTCACCGGCTTCAGCCAGCCGGAGGAGGCGCAGGGCGCGGCCAACCTGCTCGCCGCGTTCGACCAGCTGCGCGCGGCCGACCTCGCCCACGTCATGCACGAGCTGTCGGAGAAGCGCCGCGGCGAGGTCGCGGCCGCGCTCGACGACGAGCGGCTCGCCGACGTGCTGGAGGAGCTGCCCGAGGACGACCAGGTCGAGATCCTCACGACGTTGGAGGGGGAACGCGCCGCGGACGTCCTCGAGGCGATGGCGCCCGACGACGCGGCCGACCTGCTGGCGGAGCTGCCGCTGGAGGAGCAGGAGCGGCTGCTCGCGTTGATGGAGCCGGACGAGACCGACCCGGTCCGCCGGCTGCTCACCTATTCGGAGAACACCGCCGGCGGCATGATGACCACCGAGCCGGTGATCCTGCCGCCGGACGCGACCGTGGCCGAGGCACTTGCCCGGGTCCGCGACCCGGAGCTGACGCCGGCGCTGGCCGCGCAGGTCTACGTGTGCCGGCCGCCGACGGAGACCCCGACCGGCAAATACCTCGGCATCGCGCACATCCAGCGGCTGCTGCGCGAGCCACCGAGCTCGCTGGTCTCCGGCGTCGTCGACAACGACATCGGGCCGCTCGGCCCGGACTGCCCGCTGACGGAGGTGACGGCCTACCTCGCGACCTACAACCTCGTCGCGGTGCCGATCGTCGACGACGCCGACCATCTGCTCGGCTCGGTCACCGTCGACGACGTGCTCGACCACCTCCTGCCCGAGGACTGGCGGGAGCGGCCGACGGGCGAGACGGGTGCGGTCCGTGGCGCGTGAGGAGCGGCGGCGGCAGCGGCTGGACCAGCCGCGGGAGTCGCGCCCCGGCATCGCCTTGCCCCGCTATGACGCCGAGGCCCTCGGCCGCATCTCCGAACGGGTCGCGCGCTTCCTCGGCACCTGGCGGTTCATCGGCTACATGTCGCTGTTCATCGGCCTGTGGTTGCTGTGGAACCTGCTGGCGCCGCACGGGTTGCAGTTCGACCCGCGGCGCAAGAACTTCACGCTGCTCACGTTGCTGCTCTCGCTGCAGGCGTCGTACGCCGCTCCGCTGATCCTGCTCGCGCAGAACCGGCAGGCCGACCGCGACCGGGTGCAATACGACAACGACCGCGCGCTGTCCGAGCGGGCCGTCGCCGACACCGAATACCTCACCCGCGAGGTGGCGGCGATCCGCGTCGCCCTGGGCGAGGTAGCCACCCGCGACTACCTGCGCAGCGAGCTGCAGCGGCTGCTCGACGAGCTGGCGCCACGCCAGCCCGAGGCGGACGAGGAGCCGGCGGTCGAGGCAGGACGGTCCGAACGGACTACTCAATCCGGGTGAAAGTCGTCCCGATGACACGACCGTGACCTCCGGTCCTCCGCTTCGCGCTGTTCGCCGCCGACTCGGCGAGGTGCTGCTCGAGCAGGGTGCGATCACCCCCGAGCAGCTGGACGCGGCGCTGGAGGCGCAGCGTGCGGCGGCCCGGGAGCGCCGGCGGGTCCGGCTCGGTGCGGTCGTCGTGGAGCTGGGGTTCGCCAACGACCGGCAGGTCGCTGCCGCGCTCGCCGGAGCGCTCGGCCTCGACCTGGTCGACCTCGCCGTGATGCCGTTGCAGCACGAGGTCGGCCGGCTGCTGCCCAAGGCGGTCGCGCAGCGCCACCTGGTCATCCCCATCGCGCGGGACGAGTCCGGGCAGGTGACCCTCGCCTGCGCCGACCCGACCAACGTCCTCGCGATCGACGACGTCAAGGTCTACGCCGGCATCAGCGACCTGCGGCTCGTGGTCGCCAGCGAGAGCCAGGTCCGCGACCTCATCGCCCGCATCTGGTCGCTGTCCGAGGACAGCGCCGACGTGGCGATGATGCTCGAAGACCTCGACACCACCCTCGACGACGAGCCGGAGGCGGGATCAGCGTTCAACGACGCGCCGACCGTGCGGCTCGTCAACTCGATCCTGGCCGACGCGGTACGCGCTCGCGCGAGTGACATCCACGTCGAGCCGCAGTCGACCGAGGTGCGGATCCGCTATCGCGTCGACGGCCTACTCCGGGACGTGATGACCGCGCCGCGCGCCGCCGGGCCCGGCATCATCAGCCGCATCAAGGTCATCAGCAACCTCGACATCGCCGAGCGCCGGCTGCCGCAGGACGGCCGCACCCGACTGCAGATCGAAGGCACCGTCCTCGACGCGCGGGTCAGCACCCTGCCGAACATCAACGGCGAGAAGGCCGTCATCCGCCTGCTGTCCCGCGCCGACGCCGTACCCGCGATCACCCGCATCGGCATGACCGACACCCAGCTCGAGTCGTTGCTGAGCGCGCTGGTCGCACCGCAGGGCCTCATCCTCATCACCGGCCCGACCGGGTCGGGCAAGACCAGCACGCTCTACAGCGCCATCCAGCAGATCAAGACACCCGACCGCAACATCGTCACGCTCGAGGACCCGGTCGAGATGCAGGTCGCCGGCATCACCCAGATGCAGGTGCACGACCGTGCCGGGTTGACGTTCGAGCGGGGGCTGCGCTCGGTGCTGCGGCAGGACCCCGACGTCGTACTCGTCGGTGAGGTCCGTGACTCCGGCACCGCCAAGCTCGCGCTGGAAGCGTCGATGACCGGTCACCTCGTGCTGACCACCCTGCACACCAACTCCGCGCCGGCGGCGCTGACCCGGCTCATCGACATGGGCGTCGAGCCGTTCCTCGTCGCCTCGTCGCTGTCGCTGGTGGTGGCGCAACGGCTGGTACGCCGGGTGTGCGACCAGTGCGCGACTGCTTATGCACCATCCGAGCGCGAGCTGACCCTGCTCGGCATCGACGCCACCGACCTCGCCCAGGCGACGCCGCGACGCGGCACCGGCTGCGGCGAATGCGGCGGCACCGGCTATCGCGGCCGCATCGGAGTGTTCGAGGTGCTGCCGGTCACCGCGGCGATGCGTGGCGTCCTCATGTCCACCCCCAACGAAGCGGCGGTCGCGTCCGCCGCGCTCGCCGAGGGCATGCAGACGTTGCGCGCGGCGGCGATCGGCAAGGCGCACGCGGGGTTGACGACGTACGACGAAGTGCTGCGCGTCACCCACGTCGACTCCTCCGGCGGGCTGCACTGCAGCGCCTGCGGCGGCGCGTTGACCGGCGACATGATCGCCTGCCCGTGGTGCGCGGCGACGATCGATCGCGGGCAGTGCGCCGGCTGCGAACGGCGGCTGGAGCCGGAGTGGCGGATCTGCCCGTGGTGCCGCACGCCGGCGCCGGCAGGCGGGCGGGCAGACGGCGGTACGCCGGCGGCGGAGCCGGCCGGGCTGCCGCGGCTGCTCGTCGTCGACGACGACGCGTCGGTGCGCGAGTTCGTCGCTGCCGCGCTGACCAGGACCGTGCAGGTCGACGGGGTCGCCACCGCGACCGAGGGGTTGGACCGGGCGAGCCGGCAGGCCTATGACGGCGTGCTGCTCGACCAGCTCCTGCCCGACCTCACCGGACTCGAGGTGATCCGGCTGCTGCGCAGCGAAGCGCGGACCGCGGCGCTGCCGGTGATGCTGTTCACGGGCAACGGCAGCGCGGCGCTGGAGAGCGACGCGCGGCACGCCGGGGCCGACGACTACATCGCCAAGCCGGTCGAGCCGGTCGAGCTGGAGGCGCGGGTCCGGCGCCTGGTCGCGCGCAGCCCCCGCCGCGCCTGACGGGGCGACGTAGTCTGGGTGGCGCTATGAGCGCCCCCGACATCGATGCCGTCAACGCCGCGCTGGCGACCGTTTCCGACCCGGAGATCCACCGGCCGATCACCGACCTGGGCATGGTCAAGTCCGTGGCCTGCAACGGCGACGGCTCGGTCGACGTCGGGATCTACCTGACCACGCAGGGCTGCCCGCTGCGCGACCGCATCACCCGCGACGTCACCGCCGCCGTGTCCGCGGTCGCGGGCGTCACCGCGGTGCGGGTCGACCTCGACGTGATGAGCGACGCGCAGCGCCAGCAGCTGCGCGAGTCGTTGCAGGGTGGACGGCCGGCGCGGACGATCCCGTTCGCCGAGCCGGGGTCGCTGACCCGCGTGCTCGCCGTCGCCAGCGGCAAGGGCGGGGTCGGCAAGTCCTCGACCACCGTCAACCTCGCGGTCGCGATGGCCCGGCAGGGGCTCACGGTCGGTGTCGTCGACGCGGACGTCTACGGCCACTCGTTGCCGCGGATGCTCGGCGTGACGCACCCGCCCGCGGTCGTCGACGGCATGATCGTGCCGCCGGAGGCACACGGCGTGAAGGTCGTCTCCCCCGGCATGTTCGTGCAGGGCAACCGGCCGATCGTGTGGCGCGGCCCGATGCTGCACCGCGCGCTCGAGCAGCTGCTCGCCGACGTCTACTGGGGCGACCTCGACGTGCTGCTGCTCGACCTGCCGCCCGGCACCGGTGACGTCGCCATCTCCTCGGCGCAGCTGCTGCCCGGCTGTGAGGTGGTCGTCGTGACGACGCCGCAGCTGGCGGCCCGCGAGGTCGCCGAGCGCGCCGGCGCGGTCGCCGTGCAGACCCGCCAGCGCATCGCCGGCATCGTCGAGAACATGGCCGGCCTGCCGTGCCCGCACTGCGGCGAGATGGTCGATGTGTTCGGCACCGGTGGTGGCCAAGCGGTCGCCGACTCGCTCAGCCAGCTCCTCGGCGTACCCGTCCCTCTGCTGGGGTCGGTGCCGATCGACCCGCGGCTGCGGGAAGGTGGCGACACCGGCGAGCCGATCGTCGTCGCCCAGCCGGACTCGCCGGCGGCGGTCGCGCTCACCGCGATCGCGAAGGATCTCGCCAGCCGGACCCGCTCACTCGTGGGGCGCCCGCTGTCGCTGACGCCGGTCAGCTGACCGCCTCCCCGTCTTCGCCGATCATGGCGAACACCTCGTTATGAGCGGCCCATAACGCTGCTTTCGCCATGATCAGCGCAAAGGTAGTGCGGGGGCGGGGCGCGGGTTCGGGTGGCGTCAGATGGGTCGGCGGTCAGGAGGGGCGGACGACCGCGGCGAGCAGACCGTCGCCGCTGGGCAGCAGCAGCGGCGTGACCCGCTCGTCGTCGCGCACCTGCTTCAGCATCTCCCGCACCGCCACCGTCTCCGGGTCGCGGGCGGAGGAGTCCGGCACCCGGCCGTGCCACAGCGCGTTGTCGAACGCGACGATGCCGCCGGGGCGCAGCAGCCGCAGCGCCTCCCGCAGGTAGTCGCCGTACTCTCCCTTGGCCGCGTCGCAGAAGACGAGGTCATAGCCACCGTCGGTGAGCCGCGGCAGCACGTCGAGCGCGCGGCCGGTGATCAGCCGGGTGCGGCCGGGGGCGAAACCGGCCTCGGCGTAGGCCTCCCGCGCGACCCGCTGGTGCTCGGCCTCGACGTCGATCGAGGTGAGCACGCCGTCGAGCGCCATGCCGCGCAGGAGATAGACGCCGGAGACGCCCGCGCCGGTGCCGATCTCGACGACCGAACGGGCGCCGATCGCGGCGGCGAGGAAGCGGAGGACCGCGCCACCGCCGGGAAGGATGGGTACGGCGCCGAGCTCGCTGCCCCGCCGTCGTGCCGACTGCAGCGCCTCGTCCTCGGCGAGCCACGCCTCGGTGAACTCGCGGGCGCGTCGGGCGGTGATGGCGTTGTCGTCGGTGCTGATGCTCGCCTCCAATGTCCGGGCCAGCCTAATGGCGGGACACAATGGAGACATGAGTGAGCGCCGCGAGCCGCCCGGGTGGTCGGTGCTCGCCATCACGACCGGGCTCGCGGCCGTCCTGGGCGGTGCGGTGAGCGGCGTCATCGTGCAGTCGCAGGAGCCGGCGCCGGCCCCGCCGCGCACGATCAGCATCGGCGCGACCGCCGGCACCGAGCCGGTGGTCGAGCGGCCCCACGGCTCGATCGCCTCGGTGGCAGCGGCAATCCTGCCCAGCGTCGTGTCCATCGACGTGCGCACCGGCCGCGGCGGTGACACCGGCTCCGGCATCGTCATCAGCCCGGCCGGCTACATCCTCACCAACAACCACGTCGTGTCCGCCGCGGCGAACGGCGGCCGGCTGAGCGTCGTGTTCCCGGACAAGCAGCGGGTGCCCGGCGACATCGTCGGGCGGGACCGGGTGAGCGACCTCGCGGTCATCCAGGTGCGCAACGTGCACGGGCTGCGCGCGGCCGCCCTCGGCCGGTCCGACTCGGTGCGGGTCGGTGACTCCGTGGTGGCGGTGGGCTCTCCGCTCGGCCTGGCCGGCACGGTGACCAGCGGCATCGTCAGCGCGCTGGACCGGCCGGTCGAGGCGACCGACGAGCAAGGCAACACCGACGACGTCATCGATGCCATCCAGACCGACGCCGCGATCAACCCGGGCAACTCCGGCGGGCCGCTGGTCAACCTCGCCGGCGAGGTCATCGGCGTCAACTCGGCGATCGCGACGCTCACCGGCGGGCAGCTGTTCGACGCCGGACAGAGCGGCAGCATCGGGCTCGGCTTCGCGATCCCCATCGACCAGGCGCGGCGGATCGCCCGGCAGATCATCGAGCAGGGCTACTCCACCCACGCCATCATCGGGGTCAGCCTCGACATCACCTTCAACGGCAACGGCGCGAAGATCGGCGTACCCGGCGGCGGCCAGGCCGTCGTGCCCGGTGGTCCCGCCGACCATGCCGGCCTGCGAGCGGGTGACGTGATCGTGTCGATCGGCGGCGTGACGATCACCGACGCCAACGAGCTCATCGTCCAGATCCGCAAACGGCTGCCGGGTCAGCGGGTGCAGATCGGCTATCTCCGCGACGGGCACCGGCACACGACGGCCGTGACGCTGGGCTCGGCGAGAAGCGACTGATGTTCGACCACCTCGGCTGGAGCGAGCTGATCGTGCTGGCGATCGTCGGGCTGGTCATCTTCGGGCCCGACCGGCTGCCCAAGGCGGCGGCCGACGCGGCGAAGATGCTGCGGCAGCTGCGGCGGATGGCCCGCGATGCTTCCAGCGGGCTGAAGGCCGAGCTCGGCCCGGAGATGGCCGACCTCGACCTGGCGTCACTGCACCCGAAGCGGTTCATGCAGTCGGTGCTGGACGACGACTTCGACGAGCCAGGCGGCGTGGCAGCGGGCCGTGCCGGCATCGCGATGGGTGGCGCCGCGCTCTCCCCGGGCGAGCAGCCGCCGTACGACTCCGACGCCACCTGACCAACACTCCCCCGTCTCGCTCACTCCCCCTCGCTCACTCCCCCTCGCTCACTCCGCTGGCGCTCGGCACATCCCCCCTGCTCCTATTCGCCGATCATGGCGAACCCGACGTTATGAGCGGCCCATAACGCGATGTTCGCCATGATCAGCGCGGCGGGGCAGCGGGAAGGACCGGCGTACACACCCGGCGTACACGCCCGGCGTACACACCCTCATGCCAGCAACAGCAACGTGTGGACAGGCCACTGCGCCTGCCGCAGCCGCTGCATTCTCTCGCCGGTGAAGCGAGCGAACATCCCACAGCCGCTCAGCCGCGGCCCCATCACGACCCGCACGGCAGTAGCGCACCGACTGAACGCGCATGCGCTCCGCACGCCCGTGTGGCGGCGGTTGTTTCGCAACGTGTGGATCGCCGCGCACCTACCTCTCGACCGCGCAACCTGGCGTCAGGGCGCGCGTCTGGTCCTGCCGATCGATGCTGTGCTCTGCGGGTTGTCAGCGGTGGATATGTACGGCGTGGACGTACGGCGTCTGGACGACGTCGACGTTCATGCGGCGTTCACCGGGCAGATACCGCGACAGCGCCGCGGCATGCGGTTGCGTCAGATGTCCCTTGCCGCGGACGAGGTGGTCAGGGTCAACGACTGGTTGGTGACCAGCCCGCTGCGGACCGCTTTCGACTGCGCCCGCTGGCTGCCGTTCATCGAAGCGGTCGTGGTCGTCGATGCTCTTGCCCAGGCTCGACTGATCGAGCTGCAGGCGCTCGCGCAGTTCGTGCGTGAGCACCCTGGCGTCCGGTGGGTACGACGCGCCGCGCGGGTCGTCGCCGTGGCGGACGCCGGTAGCGAGTCGCCGATGGAGACCCGGCTTCGCCTGTTGTTGCTTCAGGCGGGCTTCACAAACCTGCAGACACAGCTGAACATCTACAGCGCCACCGAAGCGTTCGTTGCACGGGTTGATCTGGCGTTCGCCGCGGCGCGGGTAGCCGTGGAGTACGACGGGGCGTGGCACTGGACGCAGCGCCGGGAGGACGACCGCCGGCGGGCCGCACTGCGCGCTCTGGGATGGACGGTGCTGGTCTACAGCGCGGAAGACGTCTACCGGCACCCGCACACGATCATCACGGAGGTCGGCCAGGCGCTGCGTCGAGCCGCCGCCTGATCGGCCGATTTCGCACTGTTCCGCCGGCCGATTTCGCACTGATCCGCCGCCCAATTTCGCGCTGCTCCGCCGCCAACTGCGCGCTGATCATGGCGAACCCGACGTTATGAGGGCCCTATAACGCGGGGATCGCCATGATCGGCGCACTAGGAGGTCAGGCGGGAAGCGCTCAGGCGGGGACTTGCTGGTTCTTGCCGATCACGACGACGCCGCCGTCGCTGATCTGGAAGCCGCGCTCGCGGTCGTGCTCGTGGTCGACGCCGATCGTGACACCCGGCGGCAGGACGACGCCCTTGTCGATGATGACCCGGCGCAACACCGACCCGCGCCCGACGTCGACGCCGTGCATGAGCACGCAGCCGTCGATCTCGGCTCGGGAGTGCACCCGCACACCCGGTGACAGCACCGAGCGCCGCACCATGCCGCCGGAGATGATGCTGCCCGGTGACACCAGCGACTCGATCGCATGGCCGGTGCGGCCGGGTTCGTCGTGCACGAACTTCGCCGGCGGCAACGGCGGCGTGTGGGTGAGGATCGGCCAGCGACGGTTGTAGAGGTTGAACACCGGCTGTACCGACACCAGGTCCATGTGCGCGTCGTAGTAGGCGTCGAGCGTCCCCACGTCGCGCCAGTAGGCACGGTCGCGGTCGGTCGCCCCCGGCAGGTCGTTGTCGGCGAAGTCGTAGACCTGCGCCTGCCCGTCCTCGACCAGCATCGGGATGACGTTGCCGCCCATGTCGTGCACGGAGCCCTCGTCGTACGCGTCCTTGCGCACCGCGTCGAGCAGCACCTCGGTGGTGAAGACGTAGTTGCCCATGGAGACGTACGACGAGGACGGGTCGTCGGGCAGCCCTGGCGGATCCTCCGGCTTTTCCAGGAAGGCGTCGATGCGACGGCCGTCGCGCGTGTCGATGACGCCGAAGCTGCTCGCCTGCTCGCGCGGCACACGGATGCCGGCGACGGTGACGCCGGCCCCGGAGGCGATGTGCTGCTCGACCATCTGCCGCGGATCCATGCGATAGACGTGGTCGGCGCCGAAGACGACGACGTAGGCCGGCTGCTCGTCGTACACGAGGTTGAGCGACTGATAGATCGCATCGGCCGAGCCCTGGAACCAGCGCGGCCCGAGCCGCTGCTGAGCGGGCACCGGCGTCACGTAGTTGCCGAGCAACGTCGACATCCGCCAGGCGAGCGAGATGTGCCGGTCGAGCGAATGCGACTTGTACTGCGTCAGCACGACGATGCGCAGGTAGTCGGCGTTGACGAGGTTGGACAGCACGAAGTCGACCAGGCGATAGATGCCGCCGAACGGCA
The DNA here is from genome assembly GCA_035776655.1 of Mycobacteriales bacterium. Taxonomy (GTDB): domain Bacteria; phylum Actinomycetota; class Actinomycetes; order JAFAQI01; family JAFAQI01; genus DASTWK01. Next base: position 3,827 of record DASTWK010000086.1, on the reverse strand, counting down.
CCGCGGGCTTCGCGCGGTCGGCGGTCAGCGGCCACAGACGCTTGCCCGCACCGCCGGCGAGGACCATCCCGAGCACGCCGCGCTGCGCCACGCAGGCACTCTATGCGGTCACCGCCCCGCCCCTGCCGCCGCCGATCATGGCGAACACCGCCTCATACGGTCACCGCCCCGCCCTGCCGCCGCCGATCATGGCGAACACCGCGTCATAGGACGCTCAGAACGCGGCCTTCGCCATGATCGCGCGAAGAACGGCAAGCGGGTCTATGACATCAACACCGACGGCGTCGACCACTACGGGCTGTATCCGGACTGGGTCGCCGACGGGGTGGAGCTGGCCGACGGCGACGGTGCGGCCTACTGGCACGACCTGACGCTCGGGCCGGAGGCCTACCTGGAGATGTGGGAGCGCGCGATCGGCATCCAGGGCGACTCGTGCCGCGCGGACGTGGCCGACCTGTCGGCGCGTGACCTGGCGACGGTGCATCGCGGGATGCTGCCGGAGCAGGTGCTGGCCGCGCTCGGGCAGCCGCACACGCGGGCGGGTACGACGTTCACCTACTGCGGCCAGAGCGGCCGGGTCACGGTGGCGTTCGACCGGAACGGCCGGGTCACCTCCGTCGGCTGACGGGCGGCGCTGCTTCGCGGCTTGTCAGCAGCAGATGGCGTCATGGCGACCTGTGCTGCTGACAGCTCGCGAGGGGGCGAGGTCAGGTGGTGGGGGCGCCGGATTCGAGCCAGCGCAGGAACGTGCGTACGCCGAAGCCGGTGGCACCCTTCGTCAGCTCGTCCTCCTCGCCTTCGGAGCGCCCGGGGCCGGCGATGTCGAGATGGGCCCACTCGACCGATCGAGCAGAAGGGCGGGCGGGGGCGACGAACTCGCGGAGGAACAGCGCGGCGACGATCGACCCGCCGCTGTAGTGCAGCTCCCGGTCGCCGATGTTGCGCAGGTCGGCGACCGGCGAGTCGAGGCTGTCGCGATAGCTGTCGACGAGCGGCATCGGCCACAGCCCCTCCCCGCCCTCGGCGCCGGCGGCGGCCAGCCGGTCGGCGAGCTGCGCCGTGGTGGCGTAGAGCGCGGCGTGCCGGCGCCCCAATCCCAAGGTCGCCGCACCGGTGAGCGTGGCGATGTCGACGACGACGTCGGGGTCGAGGTTGGCGACGGCGTAGGCCAGCGCGTCCGCGAGCACCAAGCGTCCCTCGGCGTCGGTGTTGAGCACCTCGCTGGTGCGCCCGCCGTAGTGAGTGATGACGTCGCCGGGGCGGGTCGCGTCGCCGCCCGGCATGTTCTCGGCCAGCGGGACGAGTGCGGTGACGCGTACGCCGACGTCGAGCGCGCGCAACGCGCTCATCGTCGCGAGGACGGCGGCGCCGCCGGCCATGTCGGTCTTCATCCACGTCATCGCGTCCGGCGGCTTGAGCGACAGCCCGCCGGTGTCGAACGTGATGCCCTTGCCGACGAGGACGACGTGGTGCGTGGCACTGGCCGGGCGGTAGTCGAGGCGGACGAGGCGGGGTGGGCGGACCGAGCCGCGGCCGACCGCGAGCACACCGCCGAAGCCGTCCCGCGCCAGCGCCTGCTCGTCCCACACCTCGACCTCGAGGCCGCACGCAGCGGCGATGGCTCGCGCCTGCTCGGCCATCCACTCCGGGGACTTCTCCAGCGACGGGGTGTTGGCGAGGTCGCGGGCGAGGTGGACGGCGGCGACGGTGGCGGCCGCGCGCTCGACCGCAGCCTTCGCTTCGGTCAGCTCGGCCGCGTCGACGACGAGCGTCGCCCGCTGCAGCTTGACGTCCTTGGGCTGGCTCTTGCGGTGGAAGGTGTAGGAGGCCAGGCCCAGCGCCTCGGCGACGGCACGCGCGGCGTCGCCGCCGCGGCCGGCGGCCAACGTGGTGGCGAGAGACTCGCTGGACTTGCTGCGGCGTACGACGGCAGCGGCGGCCTTGCGCAACGCGGGCAACGACCCGTCACCGACGCCCGCGAGCAAGACGGTGTCGACGCCTTTGCGCCCGACGGGTACGGCGACGACCTCACCGGGCTCGCCTTTCGCCTCCTCGCGGGACAGCGCGGCTCTGGCGTCGACGTCGAGCGTCGCGAGGACGTCGGCGCCGGCACCCACCTGGGGGCGTGGCTTGCCGGCGGCGGGCAGGACCGGCAGGGCGACGACGCGGCCGGTGCGGGGCAGCGCGCCGGCGGAGGCAGTGAGGGTCAGGGGCACCGGCACATCATGTCGTGCCAGGACGGGCCGGACATGGAACGGCCCCCGCCGACGTGGAGTCGACGGGGGCCGGTCGCTTCGTCAGTGTCAGCCGACGGCGCTCTTGAGCGCGTCGCCGAGCGCAGTCGCTTCGTCGGGGGTCAGCTCGACCACGAGCCGACCGCCGCCCTCGAGCGGGACGCGCATGACGATGCCGCGCCCTTCCTTGGTGACTTCGAGAGGGCCGTCACCGGTCCGCGGCTTCATCGCCGCCATGCTGAACCCCTTTCACTCACGAGCGTGCACACAAGCCTGGGTGGGTGGAGGTGTCCATTATCCACCGTGTCCAGGCGAAAAGCCGCGGGGGCGGCTCCTGGTGGAGCCGCCCCCGCAGTGGAGCGTGGTGTTGCTAGCAGTTCAGCTGCGAACTACTTCACGCGAACCTTGTCATGGTTCGTGTCAGCCGCCCGCGTGGTGGCGGTGTGCCGCACGTGGGCGACGTACCGCTTGACCACACCGGACTTGAGGTGGTGGAACGTGAAGGTGGCCCGGCCACGCTCGCCGGTCAGCTTCTGCCGCACGATCCGCGTGGTGCCGTTCTTCTGCACGATGCGGAGCACGACGTCCGCGCCCTGAACCCGCGGGCGGGTGTAGACGCGGCAGACAACCACGTGCTTGCGCGGCGACCAGCAGTTGAGGACCGGGAACTCCCGAGCCCGCGGGTTCGTGGTCGGCGGCGGCGTGGTTGCCGGCTTCCACGTCACCGTGCCGCTGTCCGAGCAGTTGCCCGCCGGAGCGCCAGGAGCGACGTTGTTCTGACCACCGGCGTTGGGCGTCGTGCCACTGTTCGCAGACGCCCCGTTCGCGTTGTAGTTGCTGTAGCCGGCAGGTGAAGCACATTCGGAACTGGCGTCGCTGCCGTGGATGGTTGCGGTCACTGTTTCGGTGCCTTGCTCACCCGTCAGGCTCGCCACCTCGATGGAGCACTGACCAGCCGCGTCCGTGTTGCAGCTAATGGCCGCGGTGCGGAACGCACCTGGGCCGGTCTCGGACCAGTCGATGGTGGTGCCGGGCACTGGGTTGCCGAACCGGTCCTTCACCGTGGCCGTGAAGGTGTCAGCGCTGCCCGGCACCTTGGTGTCGGTCTTCGGCGCGACGGACACGTTCCGCGCTTCGCCGGCTGTCGGCGTGTGGAAGTTCTTGGTCGCGGAATCGCTGGCCGTTCCGCCACCGTTGAGCGGAACGGAAGCCGTAACGGTGAACGACTCGTCGTTCTGCGGGTTGGTGTCGGTGAGGGTTGTCGAGCACTGACCAGCGGCATCGGTGATGCACTTGTCAGTAGTCGTGCCACTGGAGAGTGATTCGGTGTCAGTGCTCTCGTTCGGGAGGGCACCGTTGCCTGCGGCCTGCGCGAGGGTGAAGGTCACGCGGACGCCAGCAACCGGCTGAGCTGGAACGCCGTTAGTGACGGTGGCCGTGAACTTCGCCGTCTTGTCACTGCGGGGGTCGTCCTGGCAGGTGTCGCCGGCGGTGTTCGTCTGGTTCGGGGAGCAGGTGACAGCGATCGAGCTAGTCGTGGGCGCTGGCGCCGGCGGCGTCGCGAACGTCTTGCTGATCGTCGGAGTTGGCTCG
>DASTWK010000085.1:0-73401 GCA_035776655.1 Mycobacteriales bacterium | reverse complement strand
GGGAGCGGGGTTGGGGCCCCGCGACCAGCGGCCAAAGGCCGCCGGAAAACCAGCGCCCCGCGACAAGCGGCCAAAGGCCGCCGACTACACCAACCACCCGCGGGAGCGGGGTTGGGGCCCCGCGACAAGCGGCCAAAGGCCGCCGTATAGACAGCGGTTGGTCAGGCCGCCGCGGCTGCTGTGGTCAGCGGGCGACCGCAGCAGCTGTTGTCGAGGAACTGCTGGTTGTCGCAGCCGTCGCCAGGGCATCCGGACGCCCCGCACTCGGCGCACGCGAACAGATCGTTGTTGCACGCACTTCCGTCGAACAGCCGTCCGTCACAGTGGCGCATGTCCTTCTCCTTCAGGGGAGTTGTTGCTGCGGTGCTGTGCCGACGTCGTTGTCAGCGGCTTTGCGACTACTTCGGGACCGGTTAGCTGGGGTTCACGGGAGCGGGGTGGGGGCCCCGCGACAAGCGCCGCAGGCCCCAGCCCCTTCCGGGGAGCGGGGTTGGGGCCCCGCGACGAGCGCCGCAGGCCCCAGCCCCCTCCGGGGAGCGGGGTTGGGGCCCCGCGACGAGCGCCGCAGGCGCCAGAAGCATCAGTGGAACTGCTCTTCCTCGGTGCTGCCCTTGAGCGCGAGCGTCTCGGCGTTGGGGTCGATCGCGGTGGCGACGAGGTCGAAGTAGCCGGCGCCGACCTCACGCTGGTGCTTCGTGGCGGTGTAGCCCTTGGCCTCGGCCGCGAACTCCTTCTCCTGCAGGTCGACGTAGGCCGACATGTCCCGCTCGGCGTAGCCGCTGGCGAGCTCCCACATCGAGTAGTTGAGGGCGTGGAAGCCGGCAAGAGTGATGAACTGGAACTTGTAGCCCATCGCGCCGAGCTCGCGCTGGAACTTCGCGATCGTGTCGTCGTCGAGCGCGGCCTTCCAGTTGAACGACGGCGAGCAGTTGTAGGCGAGCAGCTGATCCGGGAACTCCTTCTTGACCGCCTCGGCGAACTGCCGCGCGATCTCGAGGTCGGGCTTGCTCGTCTCCATCCAGATGAGGTCGGCGTACGGCGCGTAGGCCAGCGCGCGGGTAATGCAGGGGTCGACCCCGTTGGTCACCCGGTAGAAGCCCTCGGCAGTGCGCTCGCCGGTGACGTACTGCTGGTCGCGCTCGTCGACGTCGCTCGTGATGAGGGTGGCAGCCTGCGCGTCGGTGCGGGCGACGACGACGGTGGGGACGCCCTCGACGTCCGCGGCCAGCCGCGCGGCGTTCAGCGTCTTGACGTGCTGCGCGGTCGGGATCAGCACCTTGCCACCGAGGTGGCCACACTTCTTGGCGCTGGAGAGCTGGTCCTCCCAGTGCACGCCCGCGGCACCCGCGTCGATCATCGACTTCATGAGCTCGTAGGCGTTGAGCGGGCCGCCGAAGCCGGCCTCGGCGTCGGCGACGATCGGGGCGAACCAGTCGACGTCCGTCTTGCCCTCAGACCCCGCGCTCTGGGTCGCTTCGCTCCACGTGATCTGGTCGGCGCGCTTGAGCGCGTTGTTGATCCGACGGACCACGGCGGGCACGGAGTTGGCCGGGTAGAGGCTCTGGTCGGGGTAGGTCTGCGCGGCCAGGTTGGCGTCGCCGGCCACCTGCCAACCGGACAGGTAGATGGCCTTGAGGCCGGCCCGCACCTGCTGGACCGCCTGGTTGCCGGTGAGCGCGCCGAGGGCGTTGATGTAGTCCTCGGTGTTGACGAGGTCCCACAGCTTCTCCGCGCCGCGACGGGCGAGGGTGTGCTCCTCCTGGACCGAGCCCCGGAGGCGGACGACGTCCTCGGCGGTGTAGGTGCGGCTAACGCCCTTCCAGCGGGGGCTGGTGTCCCACTCCTGCTGGAGAGCTTGCGCCTGCTGCTGCGGTGACGATGAGCTGGGCTGGCTGCTGGACATGTTGCTGGATCGCTCCTCTACGCTGAGTGAACTTCCTGAACTGTGCTCACTATGCGCGCCCATAAGCCGCAGGTCGAAACAGGCGCCGCGTGAATTTTCGAGTTTCTTCCGATAACGTGAACATCGTGACCGACCTCACGGCAGCCGCGCCCGCCGTACCGGCCGCGGCGACTCCCGCCACCCGTGCTCTGCCCGGGCTCGACCTCGTCGTGCTCGGTCAGCGGCTGCGGCACGCGCGGCGCGGTCGTGGCCTGACGCTGGCGCAGGTGGCGAGCGCCGTCGGCACCGCTGCCTCGGCGTTGAGCCTGGTCGAGAACGGTCGGCGCGAGCCCAAGCTCTCGCTGCTGCAGTCGCTGGCGGTGACCTTCGGGGTGCCGCTCGACGACCTGCTGCGCCCGGAGGCGCCGAGCCGGCGCGCGTCGCTGGAGATCGCCTTGCAGCGCGCCCAGCTCGACCCCTCGCTCGCGGCGCTCGGGCTGACCCCGCTGCGACCGAGCCCACGCATCCCCACCGAGGTGCTCGAGCACGTCGTGGCTCTGTACGACGAGCTGCGCCGGCGTGACGAGCGGTTCGCGGCCACACCGGAAGCGGCCCGGTTGGCCAACGTCGAGCTGCGGCAGCGGATGCGGGCGCAGAACAACTACTTCCCCGAGGTGGAGCGCGTCGCCGACGAGGCACTGCGCGCGGTCGGCCACTCCACCGGCGCGTTGCCGCAACGGGTCATCACCGACCTCGCCGCGCACTACGGCTTCACGCTGCACAACGTCACTGACCTGCCCGAGTCGACCCGCTCGGTCGCCGACCTCGTGCACCGCCGCATCTACCTGCCGCAGCGGCCGGCTGGGCACGACCCGCGCTACGTCGTGCTCCAGACGCTCGGCCACTTCGCCTTGGGGCACACCGACCCCAAGGACTTCGCCGAGTTCCTGCGGCAACGGGTCGAGGCCAACTACTTCGCGGCCGCGCTGCTCGTGCCGGAGCGCGCGGCGGTGCCGTTCCTGCTGGAGGCCAAACGCGACCATGCGCTGTCGATGGAGGACCTGCGCGACGTGTTCGCGGTCTCGCACGAGACCGCGGCGCACCGGTTCACCAACCTCGCGACGCACCACCTGGGGCTGACCGTGCACTTCACCCGCACCGATGCCACCGGCACGATCTACAAGGCCTACGAGAACGACGGTCTGCCCTACCCCGTCGACGCCACCGGCGCGATCGAAGGGCAGCTGGCGTGCCGGCAGTTCGCGAGCCGGCGGGTCTTCAGCTCCGCCGACCGTTATGCCACCTACACGCAGTTCACCGACACGCCGTCCGGCACGTACTTCTGCAACTCCCACGTCGAGCCCGCGGGCGGCGGCGAGTTCGCCGTGACGGTCGGCGTGCCCTTCCAGCACGCGAAGTGGTTCCGCGGCGCCGACAGCACGCAACGGAAGCGCAAGTCGGCGTGTCCGTCACCAGCCTGCTGCAAGCGCCCGCCACGCGAGCTGGCGGAGAAGTGGTCGGGCCAGGCGTGGCCGTCGGCGCGGGCGCACAGCCATCTGCTCGCGGCGTTGCCGCCGGGCACGTTCCCGGGTGTCGACACGACCGACGTCTACGCGTTCCTGGATCGGCACGCGCCGGCGCCGAGCTGATCGCATCGCCGCTTGGCTCTCGGCGTCCGGGCAGCCAGCTGCCGGTGCGCCTCACCGGCCGGAGAATCGAGCTTTGCCCGGGCCGTTCTCGATGAAGGACTGCATGCCGATCGTGCGGTCCTCGGTGGCGAACAGTGCAGCGAACTTCTGTGCCTCGATCGCGAGGCCGGTCTCCAGGTCGACCGACAGACCCTGGTCGATGGCCTCCTTGGCGGCCCGAAGCGCGTACGCCGGGCCGTCGGCGAACTGTGCGGCCCAGCGGTGCGCCGCGTCGTACACCTCCTCGGCCGGCACCACCTCGTCGACCAGCCCGATCCGCAGCGCCTCGTCGGCGTCGACGAAGCGGCCGGTGAAGCAGAGGTCCTTGGCCTTGGCCGGACCGACGAGCCGTGACAGCCGCTGCGTGCCACCCGCCCCGGGGATGACACCGAGGAGGATCTCGGGCTGGCCGAGCTTGGCGCTGTCCGCGGCGACGCGCCGGTCGGCGCACAGCGCGAGCTCGCACCCGCCGCCGAGCGCGTAGCCGGTGACGGCCGCAACGACCGGCTTGGGGATCCGCGCGACGGAGGAGAACGCGGAGGACAGGCCGGCCGACCGGTCGGCCATGTCCGCGTAGGACATCGTGGCCATCTCCTTGATGTCGGCGCCGGCCGCGAAGACCTTCGGGCCGCCGTAGAGGACGACCGCCCGCACCTCGCGACGCTCGGTCGCCTCCAGCGCCGCGGCCCGGATCTCCTCCTGCACCTGCGCGTTCAGCGCATTCATCGGCGGGCGGTCGAGCCGGATCGTGCCGATGCCGCCTTCCACCTCGAGCGTGACGAACGGGCCCTGCGCGCCAGGAGAATCAGCCATGGCGGGGAGCGTAATGGGCGACACTGTGGCGGCGATGACCGACGACATACCGCCGAGCTGGCCCGGCAGCCCGACTCCGCTGGGCGCGCACTGGAACGGCGAGGGCACCAACTTCGCGCTCTGGGCACCGGCAGCGGAGAGCGTGGACCTCTGTCTGTTCGGCGACGACGGCAGCGAGCAGCGGGTGAGCCTCGAGGAGGTCACCTACCACGTCTGGCACGGCTACGTGCCGCGCGTGGGCCCGGGCCAGCGCTACGGGTTCCGGGTGGACGGCCCCTTCGATCCGGCGCGCGGCGCGCGCTGGAACCCCAGCAAGCTGCTTGCCGACCCCTACGCGCGGGCGTTCGACGGCGCGTTCGTCGCCGACGATGCGATCTTTGGTTATCCGGTCGGGCGGGACGACACCGTGCAGGACCACCGCGACTCGGCGCCGTTCGTGCCGAAATCCGTCGTGGTGCACGACACGTTCCCGTGGGGCGAGGAGCACCACCGGCCACACGTCCCCTGGGCCGACACCGTCATCTACGAGCTGCACGTGCGCGGGTTCACGATGCGCCACCCGGGCGTGCCACCGGAACTGCGCGGCACCTACGCCGGGCTCGCGCACCCGGCGGCGATCGACCACCTGCACCGGCTCGGGGTCACCGCGGTGGAGCTGATGCCGGTGCACCAGTTCGTCAGCGAGCCGGCGCTGCTGCGCCGCGGGCTGGGCAACTACTGGGGTTACAACTCCCTGGGTTACTTCGCGCCGCACAACGCCTACAGCTCGGCCGGCACCCGCGGCGAGCAGGTGCGCGAGTTCAAGGCGATGGTCCGGGCACTGCACGCCGCCGGCATCGAGGTCATCCTCGACGTCGTCTACAACCACACGGCCGAGGGCGACGAGTGCGGGCCCACATTGGCGTTTCGTGGCATCGACAACCCGACGTACTACCGGCTCCGCGACGAGGACCCGCGCTATTACCTCGACTACACCGGCACCGGCAACACACTCAACGCCCGGCAACCGCACGTATTGCAGCTCATCATGGACTCGCTGCGCTACTGGGTCACCGAGATGCACGTCGACGGGTTCCGCTTCGACCTGGCCGCCGCGCTGGCCCGCAGCTTCCACGACGTCGACAAGCTCTCGGCCTTCTTCGACGTCATCCAGCAGGACCCGGTGCTCTCGCAGGTCAAGCTCATCGCCGAGCCGTGGGACCTCGGGCCGGGTGGCTACCAGGTCGGCGAGTTCCCGCCGCTGTGGACCGAGTGGAACGGCAAGTATCGCGACAGCGTCCGTGACTTCTGGCGCGGCGCCGAGACCGGTGTCGCCGAGCTCGGCTTCCGGCTGACCGGCTCCAGCGACCTCTATCAGGACGATGGCCGTCGGCCCTACGCGAGCATCAACTTCGTCACCTGCCACGACGGGTTCAGCCTGCGCGATCTGGTCTCCTACAACGACAAGCACAACGAGGCCAACGGCGAAGGCAACCGCGACGGCAACCCGGACAACCGGTCGTGGAACTGTGGCGTCGAGGGTGACACCGGTGACCCAGCCGTGCTGGCACTTCGGGCTCGGCAGATGCGCAACTTCCTCGCCACGTTGCTGTTGTCGACCGGCGTGCCGATGCTGCGGATGGGTGACGAGCTCGCGCACACCCAGCGGGGCAACAACAACGCCTATTGCCAGGACAACGAGATCTCGTGGCTGGACTGGTCGGGCGGCGCCGGCCTGCCGTCGTACGTCGAGCTCGTGAGCCATCTGATCGAGCTGCGCCGCCGGCACCCCGTCTTCCGGCAGCGCGCGTTCTTCCTCGGGCATCCCGTCAGCAGCAACGGGGTCAAGGACCTGGCCTGGTTCACTCCTGCCGGGGTCGAGATGGACGACGCGGACTGGTCGGCGCCGACCGCGCGCACGCTGGGCATGTACCTGTCCGGCCACGGCATCCGCACTCGCGGCCCGCGCGGCGAGCGGATCACCGACGACTCGTTCCTGCTGCTGCTGCACGCCGGTGGCGAGCCGACGAAGTTCCAGCTGCCGGCCGAGCCTTGGGCCACGTCCTACGTCATCGAGCTCGACACGGCACAGGACCAGCCGCAACCGGCGCAGCCGATCGCGGCGGGGGTGGCCGTGCCGATGGTCGCGCGATCGGCGCTGCTGCTGCGGGCCGCGGTGCCTCAGATCGCGGTGTAGGCGGTCGACTCCACCGGCAGCGCAACGAGTCCGAGGTCAGCCGGCGACGCCAGCGCCGGGTGGTCCGGCAGCACCCGCACCGTGTAGCCGAACGAACCGCGCCGCTCCAGCGGCACCGCCCCCTCGTACCGCCACGCACCATCGGGCAACGGCTCGCCGGCCGGCCGGCCGAGCTCGACGTAGTCGGGGTTGCGCAGCTCGTCGTTCTCGTCGACCGCGCCGAACGCGACCTGCACCCGCACATCGTTCGGGCTCAACCGGCCGAGCTCGATGACCGCGTGCACCTCCAGCTGCTGCCCGCGCTGGGGGGCGTCGCCGACGCCCGACGACTCGACGTGCGCCACCCGCACCTCCGGCCACGCGCTGCGCACCTGGCTGACCCAGCCGGCCAGCTCACGCGCACCGGCGCACCGGTCGGTGGACATCGCACGGGCGGATGCGGCTGCGGGGGCGTAGAGCTCGACGACGTAGTCGCGCACCATCCGCGACGCGAGCACCTGCGGGCCGAGCGACTGGAGCGTGTGGCGCACCATCTCGATCCAGCGCCGCGGCAGCCGGTCGTGGTCACTGCCGCCTTGCCCGGCCGGCACGGCGCCTGAATGTGTGCCCGGCACGACGCCTAAATGCGTGCCCGGCACGACGTCGTAGAACCGGGCGCGCACCTGGTTCTCGATCAGGTCGTAGAGGGCGGTGGCCTCCTGGTCGTCGCGCAGGTCCGGGTCGATGCCCTCGGCGGCCGATGGGATCGCCCAGCCGTTGCCGCCGTCGTACATCTCGTCCCACCAACCGTCGCGGATCGACAGGTTGAGGCCGCCGTTGAGGGCGGACTTCATGCCGCTCGTCCCACACGCCTCCAACGGGCGCAACGGGTTGTTCAACCAGACGTCGCAGCCGTGGTAGAGGTAGCGGGCCATGCCCATGTCGTAGTCCGGCAGGAACACGATGCGGTGACGCACCAGCGGGTCGTCGGTGAATCGCACCATCTGCTGGATCAACGCCTTCCCGCCGTCGTCAGCGGGATGGGACTTGCCGGCGATGACCATCTGCACCGGCCGCTCGGGGTCGAGCAGGATGCGGGTGAGCCGCTCGGGGTCGCGCAGCATCAGCGTGAGGCGTTTGTACGACGGGACCCGCCGGGCGAACCCGATGGTGAGCACGTCCGGGTCGAACACGCCGTCGATCCAGCCGAGCCCGGCCTCCGACGCGCCCCGGTGCAGCCAGGACTCGCGCAGCCGGCGGCGCACCTCCTCGACCAGGCACAGCCGCAAGGCGCGGCGGGTGGCCCAGATCGACTCGTCCGAGACCTTGGCGATGCCCTCCCAGCCCTGCGCCTCCTCGACCAGCTCCGGCCCCACCTCGCGGGCCGCGATCTCCATCACGTCGCGCGCCACCCAGGTCGGCGCGTGCACGCCGTTGGTGATGCTCGTGATCGGCACGTCGCTGGTGTCGAAACCGGCCCACAGCGACCCGAACATCTCCCGGCTGACCTGGCCGTGCAGCTTGCTCACGCCGTTGGCGCGCTGGGCCAGCCGCAGCCCCATGTGCGCCATGTTGAACGTGTCGGGGTCGGCCTCGGCACCGAGCGCCAGGATGCGGTCCAGCGGCACTCCCCGGCAGGCGTTGTCGCCCCCGAAGTGGTGCGCGATGAGCTCCATCGGGAACCGGTCGATGCCGGCCGGAACCGGCGTGTGGGTGGTGAAGACCGTGCCGGCGCGGACCGCGGCGAGCGCCTCGTCGAAGTCCAGGCCCTGGTCCTCGGTCAGCTCGCGGATGCGTTCGAGCCCGAGGAACCCGGCGTGTCCTTCGTTGGTGTGGAACACCTCCGGCTCGGCGTGCCCGGTGAGGGCGCAGAACCGGCGTACGGCGCGGACCCCGCCGATGCCGAGCAACATCTCCTGCAACAGCCGGTGGTCGGTGCCACCGCCGTAGAGCCGGTCGGTCACCTCCCGCTCGGCGGGAGCGTTGTCCTCGACGTCGGAGTCGAGCATGAGCAACGGCACCCGCCCGACCTGCGCCCGCCACACCTGCGCGCGCAGCACCCGCCCTTCCGGCAGCCCGACGGCGACCCGCACCGGCTGCCCCTCCCCGTCCGGGCCGTCGCCCTCGCGCAGCAACGTCAACGGCAGACCGTTGGGGTCGAGTGGTGGGTAGCGTTCCTGCTGCCAGCCGTCCCGGCTGAGGCTCTGGTTGAAGTAGCCGCGTCGATAGAGCAACCCGACCCCGATGATCGGCACGCCGAGGTCGCTCGCGGCCTTGAGGTGGTCACCGGCCAGGATGCCGAGACCGCCGGAATATTGCGGCAGCACCTCGGTGATGCCGAACTCCGGCGAGAAGTACGCGATCGCGCGCGGCGCGTCCTCGAGCGTCTGATACCAGCGCGGCTTCTCGAGATAGTCCTGCAGGTCGTCGTACATGTCCGACAACCGCCGCAGGAACCGACGATCCTTCGCCAGCGCTGCCATCCGGTCGGCCCCGACCTCGCCGAGCAGACGCACCGGATCGTGACCGACTGCGTCCCACGTCTCCGGATCGACCGCTTCGAACAGGTCGAGGGAGTCGGGATGCCAGGACCAGCGGAGGTTCATGACGAGGTCACCGAGCGGTGCCAGCGGCTCCGGCAGCGCGGCCCGGACCGTGAACCGACGAAGTGCCCTCACTCTGCAGTCACCACGGGGGCGACCCTACCCAGCCTCGCCGGGGTCACTGCCGCTTGCTCGGGGCGAGCGGAGCCACTCGTTCGCCACCAGCCGACGTGGGTAGGTTCGCATCGATGATCGGACGCATCCCCATCACCGACGTGCGCCCCGTCGTGGAGTGCGGACGGTGGCCTGCCAAGGCTGCCGTCGGCGAGACCATCACGGTCACCGCGACCGTGTTCCGCGAAGGTCACGACGCGGTCGCCGCAAACGTGGTTCTGATCGGGCCGGACGAGCAGCCGCGGCCGTTCAACCGCATGCGCAAGCTGCCGGACGAGGGCGGCACGGACCGGTGGGCGACCGAGGTCCACGTCGACACCGAAGGACCGTGGCGGTTCCACGTCGAGGCGTGGGGCGACCCGATCGGCACGTGGCGGCACGACGCCGCGATCAAGATCCCGCTCGGTCAGGACGTCGACCTGGTCTGCGAGGCGGGCGCGCGGTTGCACGAACGGGCTGTCGAAGCGGCACCGGCGCCGAGCCGGTCGAGCATCCTCAAGGTGATCGAGGCGCTGCGCGACGGCGAGCGTTCCCCGGAGGATCGGCTGGCCCCGGCGCTCGACCGGGACGTGGTCGCCGTCGTCGACGCGCATCCGGTCCGCGAGCTCGTCACCGCGAGCGAGCCGATGCGGATCCTCGTCGAGCGCGAGCGGGCCCGGTTCTCCGCCTGGTACGAGTTCTTCCCGCGTTCGGAAGGAACGTTGCGCACGGCGGCGCAACGGCTGCCCGCGGTGGCCGCGATGGGTTTCGATGTGGTCTATCTGCCGCCGATCCACCCGATCGGCACGACGTTCCGCAAAGGCCGCAACAACACGCTGACACCGGAGCCGGGAGATCCCGGCAGCCCGTGGGCGATCGGCGCGCCGGCCGGCGGGCACGACGCCGTGCATCCCGACCTCGGCACGATCGACGACTTCGACTTCTTCGTGGCCGAGGCAGAACGGCACGGCCTCGAAGTGGCGCTCGACCTGGCCTTGCAGTGCTCCCCCGATCACCCGTGGGTGCAGGAGCACCCGGAGTGGTTCAGCATCCGTGCCGACGGCTCGATCGCCTACGCGGAGAACCCGCCGAAGAAGTACCAGGACATCTATCCGCTGAACTTCGACCGCGACTTCGAAGGTCTCTCCCGCGAAGTGCTCCGCATCGTCCGGCACTGGATCGACCACGGCGTACGGATCTTTCGCGTCGACAACCCGCACACCAAACCGGTGCGATTCTGGGAGTGGCTGATCGCCGAGGTCCGCCACGACCATCCGGACATCATCTGGCTGGCCGAAGCGTTCACCAAACCGCCGATGATGCAACTGCTCGCGAAGGTCGGCTTCACGCAGTCCTACACCTACTTCACCTGGCGCAACGAGCGCTGGGAGCTCGAGGAGTACCTCACCGAGCTCAGCCGCGACACGGTCGACTTCCTGCGGCCGAACTTCTTCGTGAACACACCGGACATCCTGCACGCCTACCTGCAGTACGGCGGGCCGCCGGCGTTCAAGATCCGAGCGGTGCTGGCGGCTCTGATGTCACCGTCGTGGGGGGTCTACTCCGGGTTCGAGCTCTACGAGCACGTCGCGGTGCGTCCCGGCAGCGAGGAGTACCTGGACAGCGAGAAATACCAGGTGCGGCCACGGGACTGGGCCGCGGCCGAGCGGGAGGGGCGGTCGCTCGCGCCGTTCCTGACCCGGCTCAACGAGATCCGCCGGGCGCACCCCGCGTTGCGACAGCTGCGCAACCTGCGCTGGCACCACCCGGACAACGACCAGGTCATCGCGTGGTCGAAGCGCGTCGGGGTCGATGCCGGGGAGGACTGCGTGCTGGTCGTCGTCAACCTCGACCCGCACGCGGTGCGCGAGGCCACCGTGCACGTCGACGTTGCTGCTCTCGGGCTCGACCCGGGCGAGCCGTTCGAGGTGCACGACGAGCTGTCGGGGGCGACCTGGACCTGGGGCGAGCACAACTACGTCCGGCTCGACCCGTTCGTCGAGCCGGCGCACATCTTCACCGTGCGACGGGTCCAGCAGTGACCGAGGCAGTCGTCGACGGGATCGAGGAGCCGCGTGACCCGCTCTGGTACAAGCGCGCCGTCTTCTACGAGGTGCTGATCCGCGGCTTCCACGACTCCAACGGCGACGGCACCGGCGACATCCGCGGGCTGACCCAGAAACTCGACTACCTGCACTGGCTGGGTGTCGACTGTGTCTGGCTGCTGCCGATCTACGAGTCGCCGTTACGCGACGGCGGATACGACATCAGCGACTTCTTCCAGGTCCTGCCCGAGTTCGGCGACCTCGGTGACTTCGTCGAGCTGATCGAGGGGGCGCACCGCCGGGGCATGCGGATCATCGCGGATCTGGTGATGAACCACACCAGCGACGCGCACCCGTGGTTCCAGGCGTCGCGGTCCGACCCCGACGGTCCGTACGGCGACTTCTACGTGTGGAGCGACACCAAGCTCAAGTACGAGGACGCCCGGATCATCTTCGTCGACACCGAGTCGTCGAACTGGACGTGGGACCCGCTGCGGCAGCAGTACTACTGGCACCGGTTCTTCGCGCACCAGCCGGACCTCAACTACGAGAACCCGGCCGTGCAGGACGCGATGCTCGAGGTGCTGCGGTTCTGGCTCGACCTCGGCATCGACGGGTTCCGCCTCGACGCCGTGCCCTACTTGTTCGAGGAGGAGGGCACCAACTGCGAGAACCTCCCGCGCACCCACGAGTACCTCAAGCGGGTGCGCAAGGAGGTCGACGGGATCTATCCGGACAAGGTGCTGCTGGCCGAGGCCAACCAGTGGCCGGCGGACGTGGTCGAGTACTTCGGCAGCGGCGACGAGTGCCACATGGCGTTCCACTTCCCGGTGATGCCGCGCATCTTCATGGCCGTACGCCGGGAGCAGCGCTATCCGATCTCGGAGATCATGGCGCAGACGCCGGCGATCCCCGACAACTGCCAGTGGGGCATCTTCCTGCGCAACCACGACGAGCTGACGCTCGAGATGGTGACGGATGAAGAGCGCGACTACATGTACAGCGAGTACGCGAAAGACCCGCGGATGAAGGCCAACATCGGCATCCGCCGCCGACTGGCGCCGCTGCTCGACAACAGCCGGGACCAGATGGAGCTGTTCACGGCACTGCTGCTCTCGCTGCCGGGTTCGCCGGTCCTCTACTACGGCGACGAGATCGGCATGGGCGACAACATCTATCTCGGTGACCGCGACGGCGTGCGCACCCCCATGCAGTGGACGCCGGACCGCAACGCCGGCTTCTCCACCGCGGATCCGCAGCGGCTCTACCTGCCGGTCATCATGGACCCGATCTACGGCTACCAGGTCATCAACGTCGAGGCGCAGATGCGCTCGTCGACATCGTTGCTGCAGTGGACCCGGCACCTGATCGACGTGCGCAAGCGACACCCGACGTTCGGCATGGGCCGCTATGACGAGCTGTCCGGCACCAACCCGAGCGTGCTCGCGTTCGTCCGCGTCTTCGGGGACGACGTGGTGCTGTGCATCAACAACCTGTCCCGCTTCGCGCAGCCGGTCGAGCTCGACCTGCGCCGGTTCGAGGGCCGCACGCCGGTGGAGCTGCTCGGCGGTGTGCCGTTCCCGCGAATCGGCGAGCTGCCCTACCTGCTCACCCTGCCCGGGCACGGGTTCTACTGGTTCCAGCTGTCGGCGGAGGAAGCATGATTGCCGACCTGCTGACCGAGTGGCTGCCGCAGCAGAGGTGGTTCGGGGCCAAGGGTCGCGAGATCGGCGCGGTCCAGATCGTGGCCGACCGCACGCTGGTCGAGGGAGCCTCCACCCTGCGGCACCTGCTCGTCGGTGTCGACCTCGGTGAGGACGTGGAGACCTACCAGCTCCTCGTGGGCGAGAGCGACGAGGTGCCAGCCCGGCTCGAGCACGCAGTGATCGGACGGGTCGATGACTGCGTCCTGTACGACGCCGCCCACGACAGCGAGCTGACCCACGTGCTGCTGCAGCTGTTGGCCTCCGGTGCAGACGAAGCCGGGCTGCGCTTCCGCCGGCTGCCCGGGGCCGACGTCAACACCGACTTGACCAGCATCGTCATGAGCGCGGAGCAGTCCAACACCTCGATCGTGTTCGGCGAGGACTACATCCTCAAGCTGTTCCGCAAGGTGGCACCTGGCGTCAACCCGGATCTCGAGGTCACCCGGGCGCTGGCCGAGGCGGGTTGCGCCGCGATCGTGCCACCGTTGGCGTGGGTCGAGGACACGGGCGCCGACGGAACGGCCACGGACGAGACATCGGCGACCACGCTGGGCCTGCTGCAGCCGTTCCTGCGCTCGGCGAGCGAAGGGTGGCAGCTCGCCGTAACGAGCGTCCGCGACCTCTATGCCGAAGGTGACCTGCACGCGGACGAGGTCGGCGGCGACTTCGCCGGTGAAGCCGAGCGGCTCGGCACCGCCACCGCCGAGGTGCACGAGCTGATGCGCCAGGTGCTGCCGTCGCGCATCGCCGACCAGGCCGAGAGCCAGGAGACGGCCAAGACGTTGCACGGGCGGCTCGACGCGGCGCTGGAAGTGGTGCCGGAGCTGGCCACGTACAGCGACGACCTGCGCACGGCGTACGACGCTCTCGGGGCCGTCGACCGCGGCGTACCGGTGCAACGGATCCACGGCGACTTCCACCTGGGGCAAGTGCTGCGCACCGATGCCGGCTGGGTGCTCATCGACTTCGAGGGCGAGCCGGCCCGGCCGCTGCGCGAGCGGATCGCGCTGGCGAGCCCGCTGCGGGACGTGGCCGGCATGTTGCGTTCGTTCGACTACGCCGCGCGACACCTGCTGGCCGAGCACACCGCCGCCGCCGGCCTCGAATATCGCGCGGGCGAATGGGCAGAGCGAAACAGGGACGCGTTCTGCACCGGCTACGGCCGGGCCGCGGGCCGCGACCCGCGCGAGGACGACGTCCTGCTGCGCGCCTTCGAGCTGGACAAGGCCGTCTACGAGGTGGTCTACGAGGCGCGACACCGCCCGACCTGGCTGCCGATCCCGCTGGGCTCCATCGAGCGACTGGTGAGGTGAACTGCGCGTGACCGAGAAGCCGCCGCCGCGGACCCGCAAGCCGCGACAGCCGCGCGCGCAGTCGCCGGCACCAGCAGCGCAGGCACCAGCAGCGCAGGCACCAGCAGCGCAGTCCCCGGCTCCGGCGGAGCCGCGGGCCAAGACCGCCGCGCGGACCGCCGCCCGGAGCGAGCCGCAGCCGACGCCGATCGCACCGGAGCAGCTGGACCGTCTCGCCGGCGGAGCCCACCATGACCCGCACTCGATCCTCGGCGCCCACCCGGACGGCGGCCGCGTCACGCTGCGCGCGCTGCGGCCGGGAGCCAGCGCGGTCACTGTCGCCGTCGGCGACACGCGGCACCCGATGGCGCACGAGCACAACGGTGTCTGGGTCGCGCTGATCGAGGCGGAGACCGTCCCCGACTATCGGCTCCTCGTCGACTACGGCGACGGGTTCGAGCACCTCCAGGACGATCCCTACCGGTTCCTGCCGACCCTCGGTGAGATGGACCTGCACCTCATCGGCGAGGGCCGGCACGAGGACCTGTGGAAGGTGCTCGGCGCGCACGTACGTACCTACGACTCGCCCTCCGGACCGATCACCGGCACCGCCTTCGCCGTGTGGGCACCCGCCGCACGCGGGGTGCGGGTGACCGGCGACTTCAACGGCTGGAGCTCCGTCTCCCACCCGATGCGCGTCCTCGGCGCGAGCGGGGTCTGGGAGCTGTTCATTCCCGGCGTCGGCAACGGCGCGAAGTACAAGTACGACATCCTCGGTGCCGACGGTGTGTGGCGGCAGAAGGCCGACCCGATGGCCCAACACACTGAGCATCCGCCGGCGACGGCGTCGGTGGTCTACACCTCGGACTACGAATGGTCCGACGGCGACTGGTGCACCCGCCGATCGCGCACGAACGCGCTGCAGGCACCGATGACGACGTACGAAGTCCACCTCGGCTCCTGGCGCCAAGGCTTGTCCTACAAGGAACTCGCCGAACAGCTCGTCGACTACGTCACCGAGGCCGGCTTCACCCACGTCGAGTTCCTGCCCGTGATGGAGCACCCGTTCGGCGGGTCGTGGGGCTACCAGGTGACGTCCTACTACGCCCCCACGTCCCGGTTCGGGTCGCCCGACGAGTTCCGCTACCTCGTCGACCGGCTGCACCAGGCGGGCGTCGGTGTCATCGTCGACTGGGTGCCAGCGCACTTCCCGAAGGACGAATGGGCGCTGGCCCGCTTCGACGGGACGGCGCTCTACGAGCACGAGGATCCACGCCGTGGGGAGCACCCCGACTGGGGCACGTTGGTGTTCAACTTCGGTCGGCGCGAGGTCCGCAACTTCCTCGTCGCCAACGCCTGCTACTGGCTCGAGGAGTTCCACGTCGACGGGCTGCGCGTCGACGCCGTGGCCTCGATGCTCTACCTCGACTACTCGCGCAAGGACGGCGAGTGGATCCCCAACGAGTTCGGCGGCCGGGAGAACCTCGACGCCATCTCGTTCCTGCAGGAGATGAACGCCACCGCCTACAAGCGGGTGCCGGGCGTCATCACCGTCGCGGAGGAGTCGACCGCCTGGCCGGGGGTGTCCCGTCCGACCTACCTCGGCGGCCTCGGGTTCGGCTTCAAGTGGAACATGGGGTGGATGCACGACACCTTGGAATACATGTCCAAGTCGCCGGTATATCGGCAGTGGCATCACCACCAGATGACGTTCTCGTTGGTCTACGCGTTCAGCGAGAACTTCGTGCTGCCGCTGTCGCACGACGAGGTCGTGCACGGCAAGGGCTCACTGCTGGCGAAGATGCCGGGTGACCGTTGGCAGCAGCTGGCCAACCTGCGGGCGCTCTATGCGTTCATGTGGGCGCATCCCGGCAAGAAGCTGCTGTTCATGGGCAGCGAGTTCGGCCAGGAGTCGGAGTGGTCCGAGGCACGCTCGCTGGACTGGTGGTTGCTCGACCTGCCCGACCACCGCGGGGTCTTCCAGCTGATCCGGGACCTCAACGCCGTCTACCGCGACCAGCCGGCGCTGTGGACCCAGGACGTGGAGGCCCAAGGCTTCCAGTGGATCGACGCCAACGACGCCGAAGGCAACGTCCTGTCGTTCCTGCGCTGGGGCGCGGACGGATCCTGCGTCGCGGTGGTGCTCAACTTCGCCGGCGTTCCGCACGAGAACTACCGGCTCGGCTTGCCGTTCACCGGTGAGTGGCGGGAGCTGGTCAACACCGACGCGGAGATCTACTCCGGCAGCGGCGTGGGCAACATGGGCGCGGTCTGCGCGGTCGACGAGCCCTGGCACGGGCAGGTCGCGTCGGCGACGCTGCGCCTGCCGCCGCTCGGCGCGCTGTGGTTGGCCGCGCCCGGCCGCACCTGACCGCCGTCAGTAGAGCGCGCTGGCAAGGTCGCGGCGCGCCTTCGCCACTCGCGGGTCGTCCGGCTCGAGCACCTCGAACAGGCCGAGCAGGTGCTGGCGCGCGGCGTCCCGCTCGGGCCCCGACGAGCGGCGGATCAGGCCGAGCAGGACGGCGAAGGCGTCCTCGACGCGGCCGAGCACCAGGTCGAGATCGGCCAGCGCCGCCTGGGCGCTGACGTCGTCCGGAGCCGACGCGGCTGCCGATCGCACCGCCGCTTCATCGCTGCCGCGAGTGCGCAGCAGCAGCTCGCAGCGCGCGGTGGCCGCCTTGGCCACGGGGTCGCCGGGGTCGCGGTCGAGGATCTCCCGGTAGGACGCCAGAGCCGCCTCGAGGTCGCCCCGTTCGAGCGCGGACTGCGCCGCGTCGTACGCCGGGTCGGGCGGCGGCGCGGCCGGTGCCGCAGCTGCCGGCGCCCCCGGGTCGGCCGCAGCGGCGGTGCCGGTGACCCCATTGGCGGCGGCGACCCGCAGCACCTCGTCGAGCACGGGCCGGATCTGCTGCTCGGGGATCGCTCCCTGGAACAACGGCACCGGCTGGCCCGCGATGACGGCGAAGACGGTCGGGATGCTCTGCACCTGGAAGGCGGCCGCGAGCCGTTGGTTGGCGTCGACGTCGATCTTCGCGAGGATCCAGGACCCGGCCGCCTCGGCGGCGAGCCGCTCCAGCACCGGTGACAGCTGCTTGCACGGGCCACACCAGGTGGCCCAGAAGTCGATGAGCACCGGCACCTGGTGGGAGCGGTTGACGACCTCCGCCTCGAAGGTCTCCTCGGTGACGTCGAGGACGAACCCGCCGCCACCGGCTGCCCCGCCCGCCGTACCTCCGTCAGCCGGTCCCGCGGCGGACGGCCGGGATCGCAGCCCGGACAGGTCGACGGCACCGGGGAGGCGGATGTCGGTGGGTCGCATGCTCACGGGTGCAAGGGTAAGCGGCCTCAGAACCGCGGCGGCTCGAGGTAGCTGCCCCACTCGCCGCGCAGCGCATCGCAGATCTCACCGAGGGTGGCCTCGGCGCGCGCCGCGTCGAGCATCGGTGGAACGAGGTTGTCGTCGCCGCGGGCGGCCTCGACGAGCCGGGCGAGGGCGGTCTGCACGGCTGCGTTGTCACGCGCCGCCTTCCGCTCGCCCAGCACCCGTTTCTGCTCCCGCTCGACCTCGTGCGAGACCCGCAGGATCTCGAGCGGGTCCTCGACGGTGGAGGTGTGGCAGTTGACGCCGACGATCTTCTTGTCGCCCTTCTCGAGCTTCTGCTGGTAGGCGAAGGCCGCGTCGGCGATCTCGGCCATGAACCACCCGTCCTCGATGCCGCGCAGGATGCCGCTGGTCATGGTGCCGTCGGCGGACATGTCCTTGATCCGGGCGAAGATCGCCTCGGCCTGCCGCTCCATCTCGTCGGTGAGCGCCTCGACGTACCACGCGCCGCCCAGCGGATCGGCGACGTTGGTGACGCCGGTCTCCTCCATCAGCACCTGCTGGGTGCGCAGCGCGATCTCCGCCGCCTTCTCCGACGGGAGCGCGAGCACCTCGTCGAGGGCGTTGGTGTGCAACGAGTTGGTGCCGCCGAGCACGGCAGCGAGCGCCTCGACGGCGGTGCGGACGATGTTGTTGTCGGGTTGCTGCGCCGTCAGCGACACACCCGCGGTCTGGGTGTGGAAGCGCAGCCACTGGGCGCGTTCGTCGGTGGCTCCGTAGACGTCGCGCATCCAGCGGGCCCAGATGCGCCGGGCGGCGCGGAACTTCGCGATCTCCTCGAAGAAGTCGATGTGGGCGTCGAAGAAGAACGACAGCCCGGGCGCGAAGCGGTTGACGTCGAGGCCGCGGGCGAGGCCGAGCTCGACGTAGCCGAAGCCGTCGGCGAGGGTGAACGCCAGCTCCTGCGCCGCGGTCGAGCCGGCTTCCCGGATGTGATAGCCGGACACCGACAGGGGCTTGTAGCGGGGGATCTGCGCGTCGCAGAACTCCATGAGGTCCCCGATCAGCCGCAGGTGCGGTTCGGGCGAGAACAGCCACTCCTTCTGCGCGATGTACTCCTTGAAGATGTCCGTCTGCAGCGTGCCGTCGAGCGTGGAGATGTCCGCACCCTGCCGCTCGGCAGCGACGAGATACATGCAGAAGATGGGTACGGCGGGGCCGCTGATCGTCATCGAGGTCGTGACGTCCTGCAGTGGGATGTCCGCGAACAAGACGTCCATGTCGGCGGCGGAGTCGATCGCGACACCGCAGTGGCCGACCTCACCGAGCGAGCGTGGGTCGTCGGAGTCGCGACCCATCAGCGTCGGCATGTCGAACGCCACCGACAGCCCGTTGCCGCCGGCGCCGAGGATCAGCTTGTATCGCTCGTTGGTCTGCTGCGCGTTGCCGAACCCGGCGAACTGCCGGATCGTCCACGTCTTGCCGCGATAGCCGCTCGCGTAGAGGCCACGGGTGAACGGGAACTCGCCGGGCCAGCCGATCTCGTCGAAGCCGCGGCCGGTCGACGCGGTGTAGGCCGCCTCGTCAGCGGGACCATAGACGGGATCCACCTCGACCCCGGACAACGTAGTGAAGTCCGCATCCCGGAGCCGCGCCGCGTCGTACCGCTGCTGCCACCGCTGCCTGCCGCGGGAGGCGGCGTCGCCGCGGTCCGCGCCCGTGTCACCCATGAGCGAATGGTACGGCCAGGCGTCACATCCCGGTGCCGCTGAAGTCCGCCGCCGGCGGCAGGGCGCAGCGTCAGCGGGTGACACCGCTGACGAGCTGGTCGGCGGCGGTGTAGGGATCGAGCTCACCGGCCACCACCCGACCGGCGAGCTCGTCGAGCAACGAACCACCCCGCAGGTCACCGATGCGCTCGCGCAACGTGCTGACCGCGATGACCTCGACCTCGTCCGCTGCCCGGATCCGCCGTTTCGCGTCGAGGGCGCCGGAGGCGGTCAGCCACTGTCGATGCTCGTCCAAGGCGGCGACGACCTCGTCGATGCCCTCGCCTCTGGCCGCGACGGTCTTGACGACCGGCGGCTGCCACGACTCAGGGGTCCGCTTCTCCCCCAGCGACAGCATGCGCCGCAGGTCGCGCGCGGCCGCGTCCGCGCCCTCGCGGTCCGCCTTGTTGACGACGAAGACGTCCGCGATCTCGAGGATGCCGGCCTTGGCCGCTTGGATCGAGTCCCCCATGCCGGGCGCGACCAACACCAGTGTCGAGTCCGCCAGTGACGCGACCTCGACCTCGGCCTGCCCCACGCCGACCGTCTCGACGAGCACGACGTCACAACCCGCCGCGTCGAGCACCCGCACCGCCTGCGGCGTCGACCAGGACAGGCCACCGAGGTGGCCGCGGCTCGCCATCGACCGGATGTAGACGCCGGGATCGTTGGCGTGCTCCTGCATCCGCACCCGGTCGCCGAGCAGCGCCCCGCCGGAGAACGGGGATGACGGGTCGACCGCCAGCACCCCGACCCGCAGGTCACGTGCCCGGTACGCCGACACCAGCGCCGAGGTCGTCGTGGACTTGCCGACCCCGGGGGCGCCGGTGAGCCCGAGGACGTGGGCGCCCCCGGCGTACGGCATCAGCGCGGCCATCACCTCGCGCAGCAGCGGCGAGGCGTTCTCCACCAGCGAGATCAGTCGGGCAACGGCGCGGGGATCGCCGGCACGGGCTCGGACGACGAGCTCGCCGACGCTCATGGGCGGTCGAGCCGATCCGGGTCCGGGACAGCGATGGTCACGACGGACGGCCGGTGCCGGTCAGGTCAGGCCGACGGCACACGGAGGATCAGCGCGTCCCCCTGGCCGCCGCCGCCGCACAGCCCGGCGGCACCGACACCGCCGCCGCGACGGCGAAGCTCCTGCACGAGCGTCAGTGCCAGCCGCGCCCCGGAGGCGCCGATCGGATGGCCGAGCGCGATCGCACCGCCGTTGACGTTGACTTTCTCGACGTCGAGCGACAGCTCACGCATCGACTGGATGGCCACCGATGCGAACGCCTCGTTGATCTCGACGAGGTCGAGGTCGTCCACGGACAAACCGGCCCGGGCCAGCGCCTTCTTGATGGCGTTGGCCGGCTGCGACTGCAGCGACGCGTCCGGACCGGCGACGACGCCGTGGTGGCCGACCTCGGCGAGCACCGGCGCGCCGAACCGCTCGGCCGCCACTCGCGACATCACGACGACCGCGCAGGCGCCGTCGGAGATCTGGGAAGCCGAACCGGCGGTGATCGTGCCGTCGGGGGCGAAGGCCGGACGCAGCTTCGCGAGCGTCGCCGCGGTCGTCTCGGGTCGGACACCCTCGTCGGTCG
This sequence comes from Mycobacteriales bacterium, assembly GCA_035776655.1. GTDB lineage: Bacteria > Actinomycetota > Actinomycetes > JAFAQI01 > JAFAQI01 > DASTWK01. The sequence goes on along the minus strand of DASTWK010000085.1, from coordinate 52,441 downwards.
CCACCAGCAGCGGATCGCCGGCACCCCCGGCGGCGGAACGCTGTGGGATCGGCACCGGCACGATCTCGTCGTCGAAGGCGCCGTTCTTCTGCGCAGCCGCGGCCAGCTCGTGCGACCGCGCGGAGAACTCGTCCTGCTCCTCGCGGCTGATGCCGAGCCGGGCGTTGTAGCGCTCGGTGGACTCGCCCATCGCCACCTGGTCGAACGCGCAGAACAACCCGTCGTGCGCCATCGAGTCGACCAGGGTGCCGTTGCCGTACTTGTAGCCGGCCCGGGCACCCGGCAACAGGTGCGGCGCGTTCGTCATCGACTCCATGCCGCCGGCGACGACGACGTCGTACTCCCCCGCAGTGATCAGCTGGTCGGCGAGCGCGATCGCGTCGAGGCCGGACAGACAGACCTTGTTGATGGTCAGTGCCGGCACGGTCATCGGCACACCGCCCTTGACGGCGGCCTGCCGCGCGGTGATCTGGCCGGCGCCGGCCTGGAGCACCTGCCCCATCACGACGTAGTCGACGTGTTCGCCGCTGATGCCGGCACGGCTCAAGGCGGCCTCGATGGCGATGCCACCGAGGTCGACGGCCTGGAAGCCCTTGAGCGAGCCGAGCAGCTTGCCGATCGGCGTGCGCGCGCCGGAAACGATGACGGAGCCGGGCATGACGAAGCCCTCCTGGGAGCGGCGATGATCCTGCTGCCACGATAATCGCCGTGACCGAAACCGATGGCGCACCCAGCACGACACCCGACAGCGCGCGGAGCACGACACCGCTGCTGACCCGGATCGATCACGTCGGCATCGCCGTGCGTGACCTCGACGACAGCATCGAGTTCTACGAGACGACCTTCGGTCTGACCGTGGCTGCCCGCGAGACGAACGAGGCCCAGGGTGTGCGCGAGGCGATGCTCTTCGTCACGGAGGGGGCGGCGGGCGCGTCGTACGTGCAGCTGCTCGAGCCGCTGTCCGCCGAGACGCCGGTCGGGAAGTTCCTGGCCGCGCGGGGCGAGGGCATCCACCACATCGGCTACGGAGTGGTCGACGTCGCGGCTGCGCTGGAGCAGCTGCGCACCGACGGCATCCGGCTCGTCGACGAACGCCCCCGGCACGGCTCCCTTGGGGCGTCGATCGCGTTCCTGCACCCGAAGAGCGTCGGCGGAGTGCTGACGGAGCTGGTCCAGTCCCCGCCGTTCGACGAGCCGGGGCGGCTCCCGTTCCGAACATAATCGTGACGCGAGCTCAGCCCTGAAGCGACGGCGACGCCCCACAACATGGCCGGCGTCACATTTGCGTTCCCGTTGGCACCGTTGCCTTTCCCGGTGAGCCGAATGCCTTTCCCGGTGAGCCGATGCGCGTCGGTTGCGCGGCCACGGGGTGTCGGATCCGGCCGCAGCGCTCACCGTGCGGGAGGCTCGGCGCGGGAGGGTCGGCGTGGCTGAGGACGACGGGCGCGACGCGGAGCGCGACGCAGAGCGGGCGGCCGACGAGGCCGAGCAGGCCGCGGCGCAGGCCGAGGACGCCCGGGACGACGCACAGCGTCAGGCCGAGCGGGCCGAAGACGCCGTCGACCTGGTGGCGCCGCCGCACGACCCGGTGCTGGACACCGGCGTCCGTCGCATCGAGGCAGGCGTCGACGAGGACAACCCCTATGGCCGGCGCGGCAAGCCGATCTCCCGGCAGTCGCCGTTTCGCATCGCCTTCATCGCCGCCTGGGGCGTCGCGGCCGCAGCCCTGCTCATCGACGGCATCGTCCTGGCCCGCCAGGTCCTCATCCTCATCCTCGTGTCGGCGTTCCTCGCCGTGGGCCTGGACCCCGCGGTGCGGTGGCTGGTGCGCCGAGGGCTCAAGCGTTCCCTCGCCGTACTCGTCATCGTGCTCGCCGCGCTCGGCTTCTTCGGTGGCTTCGTCGCCGCGGTCGCACCGCCGATCGCGAAACAGACGACGCAGCTGGTGAAGAACACGCCGGACTACGTCGAGCGGCTGACCAAGAACCCCACGATCAAGAGCCTGGACAATCGCTACCACTTCGTGGCGAAGGTCCAGAAACGGGCAGCGCAAGGCATCAACATCAACGCGCTGGGCGGTCTGTTCGGCGTCGGCAAGGCGATCCTCGGCTTCGTCGCCTCCACGTTCACCGTCATCATCCTGACGATCTACTTCCTCGCGAACCTGACCGGCATCAAACGGACGATGTATCGCATCGTGCCGCGCACCCGGCGGGCCCGGGTCGGCCTGCTCAGCGACGAGATCCTCAACCGCGTCGGCGGCTACGTGCTGGGCAACCTGGCGACGTCGTTCGTCGCCGGACTCGTCACGTTCATCTGGCTGGAGGCGTGGGGCGTGCCCTACCCGGTCGCGCTCGCGATGTTCGTCGCGATCACCGACCTGATCCCTCTGATCGGTGCCACCTTGGGCGCGATCGGCGTGACGCTGGTCGCGTTCTTCCAGGGCGTGCCGGTCGGCGTGGCGACGCTGATCTACTACCTGGCCTACCAGCAGTTCGAGAACTACGTGCTGCAGCCGCGGGTGATGAAGCGGACCGTCGACGTGGCGCCGGTGGTGACGATCGTGGCCGCGCTGCTCGGAGCCGCGCTGCTCGGGGTGCTGGGGGCGTTGATCGCCGTGCCGATCGCCGCGGGCGTCCAGCTCGTGCTGACGGAAGTCCTGTTCCCGCGCCAGGACCAGGCGTGAGTTTGGATCTGCGGGCTGCGGCCGCCGGCCGCACGACCCTCCTGAGGGCCTGACCCTCCGCACCGACGCCGTCACACACAGCGAATAACGGCGTTTGTCCGAGTTGTCGGCTGGGCACTGCTGAGCCAAGTCGCGAGAGCCGGAACAGCCGGGTCGCGACACCCATCCGGGGCTCGTCACGAGGCGGAGGAACTATGTCACGCGTCACCACTTCTGACCCCGCCAAAGCGGCCCTCGCCGCTCTGGGCGTCACCGGCGCAGCCTTCGTGCTGACCGCCGCCGCGGCCCTGCCGGCCGCCGCCATGCCGCAGGACAGCGGTGGCACTCCCGCCCAGCCGTCCGGCTCGTCCAGCACCCACAGCAGCTCCGGCAGCAGCCCGGGCAACAGCGGGACCGCGCCCAACAAGGGCGGCGCCCCCAACAGCAACGGGCCGAACGGCAGCGGCACCGCCGGCAGCGGCGGCACCAGCTCCGGCAGCACCAGCTCCGGCAGCACCAGCTCCGGCAGCAACGGCGGGCGCTCTTCGACCGCACCCAACAGCAACCCGAACGCCAACGGCGGCAAGTCCACCACCGCGCCGAACAGCAAGGGAACGAGCCAGGGCAATGGGTCCGACCACGGCAGCGGCGGCACCGGTGGTGCGAACACCTCGAACGGCCACAACCCGCCGGGCAACAACGGCACGGTCAAGATCCACAGCCTCACCGGTGACATGTCGCACCACAACGTCCCGCACGTCGGCTGTGGCTTCGCCGTGGACTTCTGGGGCTTCGACCTCAACCAGCAGCTGACGGTCTCGTTCGCCGGCCAGGCACCCACCGGTGCGGGGCAGCCGATCACGGTGACCGGTGCGTCGACGACGATCACGTCTCCCGACGACGCAGCCGGCGGCAACGACTTCGATGGGGAGCTGGCCTTCCCGCAGGGCAGCCTCGACTTAGCCAGCCTGGGTGCTCCTCAGCCGCAGCAGGGATACCACGTCAAGCTGACCGTGGACACCGGCGCACCGGGCGGGCACAAGTACAAGGTGTTCTGGGTCGCACCGTGCACCAGCACGCCGCCCGCCGGCGAGACGAACACGCCGCCGGTCGAGACGGGTGGCAACACGCAGACCGGTGGCACGACGACCTCTGGTGGCACCGAAGTGGGCGGCACCGAGCAGGAGCAGCACAGCGCCCCGCAGGTGCTCGGCGAGCACTTCGTCCGGACCCCGGCCCACCCAACCGTCGGTGCGGCCGCCAAGGCCGCCCCGCAGGTGCTCGGTGAGTCAGTGACCCGGAGCCTGCCGTTCACCGGCTCCGAGATCGGTGGCCTCGCCGCGGCGGCGGCAGCTGCACTCGGCGGCGGTGGAGCACTGATGGTGGCGGGCCGGCGCCGCCGGCGCAACGGCCAGCACGCGAGCTGACCCGGCGAGCGAAGAGCTCAGTCCCCAGCAAACGACGCGGGCGGCCACTCCCGCGGCAGCGGTGCCGCGGCGGGAGTGACCGCCCGCACCACTTCGTCGAGCACCGTCTCGGTGTAGCCGACGAACAGATGCTTCGCCCCCGGCACATCGACGACCGTTGCCTGCGGCACCACCGCGAACCGCTGCCGCGCCTCGGCCGGCCGTAGATAGTCGTCGAGCTCCGGCACGATCGCGACCAGCGGCTTGCCCGATGCCGCCCAACGCTGCAGGTCGGCGTCGGAGGAGAACCGCAGCGGCGGGGAGATGAGAACGGCCCCGACCACCGAGGGGTCGACCCCGTAGCGGATGGCGAGGTCAGTGCCGAACGACCAGCCGACCAGCCATGGCGCCGGCAGGTCGGCGTACTCCACCCGATCGAGGGCGGCGGCGACGTCGAGCCGCTCCGCCTCACCGTTGTCGAACTCACCCTCGCTCCGCCCCTGCACGGACGCGGTGCCGCGGGTGTTGAAGCGGAGGACGGCGAGACCGGCAAGCGCCGGCAGCCGGTTGGCGGCCTTGCGGAACAGGTGGCTGTCCATCATGCCGCCGTGCGTCGGCAGTGGGTGGAGCAGGACGAGCGTCGCCACCGGAGGCCGGTCCTCCGGCAGCGCGAGCTCGCCGACCAGCCGCAGGCCGTCGGCGGTGTGCAAGGTGACCGGCTCCCGCCGCGCCGGCAGCACCGTGTTGGCCCGGATCTCCGTCATCGGCGCCGCTGCAGGCCGCGGCGCAGTCGCGCCCCCCAGCAGGGCCGGTGCCAGTGCCGTCGCAACTCCTCCTCGCCGACCCGCCAGGCGACCACGTGCGGCACCGCCGGCGGGATCTCCTGGTCGCAGCCGGGGCAGCGATAGGTCTTCACGGCAGCCTCGGCGCTGATCGGTCGCACCACCCAGTCACCGTCGGCGGCGTGTTCGGTCGCGACGTCACCCTCCACCCGCAGCGGGCGCGGGGTGTCGTCCCGCCGACGGGCGCGCCGGGGACACATCAGGCGGTCGCAGCCTCCGGGTCGAGGGCGAACAGCCCCCGGGGGTAGCCGCAGCCGAGCCGCATGGCGGTGTCGACGGCTTCGGCGTCCGCGTAGTGCTCAGCGACCATGCGTCGGCCGTCAGCGACGTGCGCGCCGATGAGCGCTTGCGGGTCGAAGTCGCCGCGGCCAGCCGAGGGTACGGCGGGCAGCGGCTGCTCGCCGTCGTACCGGTACCACCCACGGCCGCTCTTGCGGCCCAGGTGACCGGCGAGCGCCAGCCGGCGCAGCAGCGGCGAGACGGCGTACCGGCGGTCGCGGAACTCCTCCCAGAGCACGTCGAGGATCGGGACGCACACGTCGAGGCCGATGAGATCCATGAGTGACAACGGCCCCATCGGCAAGCCGGTGGCCGCGACCACGGCCGTGTCGATCGCGTCAACCGCGCCCGCGCCGGTCTCGACCAGGCGGGCGGCATGGTTGAGATAGGGCAGCAACAACGCGTTGGCGATGAAGCCGGCACGGTCACCGACGACGACCGGGGTCTTGCCACAGCGCTGGGCCAGGCCGCTGACACTGCTGACGACATCGCCGTCGGCCAGCACGGTGGTGACGACCTCCACCAGCTGCATCACCGGCGCAGGATTGAAGAAGTGCATGCCGACGACTCGGGCGGGACGGCCGGTGCCGGCGGCGATGGCCGTGACCGGCAGCGAGGACGTGTTGGTGGCGAGGATCGTCTCCGGCCGGCAGATGCGGTCGAGGTCGGCGAACAGACCTGTCTTGACGTCGAGCCGCTCGGGGACCGCCTCGATGACGAGGTCGGCCTTGGCCAGTGCCTCCCGGTCGGTCGTGAACGTGAAGCGGTCGAGCGTGGCCGACAGCGCATCGGGCGTGAGTCGGCCGCGGTCGACCGCCCGCCGTAGTGACGTCTCGACCCGGCCGCGGCCGGCGGTGAGCAACGTGTCCTCGGCCTCGACGGCCACGACGGTGATGTCGGCGCGGGCGAAGACCTCGGTGATGCCGGCACCCATCGTGCCGAGCCCCACCACTCCTACGGCGTTGACGTCCACACCGACAGTCTCGCGTAAGGGCTCTCGAGGTCAGAACAGGCGCGGGGTGTCCGGCTCGATCCCGCGCAACTCGTCGTAGTCCAAGACGACGCAGTCGATGCCACGCTCGGCGGCCAGCACCCGCGCCTGCGGCTTGATCTCCTGAGCGGCGAACACGCCGCGAACGGGCCGGAGCAGGGGGTCGCGCTGAAGTCGGTCGAGATATCGGCTCAGCTGCTCCACGCCGTCGATCTCGCCGCGTCGCTTGATCTCGACGGCGATGTGGTGGCCGTCTGCGTCCCGGCAGAGCAGGTCGACCGGCCCGATGTCGGTCGGGTACTCCCGTCGTACCAGCTTCCATCCGGCTCCCAGCACCTCGCAGCGGTCGGCGAGCAGCTGCTGGAGGTGGGCCTCCACCCCGTCCTTGACCAGCCCGGGGTCCATGCCCAGCTCGTGCGCGGTGTCCGAGAGAACCTCGTCGAGGGAGATGATCAGCTGCTCGCCGGCCTTGTTGGTGACCGTCCAAGTGCCCGCGTCCTCCCGCAGCGCGCACGGCGGCGTCATCCACATCAGCGGCTTGTAACCGCCCGCGTCCGAGTGCACGAGCACGGAGCCGTCGGCCTTGCGCACGAGCAGCCGGGTCGCCATCGGCAAGTGAGCCTGCAGACGGCCGGCGTAGTCGACGCTGCAGCGAGCAATGACCAGACGCATAGCCGTTTCAACCTAGAGCCTGGATCGCCGGTCGGTGCCCGGCGGCAGGCGCAGCGGGCTGGATCAGCGTCGGGGTGCAGGACTGGCTCCGAGTGTGTCGAAGTACGTCGACGCGATCCACACCGTCCCGGTCCCCCACCGGAGGAGATGTCCCGTCGTGCGGAACCACCACGCCTTCGTCCGGATCTCGCTCGCCACCGCGCTGGTGGCTGGCCTGTTCGCCGCCGGCTCGTCCGCCGTGGCGAGCCCGGGCGCCAAGGCAGCTGCGTTCACGGCTACCGGCAGCGCCAAGCAGGTCTACGTCACCGGAGTCGCCGGCGGGGCGCGGCTGGCCCTGATCAACCGCTCCGGCGACCGAGTGGCCACCAAACGAGCCGACTCCCTGGGCGGTGCGGTCTTCTACAAGGTCTCGCCCGGCTCCGGCTACCGGGTGCGGGTGTTGCCCGACGGCCCCACGTCCGGCCGGCTGACGGTGCACTCCGAGCGCCCGGCGCCGTGGGATCCGAAGGTCTACGACCAGTCGATCCCGGACCACGGTTACGGCTACCTCACCACCCGGGACGGGACGAAGCTGGCCTACTACGTGCATCCGCCGACGGCGCCAGCCGGTGAGCCGATCCCCGACAACAACCTGCCGACGGGCTTGCCCGACTACGCCCCGCCGTACCCGACCCTGATCGAGTACTCCGGCTACGGCTATGCCAACCCGGCCGGGCCGACCAACGGCATCGCGGTGCTGGCCAACCTCATGGGCTTCGCGGTCGTTGACGTCAACATGCGCGGCAGCGGCTGCTCCGGCGGCGCCTACAACTTCTTCGAGCCGCTGCAGAATCTCGACGGTTACGACGTCATCGAGACCATTGCCCGCCAGCCCTGGGTCAAGGGTCACAAGGTCGGCATGATGGGCATCTCCTACGGCGGCATCAGCCAGCTGTTCACGGCACAGCTGCGTCCGCCCTCCCTCGCCGCGATCTCGCCGCTGTCGGTCATCGACGCGACCGCGACGACCCTCTACCCCGGCGGCATCCGCAACGACGGCTTCGCCGTCGCCTGGGCCAAGGAGCGGCAGGCCGAGGCGCAGCCGGCGGGGCAGGGCCGCAAGGGGACGCAGCCCTACGCCGAGCAGCGCATCCGGGACGGTGACAAGACCTGCAAGAGCAACCAGGTGCTGCACGGCGAGGCGCAGGACCTGCTGAAGACGATCCGACAGAACTCGCACTACCGGCCGGCGGTCGCCGATCCACTGGACCCGGTCACGTTCGTCCACAAGATCGACGTGCCGGTGTTCATGGCGTGCCAGTGGGAGGACGAGCAGACCGGTGGGCACTGCCCGACACTCGCCGCGCACATGACCGGCACGAAGACCAAGTGGTTCACCTTCACCAACGGCCCGCACATCGACTCGCTCGACCCGGAGACCTACAACCGCTGGTACGACTTCCTCGAGCTGTACGTCGCCAAGCAGGCGCCGGCCGTCAACGCAGCGGTCACTCACGCCGCGGCACCGGCGATCTACCAGGCGGCCATGGGTCTGCCGCAGGACGATGCGGTGACGATGCCGCTGGACCCGATCCAGGCCGAGCCGACGTACGAGTCTGCGCTCGCTGCGTACGAGAAGCTGCCGTCGGTGCGGATCCTGTTCGACAACGGCGCCGGCACGTCCCCGTCCGGTGACTCCACGCCCGGCAATCCGTATCCCGCGTTCGAGCAGTCGTTCCCGAGCTGGCCGATCCCGCACACCGCCGCGCACCGCTGGTATCTCGGACCGCAAGGGACACTCACCGACAGCCGCCCGACCCGGCGCAGCGTCGACTGGTACACCTCGGACGCCAAGGCGCTGCCGCTGACCGACTTCGGCAAGGACACCGGAGGCGGAGGTTTGTGGGGCAACGCCTCGCAGTGGGAGTGGAACTGGAAGCCCAACCCGGCCGGCACCGCAGTTTCGTACGTGAGCGCGCCGTTGAAGCGAGACACCGCTGTCATCGGTGCGGGCGCCGTCTACGTCTGGGTCAAGTCCTCGACGCCCGACGTCGACCTGCAGGCGACGATCAGCGAAGTCACGCCGGACGGGAAGGAGACGTTCGTCCAGAACGGCTACCTGCGGGCCAGCGAGCGCAAGCTGTCGACGACGAGGCACAACGTCATGCACACGCCGAGCACGTTGCTCGAGCCGGTGCCGAGCATCCTCGCCTCCGACGCGCGGCCGATGCCGGCCGGCCGGTTCGTCAAGGTCGCGATCCCGCTCTACTACCAGGGCCACGTCTATCGCGCCGGCACCCGGATCCGGGTCACGATCGCCGCACCGAACGGCGCGCAGCCGATCTGGTCGTTCAGCCACACCCGGCCAGCGGGAACCGCCAAGGTTTCGATCGCGATCTCGCCCACGATGCCGTCGAGCCTGGTGCTGCCGGTCGTGCCCGGCGTCGCCGTGCCAACGGGGCAACCGCCGTGCCCCAGTCTGCGCAACGAGCCTTGTCGGCCTTACACACCTCTGGTCAACCGCAGCTCGAACCCCTGACCGCGTGACGGGGTTCGTGGCGAGCGGCTCAGCCCGTGGTGATGACGAGTTGCGGCGCGGTCGCACCTGACTCGCGACTGGCCAAAGCGAGCGCGGTACTGCTCGACGTCGTCAGGGCGAGTGTGGCCACACCACCCTCGGCTGCAGTGACGAACCCGGTCACGTCGACGGTCGTCCAGCTCCCCGAGGTCACCGGCCCCGATGAGCCGAAGGCGGTCGTGGTCACGGGCGGAGCGTTGGCATAGCAGATCGCCGACTCGCTCCAGCTCTGGGCCGGGTTGCTGAGTGCGACCGCCCGATAGCCGCTGCGCTGACTCGAGGTCGCCCACACGCGCAGGGTGGCGTCGGTGACAGTGCCGGTGACGCCGGACAGGTCGAACTGAACGTAGGAGCGGACATCTGGCGACGCATCCACGCGGAGCGACGTCTTGGTGCCGTAGGTGGCCGAGGGCGATCCGCCGTTGACGTAGGCGTCCGCGACCGGTGTCAACGTCATGGACGTCCCGCTGCCGGTGCTGCCGGTGCTGCCGGTGCCGCCGGTGCCGCCGGTGCCGCCGGTGCCGGTCCCGCTGCCCGTGCTGCCACCGCTGTCCCCGATCGAGAACATGATGGCTTCGGTCATTCCCCGCAGCTTCGTCCCACGCCAGACCTCTGCCCGCACGTACGTCGAGGGACCTGACAGGGCCACTGTCTTCGTCGCGTCGTAGGTCGTGCCGGACACCGAGTCGGTCGCGATCGTCGATGTCGTCGACGTGCTGCCCTTGTTCGACAGCCACTTGACGGTGTCGCCGGACGCGACGCCACCGGCGATGGACAGGTGCACCGACTGCGACGTCTGCGTGCTCGGCACCATCACGGGTGTCGCCGCCGGATAGGGCGCGCTGGACCCATCCAGGTTGAACGCCATGCCCGAGACCCCGGCCGACAGCGAGATCTGCCCCTGCTTCAGTGCAGTGGTCAGTGAGTCGAAGTCCAGCGCCGGCGCCCAGATCTGCGTGGCTTGGCTGCTCTTCGTCCACTTGCCGATGTGGTTGTCACCGCCCCAGGTGCCGACCGGCGGGTGCCCCGTCCGCAGGATGGCGTCCCAGTCGTTGATCATGTTCTGCTGCCGGACCTCCATGAGGTCGGCACCTTCTGCATCGGTGCTCACCGCCTGTGCGTCGCTGACGCCCCCCGGCACCCCCGGATGGTTGAGCTGCGCGGGATAGCCGGTGGCCTGGGTCGGAGCGATGCCGTCGATGCCATTCGAGTAGGACGTGAACTGGCTGGGGTCCTTGATGTCGAAGTTGAACCGTTGCGCATGCTCGTTCGTCCCCATCTCGACGGAGGGGAAGAGCATGAACGAGCCCGGCGAGTCGTAGGTGCCGGCGTCGATCAGGCTGTTGCGATAGACGAACTCCTCCGCCGAGTCGGACGTCGCCTGCACCGAGTAGTTGTCGAAGTATGCGTCCGCCGTACCTCCGTTGCCGACGGCCGCCATCTTGAGGTCGGTCAACGCGTCATAGGGCAGCGGCTGGTCCGCGGCCGGGATGTCGTTCTTCGCCGCCGCGGTGAGATCGACGGTGCACGTCACCCAGGTGCCGACGGCGAAGGGCTTGTCGCAGTCGCTGGTCGTGAGCGCGTGCGCGACCATCCGCGCGCTTCCGTAGAACGACGCCGGCGGCGCCGCGCCGAAATACCAGACCAGCACGTTCGACTTCCCGGGGGAGACGACGCCGGCGGTCGTCGTGTAGCCGACGGGGTTGTTCGCCGGCTCCTTGATCGTGGGATCGCCGCCGATCGAGGCGGACACGTACACGCCGGACCCACCGCTGAGCTGCTTGACGTCGACCGAGAACGTGAGCATCGCGTCCGACGCGCGCAGCTGCGGACCGCGCTTGGTCCAGATGAAGCTCTCTCCCGCCGTCGACGACGTGCTCGCAAGGTGCACCGACGACGTGGACGAGCTGGAGGCGACCGGCGAGCTGACCACCGCATCGGTCGAGGAGCTCGACGAGCCGGTCGCCCCCGCCGTCCACCGTCGCGGCGGCGTTGTGCCCGCCGACGCATCCGGCAGGAAGACGTTGTCGGCCGTCATCCCGCTGATCGGAAAGTTGCTGGCGAGGTTGTGGTCGGTGAGGAAGATCGCGTTGAAGCCCGCGGACCTCGCCGAGCTGGTGAGGATGCCGAGATCCGGGTACGCGTCCGCGCTGAACACCGAGTGGACGTGCAGGTCGGCCTTGTACCACTGCCCGCCGGCAGCGTCCGCCGCATTGGCGGTGACCAGGCTTCCTGCGCAAACCGAGCCGGCGAGCGCCATGGCCAAGCGAAGTCGCACCATCGTTCCCCCCTGGTGCGCCGGCGGCCCCTACCGACACAAACGATCCATGACGAGTGCAGCGTGCCAGACCGATATAGACCGTGCCAGAAGAAATGTCCACTCTGACCGAAATCCGCAACCGTTGGGTGGAGTCGGACACTCGGGGATAACTTGGTCAGGTGAAGAGACTGAGCGTGACCGTCGCGGTGGTCGCCGCCATCACCGCAGCCACCAGCAGCCTCCCGGTGGGCGCCGAGACCAACGGCCACGCCAGCACCTCCGCCGGCACCCGCAGCCTCTCGTTCGGCTCGTGTGACGGCTTCAACGTCTACGACAGCCGCGCCCGATGCGGCTTCCTCGTCGTGCCGTTGGACTATGCGCACCCCAACGGCCCGACCATCAAGCTCGCGGTGAGCGAGGTGCCACACACCTCATCGGCCGCTGACTACCAGGGCGCGATTCTCGTCAACCCGGGCGGACCCGGTGGCTCGGGTCTCGCCCTGTCCTCGCTCGGGCGAGCCGTCCCCAACGGCGTCGGCGGTGACTACGACTGGATCGGTTTCGACCCGCGCGGGGTCGGCCAGAGCAAGCCGGCACTGCACTGCCTGCGTCACTACTTCCACTTCGACCGGCCGGACTACCGCCCGCGCACGGCCCACCTCATGCAGGTCTGGAAGGACCGCTCGCGCCACTACGCCGACGCGTGCGCCGAGAAGCACCCCAACCTGATCCAGCACCTCACCACCGCTGACTCCGCACGGGACATGGACGCGCTTCGGCAGGCGCTCGGCCAGCGCCAGATCAGCTTCTACGGCTTCTCCTACGGCACCTATCTGGGCCAGGTCTACGCGTCGATGTTCCCGAGCCACCTGCGCCGGATGGTGCTCGACAGCAGCGTCGATCCGCGCCGGGTCTGGTACGCCGCCAACCTCGACCAGGACCGCGCGTTCAACCGCAACAGCAACATCTGGTTCCACTGGCTGGCGAAATATCACTCGCACTTCCACCTCGGACAGACGACCAAGGCCGTCCGTGAGCGTTGGTACGCCGCGCTCAACACCCTCGCGGCCCACCCGGCCGGTGGGAAGCTGGGTCCGGCCGAGTGGACCGACGCCTACCTCTACGCGGGCTACTACCGCAGCACCTGGGTCTCGCTCGGCAACGCGTTCTCCCGCTACGTGCACGGCGGGCACTGGCGCCCGACCGCGAACTTCTACAGCAGCTCGACCGACCGCAGCGACGACAACAGCTACGCCGGCTACCTCGGCGTGGAGTGCACCGACGCGCACTGGCCGGCCCACTGGAGTCGCTGGCGTGACGACTCGCGCCGAGTAGCCGCCAAGGCACCGTTCATGACCTGGGACAACACCTGGTTCAACGCGCCGTGCCACTGGTGGCACGCCCCCGCCCGGACTCCGGTCACGATCGACGGCAGCCACGTGCGTAGCGCGTTGCTCATCGACGAAACCCTCGACGCGGCCACACCGTTCGCGGGCAGCCTCGAAGTGCGCCGGCTGTTCCCCAACTCGAGCCTGATCGCCGAGCCCGGCGGCGCCACCCACGCCGACACGCTGTCCGGCGACGGCTGTGTCGACAACCGCATCGCGCGCTACCTGGCGACCGGGCACCGTCCGCCGCGGGCGAGCGGCGACGGCCCCGACTACCTCTGCAAGCCGCTGCCGGACCCCGTGCCGACCGGCTGACGCCCCGTCACCGCTGGCTCGGCCGGCAGCGCACCCGAACGGGCGGTGACCGAGGGCAGGATTTCGAAGTCCCGACGAGGAAGTCTGTGCCAGCACGTCCCGCTCCCCCAGGAGGCACAGTGCTGCACCGTCGCACCGCCCTGCTCACCGCCACCGCCGTGGTCGTCGGTGTCGGCGCCGCGACCGCGACCGCGGCCGTGCAGGCCGCGCCCCACGCCGCGCGTGAGGTCGGCGTTCATCCGGGACTGCAAGGCATCCCCTCCGGCGCGCCGCCGGCGGCGTACCAGGCGGAGCCGCGCCTGCCGGTCCCGCACGGGTGGCCGTTCGGCGAGCAGTTCCCCCGCACCTCCGGCACCGGACGACTCGCCGGCGGTGCCACGTTCTGGAGCGACTTCCTCTACGACGACCACGGTGCACGCGGCGCCATCGTCGACACACCGATCGCGACCCTCGCTCCCAGCGACGGCACCTACGTCTACGCCAACCCGAAGGCACGCAACAACGGAGCGGACATCTTCCGCGCGGCGGTCGGGCTGGACCGGCACGCGTCGTACTGGCGCGTCGACTGGAACACGCTCGTCGACCCGCGCGTCCCCATCGCCGAGTGGGCCCTCGACACCGACACCGACACTCGCACCGGTGCGGCGACGTGGCCGGCCGGGGCCGGCGTGCGCTCGCCCGGCATCGACCGCGCTCTGGTCGTGTCGGCGAACGGTGCGCGGCTCGTCGATGCCGCGGATGGCAAGACGCTGGCCCGGCTGCACACCACCGTCGACCGCAACGCCCGGACGTTCCTCGTGCGGGTGCCGCGCTCGGTGCTGCCGGTCAGCGGCATCTGGCAGGTGCGCCTCGCCGCCGGGGTCGCCGACGACAGCGACACCGCCTTCGCCGCCGTAGCGACGCAGGACGGCGCGCTGCCGGGACAACCGGCGGTCTACAACGTCACGTTCCGCAGCTACCTGCAGGAGCCGCCGGTCTACAAGCCGAGCGGTGACCAGGGCGAGCTCGAGGGCAACGGCCTCGCCCGCGGCGTGCGCTACGGCAACTTCTGGATGGAGGACCACCAGGCGGACGCGCTCACCAGCGGTGACGTCAGCGCATTCGCGCTCCCGGTGACGTGGTCACGGCTGGCGGCTGGGGACACGACACCGGAGCCGCTCCCGTCCGGCTACACCAACCGGTGGTACGTCTCGTCGCTGCACCTCGGGCAGGGTGTGGTGCACGACTCGGGCAGCGGCAGTGGGGACCTGCGGCCCAACTTCCTCGGCCGGGTGCAGCCGTACGCCGTCTACGTGCCGACGTCCTATGACCCGCGCACCCGCACCCCGCTGACGTGGATCCTGCACTCGCTGTCGGTGATGCACAACCAGTACGGCGCTCTCGACCCGTCGATGATCCAGCAGGAGTGCGAGGACCGGCACTCGATCTGCGCGACGACGCTCGGCTACGGCCCCGACGGCTGGTACTTCGACGAAGCCGAGCGGGACTTCTGGGCGGTCTGGCACGCCCTGGCGACGACCTACTCGCTCGACCCCGAGCGGACAGTCATCTCCGGTTATTCGATGGGCGGCTTCGCCTCCTACAAGCTCGGGCTCGAATATCCCGACCTGTTCGCGAAGGCGATGCCGCTGGCGGGGCCGCCCGGATGCGGGCTGCGCGTCCTCGAGGGCGTCGGGGGTGGCGGCGGGCCGGGTCGGTGCACCGAGGCCGGTGACACCACGCCGATGGTCGTCAACGCCCGCTGGCTGCCCTACGTGATGGCCGACGGGGTCGCCGACGAGCTGGTGCCGGTCACCAGCGTGCTGCAACAGATCCAGACGTTCGACCGGCTCGGCTATCGCTACCACTTCGAGCTCTACCCGGCCGAAGACCACCTGGTCTACGCGACGCAGGACGGGTTCTCGCACGCCATCGCTCAGCTCGGTACGACGACGCGAGTGCGCAACCCCGGCCACGTGACCTATCGGTGGTATCCGGTCCTGCGTGACCCGAAGCTCGGCATCGGACCCACCGGCGCGTATTGGGTCCGCGGCCTGCGCGGCCGGGTCTCCACCGGCAGCGCCCTGGCGTCCGTCGACGCCACGAGCTACGAGTTGGCCAACCCTCGGGTGATGCAGGTCAACACCCAGCGCAACGTGGACGTTCCCGGCGACCCGACGCCGGCTCTGGTCACGGACAACACCTGGAAGGTCGGAGCGGACCAGCCGCGCCGCCCCGTGCTGACGGTGCGCGCCAGCAACGTGGCGGCGCTGGGCCTGGACATGCGGCGCGCACGGATCACCTCTGGCCGGCTGGTCGTGACGACCGACGGCCCGACCCGGTTGACCTTGCTGCACCTGCCCCCGGAGACGCTGATCCGCGGGTCCGGACACGCGACCCGCGTGGCGGAGCAGGGTCAGGTGACGCTCACCCTCGGCAAGGGCCGGACGACGATCTCGTTGCGCTGAACCCGACCCTCAGGCGGAAACCGGGTCGTCGAGCGTGATCATCCGGTCGACGGTCAGCACCCGGTGCAGCCGGGTGGCGAGCAGGAGCCGCTCGATGCGGGCCGGCACCCGCTGCAGCACCAGCCGGCGCCCGACCCGGTCGGCCCGACGGTGGGCGCCGACCAGCACGCCGAGACCGGTCGCGTCGACCAGCTCGACCTCATGCAGGTCGACGAGCAGATCGTCCACCCCGGCGTCGATGGCCGCGCCGAGGGCGGCCCGCACGTCGGCCACGGTGGCGGCTCCGAGGCGCCCGGACAGCGCGAGCGCCGCCCCCGGCCGGATCACCCGGACCTCCATGGCACCTCCCGCCCCCGGCGCTGGGTCGACCAGCGGCCAGGTGTTCACACGGTATTGACGCGACGCGCACCCGTTCGGTTGCCACGCCGGATCGCCCTCTGGGGACGATATGTCCCAAATCCGGCGGTCCGGGCCGGATCTGTCAGACCTCGTCCCGGGTCACAACAGCGCGTCGTCCGGTCGGCGCCGGACGACGGCGCCGAGCGACTGCAGTGACTCGACGAAGTCCTGGTAGCCCCGGTCGACGTGGTGGACGTCGGCGATCGTCGTCGTACCGTCGGCCACCAGGCCGGCCAGCACGAGCGCGGCACCGGCTCGGATGTCCGTCGCCCGCACCGGCGCGCCGGACAGCCGGTCCCGGCCGCGCACGATCGCGTGGTGACCGTCGGTGCGGACGTCGGCTCCGAGCCGGAGCAGCTCGTCGATGAACATGAACCGGCCCTCGAAGATGTTCTCCGTGACGAACGCGACGCCGTCGGCGATCGCGTTCAGGGCGATGGCCATCGGCTGCAGGTCGGTGGGAAAGCCGGGGAACGGCAGCGTCACGAAATCCACCGCCCGGGGCCGGTCGTCGCAGCGCACCCGGAAGCCGTCGTCGGTGGGGGTGACCGTCGCGCCCGCCTGAGCCAGCTTGTCGAGGGCCAGGTCGAGGTGCTCGGGCCGGGCGCCGCGGACGACGACGTCGCCACGGGTCATCACCGCAGCGAAGGCGAAGGTGCCGGCGACGATCCGGTCCGGCACGACGTCGTGGTGGGTCGGGCGCAGGGAGTCGACGCCCTCGATCTCGAGCAACGAGGTGCCGACGCCGTCGATGCGCGCACCCATCGCGATCAGCATCTCGCAGAGGTCGACGATCTCCGGCTCCCGCGCGGCGTTGTCGATCGTCGTGGTGCCCTCGGCGAGCACCGCCGCCATCATGATGTTCTCGGTGGCGCCCACGCTGGGGAAGTCCAGCCAGATCTGCGCGCCGGCGAGCTTCGGCGCCTCCGCGATCAGGTAACCGTGCGCGTTGTCGAAGCGCGCCCCGAGCCGCTCGAGCCCCATGATGTGCAGGTCGAGCGCGCGGGAGCCGATCGCGTCCCCACCGGGCAGCGCGACCTGCGCCCGGCCGGTGCGCGCGAGCAGCGGGCCGAGCACGCAGATCGAGCCCCGGATGCGGCGGACGTGCTCGTAGTCGGCCTCGTGCCCCAAGGTCGCGGGGACGGCGATCTCGATCTGCGGCGCATGACCGGTCACCTCGGCACCGAGACCGCGCAGCACCTCACTCATGATCGGGACGTCGATGATGTCGGGGACGCGGGACAGCGTCGTCGTACCCTCGGCGAGCAGCGCGGCCGCCATCACCTTGAGCACGCTGTTCTTCGCGCCGGTGACGGTCACCTCGCCGGCGAGACGCCCGCCTCCGGTCACCTCGAACGTGTCCACGCCCCGATCGTAGGTGGGAAGCAACCTCTGGCCCCGGGGCGGCGTCCTGCTTCATGACACGGCGCAACCCACAACCTGCAGACAGTGACCGTCCGCACGAGGAGGACCGGTGGACCAAGCGGCTCGCGAGGAGTTCCGTGACTACGTCACGGCGTCCTCATCTGCGCTGCTGCGCACCGCTTATCTGATGACCGGCAACCGCGCGGACGCCGAGGACCTGGTGCAGACGGCGCTGGCGAAGACCTACCTCGCCTGGCCGCGGATCCGCGACCGCGAGGCGATCGACGGTTACGTGCGGCGCGTCATGGTGAACACCCGCACGTCCTGGTGGCGCAAGTCCCGACACCTGACGACGGTGCCGCACGACGAGGCGCTGGACCGCCGCGCGCAGCCCGGTGACGCCTTCGCCGACGCCGATCTGCGGGACGCGCTGTGGCACGCTCTCGGCCGCCTGCCGCGCCGGCAACGTGCGGCCGTGGTGTTGCGCTACTACGAGCAACTGTCCGAGGCCGAGACTGCCGCCGCACTGGGTGTCTCCACCGGCACCGTGAAGAGCACCGTCTCGCGCGCACTGCGCAAGCTGCGCGACGACGCGGGCCTGCAGCACGACGCGCGCGCCGACCTCCCGATCGAGCTGCAAGGAGCCAACCGATGAGCCCGCTCGACTCCCACCTGCACGACACGCTGACCCAGCACGCTGCGGACGTCGGTGCACCCGTCGACCTGTTCGGTGCCGTGGAGCGGCGGGCACGGACGCTGCGCCGACGCCGGGTGGCCGTTGCGACGGCAGGTACGGCGGCCGTCGCCGCCGTCGCCGTTGTGGGTGGACTCACCCTCACCGGCGGCGGTGACAACGACACGCTGCGCGCGCCCATCGCCCACGCTGGGTCGGGAACGCCGTCGGCGACCAGCCCGTCACCCGCGGCGTCGGCTTCGGCCACTCCCAGCCCGGTCACGACCGCGACCGGGCAACCGGCGGCGTCGACGAACTACCCGATGAGCTGGCCACGAGTCCCGGACGCGGCCGTGGCGTGGGTCGACTGGCCCGCGGTGCAGCGGTCGATGGCGGGGCAGCTCCCGGCGGGCTTCGATCCACCGCAGCACCTGCGGCCGCTCGCCGTCTTCGACACCGACGCCGGCGCCGCGACGGTCTTCGTCGCCGCCAGCGGTGGGCGCACGGTGGCCGGCGCCGTGCTGCAGGCGGCCCCCACCGCTGCGGTCGCGGTGCACGACATCGACGCGGCCGCCGCGCAGGTGAGCGCGATCGTGCGGGTGGCGGCGTCGGGCGGCGCGGTCGATGACGGCCTCGTCGTGGCCGCGCCCACGGCGGGGCAGATCCTCGTGCAGCAGCCGGGCCAGACGACGTACTCACCGGTGCCGGGCAGCAACGCCCGCACCGCCACCATCACCCTCGGGCGGGTCGTGCCGGGACAGCCGGTCGCGCAGATCAAGGTGCTCGACGGCAACGGCGACACCGACAAGCCGCTCTACCAGGGCCCGATCGGCGTCGGCTACACGTTCCCGGACGTCTGAGCAGTCTGAGCAGCCGGGCGGTCGGATCAGCGCGGATGCGCGACCAGCGTGGGGGCGGTGCGACCGCGCAGGACGACGGAGTCGCCGTCGGCCCAAGCCGCGGCCTCGGCGACGCTCGCCCGAGCGAGCACCTGGTCGCTGGCGGCGACCCGGCGCGGTGACTGCTTCGCCAGCTCGCTGAGCCGGGCCGCCTCGTTCACCGGGTCACCGATGACGGTGTATTCGAACCGCCGGGTCGAGCCGATGTTGCCGGCCACCACCGGGCCGGCCGCCACACCGATCCCGGCGTCGAGCACGGTCAGCTCACGCAGCCGGCCCCGCAGCGCCCGGGCCGCCCGCAAGGCGTCGTCGGCGTAGGTCGCGGAGCTGACCGGGGCGCCGAAGACACAGAGCGCGGCGTCACCCTCGAACTTGTTCACCCAGCCGCCGTGCTGTTCGACGACCTGCACCACCACGTCGAAGAACGCGTTGAGACATTCGACGACCTCTCCCGGCCCACGCTCGGCCGCCAGCGTCGTCGACCCGCGGATGTCGACGAACAACACCGCGACTTCCAGCGTCTCGCCGCCCAGCTCCGCACCACGCTCCAGCGCCCGCTCGACGACCGGCTCACCCACGTGCCGGCCGAACAGGTCGGCAAGGTGACGGCGCTCGCGCAGCCCGGCCACCATCTGGTTGAAGCCGGCCTGCATGGCGCCGACCTCGCTCGCGTCGTCCACCCGCACCGTCACGTCGAGGTCCCCACCCTCGACCTCGCCCATCGCCCGTCGAACCCGGCGCAGCGGGTCCGCGACCATGCGGGTGGCGACATAGCTGCCCGTGATGCCCGACACCAGGGCAACCACGACGAGGAACAGCGTCGGTCCGACGAGGCGGGAGTGGCGCTGTGCCGCGAGCATGCTCATGCCGATCCCCAGCACCGGGATGCCGGTGGTGAAACCCCAGGTCAGCAACATTCGTCCACCGACGCCCAGGCAGCCGACCTGTGCGCTGGCGCGGTAGGCGAGCGTCTCGCCGAACACCGGCCGCAGCAGCCACTCGCCCAGCAGATAGGCCAAGGCGCACGTCGACAATCCGCCCAACAGGATCGTCACGGCGACCTCGACGCCCCAGCGCGTGGAGTAGTGCGCGTTCACGAGACCGAACAGCACGACCGCGCCCGCCCAGAGGCTGCCGCTGATCGCGACGTGCGTCCAGGGCAGGCGGAGCACCCGCCGGACCTCGGCGGGCGTCGGCGCGCGCTCCTCCAGCATCCATCCGAGGGCGCGGCGGGACGCGGCACGGCACCACATCGACCCCAGCACGTGGCTGGCGACGGTGTAGGCCACGAACGCCACGAAGTTGACGGCCTCCGCGCGGTGCGGCGCGTGCACGGTGGTGGGCAACACCCAGGCGAGGTAGAACAGCACCAGCAGTGCGCCGTCCATGCTGGTCGCGGGCATCGCCCAGGCCAACCGACGCCGCGCCGTCAGCGCGACCTGCGCCCGTGCCGAGCGCACGGACGCGTCGGCCGCATCCGGCCCGCGGGCAGCGCGACGCGGCCGTCGCGTCATCGGGGTCAGCCGCAGGGCGTCGGACTGAGAAACCACCATGTGATCACCTGGGGTCGAGTGAACTACGCCGGGGCCGGTCGCGGCTACCGACTGTGAGCCAGGTCACGCCCGGGTCGCCCGTTAGTGTCGAGGCATGGCTGAGCGCAGGGGTGAGCAGGCCCAGTCGTCGACGGTGCACCTGACCCGCATCTACACGCGAACGGGCGACGACGGCACCACGGCGCTCGGCGACATGAGCCGGGTGCCGAAGACCGACCTGCGGGTGACGGCGTACGGAGACGTCGACGAGGCCAACTCAGCCATCGGCGTCGCGGTGGCATTGGGCGCGCTGCCGGCGGAGATGACCGAGCTGCTGACGTCGGTCCAGAACGACCTGTTCGACGTGGGTGCCGACCTGTGTACGCCGATCGTGCCCGACCCGCAGTGGGCTTCGCTGCGGATCGACGACGACTACGTGACGAAGCTGGAACGCGCCTGCGACGACTTCAACGCCGGGCTGCCGAAGCTCGACTCGTTCGTCCTGCCCGGCGGCACCGCCGGCGCCGCGCTGCTGCACGTCGCGCGGACAGCGGCCCGACGAGCCGAGCGCTCCACCTGGGCGCTGCTGGCCAGCGAGCCCGAAGCCACGAACCCGGTCGCGGCGACGTACCTGAACCGGTTGTCCGACCTGCTGTTCATCCTCGCGCGGGTCGCGAACCAGGAGGCAGCCGGCGGCAGCGGCGACGTGACCTGGAAGCCGCGCGCCAACCGCTGACCGCAAGGACGCGTGACGCGGCTGTTCGTCAGCTCGCCCGGGGCGGTGTCTGCAGATAGGGGTTCGGCCGGTGGCCGGCCTCCAGCCAGGCGAGGAAGCCCAACGACGCACTGGCGGGCAGGGCGAGCTCGAACTGGTCGACGCCGTCCCGGCACTCGAGCACGACAGCGTCCGGCACGAGAGTGACGATCTCGTGCCCGTGCGGTGAGCGTCGCTGCTCGACGTGCAGCGAGGTGCGGGCGAGCTCGCGGCGCGGCCGCGGGCTCAGGCTGAACGTGCGGAACCACAACAGCCGGTCCCGCTCGAACCGAGCCACTCCGAAGGCCCAGTGTCCACGCGCACCCCGCAACGACATCTCGACCGTGCCACCGGCACGGCTCAGCAGCCGGCGACGGGCAACCAGCGCCAACAGCAGCAGGCAAACGGTCAGCAGGGCGATGCCGAGAGCGTCAAGTGCGGCCACGCTCCCGGCAGTCCCTCAGACGGTTTCGCCGACCGTGCGCAGCCGGGCCGTGGCCCGACGCGCCGCCGCCAGTGCTGCCTCGTCGTCGCTGCCGCGGGCCGACTCGAGCTCCTGCCGGGCCGCCGCCACGTCGATCTCCTCGGCCAGCTCGACACTCTCGGCGAGGATCGAGACGGTGTCGCGGGTGACCGACAAGAAGCCGCCGAGCACCGCGACCACCAGCTCGCTGTCACCCTCGCGCTTGATCCGCACCGGGCTCTCCACGAGCACACCCAACATCGGCTCGTGGTTGGCGAGGATGCCTATGTCCCCCTCCGTGGTGCGGGCGAGCACCATCGAGGCCTCGCCGGACCACACGATGCGATCCGGCGCGACCAGCTCCACGTTCATCGTCGCCACGGTCAGGCGTCCCGCAGGTTCTTGGCCTTCTCCTCGACGTCTTCGAGACCGCCGCAGAGGAAGAACGCCTGCTCGGGATAGTCGTCGAACTCGCCTTCGGTCAACCGCTTGAACGAGTCGATCGTCTCGGCGATGGGCACGAACGAGCCGGGCTGACCGGTGAACTGCTCGGCCACGAACAGGTTCTGGGACAGGAACCGCTGGATCCGCCGGGCCCGGTTGACCGTGACCCGGTCCTCCTCCGACAGCTCGTCGATGCCGAGGATCGCGATGATGTCCTGCAGGTCCTTGTAGCGCTGCAGGATGTTCTTCACCGACTGCGCGACCCGGTAGTGCTCCTCGCCGATGTAACGCGCGTCGAGGATTCGCGAGGTCGAGTCCAGCGGGTCCACGGCCGGGTAGATGCCGAGCTCGGAGATCGGCCGGGAGAGCACCGTCGTCGCGTCGAGGTGCGCGAACGTCGTGTGCGGCGCCGGGTCCGTGATGTCGTCCGCCGGCACGTAGATCGCCTGCACCGAGGTGATCGAGTGACCACGAGTCGAGGTGATCCGCTCCTGCAGCTCACCCATCTCGTCGGCCAGGGTGGGCTGGTAACCCACGGCGGACGGCATCCGGCCGAGCAGCGTCGACACCTCGGAGCCGGCCTGGGTGAACCGGAAGATGTTGTCGATGAACAGCAGCACATCCTGCTTCTGCTCGTCGCGGAAATACTCCGCCATCGTCAGCGCCGCCAGCGCCACCCGCATGCGGGTGCCCGGCGGCTCGTCCATCTGCCCGAAGACCAGCGCGGTCTTGCCGAGGACGCCGGACTCCTCCATCTCGAGGAAGAGGTCGTTGCCCTCGCGGGTGCGCTCGCCAACGCCGGCGAACACCGACCGGCCACCGAACTGCTCCGCGACCCGGTAGATCAGCTCCTGGATCAAGACAGTCTTGCCGACACCCGCACCACCGAACAGGCCGATCTTCCCGCCGGAGACGTACGGCGCGAGCAGGTCGATGACCTTGATGCCGGTCTCGAACATCTGCGTCCGCGACTCGAGCGCGTCGAGCGCGGGCGACGGGCGGTGGATCGGCCAGCGCTCCCTGATGTCCAGCGTGTCGACGCCGACGTCGAGCGGGTCGCCGAGCACGTTGAAGACGTGGCCGAGTGTCGCGTCACCGACCGGGACGCTGATCGCGGCGCCGGTGTCCTGCACCGGCGCACCGCGGACGAGACCGTCGGTCGGCTGCATCGCGATGGCGCGGACCATGTTGTCGCCGATGTGCTGGGCGACCTCGAGGGTCAGCGTCCGCGTGTCGTCACCGAGGGTCCGGTCGACATGCAGCGCGTTGTAGACCTCGGGCATCTCGTCCGGCGCGAACTCCACGTCGACGACCGGACCGATGACCCGGACGACGCGGCCGGTGCCGCCCTGCTTGCCCGCCGGCTTCTCTTCGAGAGTCGCGGTCATCCTTCACTTCCTCGCATCGTTGATGTCATTGCGCCAGCGCCTCGGCGCCGCCGACGATCTCCATGATTTCTTGGGTGATCTCTGCCTGCCGGGCCGAGTTGGCGTCCCGGGTCAGCGACTTGATGAGCTCGTCCGCGTTGTCGGTCGCGGACTTCATCGCTCGCTGCCGCGCGGCCTGCTCACTCGCCGCCGCGTCGAGCATGGCGGCGAAGATGCGCGCCTCGATGTAGCGCGGCAGCAGCGCGTCGAGCACGCCCTCGGCGCTGGGCTCGAAGTCGAACTGCAGCTGCTCCGGCGTCGCGTCCTCGGCGTACTCCACCACCAGCGGCAGCATCCGCTTGGCGACTGCCCGCTGCGTCGCGATCGAGTGGAACTCGGTGTAGACGATGTGGATCTCGTCGACGCCGCCGTCCTCCTGGCCGCCCCGGGTGAACGCGGCGATGAGCTCGTCGGCGACCGCCTTCGCATCGGCGTACGAGGGCTGCTCGCTGAACCCGGTCCACTGGCGGGAGACGTCCCGGCCGCGGAAGCGGTAGAAGCCGACCGCCTTGCGACCCACGAGGAACGGAACCGGCTCCTTGCCCTCGTCGCGCAGCAACGAGTTGAGCTCCTCGCCGGCGCGCAGCACGTTCGCGCTGTAGCCGGCGGCGAGACCGCGGTCGCTGGTGATGACCAGCACCGCCGCGCGCGACGGGTTGTCCCGCGCGGTCGTCAGCGGGTGGACGACGTTGCCGCTCTGCCCCGCGACCGTCCCGACGACGCCGGTGATCGCCTCGGCGTACGGGCGGGCTTGCTGGATCCGCTGCTGCGCCTTGACGATCCGCGACGCGGCGATGAGCTCCATCGCGCGCGTGATCTTCTTCGTCGACTGGACCGAGCGGATCCGTCGGCGATATTCGCGAAGCTTGGCACCCATCTGTTAGCCAGCGTTCTGCTGCGGCTGCGGGCGGCGGTGGGCGGTGACTGTCTCCTGGCCGACCTCGTCCGCGTCCATCGCCTCGGCCGGCCGGTCCAGCGGCTGGCCGGTCGAGGTCTCGAACGTCTTCTTGAAGTCCGCGATCGCCCGGGTCAGCTGCTCGACGGCTTCGTCCGACAGCTGGCCGGTGGAGACGATGCCGTCGTAGATGCCCTTGTGCTGGTGGGCGATGTAGTCGAGGAACTCCCGCTCGAACTTGCGGATGTCGGCGACCGGCACGTCGTCGAGCTCACCGGTGGTGCCGGCCCAGATCGACACGACCTGGCGCTCGACCGGGAACGGGTTGTACTGCGGCTGCTTGAGCAGCTCGACCAGCCGGGCACCACGCTCGAGCTGCGCCTTCGACGCCTTGTCCAGGTCGGAGCCGAATGCCGCGAACGACTCGAGCTCGCGATATTGCGCCAGGTCGAGCCGCAACCGCCCGGCGACGGACTTCATCGCCTTGACCTGAGCGTTGCCGCCGACGCGGGAGACCGAGATGCCGACGTTGATCGCGGGCCGCACCCCGGAGTTGAACAGGTCGGTCTCGAGGAAGATCTGGCCGTCGGTGATGGAGATGACGTTGGTCGGGATGTAGGCCGACACGTCGTTGCCCTTGGTCTCGATGATCGGCAGACCGGTCAGCGAGCCGCCGCCGAGGTCGTCGGAGAGCTTCGCGCAACGCTCGAGCAGCCGCGAGTGCAGGTAGAACACGTCGCCCGGGTAGGCCTCGCGCCCGGCCGGACGCCGCAGCAGCAGGGAGATCGCGCGATAGGCGTCGGCCTGCTTGGACAGGTCGTCGAAGACGATCAGCGCGTGCTCGCCGTTGTACATCCAGTGCTGCGCGATGGCCGACCCCGCGTAGGGGGCGATGTATTTGAACGACGCCGGATAGGACGCGGGCGCAGCGACGATCGTCGTGTACTCCATCGCGCCGGCCTCTTCCAGCGTCGCCTGCACCTGCGCGACCGTCGACCCCTTCTGGCCGATCGCGACGTAGACGCACTTGACCGCCTTGGACTTGTCGCCACTGCGCCAGTTGTCGCGCTGGTTGATGATCGCGTCGAGCGCGACCGCGGTCTTGCCGGTCTGCCGGTCACCGATGATCAGCTGCCGCTGGCCGCGACCGATGGCGGTCATCGCGTCGACCGCCTTGATGCCGGTCTGCAGCGGCTCCTTGACCGGCTGGCGCTGCACCACGGACGGCGCCTGCAGCTCGAGCACCCGCCGCTCCGTGGCGGCAATGTCGCCCTTGCCGTCCAGCGGGCGGCCGAGCGGATCGACGACGCGGCCGAGGAAGCCGTCGCCGACCGGGATCGAGAGGATCTCGCCGGTCCGCCGGACCTCCTGACCCTCCTCGATGTGCTCGGCATCACCGAGGACGACGCAGCCGATCTCGCGAACGTCGAGGTTCAGGGCCAGGCCCAGCACGCCGCCGTGGAACTCGAGCAGCTCGTTGGTCATGCACGAGTGCAGGCCCTCGACGCGGGCGATGCCGTCACCGGTCTCGGTGACGACGCCGACCTCGTCCCGGCTGGCGCCGGCGTCGTAGGACGACACGATGCTCTCGAGCGCGTCCCGGATCTCCTCGGGGCGGATCGTCAACTCGGTCATGGGGCGAAACTCCCTCGTTTCGTTCTGTCGATCCGGCGCCGGGCTGTGGTCAGCCCGTGCCGGTGAGCTTGCGGTGGGCGGCGCCGAGGTGACGCAGCACGCTGCCGTCGATCAGCTCGTCGCCGATGCGGACGGTGACGCCGCCGATGAGACCGGGGTCGACGACCAGCTGGAGCCGCACCTCGTGGCCGAGCTCGCCTTGCAGCGCTTGCGCGAGCGCCGACTGCTGCGACTCCGTGAGCGGAACAGCACTCGTGACCCGGGCGATCAGCCGCTCGCGCCGCTTGGCCGCGAGCTGGGTGAACTCGTCGAGCACTCGCTCGACGGTGCGACCGCGGGGGGCCAGCACGGCCCGGTCGACCAGCGACAGGGTCACGTCGGCGACCTTGCCGTCGAGCAGGCGGTGCAACAACGCGGCTTTGCGCTCGGCCGGCAGGTTGCGGTCGGTCAGCGCCGCGCGCAGTGTCGGCTGGGCGTCGATGATGCGCTGGAACCGGAACAGCTCGTCCTCGACCTCGTCGAGCACGCCCTGCGCCTCGGCCCGTTGCAGCGCCGCCTCGACCGCGAGCGCCTCCAGCGCGTCGACGACGTCACCCGGCTCCGACCAGCGCAGCCGCGCCGCCGTCCGCAGCACGTGCAGGCTCCGGTCGTCGAGCTGGCTGCCGAACAGCCGGTCGACGAACTGCACCTTGCGGTCCGGCTCGATGGCCGGGTCCGAGAGCGTACGCCGCAGCGCACCTTGCGCCGCGAACACCGAGACGACGCCGAACAACGCGTCCGAGAAGCGCTCCAGCTCGCCGGCGTCGACGCTGGCGGTCTCGCCGGTCAGCGTCTCCCGCAGCGCGGCCAGCGACTCGCGGCTAGCGCCCTGCATGCCGGTTCCCCTGCCGCGACGGGCGTGCCGGCAGGATGCGCGGGACGACCAGACGGATCATCAGCGCGCCTCGGCTTCGACCTTGGCGGTCGCGCCGACACCGGCGATGAAGTCGTCGACGAGCTTGCGCTGCCGGTCCTCGTCCCGCAGCGAGTCGCGGACGATCTTCTCCGACAGCGTGAACGCCAGCTCACCGATCTCGTTGCGCAGCGACAGCAGGATCTGCTGCCGCTCGGTGTTGAGCCGTTCCCGGTTGGCCTCGAGGAGCTCTTCGGCCTGCCGCCGGGCCTCGGTCCGGGCCTCGTCGATGATCTGCGCCTTCTCGGCGTTGGCTTCCTCGCGCAGCCGGCTGATCTCCTTGCGCGTCTCGGCCAGCGCCTCGGCGTACTCCCGCTGCGCCTTCTCGGCCTCTTCCCGCGCCTTCTCGGCGTCCTCGAACTGCTGGCGGATCGCCGCCTGGCGCTCCTCCAGCCGCTTGTTCAGCGGCGGCAGGACGAACTTCGCCAGGATCCAGAGGATGATGAGGAAGCAGATGACCTCGAGCACGAACGTGAAGTTCGGGATGAGGAAGTTGTTGGTCTTCTCGGCCTCTTTGGCGGCCGCGAGCACCACTGGATGCATCAGCGGTCAGCTCACTTGCCGAGCACGAAGACGAACAGCGCGGCGAACGCCAGGTTGATGAAGTACGCCGCCTCGACCAGACCGACGGTCAGGAAGAACTGACCGGTCAGCTGGCCCTGGGCCTCCGGCTGGCGGGCGATGCCGCTGATGAGGGCGTTACCGGCGAGACCGTCACCGATGCCGGCGCCGATGGCGCCACCACCGAGGGCGAGCCCACCGCCGACGAGACCACCGGCGATCGCGATGGCGTTGTTGAGGTTCGTAGCGGCCATGTTCGTCTCTCTCCTTCGAGGACGTTCGGTCGTTGCGAGCGACGAGTTGTGCGGGACAGGTAGGGGTCGGGCAATCAGTGCTCTGCCTCGACCGCGAAGCCGAAGTAGAGGATCGTGAGGAACGAGAAGATGAAGGCCTGGATCGGCGCGATCAAGCCCGAGTCGAAGAGCTTCCAGATGATGTTCGCCGCGGCCTGGAACGGGAAGAGGTAGGCCGGCAGGAGTGCGATCACCGCCAGCATGATGCCGCCGGCGAAGATGTTGCCGAAGAGCCGCAGTGACAGCGACAGCGGGTTGACCAGCTGCTCGAGGATCAGCACCGGGCGGCGAATGGCCGGCTTGGCGGTGAACCAGTCGGTGACGTAGCGGCGGCCCTTGCGCTTGAAGCCGAGGTAGGCGTAGAGCACGACGACGACGGCGGTCAGCGCGAAGGTCAGGTTGGTGTCGGCGGTCGGCGGTGCGAGGTATTCGGGGTTGTGCCCGGAGGGGATCCACGCCAGCCAGTTGGCGAACAGGATGAAGAAGAACAGCGCGACGCCGAGCGGCACCAGCCAGGTCGGCACGTCGTGACCGACGGCCTGCTCGACGTAGGCGTTGGCCTGCTTGGTGATCGTCTCGAACACCAGCTGCAGCTTGGTCGGCACGACGCTGGTGGCACCGCGCACGGTGAAGAAGCCGAGGATGCACACGAGAGCGCCGGCCAGCGCGGTGGTGTAGACGGTGTCGATGTTGATCGTGAAGCCGAGGAACTTGCCGGTCATGTGGTGACCGACCTCGATGTTGGCCGCCGGCAGCGCCGCGAGCAGCGGGCTCATGACCGCACCTGCGGTGCGATGACCCGGCGCAGCGGCGGGGCGACCATGGCGATCATCACGATCTGGAAGACCAGCAGGCCCAGGAAGACCGTCCAGCCGAGGGGGCGATAGGCGAGCGCGATGAGGAAGCCGAGCAACGTGATCAGCCCGAGCCGGCGGGCGGTGGCGCCGACGGCAGGGCCGCGCCACTTCTCCCCCGCCTGGGCGGACCCGTCGGTCAGTCGCTGGGTGTCGGTCCAGAGCCGGCGCGAGTTCCATCCGCCCAGACCGAGCCCGACGCAGATGAAGATGCCGGCCAGCCAGTGCCCGGCGGCAGCGCTGCCGGCAACGGCAGCGGCGCCGACCACTCCGGCGAGGATCAACGCGAACCGATAGCCGCGCGCGACGGCGCTCCACTGAGCGTCGAGGGCCACGATAGTTCCTTCACGTCTGGCACCCCGCAACGGAGCATCCGCTACTTCGGGCGAGCCCCGATGGAGGTGTTGGCGAGATACGGCCGGATCAGGTAGTAGGACCCGGTCGCGGCCCCCACGATACCAACCGCCAGGCCCAGCAAGACGAGCAGGGGTGTGGTCCCGAGCACACGGTCGAGCAGGTATCCGACCGCGACCCCCAGCCCGATGCACACGCCGCAGGTGGCGCCGATCTGCAGCAGCTGCCCGACGCCCGGAGCGGGCGGGGGGTCGGGCCGGTCAGCCACTGCGCACGTGCCGCAGCCGCGGGATGTTGCTCGCGACCAGCAGCACGGCGGCCGCGGCGAGGTAGCCGGCGAGCACGAGCAGCGGGCGGTCGTGCGCGAACGCGACGGTGACCGCGCCGCCCGCGACCAGCGCCGACCACAGGTACATGATCAGCACCGCGCGGGCGTGCGAGTGCCCCAGCCGCAGCAGCCGGTGGTGCAGGTGCAGCTTGTCCGGCGCCCACGGCGCCTGCCCGGTGCGGGTACGCCGGGCTACCGCGAGCAGCAGGTCGACGAACGGCACCGCGAGCACGGCCAGCGGCAGCAGCAGGGGCAGCAGGGTCGGGAACAGCCCCGGGAGCGTGATCGAGTTGGGGTCGAGCCGACCCGCGAGCGTCACCCCGGAGGACGCGAGCATCAGCCCGAGCAGCATCGACCCGGAGTCGCCCATGAAGATCCGCGCCGGGTTGAAGTTGTGCGGCAGGAAGCCCAGGCAGGCGCCGGCGAGCACGGCGCTGATCAGCGTCGGCGCGGCGGCCCGGTCGAAGTGCTGCACGACGGAGAGCTGGTATGAGTAGGCGAAGAACGCCAGCGATGCGATCGCGACCACGCCCGCCGCCAGCCCGTCGAGGCCGTCGATGAAGTTCACCGCGTTGATCGTGACGACGACGAACAGAACGGTCAGCGGCACGCCGAGATCCGGCCCGAGTGACAGCGCCCCGGCGCCGGGCACGGGCAGATACAGCAGCTGCACGCCTTCGAGCACCATGACGCCGGCGGCGAGGATCTGCCCGGCGAGCTTGGTGAGCGCGTCGAGGCCCCACTTGTCGTCGGCGGCGCCGATGAGCACGAGCACGATGCCGCCGAACAGCACGCCGCGCACCTCGCTGGTGTCGAACACCCGCTGCAGGGTCGGCAGCCGGCTGGCCACCAGCACGCCGCCGCAGATGCCGGCGAACATCCCGAGCCCGCCGAGCCGGGGTGTCGGGATCGTGTGCACGTCACGGTCGCGGACGGCGGTGTAGGCGCCGATCGCCTCGGCGCCGCGCCGGATCAGGGGGGTCAGCAGGTAGGTGATCGCCGCCACGACGAACGCGGTGAGCAGGTATTCGCGCACGGCGCGGCCCCGGTCCGCCGACCTGCCGTCAGGCCTGCGCCGTCGTCCCGGCGCGGGAGTAGGCCGGGTGCCGGCCGACCAGCGCGTTGACCGCGGCGCGGGTCTCGGCGGCGCCGGAGCCGTCCGCGTCGCGCACCGCGCGGGCGATGAGCGCCGCGACCTCCTTCATCTCCCCCTCGGTCATCCCCTGCGTGGTGACCGCGGGCGTGCCGACCCGGATGCCGGAGGCGACCGCGGGCGGCTGCGGGTCGAAGGGGATCGCGTTCTTGTTCAACGTGATCGCGGCGGCGTCGCAGCGGGCCTCGGCGTCCTTGCCGGTGACGCCGACCTCGCGCAGGTCGATCAGCGCGAGGTGGGTGTCGGTGCCGCCGCTGACCGGCCGCATCCCCTCCGCCGCGAGCCCCTCGGCGAGGGTCTGCGCGTTGGCGATGACCTGCCGCGCGTAGGCCTGGTAGGACGACTGCAGGCACTCCTTGAGCGCCACCGCCTTGGCCGCGACCGAGTGCATGAGCGGGCCGCCCTGGGTGAACGGGAAGACGGCCTTGTCGATGCGCGGGGCGAGCTCTTCGGTGCACAGGATCATGCCGCCGCGAGGCCCACGCAGCACCTTGTGGGTGGTGAACGTGACCACGTCGGCGTAGGGCACCGGGGAGGGGATCGCCTTGCCGGCGACCAGGCCGATGAAATGGGCGGCGTCGACGACCAGCCACGCCCCGACCTCGTCGGCGATGGACCGGAACTTGCCGAACTCGATCAGCCGTGGGTAGGCCGTCGCCCCGCAGATGATCATCTTGGGCTGGTGCTGGCGGGCCAGGTCACGGACCTCGTCGTAGTCGATCAGCTCGGTGTCCTGGCGCACGCCGTAGGGGACGATCGAGAACCACTTGCCGGAAAAGTTGACCTTGCTGCCATGGGTGAGGTGCCCACCGTGCGGCAGCGACATCGCCAGCACGGTGTCGCCGGGCTCGCACAGCGCCGCGTAGGCGGCGAGGTTGGCGCTGGCGCCGGAGTGCGGCTGCAGGTTGGCGTGGGCGGCGCCGAACAGCTCCTTCGCCCGGGCGATGCCGATCTCCTCGGCCCGGTCGACGACCTCACAGCCGCCGTAGTAGCGCTTGCCCGGATAGCCCTCGGCGTACTTGTTCGACAACGTCGACCCGAGCGCGGCCAGCACGGCGGGTGAGGTGAAGTTCTCACTCGCGATGAGCTGCAGCCCGCCGCGCAGCCGGTCGAGCTCGTCGAGGAGGACGCCGGCGATCTCCGGGTCCTCGGCCTGCAGAGCGTCGAAGTCAGGGCCCCAGAACGGCGTGCTCGTGGTCATGGCAAAACTCTACGGCGCGACCACGAGCTCGGGGGCGACGGCGCGCAGGGCGTCGGCGTCGAGCGCCCCGGCGCGCAGCAGCCGAGGCTGCGCATCGGTCAGGTCGACGATCGAGGACGGCACGGCGGCGGCGCACGGGCCGCCGTCGAGATAGACCGCGACCGCGGCGCCGAGCTCGAGCCGGGCGTCGAGCATCGTGGTCGGCGGCGGGTTGCCGGAGCGGTTCGCGCTGGAGACGGCCAACGGCCCGGTCTTCTCGATCAGGGCCAGGGCGAGCGGGTGCGCGGGCATCCGCACCGCAACCGTGCCGCGGGTCTCGCCGAGGTCCCAGGCGAGGTGGGGCGTGTGCCGGACGACCAGGGTCAGCGCGCCCGGCCAGAACGCCTCGACCAGAGCCGCGCCCGCCGGTGGCATCGACTCGACGACGGCGTCGACCATCGGCCGGGAGGAGACCAGCACGGGTACGGGCATGTCCCGGCCCCGGCCCTTGGCCGCGAGCAGGTCGGCGACGGCGGTCGGGCTGAACGCGTCGGCGCCGACCCCGTAGACGGTGTCGGTCGGCAGCACGACCAGGTCGCCGCGGCGGATCGCGGCGGCGGCCACGGACAGGCCGGTCTCGCGCTCGTCGTCGATCGTGCAGTCGAACGTGCGGGTGCTCATGAGCGTCGCCCTCGGGTGTAGCGCGGCCGGTCGGTCAGGTCGCGATGGTCGCTGACGTCGGTGAATCCTGCCGTGCGCAGCAGCCCGGGCACCGACTCGCCCTGCCGGTCGGAGTGCTCGACGACGAACCACCCACCGGGGCGCAGCAGCCGCCACGCGGTGAGGGCGAGGTGGCGGATGAGGTCGAGGCCGTCGTGGCCGGCGATCAGCGCGGGCCGCGGGTCGTGGTCGCGGACCTCGGGCTCGACGAGGTCGAGCTCTTCGAGCGGGACGTACGGCGGGTTGCTCACGACCACGTCGACGGTCCCGTCGAGCTCGGGCAGCGCGGTGCGGGCGTCACCCGCGTGGACCGTGATCGCCGGGTCGCCCGCGGCGGCGCGGGCGGCGGCGTTGCGGGTCAGCCAGCGCAGAGCGTCCGCGTCGAGCTCGACCGCGTGCACCCGCGCGACCGGCAGTTCCTGGGCCACGGCCAGCGCGATCGCACCGGAGCCACTGCACAGGTCGACGACGACGGGGCTGCCACCCGCGACCGCCCGCGCGGCGTCGATGGCGGCGCCGGCGACGACCTCGGTCTCCGGGCGCGGGACGAACACGCCGGCCCCGACGGCCAGCTCGAGGTGGCGGAACCCGGCCCGGCCGGTCAGGTGCTGCAACGGCACCCGCTCGGCGCGGCGCCGGACGAGGTCGCGGAAGCGGTCGGCCGCGGCGGCGTCGATGTCGCCCAGCCCGGCCACGGCCCCGCGTCGTACGGCGCAGGCGGCGGCGAGCAGCTGCTCGGCGTCGGTGCGAGGCGTCGGCACGCCGGCGGCGGTGAGGGTGGCGGTGGCGGCGCGGAGCAGGGCGGCTGCGCGGGCTGGTTCGGCGGCGTCACTCATCGCCGGAGAGCTGGGCGGCGACGTCGGCGTCGACCAGCGCCTGGATGACGGCGTCGAGGTCGCCGTCGAGCACCTGGTCGAGGTTGTAGGCCTTGAAGTTGACCCGGTGGTCGCTGATCCGGTTCTCCGGGAAGTTGTAGGTGCGGATGCGCTCGCTGCGGTCGACGGTGCGCACCTGTGACTTGCGGGCGGCGGACGCCTCCGCCTCGGCCGCCTCCTGCGCCGCGGCGAGCAGCCGCGCCCGCAGGATGCGCATCGCGCTCTCCTTGTTCTGCAGCTGGCTCTTCTCGTTCTGGCAGGACACGACGATGCCGGTGGGGACGTGGGTGATCCGCACCGCGGAGTCGGTGGTGTTGACGCTCTGCCCGCCCGGGCCGCTGGACCGATAGACGTCGATGCGCAGGTCGTTGGGGTCGATCTCGACCTCGACCTCCTCGGCCTCGGGGAAGACCAGGACACCGGCCGCGCTGGTGTGGATGCGTCCTTGCGACTCGGTCACCGGGACCCGTTGCACGCGGTGTACGCCACCTTCGTACTTCAACCGGCTCCACGGCATCGCGGCCGCCTCGCCCAGGCTGGGCCGGCCGCGCACGGCGACGGTGACGTCCTTGTAGCCGCCGAGATCGGACTCGGTGGAGTCGAGCACCTCGGTCTTCCAACCCTGGCGCTCGGCGTAGCGCAGATACATGCGCAGCAGGTCGCCGGCGAACAGCGCCGACTCCTCGCCACCCTCGCCGGCTTTGACCTCGACGATCACGTCCTTGTCGTCGTTGGGGTCCTTGGGCAACAGCAGCAGCCGCAGGTCCTCCGCGAGCTGGTCGCGGCGCTGCTCGAGGTCGGGGATCTCGGCGGCGAACGACGGGTCGTCGGCGGCGAGCTCCTTCGCCGCCCCGAGATCGTCGCCCAGCCGCACCCACTGCTGGTAGGCCGCGACGACGGGCCCGAGCTCGGCGTAGCGCTTGCCCAGTGACCGGGCCTTGCCCTGGTCGGCGTGGATGGAGGGGTCGGCCAGCTTGCGCTCGAGCTCGGCGTGCTCCGCCACGAGCTCCTCGAGCTGATCGAACACCGCTGCCTCGTCTCTCCTGTTGCTCGGCCCCGCCGCCGGACATGCGAACGGCGCCGGCCGCCGTGAGGGCGAGCCGGCGCCGCGGCCGAGCTACTTCTTCTTGGCGTAGCGCTGTTCGAACCGCGCGACGCGCCCGCCGGTGTCGAGGATCTTCTGCTTGCCCGTGTAGAAGGGGTGGCAGGCCGAGCACACGTCGGCGTGGATCGTGCCGTTCTTGGCCGTGCTGCGCGTGGTGAACGTGTTGCCGCACGTGCAGGTGACGGTCGTCTCGACGTAGTCGGGGTGAATGTCAGGCTTCACTGCTGCTCCTGTCCGCTGCGGTCGCCGGGTCCCGCGAGGGCCTCGCGGGTGAACCGGAACCTGTCGTTCCAGTGTGCCAGAGCCTCAACGCGCCGAGGCCCCGGCGGATTCCGGCGGGCGCCGAGACGCGCCGCCGGCTGCTCACTCCTCGCCGCCGACCCCGCCGATGTGCGTGGTCTTCTGCACCTGCAGCAGGAACTCGAGGTTGGTCTTGGTGTGCTTGAGCTTGTCCAGCAACAGCTCGATGGCCTGCTGCTGCTCGAGCGCGTGCAGCACCCGGCGGAGCTTCCAGACGATCTGCAGCTCGTCGGGCGCCATGAGGATCTCTTCCTTGCGGGTGCCCGAGGCGTCGACGTCGACGGCCGGGAAGATCCGCTTGTCCGCGAGCTTGCGGTCGAGTTTGAGCTCCATGTTGCCGGTGCCCTTGAACTCCTCGAAGATCACCTCGTCCATCCGCGACCCGGTCTCGACGAGTGCGGTCGCGAGGATCGTCAGCGAGCCGCCGTCCTCGATGTTGCGGGCGGCGCCGAAGAACCGCTTCGGCGGGTAGAGCGCGGTGGAGTCGACGCCGCCGGACAGGATCCGGCCGCTCGCCGGTGCCGCGAGGTTGTAGGCGCGGCCCAGCCGGGTGATGGAGTCGAGGAGTACGACGACGTCGTGGCCGAGCTCGACCAGACGCTTGGCCCGCTCGATCGACAGCTCCGCCACGGTCGTGTGGTCGTCGGCGGGGCGGTCGAACGTGGAGGCGATGACTTCGCCCTTGACCGAACGCTGCATGTCGGTGACCTCTTCGGGCCGCTCGTCGACGAGCACGACCATGAGGTGCACCTCGGGGTTGTTGCGCGTGATCGCGTTGGCGATGCGCTGCAGGATGATCGTCTTGCCGGCCTTGGGCGGCGAGACGATCAGGCCGCGCTGGCCCTTGCCGATCGGTGCGACCAGGTCGATGACCCGGGTCTCGAGGATCTGGGGCTCGGTCTCCAGCCGCAGCCGCTCCTGCGGGTAGAGCGGAGTGAGCTTGCCGAAGTCGGGCCGGCTGCGCATCCGCTCGGGGTCGGAGCCGTTGATGGTGTCGAGCCGGACGAGCGCGTTGAACTTCTCCCGCCGCTCCCCCTCGCGCGGCTGGCGGACCGCGCCGGTGACGGCGTCGCCCTTGCGCAGCCCGTAGCGGCGCACCTGGGCCAGGGACACGTAGACGTCGTTGGGGCTCGGCAGGTAGCCGCCAGTGCGCACGAACGCGTAGTTGTCGAGGATGTCGATGATGCCGGCAACCGGGATGAGGACATCGTCGTCGGCGATCACAGGCTCGCCGTCGCCGCCGCCGAACCGGTCACGGTTGCGGCCCCGGTTGCGCTCGCGGTAGCGACCACGGCCGCGACGTCCGCTCCGATCGAAGTCGTCGTCGCGGTTCTGGCCCTGACCCTGCCCCTGGCCGGCGGCGCCGTTCTGCTCCTGGCCACCCTGGCTCTGCTGGCTCTGGCCTTGGTGGGTCTGCCCGCGCGGGTGCTGCTGGCGGTCGGGGTGACGGCTGCCGTCGGAGCGCGCGCTCTCGCCGGCGGGCTCGTCCTGGTGGCCCCGATCGTCCCGATGGTCCTGGCGGGACTGCTGGTGGCGAGCGGGCGGCTCGTCGCCTGCGGTGCCGGGGCTGCCGGGGGTGCCAGGGCTGCTGTCCGGGGCCGCGGTGCGGTGCTGGCGCGGCATGGTCGCCTCGCTGGTGCGGGCAGCTCCGCTGCCGTTGCCGCTGCCGTTGCCGGCGGATCCGCCGGGCGCTGCGCCCTGGGCGGTCTGGATCGCGGCGATCAGCTCGCCCTTGCGCATCCTGGCGGTGCCGGTGATGCCGAGGCTGCTGGCGATCTGCTGGAGCTCCGGGAGCAGCTTGCCGGACAGGCCGCCGCCGGCGCGGCGGCGTGTGGTCCCGCCGTTGCTGCTGCCACCGTTGGCCGCGCCGTTGCCGGCGACAGTGGTGGCAGCGCCCTCGGAGAGGTCGGTGCTTTCGGTCACAGGGTTCCTTCCCTTGGTCGGCCTCTGCCGACCGGCCCACCATCACGGCAGGACGTCTGTGGGACCGGGGCCCAGGCGGGCTGCGACTCACGCAGGAGAGAACTCGCGCACACGGCCTGGGGAGTTCCGGGATTTGCGACTCGCCCAGAGGAGCGGGCTGGTGTCGCTGACGACAGCGTAGTCAAGGTCGTCACAGTGGGCAACAACATCGGGCAATCCGACATTCCCGGCGCGTCGGAGTCGGACCACCGACGGCGGGGGTCACAACGGCAGGAGCGTCGCGCCCTCCCGGTCGACCTCGAGCGGCATCGCCGACCAGCCGCGCCGCTCGAACTGCAGAGCCTGCGCCCGCGACTGTCCGGTGGTGAACGCGAGGACGGTTGGGCCAGCCCCCGACACCACCGCCGGGACGCCCGCATCCCGCAGCTCCCCCACCAGCGCCGCCGACCGGGGCATCGCCGGCGCGCGGTAGGGCTGGTGCAGCCGATCCTCGGTGGCCGGCAGCAACAGGTCGAGCCGCTCGCGCAACGCGGTCACCAGTAAGGCACTGCGCGCCGCGGAGTGCGCGGCGTCGCGGTGCGGGACGGTCGCCGGCAGCAGCCTGCGCGTCGCCTTGGTCGAGGAGCTGGTGCCCGGCACGAACACCACCGGCGCCAGCTCCGCCGACACCGGCAGATCGACCGCGCGCGCCACGTCGTCGGTCCACGACAACGTCAGACCGCCGCGTAGGCAGGCGGCCACATTGTCCGGGTGGCCTTCGAGGTCGGTGGCGAGCTGCAGGACCTCGTCGTCACTCATCCGCTCGGCACCGCCCACGACGAGCGCGCGGGCGGCGACGACACCGCCGACGATGGCGGCCGCCGACGACCCGAGGCCGCGGCCATGCGGGATGCGGTTGGCGCAGACGACCTCGAGGCCGCGCGGTTGCCCGCCGAGCCGGTCGAAGGTGGCCCGCATCGCACGGACGACGAGGTTGCGCGCATTGCGGGCGACGGTGGCCGCCCCCATGCCGGCGACGTCGACGGTCAACCCGGACTCCGTGACCCGCACCACCACGTCGTCGTACAGCGACAGCGCGAGGCCGAGCGCGTCGAAGCCCGGGCCGAGGTTGGCGCTGGTTGCGGGCACCCGGATGCGCGCCGGGGCGGCCCGGAACGTCGGTTTGGCCGTCACCATCGTCGTCGTGCGGCCCTAGGCGTGCAGGCCGAGTGCCGCGGCGGCGGCGGACACGTCGGCGGCGACCGTCGTCGGTGCCGGCGCACCGGAGATGGCCCACTCGGGGTCCTTGAGCCCGTTGCCGGTGACCGTGCACACGACGCGCGAACGACTCGGCAAGGTGCCGGCGCGCTGGGCCTGCAGCAGGCCGGCGACGGACGCGGCGCTCGCCGGTTCGACGAAGACGCCTTCCTCGCGCGCGAGGAAGCGGTAGGCCTCGAGGATCTGCTTGTCGGTCACCGACTCGATCGCGCCGCCGGACTCGTCGCGGGCGGCGAGAGCCTGGGTCCAGGACGCGGGGTTGCCGATGCGGATCGCGGTGGCGATCGTGGACGGCTTGAGCACGGGCGCGCCGCTGACGATGGGAGCGGCACCCGCCGCCTGGAAACCGCGCATGACCGGGCGCTTGGAGATCGTGCCGTCCGCGGCGTACTCGACGTAGCCCTTCCAGTAGGCCGTGATGTTGCCGGCGTTGCCGACCGGCAGGCAGTGCACGTCCGGGGCGTCGCCGAGGGCGTCGCAGATCTCGAAGGCGGCGGTCTTCTGGCCCTCGATGCGGAACGCGTTCACCGAGTTGACCAGCGACACGGGGTAGTCGTCGGCGAGGCCGCGGGCGAGGGTGAGGCAGTCGTCGAAGTTGCCGTCCACCTGCAGCAGTCGGGCCCCGTGCACGAGCGCCTGCGCCATCTTGCCCAGCGCGATCTTTCCCGTCGGAACGAGCACGGCGCAGACCATGCCGGCACGTACGGCGTAGGCGGCGGCGCTTGCGGAGGTGTTGCCGGTCGAGGCGCAGATGACCGCTTGCGAACCCTCTTCGGCCGCCTTAGAGATGGCGACGGTCATGCCGCGGTCCTTGAACGACCCCGTGGGATTGGCTCCCTCGACCTTGAGGTGGACCTCACAACCGGTGAGCGCGGACAGTCGTGGTGCGGCCACCAGCGGAGTGCCGCCTTCGAGCAGCGTGACCACCGGCGTCGCGGCGGTGACCGGCAGCCGGTCGCGATACTCCTCGATGACGCCGCGCCAGCCGCGCGCCCGCACGGCTCCCGTCGTCACGACGCTGGTCATCCGATGCCACCTTCCACCCGCATCACGCTCGCCACCGCGCGGACGGCGTCCAGCCGGCGCAGCTCCTCGATCGTCGCCGACAGTGCCGCGTCGGACGCGGTGTGGGTGACGAGCACCAGCGTCGCGTCGTCACCGTGACCCTCCTGCCGCACCGTCTGGATCGAGACGTCGTGTGCGGCGAACGCGTTGGCCACGGCGGCGAGCACACCGGCCTTGTCGGCAACGTCGAGGCTGACGTGATAGCGGGTCAGGGTCTCCCCCATCGGGCGAACCCGCAGCGCCGCGTAGGACGACTCCCCCATGCCGCGCGCACCCGTGAGCCGGTTGCGCGCGACGGCGACGAGGTCACCGAGGACCGCACTGGCGGTCGGCGCGCCACCGGCGCCGCGGCCGTAGAACATCAGCTGCCCGGCCGCGTCCGCCTCGACGAAGACGGCGTTGAACGCGTCTCCGACGCTGGCGAGCGGGTGGGTCCGCGGAATCATCGCCGGGTGCACACGCACGCCGACCGAGTCGCGGCCGGCGCGGTCCGGCGCGCGCTCGGCGATCGCCAGCAACTTGACGACGCTGCCCATCTCGCGGGCGCTGGTGACGTCGCTCGCGGTGACGTCACTGATGCCCTCGCGATGGACGTCGGCGGCGGTGACCCGAGTGTGGAAGGCGAGACCGGCGAGGATCGCGGCTTTGGCGGCGGCGTCGAACCCGTCGACGTCGGCGGACGGGTCTGCCTCGGCATAACCGAGCGCCTGCGCCTCCTCCAACGCCTCCTCGAACCCGGCACCGCTCTCGTCCATCCGCGACAGGATGTAGTTGGTGGTGCCGTTGACGATGCCGAGGACGCGGGTGACGCGGTCGCCGGCCAGTGATTCGCGCAGCGGGCGCAACAGCGGGATCGCTCCGCCGACGCTGGCCTCGCAGTAGAGATCGGCACCACCGCGGCGAGCGGCGTCGTACAACGTCGCGCCGTCCTGCGCGAGCAGCGCCTTGTTGGCGGTGACGACGCTGGCGCCGCGTTCGAGGGCGGTGAGCAGGAGCGAGCGGGCCGGCTCGATGCCGCCGATCACCTCGATCACGACGTCGACGTCCGGCCGGGCAGCGAGCGCCTCGGCGTCGGCCGTGAACAACGACGGATCGACGGGCAG
This sequence comes from Mycobacteriales bacterium, assembly GCA_035776655.1. Taxonomy (GTDB): domain Bacteria; phylum Actinomycetota; class Actinomycetes; order JAFAQI01; family JAFAQI01; genus DASTWK01. Next base: position 12,110 of record DASTWK010000085.1, on the reverse strand, counting down.
GTCGCGATCGCGCTGTGGTCGCCGTACGGCGATCCCGGCGAGCTCGATGGGCGCCCCGACCCGGTGCGCGAGGTCGTCGCGGTGCGCGTGCAGCAGCCGGACGACATCACTGCCGACGACCCCGCAGCCGAGCAGCGCGACCTTGATGCCGCTCATCCTTCATCCAGTGCGAGCAGGTCATCGATGGTCTCGCGGCGGAGCAGCACCCGGCTGGCGCCGTCGCCGACCGCGATGACCGGCGGGCGAGGGACCGCGTTGTAGTTGCTGGCCATGGAACGGCAGTAGGCGCCGGTGGCGGCGACCGCGAGCAGGTCACCCGGCGCGAGGTCGCCCGGCAGCCACGCGTCGCGCACCACGATGTCGCCGGCCTCGCAGTGCTTGCCGACGACGCGGGCGAGCATCGGCGCCGCGTCGCTCGCGCGGGAGGCGAGGGTGACGGTGTAGCTCGCGTCATAGAGCGCGGTGCGGACGTTGTCGCTCATGCCGCCGTCGACGCTGACATAGGTGCGGATGCCGTCGACGTCCTTGACCGTCCCGACCTCGTAGAGGGTGATGCCGCCGGGGCCGGCGATGGCGCGGCCCGGCTCGACCGCGAGCCGCGGAACGGGCAGCTGCGCCGCGGCGCATTCGCGCTGCACGATCGCGCGCAGTTGCTTGGCGAGGTCGATCGGGGCGGCGGGATCGTCGGCGGAGACGTAGGCGATGCCGAAACCACCACCCAGGTCGAGCTCGGGCAGCGTCACGCCGAGGGTGTCGCGGATGGTGACCAGCAGGCCGACGACGCGATGCGCGGCGACGTCGAAGCCCGCGGTGTCGAAGATCTGCGACCCGATGTGGCTGTGCAGGCCGGCCAGCTCGAGCGACGGGAGCGCAAGGACCCGGCGGGCGGCTTCGAGGGCGGCACCGCTGGCGAGAGAGAAGCCGAACTTCTGGTCCTCGTGCGCGGTGGCGATGAACTCGTGCGTGTGTGCCTCGACGCCGACGGTGACGCGCACGAGCACACGCTGACGGACGCCGGCGGCCTCGGCGATGTGGGCCAGCCGCGCGATCTCGATGTCGCTGTCGACGACGATGCGGCCCACACCGGCGTCGATCGCACGACGCAGCTCGTCCGGTGCCTTGTTGTTGCCGTGCACGAGGATCCGCTCCGGCGGAAAACCGGCCGCGAGAGCGATCTCGAGCTCACCGCCGGTGGAGACGTCGAGCGACAGTCCTTCCTCGGCGACCCAACGCGCCACCGCGCGGGACAGTGAGGCCTTGGCGGCGTAGTAGATGTCACTGTCGTCACCGAAAGCGGTGCGGTGGGCGCGGCAGCGCTCGCGGAAGTCGCGCTCGACGACGACGTACGCCGGCGTGCCGTGCCTGGCCGCGAGGTCGCGAACGTCGACGCCGCCGACGACGAGCGCGCCACCGCGACGTTCGGTGCCCAGCGGCCAGACCAGCGGGTCGAGCTCGCCGAGGTCGTCCGGCGGTGGCGGCAGCGGGTGGGTCAGCGGCGCGACGTCGCCGTGCAACGCACCCGCGGGATGCGCTCTCACATCCGCTCCGGCGCGGAGACGCCGAGCAGCTGCAGGCCGTTGGCGAGCACGACCCGGGTCGCCTCGACCAGCCACAGCCGGGCGCGGGTGAGGTCGGTCGCCGGCTCGTCCCCTTGCGGGAGCACCCGGCAGACGTCGTAGAAGCGGTGATAGGTGCCGGCCAGGCTCTCGAGATAGCGCGCGACCCGGTGCGGCTCGCGCAGCTCGGCGGCGGTGGCGACGACCCGCGGGAACTCCCCCAGCGCACCGAGCAGGTCCCCTTCCCGATCGTGCGCGAGCAGTGCCGGATCGAAGTCCGCACCGCGGTCGACGCCCAGCTCGGCGGCATTGCGCAGCAGCGACGCGATGCGGGCGTGCGCGTATTGCACGTAGAAGACGGGGTTGTCGCTGGTCTGCCGGGTGATGAGCTCGATGTCGAGGGTCAGCGGCGAGTCGGCGGGATAGCGCGCCAGCGTGTAGCGGGCAGCATCGACGCCCACGGCGTCGACGAGTTCGTCGAGCGTCACGATGTTGCCGGCGCGCTTGGAGAGCTTGACCTCCTCGCCGCCGCGGACGAGCTTGACCAGCTGCCCGATCAGGACCTCGATGTTGCGTTCCGGATCGTCGCCTGCGCACGCCGCGATCGCCTTGAGCCGAGCGACGTAACCGTGGTGGTCCGCGCCGAGCATGTAGACGCAGCGGTCGAAGCCGCGCTCGCGCTTGTTGATGTAGTAGGCGGAGTCGGCCGCGAAGTAGGTCGGCTCCCCGTTGCTGCGGACCAGCACCCGGTCCTTGTCGTCATGGAAATCCGTGGTCCGCAGCCAGGTGGCGCCTTCGGCCTCGAACACGTGCCCTTGCCGGCGCAGCTCGTCGAGCGCGTGCTCGATGGCGCCGGACTCGTGCAGCGACCGCTCGGAGAACCAGACGTCGAAAACGACGCCGAAGCGGTGCAGACTCGACCGCATCTCCTCGAGCATGAGCGCGTAACCCTGGTCGCGGAATGCGGCAGCGGCCTCGTCCCGGGGCAGGTCGACGATGCCCGGGCTGGCCGCGCAGATGCGGGCGGCGACATCGTCGATGTAGGCCCCGGCGTACCCGTCCTCGGGAGTCGGCTCGCCACGGGCCGCAGCGAGCAGCGACTCGCCGAAGCGCTGCATCTGGACACCCGCGTCGTTGACGTAGTGCTCACTGGTGACGTCGGCGCCGGCCGCCTCCAGCAGCCGCCGCAGCGAGTCGCCGAGCGCGGCCCAACGGGTGTGGCCGAGGTGAACCGGTCCGGTCGGATTGGCGGAGACGAACTCGAGGTTGACCCGCTCCTTGGCGAGGGTGTCGGTGCGGCCGTAGTCGGCACCGGCCGCGACGATCGTCCGCGCCAGCTCGCCCTGCGCGGCCTGCGAGAGGCGAATGTTGAGGAACCCCGGACCAGCCACGTCGACGGAATCGATGCCGGGCTGGTCGCGCAGCCGCGCCGCGATGATGTCGGCGACCTCGCGGGGCGCACGGCCGGCAGGCTTGGCCAGCTGCAGCGCCGCGTTGGTGGCGTAGTCGCCGTGATCCTTGTTCTTCGGCCGCTCGACGGTCACGGTGTGCGGCGGCTCGATGGTGAGCTCGCCCGCGGCGGCGGCAGCGCGGATCGCCGCGACGATCGCACCGGCGACATCGGCGGGGGTCACCTCAGCGAGGTTAGCGCAGCGCCGCTGTGATGATCTTGAAGATTTCGTCCAGCGTCAGTAGCCGCTGGGGAACTTGTAGGACGCCGGAGGTGTCGGCAGCCGCCCAGTGGTGCCGTACTCGATGGCGATCTCCTGATGAGACTTCAGGACCAGTCGGGTCGGGTCGCCGGCGTACTTCTTCCCGTTCACGAAGACGGCGAGCTCGTGGGTCTTGTCGGTGCAGTAGGGCCCGAGGCAGGTCGGGGTGAACCGCACCCCCCACTCGATGAAGAACTGCCCGAGCAGGAAGTCGGCGGGCACGTTGTTCTCGATGTGGATGATGCCGTCATCCTTGTGCGTGTGCAGGGGGGCGAGGCCGATCGCCCGGTTGCCCTTGACGACGAACCCGATGTACGGCGGGACAGCGACCGCTTTCCCGTTGATGTCGATGTCGAGGTGGGCGTGGTAGTGCACCTTGAGCATCTCTTCGGCGTACGGAAGGCCGGCGGCGGCGACGTAAGCCGCGCTCTGCGTCGGCTGGCTGACCGCGGGAGGGAACCACGGCGGCGGTTTCGTCGACAGCGCCACCGGCTGGGTGGGCAGCTGCGGCGGCGGAGAGGTGTAGGTCGGCGCCGGCGACGCGCTGGGATGGTCGGACGGGGACGACCCACCGCCGCAAGCGGCGAGCACGGCGAGCAGCCCAGCGGCAGCGACCGCCTGGAGACGACGGGTCACGCGCTCTCCGCCGCCGAGTCCGCGAGCCGGCGCACGGTCTCGATGAGCTCGTCCGGATCGAACGGCTTGGTGAGGTAGGCGTCGACACCGATGCGCTCGCCGCGCTGGATGTCCGCTTCCTGCGCCCGCGCCGACAACAGGATGACCTTGACGTGCGCGGTGTCGGGATCCTGGCGCAGCCGCGCTGCCGCCTCCCAGCCGTCCACCCTCGGCATCATCACGTCGAGAGTCACGACGACGGGCTTGACGTCCTTGATCTTGTCGAGCGCGTCCTGCCCGTCGCTGGCCGCGATCACCTCGAAGCCTTCGAGCTCGAGGTTGACCGTGATCAGCTGCCGGATGACATCGTCGTCATCGACGACAAGCACCCGTCCGGCAGTCACGACTGGAGGTTACCCGTCCGCCGCGCACCAATTGATCAGTTTGCTGCGCTGCTAGCCTCGATGCCGCCCGAGCCCCCGTAGCTCAGGGGATAGAGCACCGCCCTCCGGAGGCGGGAGCGCAGGTTCGAATCCTGCCGGGGGCACTTCGCGAAACCGCAGGTCCGCATGCGGTTTGGTGCGGATCGCCTCTAGGCGGCCGGGTAGCCGGGGCAGGTTTTGGCGTAGGCGTGGCCGGTGACGAACCGGCTCCACTCCTCATGCGTGAAGTTGCGTCCGGCGACGGCGCAAGCGTGCTGCATCCAGGCGGCCACCGACGCGGGCCAAACCGCTGCGGTTCCGTCCCCATAGGCAACAACAACGTTCGCACCGTCGGGCGTGTAGGCGACGTTGCCCCAGGTTCCGGCGCCGCCCGGGAACGTGGCGCCGAACTGCTGCAGCGTCGCCGCGTCCCAGATCTTGAGACCGCCGGAACTGCCCCCGCTCACGGCGAAGCGCTCCCCGTCCGGCGACACGGCGATGCTGGACACCGGTGCGGGCTCGGTCAGCACCGGGTGCCCGACGCGCTTGCCGGTGCGCGGATCCCATCGCACGACAATGCCGTTGTAACCACCGGCAAGCAGGTCACCATCGGCGAGGAACGCGACATCGGTGATGGTGTCGTCGTACAGGTGACCGAAGGTCCGCCGCACGTGCCCCTCGACGTCCATCACCTGGAGCTGTCCCTGCCCCGAGGCCAGGGCGAGGGTGCGACCGTCATGACTCCAGGCAACCGCCGAGCCAGGGTCCTTCAGCGGGCGCACCGACACCGACCGACCGGTGGCGGCATCCCAGATGCCGACACCACCGGTCGCTGGGGCGTTGCTGGCGGGATCCTTGGGCTCCACCTCGGTCGTCACCGCGAGCTTCTCACCATCCGGTGAAAACGCGAGGTCGGTGACGTCACCGGCGCCCTGCGACAACGCTCGCAGCCGCGACGGAGTCGCACCGGTAGACCACAGCTGCACGCCGCCTTCGGTCTCGCCGACGGCAAGTACGCCGCGGCGCGACCAGGCAAGAGCGTGGACGTCACCGCCGCCCACCGTGAACGTGCCCACAGCCCGCAGTGTGCGCACGGAGTAGAGACGGACGCGACCGGGGCCGACGCGAGCGGCGAAGCGCCCGCCGTCCGGCGACAGTGCCATCGCCGGCGCGCCCGGCAGCCCGTCCAACGCTCCGACGTGGACGAGCCGGCCGAAGCGCGCGCCACTGCCCAGATCCCACACAAAGATCGCGCCGTCGAGGGCGCACGTGTAGAGCGTCTTGCCGTCCGACGAGAAGGCCAGCCCCAGCACCCGACCGGAGTGGCCGGTGAGGGTGTCGACCACGGCGCCGGTGTGCGCGTCCGAGACGACCACACGCGCATCGTCGCCGGTCGTCACCAGGTAATGACTCGACGGGTCGAAGCCCATCGCTTGAATCCCCGCAACGTGCGCTGCCGGCGTCGCGGTGAGGCGACCGGTGGCGACGTCGAGCAGCGAGTAGGTGGACGAGACCTCGTCGGTGGGTCCACCGGCCTGCCACGCAATGGTGCTGCCGTCGGGACTCACCGTGCCGGTGCCCTGGCCGAGGTGCACCGCGAGGCGACGCTTCGTCGCGAGGGAGGCGCCGTCGACGGTGACGATTGCGTTGTCGGTGGCCGCAACGACCTGTCCGTCGGGCAACGCTCCTACGACGTCCATGCCGCGGCCCGGCACCTTGCGCAGCCGGTGTGACGAGCTACGCAGATCCCATGACTCCAAGTAGGACTGCTTGTCCTGCGACCGGTCCGGCGACGTCTCCGCGTAGCCGCAGGTGAAACGTGACCCGTCGGTGCTGCTGACGCACGCCGGGCTGGTAGTCGGCGTGTTCAGGAACAGCTTGCTGAACTGCAGCGTCTTCCGGTGCTGCAGAGTCTTCGCGTCGACGACCTCAATCGTGTAACTGTTGGCCTTCGGGTCGTAGCGGTCAAAGGCGAAATCGGAACCCACAGTCCACAGGCCGGCCCCACCCCAGTCGCCGTACGCGTGGTTGTCGGTCAGCCTGCGGGTCTTGGTGTCGAAGAAGTAGACCTTGCCGTCGTTGCCGACAACCGCGAGCTTGCTGCCGTCCGCGCCGAGAGCGACACGCTGCGGTCGCACCTGGATCGGCATCGTCATCGTCCCCTGCAACGTCGGTGACCGCAGCAGCGTCGCGAGCAGGGTCCCCGCAGTGTCGGAGGTCTTGTCCAGCAGCACGCCCTCGCGGGCTAGCAGCATCGCCTGGTCGATGCGCGGCACGCTGACGGCTTCCGCACCCAGCTGCCGGGCAAGCGCCTGCCGGGCCGACCGTTGAGCCGACTGCCGTTGCACGAGTGCGACACCACCGGCGATCAGCGCCAACACCAAAACCCCGACGACGCCGACGAGAAGTCCTCGCAGTCGGCGGTTCTGCCGCTGCTGACGGTGCAGCGTGGCCTGCGTCTGCTCCCGACTGGCAGTGATGAATTCGCGCTCGACCTCGTTGAGCTCCGACGTGTGGTGGGTGGTCCAGTCCAATGCCGCCGACAGCCGCGCCCCCCGGTACAGCTCGCCCTCGTCCTTGGCGTTCGCCACCCACTCCTGCGCCGCGGCGGCGAGGTGAGCGCGCAGGCGGCGCCCCTCCCGGTCCTCCTCCAGCCACGCCTGCAGTCGCGGCCACTCCCGCAACAGAGCTTCGTGTGCGACCTCGGCCGTGCCATCACTCATCGTCACGAGGCGGCGTGCCGCCAAGACGTCGAGCACCCGGCGGACCTCGTGGTCCCGGTCGACGTCGAATTCCGACAGCGACACCCGCCGCCGGACGACCGCATCACCCAGGCCCGGGCCGGCGAGTCGCAGCATCACTGCACGCACGATCCGCTGCTGGTTCTCATCGAACGACTCATAGACGTCATCCGCCAGGCGCGCGACGGCGCCATGGACACCGCCGGTGTCGACGTAGGAGGCCCTGCGGAGCGTGCGACCGTCACGGTGCTCCCACAGCTCGAGCAGCGCCGTCGACAGCAACGGCAGCGCACCCGGCTCACCGAGCACCTCCGCGACCAGGTCGTCGACGAGCTCGGGCTCGACGACGGCCCCGACGCGTAGCGCCGGCTGGACGATCGCGCGGCGGTACTCCTCAGCCGTCATCGGCCCGACGAGGACGTGGTTGCCGGCGATCAGCGCGGCCAGTCCACTGTCGATCGCCACCCGCCCGTAGTAGTCGGCGCGAACGGCGACAACGACGGCCACGCCCATGGCGGTCGACCCGCCCGCATCCGAGAGCGCGGCGAGGAACCGCGCCCGCTCGCTCTCGTCCTGACACAGCGTGAAGGCTTCTTCGAACTGGTCGACGACCACGATCAGTCGTGAACCGTCCGGCAACAAGGTGCGGATGCGGCCGAGATCCGGCTCTCCATCACCGAGCTGTTCGGTCACGGCCTCCGGCAGCGTCGACCAAAGGGCACGGTCGAGCGCGCGCATCGGATGCTCCCCCGGGCGCAGCAACGCCACCGTCCAGTGCTCGCTGCCCGGCAGCACGCCCGACTCGAGTGCGGGCAGCAGCCCGGCGCGCAGCGCCGACGACTTGCCGCTGCCGGACGCGCCGATGACACCGAGCAGGTTGGCACCCGCGAGGCGCGAGATGAGCTCGGCCACGAGCCGTTCCCGGCCGAAGAAGACGTCACCATCCTCGACGTCGAAGCTGGCGAGGCCACGGTAGGGAGAGTCCGTCGGATCGGGGGCGCGCCGGCCGGGGCCGAGACCGAACAGCGTCGCCTGCTCACGCACCTGCTGCAGGTCGATGACCGTGCCGGCGAGGTCCGACTCCACTGTTCGCAGGTCGCTGCGCCCGGACGCAGCAGCCGTCGCCAGGTCGCCCAGGCGGCGGGCTGCGTATCCCTGCGCCCACTCGCTCACCCGCTCGTGCACCAGCCGCGGAATGCCGCCGGTCGTCGCGAGCACATCGTGCGGCACGACATCAGCCGCCGCACCGACGTAGAAGCCGGCGACCCGCACCATCTCGTCGAGCGTGAGCGGCCGAGGACGCACCACGTGCCGGTCGTCGCCGGCCAAGCGGCGTGCGGTCGTGAGCACCTCGGTCGACGCGGACTCGTCCTCGACGACCAGCACGAGCATGCGGGCACCGGTCAAGGCCAGCGCGACCGTATCGGCGAGCGACGCGACCTGCCGCGGTGTCGCCGTCTCCAGGTCGTCCAGTACGACGAGCGCCGGCCGCTCGGCGGGCAGACCCAGCAGCTCCGCGACGTCAGGTGCGCCGGTCGCGAACGTCGCATAGCGCACGTCGCCGCCGCCCAGGCTCGCCGCCGCGGCCAGCTCCGCGACCAGACGCGTCTTGCCGATGCCGGGCGGTCCCAGGACGACACACGTGGTCGGCACACCGCGACGCGCCAGCCGCCACGACCACCGCAACCTCCGCACCTCGACGTCACGACCGACGACCGGCGTCACCGCCGCGAGAGCGCTCGGCAGCTCACCGGCGCCGGCGGGAGCGACAAGCGGTGGCCGGTCAGCCCGCGCGCGGAACACCGGCACAGGCGCGGCGAGACCTTTGACCTCGGCCTCCCCGGCGTCGATGAACTCGATCCCCTCGACCGTTCGTGTCAGATGTGCAATGCCCTGGCTGACGAGCACCTCGCCCGGCAACGCCTTCGAGCACAGCCGGGCGGCCAGGTTCAACGCCCCGCCGCGATAGCCGCCCTGCACAGGCACGGCCTCGCCCGCGTCGATTCCCATGCCGACGGTGAGCGGCAACGCTGGATCCAACGCGGTCTCGTCGACGAACACCATCTGCAGGTCGATCGCCGCCCGGACGGCGGCGCGGGGCGAGGAGAACACCGCCAGCGCCTCGTCGCCCCGCAGCTCGGTGACCTCGCCACCGTGGGCGTCCACGCCCTCGCGCATGACCTCGGCGAACTTGTCAGCCAGGCGCGCAGCAGCCTCGTCCCCCCGGGCCTGCGTGAACGCGGTATAGCCGCGCACGTCGGCGATGAGGAACGTCAGGATGCCGGTCGGCGTCTCCGTGACGCTCACAGGCGGCATCATCCTCTGATTCCGTCACCGGTGGACGGGCATTGATCGAATCTCAACACCGCCATATCGGATGAACAACGTCATCCGTCACGGTCGGCACGTAAGGCGCTGACCGACCCCGATCGGGTCCGGTGGCCCCAGCGCCGTGACGTACGCCGCTCGCACCGGCCGACGCTAGCGATCGGCGGCGGAGCCGGAGGCCTCGGAGCGGTTGTGGATCGACGGGTCGAGCCCGTCCAGCGCGTCGAGCGCGATCGCGGCATGCGCGTAGGCGCCGCCGGCACGCATCTCGGCCGCGACCCAGATCGCCTCCATGATCTGCTCGTCGGTCGCCCCCTTGCGGTGCGCGAGCTTGGTGTGCCCGCGGATGCAGTAGGGGCACTGAGTGGTGTGCGCGACCGCGACCGCGATCAGCTGCTTGGTCACCTCCGGCAGAGCGCCGTCGGCGAACACCTGCTGGCTGAACGCAGTGAACGCGTCGTGCGTCTCCGGAGCCAACGCCTTGCGTCGGGCACTCATCGCTGCTGTCGCCGGCGGGAACACGTCATGAGCCATGTCGCCATCCTCGATCGGCAGCCGATGCATGTCGAATCCGGTGACCGTCAGGCGCGCCGTGGACCGCCCGCCTCCCGCAGCTGGCGCTGCTTCCGCCGACCCTGCGCCAGCGTCAGCGGGATCGCCGCAAGACCTAGTCGCGGCGCGGCGGCGGCGACTCGCGCCGCGGCTCCACGCCACCGCGGCAACGACGTGACGAGACGCGGCCGGTCGAGCAACCTCCCGACCGCCGCCACGACCTCCTCGGGCTGCAGCAGCTTGCCGGAGAACGACATGGCCGACCCGGGGTCGTCGAGCTTGTCGTGCAGCATCGGTGTCCAGATGCCATCGGGGCACACGCAGGAGATGTCGATGTCATCGATGCCGGCAGCGCGAAGGTCGGCGATCGTGCTGAGGCTGAAGCCGATGACGGCATGCTTTGACGCTGCATAGACCGCCTCACCCGGAACGGCGGTGAGACCGGCGAGCGAGGCGATGTTGACGATGTGCCCGCCACCGGTGCCGCGCATGGCATCGATGGCGGCGACGGTGCCGTTGACGGTGCCGAGCGCGTTGACGTCGAGCATCAGGCGACGCAGATCGGCGCCTTGGGTCCACGCCGGCCCGGTCACGAGGACGCCCGCGTTGTTCACCCAGGTGTCGATCCGCCCGGCGCGGTCCACGATCTGGTCACGGGCCGCTTCGACCTGCGTGTGGTCGCGCACGTCCACGGCCATCGCGAAGGCGCGATCGCCCAGCGACGCGGCCGCCGCGGCCGCGGCTTCGCCGTCCACGTCGGTGACGAGCAGCGTGTGGCCACGCGATGCGAGCAGCTCGGCGATCTGCTTGCCCAAACCGCGACCCGCACCGGTGACGACAGCGCCGGCAGGCGGCCTCACCGCAGACCGGGCCGGATCTCGCCGTAGGAGATGCCGCCGTGGGCGAAGGTGGGAACGACCGGCCAGAACCGTTTCCAGGGAGCCAGCTCGGTGGACGGCAGGATCTGCAGCCACCGCGGGTCACGCGGGCAGGGGTCGGCCAGCGTCTTCTCCTTCACCATGGAGTCGTACTGGTCCAGAGAGTCCTCGAGCGTGTTGGCATTGGGGCAGACCTCCCGCCCGAAGCTCTCCGCATAGCGCCGCACCCCCGGGATCTTCGACAGCTCCGGCTGCCAGTTGTCCAGCGAGATGCCGTTCTCCGACGAGACCCAGACGCCGTCAGCGGTGTTGATCACCAACGAGTGGTTGCCGTCGGTGTGTCCCGGGGTCCACAGCAGGGCGATCCCCGGCCCGAGCTCGATGTCCCCGTCGAAGGTGACGAACTTGTCGGGATCGACGCCGCGCAGTCCGTCCTCGACGTACCACGCCCACTGCATCGGGTGCAACGACTGCAAAGTCGCGAGCTCGCGGCTGTGCACCAGCATCCTCGCCCGCCCGAACAGCGGCGACCGTGGCGCGGCTTCGCCCTCGATGACCTCCGTCGATCCCAGGATCATCCGCGGGTCCTGGACGTGGAGGTGGTCGAAGGTGCAGAAGTCGATGTCCTCGCCAGTCAACCCGAGCTTGGCCAGCACGTCCGCCGGCTCGTTGTAGTACTTCAACACCACCCGCTCGAACAGTCGCGACGCGGGAACCTTGCTCATCACCTTCTGCAAGTTGCGATAGAAGGGTGCCTCCGCGGAGCCGTCCGGCACGGTCGGCTCGAACACCAGCGTGCGCGGCGTCCCGGACCAGTCGTCGTACTGCACGACGATCATCCGGTTGATCATCGAGATCAGCGGCAGCGTCGGGACCGAGACAGCGTCGTGGAAGGCGTAGTTGACCGGGTACGGCGCTGCGGCGATGTCCACCGACTGCACCGCGCGGACCTGACCCTGGGACTTGAACCGGCGCTTGTACGCCGCGGCGGCCTCGCGGACCGCCTGCAACCGCGCCCCCCTCGGCCACACGTCGTGGACGCCGTCGAACTCCGGGATCGGGCGGGCGCCGATCTCGTTGGCGATCTCGCTGTCGACCTGCTGAGTCATGGCTCAAGCCTGGCCTACGCAGCTGCCGGGCCTGACGTCGGGCATCCGGGGGATGCGGTGCTCAGAGGCATCCAGCGGATGCGGGGGCAGATCGAGGCGCAGCGGTCAGGCGCTGCGCTGGGGTGCCGCCAGCCGCGGGCGGCGGAGGATGCCGAAGTAGTCGTCCAGGCAGCCGCCGAGCAGGTCGTGGAGGACGA
>DASTWK010000084.1:0-7233 GCA_035776655.1 Mycobacteriales bacterium | reverse complement strand
GGCCTCGATCGGTTGGGCGAACGACTTCCTCGACGCGCCGCTGGACCTTGCCGCGGCCCGGCGGGACAAGCCCATCCCGGCCGGACTCGTCGGGCGTGACACGGTCGGCTGGTCGGCGGCGGCTGCTCTGCTCGCAGACGTCCCGCTGTCTGTCGCCGTCGGGTGGCGGGCCGGCGCCGCGCACCTGGTGGCCGTGGGATCGGCGTGGGGCTATGACGTCCGGCTCAAGCACACCTGGGCGAGCCCGGCGCCGTACGTCGTGTCGTTCGGCCTGGTCCCGGTGATCGTCGCCGCCGCCTTGCCCGGCTCGCCGCTGCCGCAGCCGGCGCTGGTCGCCGCCGCAGCGGCGTGCGGGGTGGCCGCGCACTTCGCGAACACTCTCGGCGATGTCGACGCCGACCGTTCGACCGGGGTGCGGGGGCTGCCGCAGCGGGTCGGCCCGGATGCCGCCACGGTCGTCGCGGCGCTGTTCGTGGCGGCGGCCGGGGGGCTGCTCGCGTTTGCCACCGATGCCGCGCCGCTGGCGGTGGCCGCAGCGGCGGTGGACACGGTCGCGGCGGTGGCGGTGGCGGCGCGGGGCGGCCATCGCGCGGTGGCGTTCCGGCTGGTGATCGCGGCGGTGGCGGTGCTGGTCGCGGCGTTCGTGGTCAGCGGTGGCGGGCACCTGACCGGCCGCTGAGGGGGCAGGTCGCGGGCCGTGCGTCGGGATGTCGCTCGATCTGCCGGGCAGTGAACCTGCGGCGGTGCGGCTGCGAAGATGACGTGGTGACCCGTCGTGTTGCTGCCCTGATCGTGCTGGCCCTCGCCGTTGCCGGGTGCGGCAGCGGCGGCTCCGGCGACCACCTGTCGACCCGGGACGTGTCCCAGCAGCTGCACGGCGCGATCCCGAGCCAGCGCAGCGTCAAGCCGCAGCTGACGTTGACCGACACCGCCGGTCATCCCTACGACCTGCGCAAGCAGACGCAGGGCAAGGTGACGCTGCTCTACTTCGGCTACACCCACTGCCCCGACGAGTGCCCCACCTCGATGGCCGACGTGGCGACGGCGCTGCGCAAGGTCGGCCCCGACGTCGCCCGCCAGGTGGCGGTCGTGTTCGTGACGACGGATCCGTGGCGGGACAAGCGGCACGTGCTTCGGGCGTGGCTGGACCGGTTCAGCCCCAGCTTCGTCGGCCTGACCGGAACACCGGCGCAGATCGCGGGCGCCGAGGTGGAGATGGGGATGCCGGTGTCGAAGCGGGAACCCGCGAAGAAGTCCGACCATGTCGGTCGATACGCTGTGGCCCACTTCGCGGCCGTGATGGTCTACGGGCGTGACAACCGGCTGACCACGCTCTATCCGTCCGGCGTCGCGCCGACCGACATCGCTGCCGACCTACCGGTGCTCGTCAAGGGGTGACCCGCCGCGTGATTGCCCGTCGCTCGTCCGGCGTCCAGAAGCTCGCTCTCCCCCTCGCTGTTGCGATCCCGCTGGTGCTCGCGGGCTGTGACGCCGGGCCGGGCAACGAGACCGCCAAGGACAGCGCGACGCACAACGTCGCGAACGGCAATGCCGGTGCGATGGCCGTGCGGGGGGCGCGGCTGGTCGTCAGCTCCGCACTGACCACGTCGTCGCCGACTCCGTCGCCGTCCTCGTCCCCCGCGGTTTCGCCGACGGCCACCGTGCCGTCGCTGCCGCCGTCGCCGTCACCTTCGAGCTCGGTGCTGAAGAAGAAGCTGGGCAAGAAGGCGGGCAAGAAGAAGGCCCTCGCCTCTCCGTCGCCCACCGGCGTGCCGGTGCAGGGCTACCTGACGCTCGTCATCGTCAACCGCGGCTCGCAGCCGGACACGCTGACCAGCGTGACCGCCGCGGGCAACGCGGTGCAGCCGAGCGGCTCCGGGTCGATCAGCATCAAGCCGCGGCAGTCGGTGCAGTTCGGTGACCCGGAGATCGGTCTGCCGGGGCCGACGCTCGAAGTGATCGGCCTGCCGACGCCGCCGGTGCCGGGCAGCTCGGTGCGGGTCACCGTGTCGTTCCAGAACAACGGCACCGCCAACCTCACGGTGCCGGTCAAGGACGCGGCGGCGGTCGGCAGCACCGCGACGGCCGAGCCGGTGCATCTCACCGGGCACTACCCGACCGAGAGCCCGACACCGGCCGAGGGCCGGCCCACCCCGACGGCCGAGCTCACCAACGAACCGAACGGCTGACCGCCGGCCCACGCGTCATCGCGCGGGGCCGGGCGTTCGGGGCCGTCAGCGGCCCTGGTTCTTCACCGCCTCGATCGCGGCCGCCGCGGCCGCCGGGTCGAGATAGGTGCCGCCCGGCGTCGTCGGGCGGAGCGTGGCCGGGTCCAGGTCGTAGCGCAACGGGATGCCGGTCGGGATGTTGAGACCGGGGATGGCTTCGTCGCTGATGCCGTCGAGGTGCTTGACCATCGCGCGCAGCGAGTTGCCGTGCGCGGCGACGAGGACGGTCGCGCCGGTGCGCAGGTCCGGCACGATCGCGTCGTACCAGTAGGGCAGCAGCCGCTCCACCACGTCCTTGAGGCACTCGGTCCGCGGCACGATCTCCGGAGCGAGCGCGGCGTAGCGCGGGTCGCCGGCTTGTGACCACTCGTTGTCGTCGGCGAGCGGCGGTGGAGGCGTGTCGTAAGAGCGGCGCCAGATCATGAACTGCTCGTCGCCGTACTGCTCCCGCACCTGCGCCTTGTCCTTGCCCTGCAGGTCGCCGTAGTGCCGCTCGTTGAGCCGCCAGTGCCGCTGCACCGGGACCCAGTGCCGGTCGCACCCGTCGAGGGCGAGGTTGGCGGTCGTGATGGCGCGACGCAGGACGGAGGTGTGGACGACGTCGGGCAGCAGCCCGGCGGCTTTGAGCAACTCGCCGGCGCGGACGGCCTCCTCGCGCCCCTTCGCCGACAGGTCGACGTCGACCCAGCCGGTGAACAGGTTCTTCGCGTTCCACTCGCTTTCGCCGTGCCTGAGCAAAATCAAGGTCCCGACGCTCATGGTCGGCAAGACTAGAGCCGCGCCGCGGCCGGCGGACCGGGGGGAAGTCGATGACACGGGCAACGGTGGGGCTGCTGTTCAGCGACATCGAGGGCTCGACCCGGTTGTTGCAGCAGCTGGGCCCTGACTATGCGGCCGTGTTGCTCGAACACCGGCGACTGCTGCGCGCGGCGTACCTCGACCATGGCGGCACCGAGCAGGGCACCGAGGGCGACTCGTTCTTCGTGACGTTCGCGACCGCGGCGGACGCGGTGGCGGCCGCGTTGGCCGGGCAGCTCGCGCTCGCCGGCCACGACTGGCCGACGGACGTCGCGGTGCGGGTGCGGATGGGTGTGCACGTCGGCTCGGTCGAACAGCTTGCGGACACGTTGGTGGGAATGGCCGTGCACGAGGCGGCACGGATCGCGGCGGCCGCGCATGGTGGCCAAGTGCTCGTATCCGACCCGGCCGCTCGGCTCGCCACGCCGCTGCCGCCCGGCGCCGGCTGGCGCGACCTGGGCGGTCATCGGCTCAAGGACCTGGCCGCCGTCGTGCAGCTGCACCAGCTGACGCACCCGGATCTGGTTGGTGAGTTCCCGCCGGTGCGGTCCCAGGGCAGCAGCCGGTCGAACCTGCCGGCACAACCCACGTCGTTCATCGGCCGGGTCCGGGAGGTCGCGGAGGTCGAGCGGCTGTTGGCGGATGCCCGGCTGGTGACGGTGACCGGCACCGGCGGCGCGGGCAAGTCGCGGATCGCGTTGCGGGTAGCGGCAGAGGCAGCGTCGCGCTACACGGACGGTGCCTGGTTCGTCGATCTCGCCCGGGTCTCCGACCCGGGCGCGGTGGGTGGCGCGTTCGCGGCCGCACTCGGGCAGCCGGACCTGGCCACGTCGGAGCTGGTCACCACGCTCGGCGACCGGCAGCTGTTGCTGCTCGTCGACAACTGCGAGCACGTCATCGCCGCCGTGAGCGATGTCGTCACGGACCTGGTGCTCCGTTGCCCGGAAGTCGCCGTGCTGGCGACCAGCCGGGAGCCGCTCGGCGTGGCCGGCGAGGTCGTGTGGCGGGTGCCGCCGCTGACGCGCGAGGACGCGCTCGAGCTGCTCGGCACTCGGGGACGCGCGGTCAACGCCGGGTTCGCCCTCACTGACGCCAACCGGCAGGCAGCGGAGGTGCTGTGCGACCGGCTGGATGCGATCCCGCTCGCGGTCGAGCTGGCCGCCGCCCGGTTGACGAGCCTGAGTGTCGAGCAGTTGTCCAGCCGACTGGACCAGCGGTTCAGGCTGCTCGCCGGCGGGGCGCGCGGTGGCATGGAACGGCACCGGACCCTGCAGGCGACGGTGGACTGGAGCTATGGGCTGCTCGATCCGACTGCGCAGGCGCTGCTGCGCCGGCTCGGCGTCTTCGCCGGCGGGTTCACGCTGGACGCGGCGGAGGCGGTGTGCACCGACCTCGACGCGTTGACCGTCGTCGACACCATCGACCAGCTCGTCGTGAAGTCGCTCGTCATCGCCGAGCCGCACGACGCGGAGGTGCACTACCGGCTACTGGAGACGATCCGGCAGTACGCCGTCGACCGGCTGGTGCAGGCCGACGAGCTCGTCGCCACTCGGGATGCGCATCTGCGTTGGGTGCAGGGCCTCGTCGCCGGGGCCGAGCCGACGCTGTGGTTGCGCGACGACGACCCGGGCTGCCGGGCGCGGTTGGACGCCAACGAGGGCAACATCCGGGCTGCCCTGGAGTGGGCCGCCGATCGCGAGCAGTTCGACACCGCGGCCGGCATCGTCTTCGGCATCCTCAGCTGGTTGATCGGCCGCAACCGGTCGCGGGACGGCCTGGAGTGGTCGCAACGACTGCTCGCCGCCGGCGTCGCCGGCGAGTCGCGCGCGCTCCTCGCCGTCGCGCAGCTGTTCTATGCCAGCAACCTGGCGCCCATCGACCGCGACATGGTCGAGCAGGTGCGCGACAGCTTGCCGTTACTCACGGGGACAGCGCGCGCCTGGCTGCAGCCGGTCGCCGAGGCCGCCGTCGCCGCCTGGTCCTACCCGCCGGGCGACCGCGACGCCGCCGAACGGGCCATCGCGGTCTGCGAACGCACCCTGGCGCAGGCCGGCGGATCAACCCATCTGTCGCTGTTGATCCTGCAGCCTCTGATCTGGGTCAACCTCGACGCCGGCCACCTGGAGGCCGGTCGCCGCTGGGCTGACGAGGGCGTGGCGATCGCGGTGGCGGCCGCCGACGGCGGCCTGTTCGAGAGCCGGATGACGCTCAACCGCGCCCGCATCGCACAGGCGATGGGCGACCTGGACGCGGCCTGGGTGGACGCCGAGCGGTCGATGCGGACGGCGCGGGCGACCGGCGAACCCTTCGTCGCCAACGCGGCCGCTCGCCTGCTCGCGCAGGTCGCCGACGCGCGCGGCGAATATGACCGAGCCCGCGACGTGCTGGCCAGCGTGCTCGACACCCTCGCCGACTTCGCGCCCGCCGCGGAGGTCGCCGCCGTGCACGAGCAGCTCGCCCGCTATGCCGAGCTCGCTGCCGCCCGCTGACCCGAGGTGCACAGGCGCGGACGGCTCCTAACGCCGGTTGGCGGGATCGGCGAAACGAGCGAAGGCTTCCAGGTTGCGCAGCGACTCGCCGCGCTTGACCCGCCAGTCCCACTCCTTCTCGATGCTGGTGCGAAAGCCGAGCTCGAGCGCGGAGTCGAACCACTCATCGGCGTAGGTGAGGACGCTGCCGAGGATGCGGTCGATCTCCTCGGCGGTGACGGCGGCGAGCGGCAGCCGGCCGACGAGGTAGACGTCACCGATGTTGTCGACCGCGAAGGAGACGGCGTACATCTTCGCGTTGCGTTCGAGCAGCCACTTGTAGAAGCCCGCGTGGTTCTCGTCCGGCTTGCGGATGAAGAACGCCTCCACGTGCAGCGAGTGGTCGCCGACGACCAGCCACGTCATCGTCGCGAGCTTGTGCGACCCGGGCAGCTTGCACAAGAAGGCACCGGGCTCGTCCTCGTCGTACTCGACCTCGCGGTCGTCGAGCGCCGCGCGCACCACGTCGGCCAGCGCCGTGGCCGGGTCGGCAGCGGTCATTGCCCCGCGGCGAGCCGGGCGACCGTGGCGTGCTCGACGATGGCCTCGGCATAGACATCGAGGACGCGCGCCGCGGTCACACCCCAGCCGAACTCGCTCGCGTGCGCCACGGCGCCGAGGCTGAGCCGGCGGTGCAGGCCCGGCTCGGTGAGGACGCGGCGCACGGCGTCCGCGTAGAGCGCGGGATCGTGGCCGTCGACGAGGATGCCGGAACTGCCGTCGGCGACCGCCGTACGTAGACCACCGACACCCGCCGCGACCACCGGCGTGCCGCAGGCCTGCGACTCCACCGCAACCAGCCCGAACGACTCGGTGTGCGAGGGCACGACGGTGACGGTGGCGGCGCGGTAGTAGTCGGCCAGCAGCTCCTGGGGCACCGGGCGGTCGAAACGGGTGAGGTCGGCGATGCCGAGCGTGCCGGCGAGCTTCTGCAACGACTCCGGCTCGGTCAGACCGCTGCCACTCGGGCCGCCGACGACGGCGACCGTGAGCCGGTCGCGCAGCGACGGGTCGCGCTCGAGGAGCTGCGCGGTGGCGCGCAGCACTACGTCGGGGGCCTTCAACGCCTGGATGCGGCCGACGAACAGCAGCACCATCGCGTCGGGGGCGAGACCGAGCCGCTGCCGGGCGGCGGTCGGGTCCCCCGGACGGAACACGCCGAGGTCGACGCCGGGCGCGATCGTGACGACCTGCCGCGGGTCGGCGTCGTAGAGCTCGACCAGTTGCGCTGCCTCGGCGTCGGTGGAGGCGATGAGGCGGTCGGCGGCCTCCACGACCTGAGCCTCACCGATCGCGCGCGCGTTGGGCTCGGGCGCGTCACCGTCGGCGAGTGAGGCGTTCTTCACCTTCGCCATCGTGTGCATCGAGTGCACCAGCGGGACGCCCCAGCGTTCCTTGGCGAGCCAGCCGACCTGTCCGGACAGCCAGTAGTGCGAGTGCACGAGGTCGAAGTAACCCCGCTCGTGCGCCGCCTCGACCCGCAGCACGCCGTTGGTGAACGCGCACAGCTGAGCCGGCAGGTCGTTCTTGTCCAAGCCTTCGAAGGGACCGGCAGTGATGTGCCGGACGGTCACGCCCGGCACCAGCTCGACCACCGTCGGCAGCTCGCTGGACGTGGCTCGGGTGAAGATCTCGACCTCGATGCCCATCAACGCGAGCCGCTTGGCGACCTCGACGAC
>DASTWK010000083.1:0-12692 GCA_035776655.1 Mycobacteriales bacterium | reverse complement strand
ACCGCCGCCCGTCGACTGGGGGAGCTGCACCCGCAGCTGGTGACGCTCGCGGACCGGCCGCTGCTGGCGGTCGACGGCGACCTCACCGCGTTCGCCGCCGACGTCGTCTTCCTCGCGTTGCCCCACGGTGAATCCGCGCGCATCGCAGAGCGGTTGCCGGATGACTGCGTCGTCATCGACCTCGGCGCCGACTTCCGGCTCGTCGACGCCGCCGGCTGGCAGCAGTTCTACGGCGGGACCCACGCGGGCACCTGGCCCTACGGTCTGCCGGAGCTGCCCGGCGTCCGGGCGCAGCTCGCCGAGACCCGCCGCATCGCCAACCCCGGCTGCTATCCGACCGCCGTCATCCTCGCGCTTGCACCGTTGCTCGCCGCCGGGCTCGTCGCGCCCGCCGACGTCGTGGTGGTCGCGGCGAGCGGCACCAGCGGAGCCGGCCGGTCCGCGAAACCCCACCTGCTCGGCACTGAGGTGATGGGCGACCTGACGCCCTACAAGGTCGGTGGCGCCCATCAGCACATCCCGGAGATCCGCCAGGCGCTCTCGGCAGCGGCGGGGGCCGAGACCGGGTTGTCGTTCACTCCGGTGCTCGCGCCGATGCCGCGCGGCATCCTCGCCACCTGCACCGCCCGGGTCGTCGCTGCGGCGGGTGAGGCCGATCTGCGGCACGCGCTGGCGGCGGCGTACGACGACGAGCCCTTCGTCACCGTGCTGCCGGCCGGGCAGTGGCCGCACACCACGGCCACGTTCGGCTCCAACTCCTGCCACCTGCAGGTCGCGCTCGACGCTGCGGCTGGCCGAGCGGTCGTCGTCGCGGCCCTCGACAATCTGGGCAAGGGCGCGGCCGGTCAAGCCGTGCAGAACGCGAACCTCGCCCTCGGCCTGCCGGAGACCCTCGGCCTCAGCGTGAACGGTGTCGCACCATGACCGCGAGGCTGCGGTGACCGTCACCGCACCCACCGGATTCCGGGCCGCCGGCGTCGCGGCGGGACTGAAGGCCAGCGGCGCGGCCGACGTCGCGGTGGTGGTCAACGATGGGCCGAGCCACGCGGCGGCCGGCGTGTTCACCGGCAACCGGATCAAGGCCGCGCCGGTTCTCTGGAGCGAGCAGGTGCTCGCCGCTGGCGCCCTTCGAGGCGTGGCCCTCAACTCCGGCGGAGCCAACGCGTGCACCGGACCGGCCGGTTTCCAGGACACCCACCGCACCGCCGAGCACGTCGCGCGGCTGCTCGACTGCGGCGCCGGCGAGATCGCCGTCTGCTCGACCGGACTGATCGGCGAGCGACTCCCGATGGACAAGCTGCTCGCCGGCATCGACAAGGCTGCCGCCGCTCTCTCCGCGGCCGGCGGTGATGACGCCGCCGAAGCGATCCGCACCACCGACACGGTGGCCAAGCAGACCGTGACCCGGGCCGGTGGCGTCACCGTCGGTGGGATGGCCAAGGGAGCCGGCATGCTCGCCCCCGGCCTCGCCACCATGTTGTGCGTCCTCACGACCGACGCGGTGGCCGATGCGCGCGAGCTGGACCGCGCGCTGCGGGTGGCGGTGCGCCGCACGTTCGACCGGATCGACACCGACGGGTGCATGTCCACCAACGACACCGTGCTGCTCCTGGCCAGCGGCGCGAGCGGTGTGCCGGCCGCCGATGTCGACCTGCCGGCGATGGTGCTCGCCGCCTGCGACGACCTGTCCCGACAGCTGGTGGCCGATGCCGAAGGTGCGACGAAGGACGTCGTCATCGAGGTCGTCAACGCCGCCAGCGAGGACGATGCCGTCGAGGTCGGGCGTGCGGCCGCGCGCAGCACCCTGCTCAAGTGCGCGTTGTTCGGCAACGACCCCAACTGGGGTCGGGTGCTGGCCGCGATCGGCACCACCCGCGCGGCCTTCGAACCGGACGCGATCGACGTAGCGATCAACAACGTGTGGGTGTGCCGCAACGGTGCCGCGGCCGAGGACCGCTCGTCGGTCGACATGACCGGACGCGCGGTCTGCATCTCGATCGACCTGCACATCGGTGACGCGGGCGCGGTCATCCGCACGACCGACCTGTCCACCGCCTACGTGCACGAGAACTCGGCGTACTCGACATGAGCCGCGCTGCCGACGCCCATGTGAAAGCGGCGATCCTCACCGAGGCGCTGCCCTGGCTGGAGCGCTTCCACGGCCGCACGATCGTCGTGAAATACGGCGGCCATGCGATGTCCGACGAGGCGTTGCGCGCGTCGTTCGCCGAGGACGTGGTGTTCCTGCGCTACGCCGGCATCCGCGTCGTCGTCGTGCACGGCGGTGGGCCGCAGATCAACGCTCACCTCGACAAGCTCGGCATCGAGCAGGTCTTCGCCGGCGGCTTGCGGGTCACGACGCCGGAGACGATGGACGTCGTCCGCATGGTGCTCGTCGGCCAGGTCCAACGTGACATCGTCGGCTTGCTCAACCAGCATGGGCCGTTTGCCGTCGGCGTCTCCGGCGAGGACGCGCACCTGTTCACCGCCGTTCGCCGCGGTGCTCTTGTCGACGGCGAGGAGGTCGATCTCGGGCTGGTCGGTGACGTCGTCGCCGTCGAGCCGGGGCTCGTGCACGGCCTGCTCGCCGACGGTCGGATCCCGGTGGTGTCCAGCGTCTCCCGCAGCGATGACGGCGGGGTCTACAACGTCAATGCGGACACCGCCGCCGCCGCACTGGCGGTGGCGCTGCAGGCGGAGAAGCTCGTCGTCCTCACCGACGTGGAGGGGCTTTATGCCAACTGGACGCCGGACACCGAGCCGGCCGCCGACCGGGCCGACCTCGTGAGCTCGTTGACCCTCGCCGAGCTGGAGCAGCTGTTGCCGACGCTGTCGAGCGGCATGGCACCCAAGATGGAGGCGTGTGCCCGTGCCGTCCGCGGCGGCGTCGGAACCGCCCACGTCCTGGACGGACGGGTGCCACACGCCCTGCTGTTGGAGGTCTTCACCGACTCCGGCATCGGCACGATGGTGGTGCCGCAGTGACCGGCGCGCCCGCTCCCGGCAACGCCGGTTTCGCCGCGAGGTGGGACGCGGTGATGATGCGCAACTACGGCGTCCCGTCGGTCACCCTCGTCTCCGGCCACGGCTGTCAGGTCAGCGACGCGGACGGCAACCGATACCTCGACCTGCTCGGCGGCATCGCGGTGTCGGCACTCGGCCACGCGCATCCGGCGGTGTTGCGCGCGGTGGCCGAGCAGGTCGGTCGCATCGCCCACACCTCCAACCTCTACGGCAACGAGCGCGCCGTCGAGCTGGCCGAGCGACTCGCGGCGCTGCTCGGATCCGACACCCGGGTCTTCCTCTGCAACGACGGCACCACCGCCAACGAGGCCGCCCTGAAGATCGCGAAGAGGGTGCACCCGGACCGCCCGCGGTTCGTCGCCGCCGAGCGCTCCTTCCACGGCCGCAGCCTGGGGTCGCTGGCTGTCACCGGCAAGAGCGCGATCCGGGAGCCGTTCGCGCCGTTCGGCCTCGACGTCACGTTCGTGCCGTACGACGATGCAGCCGCGCTCGAGGCAGCCGTCGACGACCGCACGGCCGCCGTGGTGCTCGAACCCGTTCTCGGGGAGGCGGGTGTCGTCCCTCCCGCTCCGGGCTATCTCGCCGCCGCCCGCCGCAGCTGCGACGCCGTGGGCGCGCTGCTGATCGTCGACGAGGTGCAGGGCGGCATCGGCCGCACCGGCGCGTGGTTCGCCCACCAGCACGACGGCGTCGTCCCCGATGTCGTCACGCTGGCCAAAGGTCTCGGCGGCGGCCTGCCCATCGGCGCCTGCCTCGCCACCGGGGTCGCCGCGGAGGCCCTGCAAAAGGGTGAGCATGGCTCGACGTTCGGCGGCAACCCGGTCAGCTGCGCCGCGGCGCTGGCGGTGCTGCAGACGATCGAGGACGACGACCTGCTCGACCACGTCACCCGGACCGGCGCCGACTGGAGCGCGGCGCTGTCCGCGGTCGACGGTCCGCTGCTGCAGGGGGTGCGCGGCCGTGGCTTCTGGCTGGCGCTCGAAGTCGAGCACGGCTCCGCGGCGGCCATCGAGGCTGCCGCACGCGCCGCCGGTTTCCTCGTCAACGCCGCCGCGCCGGACGCGGTTCGACTGGCCCCGCCGCTGATCCTGACCGCGGACGAGGCGAAGACGTTCACCACCGCGCTGCCCGCAATCCTGTCCGCGGCTGCAGCCGCCGTTAGTGTCGGCGCCGAGGGCCGACCGGCAGCGTCGGCCGGGAGGGGCGACGGTCGATGAGCACACCCCATGTCCTCGTGGTGGAGGACGATCCGAGCGTCCGCGGTCTGCTGCAGACCCTGCTCACCGCCGAGGGCTATGACGTGGCGGTCGCCTCGGACGGCCTGGCCGGTCTGGTCAAGGCCAGCAGCCAACGCCCGGCGCTCATCCTGCTCGACCTGATGATGCCCGACCTCGGCGGTGTGCGCGTGCTCGAGGAGCTGCGGGGTGATCCCACTCTCGCCCAGGTCCCGGTCATCGTCGTCACCGGAAAGATCGATGCCGTGCCGGCCATGCAAGAGGTGTTGGGGGAGGACTCCGTGTTTGCCAAGCCGTTCGGCGTCGCCGAGCTGCTCGCCCGGGTGGCCGAGGTGACCGGCGGTCCGGAAGGTGGTCGCTGATGCGGCACTTCCTCGTCGACGACGACATCTCGGCGCCGGAGCAAGAGGCGATCCTCGACGAGGCCGACCGGATGAAGAAGGACCGCTTCGCGGCGCGGCCGCTGGAGGGACCGCGGTCGGTCGCCGTCATCTTCGAGAAGCCGTCGACCCGCACCCGCCTGTCCTTCGAGGCCGGCATCGCGGAGCTCGGCGGCCACCCGATCATCCTCGACGCCCGCAGCACCCAGCTCGGCCGCGGGGAGACGATCGAGGACACCGCCCAGGTGCTGTCGCGCTACGTCGCCGCGATCGTCATCCGCACCTTCGGCCAGGAGCGGATCGAAGCGCTCGCCGCCGCAGCCTCGGTGCCCGTGGTCAACGCGCTGACCGACTACGCCCACCCGTGCCAAGCACTCGCCGACCTACAGACGATCCGGGAGAAGAAGGGCACGCTCGCCGGGCTGACGATGGCCTACCTCGGTGACGGCAACAACATGGCGCACTCGCTGCTGCTCGCGGGCGCGCTGGCCGGCATGCACGTGCGGGTCGCCTCCCCGCCCGGGTTCGAGCCGATCGAGCAGGTGGTGCGCCGCGCCAACGAGCTGGGCGAGGCCACCGGTGGGGCGGCCATGGTCACCAACGACCCCCAGCAGGCCGCGACGAACGCCGACGTCCTCTACACCGACGTCTGGGCGTCGATGGGCCAGGAGTCCGAGGCGGCCGGCCGGTCCCTGGTGTTCCAGCCCTACATGCTCGACCAGCGGGCCGTCGACGTCGCCGCCGACGATGTCATCGTCTTGCACTGCCTGCCGGCGCACCGGGGCGAGGAGATCGCCGCCGGTGTCATCGACGGTCCGCACAGTGTCGTGTTCGACCAGGCCGAGAACCGCCTGCATGCGCAGAAGGCCTTGCTCGCGTTCCTGGTGGAGCAGGCGTGAGCCCCAAACGGTCCGCCGCGGCCGTGAGCCGGCCGCCGCTGACGAAGGCGGCCCGTCAGTCGCGGGTGGCGGCACTGATCGCGGCGACGCCGGTGCGGTCGCAGACCGAGCTGGGCCGGCTGCTGGCCGCGGAAGGCGTCGCGGTCACCCAGGCGACGTTGTCGCGCGACCTGGAAGAGATCGGTGCGGTGAAGGTACGCCGGGCGGGCGTCGGCACGGTCTACGCCGTACCCGACGAAGACCCCGGCCCGACCCTGCGCGCGCTCTCCGACGCCACCGACAGCCGCATCTCCCGGCTGGCAGCCGAGTTGCTCGTTTCGGTGGAGGCCAGTGCCAACCTGGTGGTGGCCCGCACTCCACCGGGCGGGGCACACCTGCTGGCTTCCGCGATCGACCGGGCCGCCCTGCCGGACGTTCTTGGCACTGTGGCCGGCGACGACACCGTGCTCGTCATCACCCGCGACCCCGCCGGTGGCGCCACCTTCGTCCATCGGCTGCGCCGGATGGCCGGCGGCTGAACCATCCCAACGAACGGAGCAACTCCCTCATGACGCAACGAGTCGTCCTTGCCTATTCCGGTGGCCTCGACACCTCCGTCGCGATCGGCTGGATCGCCGAGCAGACCAAGGCCGAGGTGGTCGCCGTCGCGATCGACGTCGGTCAGGGCGGCGAGGACCTCGACGTGATCCGCCAACGCGCGCTCGACTGCGGTGCGGTGGAGGCCGTCGTCGTCGATGCGCGCGCCGACTATGCCGAGGGCTACTGCCTGCCGGCCTTGAAGGCCAATGCGCTCTACATGGACCGCTACCCGCTGCTGTCGGCGTTGTCCCGGCCCATCATCGTCCGTCACCTGGTCGACGCCGCGCGCTATCACGGTGCGTCGATGGTGGCGCACGGCTGCACCGGCAAGGGCAACGACCAGGTGCGCTTCGAGGTCGGCATCTCCGCTCTCGCTCCGGAGCTGGACGTGCTCGCACCGGTCCGCGACTCCGGCATGACCCGCGACAAGGCGATCGCCTTCGCCGAGGAGAAAGGTCTGCCGATCGACGTCAACAAGAAGTCGCCCTACTCGATCGACCAGAACCTGTGGGGCCGCGCCGTCGAGACCGGGTTCCTCGAGGACGTGTGGAACGCGCCGATCGAGGACGTCTACGCCTACACCCAGGACCCGACCGTCACCCGACCGGCGGACGAGGTCGTCATCGGCTTCACCGACGGGGTGCCGACCACCATCGACGGTCGCGCCGTCACCATGCTCGAGGCGGTGCAGGAGCTCAACGCCCGTGCCGGTGCGCAGGGTGTCGGCCGCCTGGACATGGTCGAGGACCGGCTGGTCGGCATCAAGAGCCGCGAAGTCTACGAGTGCCCGGCCGCGATCGCGCTGATCGAGGCGCACCGTCATCTGGAGAACCTCACCGTCGAGCGCGACCTCGCCCGGTTCAAGCGCGGCGTCGAGCAGCGGTGGGCCGAGCTGGTGTACGACGGGCTGTGGTTCTCGCCGTTGAAGCGGTCCCTGGACGCGTTCATCGACGACGCCTCGCAGCACGTGAGCGGTGAGATCCGCATGACCTTGCACGGTGGCCGTGCCGTCGTGAACGGCCGGCGCAGCACCGCCTCGCTCTACGACTACAGCCTCGCGACCTATGACGCGGAGGACACCTTCGACCAGAGCCTCGCCAAGGGGTTCGTCGAGCTGTGGGGGCTGCCCTCGCGCATCGCCGCCGAGCGCGACCAGCGACTGGCCGTCGGCGGTGAGCAGCGGCCGCAGACCAGCGACGACGTGCAGCAGCATCCGGTCGGGGGCGGCGAGTGACCGACTCGCCCCCACCGACGCGGTTGTGGGGCGGCCGGTTCTCCGGCGGCCCCGCGGACGCCTTGGCCCGGCTGTCGACGAGCGTGCACTTCGACTGGCGCTTGGCGCCCTACGACCTGCTGGCGTCCAAGGCGCACGCCCGGGTGCTGCACCGCGCGGATCTGCTCACCGACGAAGAGCTGCAGCGCATCAGCGTCGCCCTCGACGAGCTCGACCATGACGCCCGGCACGGCCTGTTCCGGCCGGCGCCGGAGGACGAGGACGTGCACACCGCGCTGGAGCGCGGGCTGCTCGAACGGGTCGGGGTGCTCGGCGGCAAGCTGCGCGCCGGCCGCAGCCGCAACGACCAGATCGCCACCGATCTGCGGCTCTATCTGCGCGACCACGTCCGGCAGATCGCCGCCCGGCTGGTCGAGCTGGCGACGGCGTTGCTCGAGCAGGCAGAGCGCGCCGTCGACGTACCGGCTCCCGGCATGACCCACCTGCAGCACGCCCAGCCGGTGCTGTTCGCCCACCACCTGCTCGCGCACGTGCACCCGCTGCTGCGCGATGTGGAACGGTTACGGGACTGGGACGTTCGCGCCTCCGTGTCGCCGCTGGGTGCCGGCGCGCTGGCCGGCTCTTCGCTGCCGCTCGACCCGGAAGCCGTCGCGGCCGAGCTGGGGTTCGCTGTTGCCGCGGCCAACTCCATCGACGCCGTCAGCGACCGCGACTTCGCCGCCGAGTTCCTGTTCTGCGCGGCGCTGATCGGGGTGCACCTGTCGCGACTCGGCGAGGAGGTCGTGCTCTGGACGACCCGCGAGTTCCGTTGGGTGGAGCTGGACGACCGGTTCAGCACGGGGTCGTCGATCATGCCGCAGAAGAAGAACCCCGACGTCGCGGAACTCGCGCGCGGCAAGGCCGGGCGGCTGGTGGGCGACCTGACCGCGTTGCTGACGGTGCTCAAGGGCCTGCCGTTGGCCTATGACCGGGACCTGCAGGAGGACAAGGAGCCGGTCTTCGACGCCGTCGACACGCTGCTGCTGGTCCTGCCGGCGGTGTCGGGCATGGTCGCGAGCATGCAGGTCGACGTGGACCGGTTGACGGCGACTGCGGCGGACGGCTTCGCGCTCGCCACCGACGTGGCCGAGCACCTCGTCCGCAAGGGCGTGCCGTTCCGGGACGCGCACGAGGCCGTTGGCCATCTCGTCGTGTGGTGCACGGTGCACGGGTGTGACCTGCCCGATGTCTCCGACGACGACCTGGCGTCCATCAGCCCGCACTTGACGCCGGACGTGCGGGACGTGCTGTCGGTCGAAGGGGCGCTGGCCGCCCGGGGCGCCCCGGGAGGTACGGCGCCCAAGCGCGTCCGCGAACAGCTCGACGCGGTCCGCGCGCTCGTCCAGTCCCACGCCGACTGGGCCGGTCGCAGCTGATCTCGCCCCCATTGGCGCGGTCGTTCTACGACCGTCCCGTGCTCGAGGTCGCGCGCGACCTGCTCGGCGCCCTCGTCGTCCACTCTGCTCCGGGCGCCGAAACGGTCGCCGTGCGCTTGACCGAGGTCGAGGCCTACGCGGGCGGCCATGACCCGGCGTCGCACGCCTTCCGCGGGCAGACCCCGCGCACGGAGGTGATGTTCGGACCGCCCGGCCACGCCTACGTCTACTTCACCTACGGCATGCATTTCTGCATGAACCTGGTCACGGGGCCGGCCGGGCAGGCTTCGGCCGTGCTGCTGCGCGCCGGTGCAGTCGTCGACGGTCTTGCGTTGGCCCGCGAGCGCCGCAACGGAGCCCGCGACCGTGAGCTCGCCCGCGGGCCGGCGAGATTGACCGTCGCGCTGGGTGTCGATCGCACCCACAACGGGGCTGACGTCACCGCCGACACCTCACCGTTGCAAGTGCTGGCATCCGAACCGGTGGCCGACGAGCAGGTGCGGTGGGGGCCGCGGGTTGGAGTCGCCGCGGCGGGAGAGCTGCCCTGGCGAGCCTGGGTCGACGGCGAGCCGACCGTCTCGCCGTACCGGCCGCACGTCCCGCGCTCCCGCCGGACGGGGGGCGGTCAGCGATAGGGGACTAGTCAGGTCTGGTCAGCACCCCGAGCGGCGATTTGCGCCACCTGGGTGATCAGCCTGTTCCTGCAGCGCGACGAAACCTCGACGGACGACATGAATCATCACCAGACGTCGGGGGATCAGGTGATGGACGTCCTCGCACCTCAGCTGGCCGGGACCGGGTGGTCGCGCCGCCGCCGTCGGGATACGGCCGGCACGTCGCTCGGGTCCGCTGTCGCGGCGCTCACGGTCATCATTGGCATCGCGGTCGCGACGCGCATCGCTGCGTCGGACGCCACTCTGGCCACGGTCGCGGTCTGCGCGCTGGCGGTCCTTGCCTTGGTGGGCGGCGGGCGACAGGTCGCTGCCCAACGGTCGGCTCGGTGGCGTGGTGGCTGGGCCCTACTCGGGCTGGGCCTGGTGCTCTTCGCCGTCTCGTCCGTGCTGCGGCTCGGGGTCACCGGCGGCGGACTGGAGCAGCGTGCCCGCCTGGTGACGGCTGCCGCGAATGTCGTCGCGGCCGCCGGGCTCGCGCTGCTGATCCGACACCGCGGCCGCGGCCGCGGCATGGATGCCTCGCTGGAGGCACTCGTCGTGGGCGGGACGGTCGGCTACCTCGCCTGGACGTTCGCCGCGCTGCCCTCGGAGTCGACCGTCGATCCCTGGCGGTTCGTCGTCCTCGCCAGCACCGCCGCGTGCATCTGGCTGACGACCAGGTTGCTCGGTACCGGCCCCGATCGGCCGCGGGTGCTGCAGTTCCTGCTCGCGGGCTGGGTCGCGAAGTTCGCGGTGAGCGCCTTCGCCTTCAGCAACGTGCTGCTCGGTTGGCAGGTGACCGACGGTCGCATCGCCGGCCTGACCCTGTGGGCGTTCGGTTTGTGGGCTGCCGGCGCGATCCACCCGTCGCTGCGCAAGCCACTGGATGCGGCGCAAATTCGCGACCTGCGCGACGTCCCGGCGCGCGCTGCCCTGCTGGGATCCTCCGTGCTCGTCGTGCCCGCCGTCGTGGGTCTGCAGCTGCTCGCCGGTACGACGCCGCGCCTCACCGTCGTCATCGTCGGCGGCACGATCCTGCCGTTCGCTGTCGTCCTGCACATGTCGCACCAGCTGTTCGAACGTGCCCGTGCCGAGCATCGGGCCCAGCACGACGCGCTGACCGGGCTGCCCAACCGCAACCTGTTCCACGACCGCCTGAACACTGCTGTCGCGCAGGCGCAGCGGCTCGACGCGTCGTTTGCGGTGATGTTCCTCGACCTCGACCGGTTCAAGACCGTCAACGACAGCCTCGGGCACGCGGCCGGCAACCAGCTGCTGCAGGCAGTCGCGCGGCGGGTGCGGAGCTGTCTGCGTGAGCAGGACGTGCTGGCTCGCGTCGGCGGCGACGAGTTCACGCTTCTCGTGCACGACGTCGACGAGGACAGCGCAGCGACCGTCGCGCAGAAGGTGCTGGACTCGTTCACCGAGGCGTTCACCGTGGGCGGCCGCACCGTGTTCACCAGCACCAGCGTGGGCATCGCCACCTTCCCGGACAACGGACCCGACGCGGAGGCGTTGCTCAAGCACGCCGATACGGCCATGTATCGGGCAAAGGCGCGCGGCCGCAACGTCTTCCAGTTCTATACGGCCGACATGAGCATGCGAGCGTCGGTCAAGCTGTCGCTGGAGAGCAGTCTCCACACGGCGATCGAGAGGCGGCAGCTCACGCTGCACTTCCAGCCGCAGGTGTCGATGCACGATGGCCGCCTCGTGGGCCTGGAAGCCCTTGCCCGCTGGAGACACCCGCGCCTCGGCTACATCTCGCCCTACGCGTTCATCCCTTTGGCCGAAGAGTCGGGACTCATCCAGCCGCTCGGGGAGTGGGCGGTCGAGTCGGCGTGTCGTCAGCTGAAGGAGTGGAGCGAGCAGGGGCTGCCCGTCGTTCCGGTCGCGGTCAACGTGTCCGCGCAGCAGCTGAGCCATCGGCCGGTGGACGACCTGATCGAACGGACCCTTGCCGCCGCCGGACTGCCAGGTGGGCTGCTCGAGGTCGAGCTGACCGAGACCGTCCTCGTCGACGACGTGCACCAGGTGAGCGCGTTCCTCGAGCGGTTGCAGGAGCTCGGGGTGCGCACGTCGATCGACGACTTCGGCACCGGCTATTCGGGCCTGAGCTATCTCGCGCAGATGCCGATCAACACGCTGAAGATCGACCGGTCGTTCGTGCAGCAGATCGGGGCGCCGACCGGCGACCAGGGCATCATCGGCGCCATCATCGCGCTGGCCGCACAGCTCGGGCTGGAGGTCGTCGCCGAGGGGGTGGAGACCTACGCGCAGGCCCGGGTGCTCGCTGCCCATGGCTGCGGCCGGATGCAGGGCTATCTCGTCAGTCCACCCGTGCCCGCCGACGCAGTGCCGGCACTGTTGCAGCGCGGCACACTGTTCAGCTGGCCGGCCGATGACGACCAGGCGTCCGAGATCTACGCGCACGACAGCGGCAGCCCTCCGAGTCCCTTCTTCGGTGACCCACGGATCGCTGCCTTGCTGCAAGCCATCTGCGGCACTGATGCATCGGCAACTCTCGACGCCGAGACGCTCGGGGCGGTGCTGGCCGCGCTGCAGCCGACGATGTCGGCGGCGAACGTCTTGGCCCGGCCCATGTCGGCGCGACTGGCGACCGGCACGTTCGCCGGGCTGTTGCCCCTGTCCGGAGGACTGGCCGCAGCCGGTGCGCTGCCCGCACCCGTGCAGCACGCCTACGCCAACCTGCTCGCCGGGATCGGTTTCCAGGTGCCTGCACCGCGCAGCGGAGACGTCGGCCCGCAGGAAGTGGTGCTCGCCGATGACGGGATCGTGGCCGGGCGCTCCGTGGGGGGAGCGGGTTGGACCCACCTCTCGTACGTCGGGCAGCCCGGCCCCACCGGTGCCGGCCTTCGGCAGGGCGCAGACCAGACCGGCCCCCGCCCGGCCGACTCCCACCCGGGTGGGGGCACCGGCTCGGCTGGCGCCGACGCCCCTGCAGGGGCACCGGTCGTGCCTGCGCCGTCCGCGCCGGAGGCGTTGGCACCGGCGCCGGATCCCGTGACTGACACCTCGGGCAGGTCGCCCGGAGGGGTGGGCGCGGAGTCCGGCCCGGCCGATCCAGGACCCGGGAGCACGGGCGCGGTCGGCTCCACCGGTTCCGGCGGCGGGTCCGGGCTGACCGGTTCGGGCTGGGGCGGCGCCGGATCAACAGGCGCCGGATCAACAGGCGCCGGCTCGACCGGATCCGCGGGCTCCGGCTCCGACGGCACACACGGCTCCGGCTCGGCCGGACCGGGCGGTGGACATGGG
>DASTWK010000082.1:0-3614 GCA_035776655.1 Mycobacteriales bacterium | reverse complement strand
CCGGTGGTGAACACGTAGTCCGGCGAGATCCCGACGAGGTTCGCGACCGACCGGCCCATGAGCTGCGGTCCGCCGAGATACATCGAGGAGTTGATCTTGTCTCGGCCGTGGCCGGGGATGGAGACGTAGGAGTCCCGGGGGACGCCGATCACGGTCGCCGCGCCGGTGCGCAGGTTGATCCCGGTGAGCTGGATGGCGTCGGCGCGGCTGCGGGTCACCGACTGGCCGGGGCGGGCGTCGGAGCCGAGGAAGAGCACCCACACGACGTCGCGGGGGTGGTCGACGCCCGAGGCGCCCCGCAGCTTCACCAGCGAGACCGGGGCGTCCCGCACGGCCGCCGGCGGCACGAGCGCCAGCGTGGCGAGCAGCACGACGGCCAGCGCGAGGTGCCGGCGCAGGATCGTGAAGAGGGTCATGACGCACCTCCCTCGGCCCGGGCGGACCGGTTCAGGTCGTAGCCGAAGATCATCCATCCTCCGGACGGCTTGCGGGTCAGCATGAGGCGGCCGTCGACGACGACGGTGGCATCGGGCCGCTCGCCGCGCAGGGCGAGGTACTCCAGGTGCACGCGGGCGGTGACCCCGGCCGCCACCTTGTTCGGCGCCAGCACCGACAGGTACGCGGTCTGCTCCCGGGGCACCACCTCGGTTGTGGTCGGGCCGAGCCGCTCGTTGGTCAGCAGCGCCCGCTCGCGCATCGCCTGGCGCCGCACCCCGGGCGAGAAGGTGCCGAAGGCGTCGCGGAACGACGACCGGGGGTAGGTGCCGCCGAGGAACGCGTCCTGGAAGTAGCCGGTGACGACCCGGCCGACGTTCGCGGTCAGCTCGTCCACGTCCTTCGGGCGCAGCGATCCGGCGACCCGGGTCACGCGCACCTTGGCCGGGGCCGGGCGCGGCTCCAGGGTGGCCGTCGACTGCGGCGTGGGCGCCGGCGAGCTCGCGGCCTTTGGCTCCTTGTCGTCGCCGGTGCAGCCGGCCGCCGTACCGGCGAGCACGAGCGTCATGGCCATCGCCGCGAGCCCCCCGGCACGTCGGGGCGGGCGGGTGGAACGGTCCGTCACGGGCAGGGTCCCTTCGTCTCGGACGAGCGTTCGGCAAGGCGTCCCCCGGGCGCCGAGGAGGGGCGCGGTGTGAGCCTGCACACCCTCGCTGCGGAGGCGGCGTGCCGCGGCCGGTCCCGGCTGCGCGCAGTTGCCGCGAAGGACTAGCCTGGTAGCCGTTCACCCAACCTTAAAGTTCTGACACCCCGTTTCTTCGGAAGAGGCGATCCAGGCCGTGGCCGAGTCTTCACCAGCCGCATCCACCGGGGGTTCCGCCCCCACCGACAACCCCCTGGCGGCGTTCGGCGCCAACGAGTGGCTCGTGGACGAGATGTACGAGCGCTACCAGCAGGACCCGAACAGCGTGGACAAGGCGTGGTGGGACTTCTTCCGCAACTACCACGAGCACGGCAACGGCCAGAGCCGTCCCGCCGACACGGGCCAGGCCGACAAGCAGGCCGACACGGACCAGACCGACAAGCAGGCCCGTCCCACTCCGCAGCCGGCCCCCGCCGCCCCCAAGTCCTCGACGCCGCAGCCCGCCGCCCCGAAGACGCCCACGAAGACCTCCCCGGCCACCGACGTCCAGCCGCGGCCCGACGCGCCCAAGGCGCCGGCCAAGCCCGCGGCCGCCCCGGTCCCCAAGGAGCCGGAGCCGGCCCCCGCGGCCGAGGTCAAGGACGAGCCGACGCTCACCACGCTGCGCGGCGCCCCGGCGCGCACGGCGCAGAACATGGACGTCAGCCTGACGGTGCCGACGGCCACCAGCGTGCGCTCGGTCCCGGTCAAGCTGCTGATCGACAACCGCACCGTGATCAACAACCACCTCGCCCGCGCCCGCGGCGGCAAGGTGTCGTTCACCCACATCATCGGCTACGCGCTGGTCAAGGCCGTGGCGTCGATGCCCGAGATGAACAACGGCTTCGACGTCGTGGACGGCAAGCCGACGCTGATCACGCCGGCCCACGTCAACCTCGGGCTCGCGATCGACATGGCCAAGCCCGACGGCACGCGCCAGCTGCTGGTGCCGTCGATCAAGGGTGCCGAGACGATGAACTTCGCGGCCTTCTGGACCGCCTACGAGGACCTGGTGCGCAAGGCGCGCACCAACAAGCTGGCCGTGACCGACTTCCAGGGCACGACGATCAGCCTCACCAACCCCGGCACGATCGGCACCAACCACTCCGTGCCGCGGCTGATGAAGGGGCAGGGCGCGATCATCGGCGTCGGCTCCATGGACTACCCGCCGGAGTACCAAGGCGCCTCCGAGGAGACGCTGACGCGCAACGCCGTCAGCAAGGTGATGACGCTGACGTCGACGTACGACCACCGCGTCATCCAGGGCGCCCAGTCCGGCGAGTTCCTCAAGCGCATCCACGCGCTGCTGCTCGGCGAGGAGGACTTCTACGACGAGATCTTCCGCTCGCTGCGCATCCCCTACGAGCCGATCCGCTGGGCCAAGGACATCTCGGCCAGCCACGACGACGAGATCAGCAAGCAGGCCCGGATCCTCGAGCTGATCCACGCCTACCGGGTTCGCGGCCACATCATGGCCGACACCGACCCGCTGGAGTACCAGCAGCGCAGCCACCCCGACCTCGAGGTCGAGTCGCACGGGCTCACCCTGTGGGACCTCGACCGCGAGTTCGCGACCGGGTCGTTCGGCGGCGAGGGCCGCCGGTTCATGAAGCTGCGCAACATCCTCGGCATCCTGCGCGACTCCTACTGCCGCACCGTCGGCATCGAGTACATGCACATCCAGGACCCCGAGCAGCGCCGGTGGATCCAGCAGCGCGTCGAGCAGCCGCACGTGAAGCCGCCCCGCGAGGAGCAGCTGCGGATCCTGCTGAAGCTCAACCAGGCCGAGGCGTTCGAGACGTTCCTGCAGACGAAGTTCGTCGGCCAGAAGCGCTTCAGCCTCGAGGGCGGCGAGACCACGATCCCGCTGGTCGACGAGATCTGCGAGGCGGCCGCCGAGGCGTCGCTCGACGAGGTCTGCATCGGCATGGCCCACCGCGGCCGGCTCAACGTGCTCGCGAACATCGTCGGCAAGAGCTACAGCCAGATCTTCCGCGAGTTCGAGGGCAACATCGACCCGCGCACCGTGCAGGGCTCCGGCGACGTGAAGTACCACCTCGGCGCCGAGGGCGAGTTCTCCGCGGGCTCCGGCGACACCATCAAGGTGTCGGTGGCCGCGAACCCCTCCCACCTCGAGGCGGTCGACCCCGTGCTCGAGGGCATCGCCCGCGCCAAGCAGGACGTCCTCAACCGCGGCGCGGAGTTCCCGGTGCTGCCGCTGCTGGTCCACGGCGACGCGGCGTTCGCCGGCCAGGGCGTGGTCGCGGAGACGCTGAACCTCTCGCAGCTGCGCGGCTACCGCACGGGCGGCACGATCCACGTGGTCGTGAACAACCAGGTCGGGTTCACCACCTCACCGGCCTCGTCGCGCTCCTCGCTCTACTGCACCGACGTCGCCCGGATGGTGCAGGCGCCGATCTTCCACGTCAACGGCGACGACCCGGAGGCGTGCATCCGCGTGGCGCGGCTGGCCTTCGAGTACCGCCAGGCGTTCAAG
>DASTWK010000081.1:0-25901 GCA_035776655.1 Mycobacteriales bacterium | reverse complement strand
GGAGGCGCGATGGCTGATGTTGGCCGGCACCGACCCCAGCAGCCGCCCGGCGAGGCTGTTGAGCCCGCGATTGCCGACGATGCACAGGTCGACCTTGCGGTCGTCGACGATCTGCACCAGCACGTCGACGGGGTCGCCGGCCCGGCACTCGGTGTCGACGTTCTGCGCGCCGGCTTTGCGCGCGAGGTCGCTGGCCTCGCGCAGGATGTCCTCGGCCGGGTGCGAGCCCATCACCTTGTAGGACTCCTCGCCGAGCGCATCGGCGGCGCGGCGGCGGTCCCGGTCGG
Organism: Mycobacteriales bacterium; assembly: GCA_035776655.1. GTDB lineage: Bacteria > Actinomycetota > Actinomycetes > JAFAQI01 > JAFAQI01 > DASTWK01. The sequence continues at coordinate 25,614 of DASTWK010000081.1, read as the reverse complement.
ACATGGGGGTGTAGGCGGACGCGATCAGCAACGTGCCGCCCGTGTCAGCCGCCAGCCGGGCCGCCCGGTCGACCGCGCGGTAAGACGACTCCGAACCGTCGGTGCCGACGAGGATGGTCGAATAGCTGGCCACGCAGCCCCCTTAGCGAGATGCCGTTGCCGGATCGTCCTTCGCAGGGCAACTTATCGGGTCGAGCCGGCTGCCACCGCGCCGGTAGACTCGCCGTACTGATCATGGCCGCGTCCTCTGCTGACCACGGACTCCTCGCTGCGCTGCGCGAACGGGTCGTCGTCGCCGACGGCGCGATGGGCACGATGCTCCAGGCCCATGACCTCACCCTCGACGACTTCGAGGGCCACGAGGGGTGCAACGAGATCCTCAACGCGACCCGTCCGGACGTCGTGCGGGCAATCCACGAGGCCTATCTCACGGTCGGCTGCGACGCGGTCGAGACCAACACGTTCGGGGCCAATCTGGCCAACCTCGGCGAGTACGGCATCGCCGAGCGCATCCACGAGCTGGCCCGGCTGGGGGCCCAGCTGGCCCGGGAGGTCGTCGACGGTTTCGCGACGGCCGACCGGCCGCGCTGGGTGATCGGCTCGGTCGGGCCGGGGACCAAGCTGCCGACGCTCGGCCACGTCACCTACGCCGAGCTGCGGGACGCCTACGAGGCCGAAGTCACCGGGCTCGTCGAGGGCGGCGCGCACGCGATCCTCATCGAGACGGCGCAGGATCTGCTGCAGGCGAAGGCCGCGCTCAACGGCGCCCGGCGGGCGTTCCGCGGCACCGGCACCAAGCTCCCGCTGATCGCTCAGGTGACCGTCGAGACCACCGGCACGATGCTGCTCGGCAGCGAGATCGGGGCAGCGCTCACCGCGCTGGAGCCGCTGGAGATCGACCTGATCGGTCTCAACTGCGCAACCGGGCCGGCCGAGATGAGCGAGCACCTGCGCTACCTGTCCCGGCAGGCGCGGGTCGGGCTGTCCTGCATGCCCAACGCCGGGCTCCCCGAGCTGACCGCCGACGGCGCGCGCTACCCGCTCACCCCCGGCCAGCTCGCCGAGGCGCACGACACGTTCACCCGCGAGTTCGGGCTCGCTCTGGTCGGTGGCTGCTGCGGCACCACTCCGGAGCACCTGCGGGCGGTCGTCGAGCGGGTCGGCGGCCGGGAGGTCGCTCGCCGCCGGCCACACCCGGAGCCAGGCGCCGCCTCGCTCTACCAGCACGTTCCGTTCCGCCAGGACACCAGCTATCTGTCCGTGGGGGAGCGCACCAACACCAACGGGTCCAAGGCCTTCCGCGAGGCGATGCTCGACGGGCGGTGGGACGACTGCGTCGAGATCGCTCGCGACCAGGTGCGCGACGGCGCCCACGTGCTCGACCTCTGTGTCGACTACGTGGGCCGGGACGGCACCCACGACATGCGCGCCGCAGCGTCCCGGCTCGCGACCGCCGCGACGATCCCGCTGATGATCGACTCCACCGAGTGGGAGGTCATCCGAGCCGGGCTGGAGTGCCTGGGTGGCCGCAGCATCGTCAACTCCGTGCACTACGAGGACGGCAACGGCCCGGAGAGCAACTTCGCCAAGAAGATGTCGGTCGTCCGGGAGCACGGCGCTGCCGTCGTCGTGATGTGCATCGACGAGACCGGCCAGGCCCGGACCGCACAGCGAAAGGTCGAGATCGCAGCCCGCATCATCGACGACCTCGTCGCCGACTGGGGCATGGCCGTCCACGACGTCTTCGTCGACTGCCTGACCTTCACCCTCGCCACCGGGCAGGAGGAGTCCCGGCGCGACGGTCTGGAGACCATCGAGGGCATCCGGGCGCTGAAGCGGCGATACCCGGACGTCCAGACGACCCTCGGCGTGTCCAACGTGTCGTTCGGGCTCAACCCTGCCGCTCGGCAGGTGCTCAACTCCGTGTTCCTGCACGAGTGCATCAACGCCGGGCTCGACTCCGCGATCGTGCACGCCAGCAAGATCCTGCCGATGTCACGCATCCCGGACGAGCAGCGCGAGGTCGCGCTCGATCTGGTCTACGACCGGCGCCGACCGGCTACGGCGGACACTCCGGCGTACGACCCCCTGCAGCGGTTCCTCGAGCTCTTCGAAGGCGCGGACGTGCAGTCGGCGAAGGCCAGCCGGGCGCAGGAGCTGGCCGCGTTGCCGCTGTCGGAGCGGCTCGAGCGCCGGATCATCGACGGCGAGCGGACCGGCCTAGAGGCGGACCTCGACGAGGCGCTGCAGTCCCGCCCGGCGCTGGAGATCATCAACGACACCTTGCTCGAGGGCATGAAGGTGGTCGGTGAGCTGTTCGGCTCCGGGCAGATGCAGCTGCCGTTCGTGCTGCAGTCGGCGGAGGTCATGAAGGCTGCGGTCAGCCACCTCGAGCCGCACATGGAGAAGGCCGACGAGGGCGGGAAGGGCACGATCGTGCTCGCCACCGTCAAGGGCGACGTGCACGACATCGGCAAGAACCTGGTCGACATCATCCTGAGCAACAACGGCTACACGGTCGTCAACCTCGGCATCAAGCAGCCGATCGCCACGATCCTCGACGCCGCACAGGAGCATCGCGCGGATGCCATCGGCATGAGCGGCCTGCTCGTCAAGAGCACGGTCATCATGAAGGAGAACCTCGAGGAGATGAACAGCCGCGGTCTCGCCGACCGCTGGCCGGTGCTGCTGGGCGGCGCCGCGCTCACCCGCGCCTACGTCGAGGTCGACCTCGCCGAGCTCTACCAAGGCAACGTCCGCTACGCCAAGGATGCCTTCGAGGGACTGCGGCTCATGGACGCGGTGATGGCGGTCAAGCGCGGCGAGCCTGGAGCGGCGCTGCCCGAACCACGTGGGCGCCGGGTCAGCGCGCGGCCGCGGCCGGACGAGGTTCCGCTCGAGCAGGTGCCGGCGCGCTCGGACGTGGCCACCGACAACCCGGTGCCCGAGCCGCCGTTCTGGGGCGACCGCGTCGTCAAGGGGATCCCGCTCGCGGACTACGCCTCGATGTTGGACGAGCGCGCGACGTTCCTCGGCCAGTGGGGACTGCGACCCGCGCGCGGCGCCGAGGGACCGTCGTACGAAGAGCTCGTCGAGAGCGAGGGTCGGCCGCGGCTGCGCAGCTGGCTGGAGCGGCTGCAGGCCGAGCGGATGCTCGAAGCCGGCGTGGTCTACGGCTACTTCCCCTGCGTCAGCAAGGGTGACGACCTCATCGTGCTCCACGACGACGGCTCGGAGCGGGTGCGGTTCACCTTCCCGCGGCAGCGCCGGCCGCGCTTCCTGTGCCTGTCGGACTTCTTCCGCGCAGAGGAGTCGGGCGAGGTCGACGTGGTGGCCTTCCAGCTCGTCACCGTGGGGTCGCGGGTCAGTGAGGTGACGGCGGAGCTGTTCGCCAAGGACGCCTACCGCGACTACCTCGAGCTGCACGGGATGTCGGTGCAGCTGACCGAGGCGTTGGCCGAGATGTGGCACCGGCGCATCCGGGAGGAGCTCGGCTTTGCCGCCGAGGACTCGCCGAACCTGTCCGACCTGCTCGCCCACCAGCGCTATCGCGGCTCGCGCTACTCCTTCGGCTACCCGGCCTGCCCGGACCTGGAGGACCGGGCGAAGGTGGTCGAGCTGCTGCACCCGGAGCGGATCGGCGTGACCCTGTCCGAGGGCTTCCAGCTCCACCCGGAGCAGGCCACTGACGCGATCGTCGTCCACCACCCCGAGGCCAAGTACTTCAACGCCCGATGAGGGCACCCGCCGCCGCGGTTCTGTTCGACATGGACGGGATCCTCGTCGACTCCGAACCGGTCTGGTACGCCGTCGAGGGCGGGCTGGTCGAGCGGCTCGGTGGCTCCTGGGGCCGGCACCACCAGGCCCGCTGCATCGGCGGCACCGTCGATGCCACCTGTCGCTACATCGCCGAGCTCACCGGCACCAGCCGGACTGTCGAGGACATCCAGGCCGAGGTGATGCTCGGCATGGTCGACCACTTCCGCACCGCACTGCCGGTGATCGCGGCGGGGGTCGATCTGGTCGATGCGGTACGCCGCCGCGGCGTGCCGACCGCGTTGGTGTCGTCTTCGTTCCGGATCCTGGTGGACGCGGCGTTGCAGAAGCTGGGACCACAGCGCTTCGACGTCACAGTTGCGGGCGACGAGGTCAGCCGCGGCAAGCCCCACCCCGAGCCCTACCTGACCGCCTGCTCTCGGCTCGGCGTCGCAGCGACGGACGCCGTGGTCGTCGAGGATGCGCTCAACGGGGTGCACTCGGCCGAGGCGGCGGGCTGCGCGGTCGTCGTCGTCCCGTCCGTGGCGCCGATCGCGCCGGCGCCGGGCCGATGGGTGCGCCGGTCGCTGGACGCAGTCGACGCGGACTGGCTGCTCAGCCGGCCGGCGTCACTCGCTCGCGATCGCCTGGAGGACGTCGAGGCGTGACGCCCGCCGGGCCGGCCACCACGCCGCGGTGATGCCGGCGAGGACGCCCACGACCAGGTAGCCGACCAGCTGCCCCGCCGGGATCGAGGTCTGGTCGATGCCCTGCGTGTGCAGGGCCTGCACGAGTGCGGTGCCATAGCCGAGCCCCAGCACAACGCCGAGCAGCGCGCCGAAGACGGCGATGACGACGGCCTCCAACCGCACCATCCGGCGCACCTGCCGGGTGGCCATGCCGACTGCACGCAGCAAGCCGATCTCCCGGGTCCGCTCGAACACCGACAGCGCGAGCGTGTTGACGATGCCGAGCCAGGCGATGACCAGCGAGAGCACCAGCAGGGCGAGGACGAACACCAGCACCTGGTCGATCTGACGCTTCTGGTCGGCCTTGAACTCGGTCTGGTCGCGCAGCGACAGGGAAGGCGTGGCGGCGAGAACGTTCGCCAAGCCCGCCCGCACGGTGCCGAGGTTGGCGCCCGGCGCCGCCTTGACCGCTACGACGATGTCCAGCCGGTTGCGGAAGTTCGCGTCATAGGTCGCGAGCCCGATCATGTAGTCGCCGGCGATCGGGTTCTTGGCGAAGACGCCACTGACCGTCAGCACCTGATGGCCGGTCAGCGCGAACGTCACCGGCAGCCGTGACCCGACGTGCCAGTGGTGCTGCTTCGCAACGGTCTCGCTGATTGCCACCTTGCCGGCGTCGATCCGGTCGACGGTGCCGCTCTTGGCGGTCAAGCGCAGGGTCTGTGCGACGGTGCCGGAGCTGACGCCCTGCACGCTCTTCACCGCGCCCGCCACCCGCATCGCTCCAGTGCGGAACGAGGTGACCGCACCGACCCCGGGCACGCGAGCGGCACCGGCGGCGACGCTGCCGGGCACCGGGGCGAAGTTCTTCGCAGTGATGATGAAGTCCGCGCCAACGCTCTCGTCGATCGCCGCATTGGCGGAGGTCGTGATCGACGCCGCCATCACCGACATCGTCGTCGTCAGCGCGATGCCGATCATCAGCGCCGAGGCCGTCGCGGCAGTCCGGCGCGGGTTGCGCAGCGCGTTCTCGCGGGCCAGCCGCCCTGGCATGCCCCACACCCGCGGCAGCACCCGGCCCAGGCCACCGACGATGGGCCGGCTGAGCAACGGACTCAGGGTCGTGACCGCCCGGAACATCGCCAGCGCACCGAGCCCGATCCGCAGCGCGCTGCCCGCGGCGACGCCGGTGCCCAGCAGCACCGCACCGACGGCGAGAAGCAGTACGCCGATGCGGTTCCGCCGCCGCAGCGACGCCGTCGGCAGGACGAAGTCGTCGCGCATCGCCGCGACCGGCGGCACCCGTGAGGCTCGCACTGCGGGCACCACCGCCGCGGCAACCGTCACCAGCACGCCGACGAGCAGCGCGACCAGGACCGTCCGCCCCTGCACCTGCAGGCTGACGGTGTCGAGACCGTTGGCGACCGCGGTCACCAGCGCCCGCAGCCCGGCGGCGACGAGCACTCCTAGCCCGAGGCCGGCGACGCCGGCGAAGACGCCGACCAGGCCCGCCTCGAGCACGACCGCTCGCAGCACCTGCCGCCGGCTCGCACCGAGCGCCCGCAACAGGGCGAGCTCTCGCGTCCGCTGCGCCACCAGCACCGTGAACGTGTTGAAGATGATGAACACCGCGACGAAGACCGCGATGAAGGCGAACACCAGCAGGAAGATCGTGAAGAACTTGAACTGCTTCTTCACCGTGTCGGACTGGTCCTTGACGAACTGCTGCTCGGTCAGCACCTGCACCGGCTGATCGGCCAAGGCCTGCCGCACCCGCGCCTGCAACCCTGCCTGGCTGATCCCGGGCTGCGCGGCCAGCTCGACCGTCGTCCACGCGCCCGGCTGACCGAGCAGCACCCGCTGCGCGGTGGCGGGAGCGAACGCGGTGATGGTGGCGCCGGCCAGCGACGATCCGTCGCCGAAGCGGGCGACGCCCACGACGGTGACCGGGAACGTTCGGCCGGAGACCACCGCCTCGACCGCGGTGCCCGGTGAGATCCCGAACTTGTCGGCACTGTGCTCGTCGATGACGACCTCGTCACCGGCGGTCGGGCCGCGTCCGCGGACGAGGTGCAAAGGGTTGGTGGGCGAGTCCCCATCCCAGGCGGTGCCGAGGTTGGGTGCGCCGCCGTTGACGATCGCCTTGCCGCGATAGACGAGTTGGGCGTATCCGTCCGCACTGCCGGTGGCGGCCGCCACTCCGGGCACCGACCGCACCCGGTGCAGGACGGAGTCCGGCACCAGTGTCCGCTCGTCGGTGGGGCCGGAGGTCTCGAGCGTTGCCGCGAACGCCTGCTCACCCCGAACGACGACTGACACGCCCTTCTGCGCATTGCCGAAAATCTGGTCGAACGTCGCGTTGAGGGTGTCGGTCAGGACCAGCGTGCCGGAGACGAACGCGACGCCGATGATGATCGAGGCCGCAGTGAGCGCGAGCCGCAGCCGGCGGGCCAGCGCGCCCTTGAGCGCGAGACGGAACACCGCTCAGCTCTCGGCCGGTGCCGCGAGGTCGAGGCGCTTCATCCGACCGAGCACGCGGTCGGCGGTCGGGTCGTCGATGTCTTCGACGATGCGCCCGTCGGCGAGGAACAGCGCCCGGTCGGCGTACGACGCCGCCGTCGGGTCGTGGGTGACCATCACGATGGTCTGGCCGTTGTCGTCCACGGCTCGCCGCAGGAACGACAGCACCTCGGCTCCTGACCGCGAGTCGAGGTTGCCGGTCGGCTCGTCGGCGAAGACCACGTCCGGCCGGGAGGCCAGCGCCCGGGCACAGGCGACGCGCTGCTGCTGACCGCCGGACAGCTGCGTCGGGCGATGGTCCAGGCGGTCCCGCAGCCCGACCGTGTCGATGACCAGGTCCAGCCACTCCTGGTCCACTCGGCGGCCGGCCAGGTCGAGCGGCAGCCGGATGTTCTCGGCGGCGGTGAGGGTGGGCACGAGGTTGAACGACTGGAACACGAAACCGATGCGGTCACGGCGTAGGGCCGTCAACGCCTTGTCGTCGAGCCCGGTCAGGTCCGTCGTGCCGATGAAGACCTGGCCCTCGGTCACGGAATCGAGGCCGGCCAGGCAGTGCATCAGCGTGGACTTGCCGGACCCCGACGGGCCCATGATGGCGGTGAACCGCCCGCGCCCGAACTCGGCGCTGACCTGGTTGAGGGCGACGACGCGGGTGCTGCCCTCGCCATAGACCTTGGTCACCCGCTCGGCCCGCACCGCGGCGGGAGCACCCGCGCCGGCGGGTGAGTCGATGTCGGTGCTGGTCACGGCAGGCGACGCTACCGGAGCACGGCCGCGACGAATCGGAAATTTGCGGCGTCCGCGCACAAGATTCAGGGGAGCGGCGGGGGAGTCCCACCGAACTCGGGACAGTAGGCCTGGAACGAGCACCAACCGCACAGCTTGCTCGGCTTGTGCCGCCAGTCACCGGTCTCGCGAGCCTTGGTGATCGCGCTGGCGAGCGCGTCGATCTGCCGCTCGAGCCCTTCCAGGTCGCGGGCATCGGGTGTGTAGTCGATGACCTCGCGGTCGGCGAGGTAATACAGCCGCAGCATCCGCGGCAGCACGCCGGTCGAGCGCCACAGCACCAACGCGTAGAACCGCAGCTGGAACAGCGCCTTGCCCTCGTAAGCCTCGTGGGGCGACTTGCCGGTCTTGTAGTCGACGACCCTCAAGTCACCGGCCGGGGAACGGTCGAGCCGGTCGATGAACCCCTTGAGCCGGGCTCCCGAGCGCAGCGTCGTCTCCACCAGCACCTCGCGGTCCGCCGGCTCGAGCCGACGGGGGTCTTCCAGCGCGAAATAGCTGCCGAGCAGGACCCGGGTCGACTCCAGCAGCGCGACCAGGCCGGCCCCCGCGTCGCCGGTGAACCCGTCGACGAGGCCGGCGAGCTCCGGGTCGGCCTCCAGCAGTGCCGTCCACTCCGGCTCGACGAGCTCGAGCGCCGCCGCCACCGTCCGGCCGGCAGCGGGCAGATCGAACAGCCTCTCCAGCACCGAGTGCACGACCGTGCCGCGCGCCGCTTCCAGGCTGGGTGGCTCGGGCAGCCGGTCGATCACCCGGAACCGGTAGAGCAGCGCGCAGTTCTTGAAGTCCAGCGCCCGCGATGGCGAAAGGGCCCAGTCAGTGCCCTCCGGCGCGGCCGGCTCCGGTGCGGCCGAGTCAGGGGCGGCGGCCGAGCCAGGGGCGGCGAGGTCCGTGGTCGCGGTCATGTCAGGAACGGTAGGCGCCCGCACCGACAAAATCCGGCGCCGACACCGTTACGGGGACAACTTCTGCGCGAGATGGGCCAGCGCCAGCGGATAGCGGTAGTCGATCGCCATGTGGGTGCCGTCGAACAACTCGAACCGCACGTCGGTGACGCCGATGCGGGCCAGTTCGGCGACGAAGGCCTCGGCGCCCAGGTCGAGGTACCACTCGTCGCTCTTGCCGACGTCGACCCAGATGGCCGTCAGCCCGCGCAGCGCATCGGCGTACCGCGGCACCATCCGCACCGGGTCCCAGTCGAGCCACCGCTGCCACAGCTCGGGGATCAGCTGACCGGTCCGGGTGTCGAACGGCAGCCGCACGGTGCCGTCGGTGTCGGCGGAGAAGCAGGCGGAGACGCCGAGCACCATCAACAGCGTGTGGTCGGCCTTCTTGGTGAAAGAGACGCGCGAGGTGAAGTCCGCCCACCACTTCCAGATGTCGCCGTCGTAGTCGCGCAGCAACCGGGCGGCGTCCCCGAACTCCTTCAGGTAGCACAGCTCGTAGAGCGAGTCACCCGCGTGGGAGGCGAGGCCGCCGAACAGATCCGGCCGCAGCATCGGCGTGATGAACGCCCCGAACCCGCCGCTGGACTTGCCCTGGATGCCCCGGTGCTGCGCCGCGTCGAGCGTCCGGTAGTGGGCGTCGACCCACGGCACGACGTCGGTGCAGAGGTAGGAGTGGTAGTTGCCGGTGCCGGGCGAGTCGACGAACTGCGACCCGCCGTACGCCGTCCAGGCGTCCACGTAGACGACGATTGCCGGCGGCGCGTCCCCGTTCGCGAACACGGCGTCGGCCGTCTCGAGGTAGGGCTGCCGGTAGGCACTTCGGTTTCGCCACATCTGCAGGTGCCCGGTGTAGCCCTGGATGACGTAGACCGAGGGATAGCGGCGGTCCGGCTCGTCGTCGTAGCCGGGCGGGACATAGACCCAGAGCGGACGCTCGTGCGGGTCGCCCAGCGGGTTGCCGCGCAAGGCGGCGGAGTCGATGACGTGCTCGTCGAGGCGGCCGGCGAGTTCCGTGGACCAGGGCAGCATCCGTCGATCCTCGCAGCCGCCGCTCAGCCGCCGATCCAGGGTCGGCACCCGTAGCATCGGGTGGATGGCCGACGACGGCGAGCAGAAGCCGCGTCCGGCACTGTCCGGTGGCTTTCAGGTCGGGCGCGTGCTGGGCGTGCCGGTCATCGTGCAACCGATCTGGTTCGTCGTCGTCATCATCATCGCGGTCAGCTTCGGCCCGGAGGTCCGCCGCCAGGTGCCGTCGCTGAGCGATGCGGCGAGCTATGCCGTCGCCCTGGTCTTCGTGCTGCTGCTCTACGCCTCCGTGCTGGTGCACGAGATCAGTCATGTCGCGGTCGCGAAGGCGCTGGGCATGCAGGTGCGCCGCATCGTGCTGCAGCTTCTCGGCGGGGTCTCCGAAGTGGTGGAGGAGCAGCCGGGCAAGGCGAGCCGGGAATACCTCGTCGCCGCCGTGGGGCCGCTGACCAGCCTGTTGTTGGGGGGAGCCGGTCTGGCCGTGGTGCCGGCGTTCGACGACGGAACCGTGCCGCGCCTGCTGGCTCAGGGCTTCGCCTTCTCCAACCTGTTCGTCGCGGCCTTCAATGCCCTGCCGGGACTGCCGCTCGACGGCGGGCGGGTGCTGCGGGCGCTGCTGTGGCAGGTCACCCGCGACAAGACGCGCGGCACCCTCGCCGCGGCCTGGGTCGGCCGGGCGATGGCGTTGGGCCTGGTCGTGGTCGCGATCGCGAAGCCGCGCGGCTTCGGCGAGACGACGATCGGCGCGTTCTACCTGATCTTCCTGGCCTTCTACATGTGGACCAGCGCGACGATCGCGATGGCGCAGGCGAAGGTGGGCGACGTGCTGCCGACCTTGGACGTGCGCGCGATGACCCGGCGGGCGTTCCCGGTGACCGCCGAGCTCCCCGTCGCCGAGGCGGTACGTCGGGCGCGCCAGGACGGGGCCCGCGCGCTCGTCGTCGTCGACGGCAACGGCAAGCCCAGCGGGCTGGTGTCCGAGGCGGCGGTCAGTGCGCTGCCACCGCAACGCCAGCCATGGGTGTCGGTCAGCGACGTGGCCCGCCCCTTGGACGAAGGCCTCGTGCTGCGACTGGACATGTCGGGGGAGGCGTTGGTGCAAGCCGTCCAGGAGACGCCGGCGACCGAATACCTGGTCGTCGACAAGGCCGGAGCGGTGTGCGGAGTGCTCGCCCGGATGGATCTGATCGCTGCCCTACAAGCAGCCGGCCTGCACTGACGTGGCCGTGTCCACGCCCGTCGGGGCGCAGCATCGGCGCGGGCCGTTCGTGCCCGGTGACCTCGTCCAGCTGACCGACCCGAAGGGCCGCAAGCACACGGTCGAGCTGGTGGCCGGAAAGCAGTTCCACACCCATCGCGGGCTGATCGAGCACGACGCTCTGATCGGCCAGCCGGAAGGCGTGGTCGTCACGTCCACCGGCGGCACCAGCTATCTCGCGCTCCGTCCACTGCTGGCCGACTACGTGCTGTCGATGCCCCGGGGCGCGACCGTGGTCTATCCGAAGGATGCCGCGCAGATCGTCGCGATGGCCGACATCTTCCCCGGCGCGCGCGTGGTCGAGGCGGGTGCCGGTTCCGGCGCCCTGACCTGCAGCCTGTTGCGGGCGGTCGGTGACAACGGCGAGGTGTCGTCGTACGAGAAGCGGGAGGACTTCGCGGTGGTGGCGCACCGCAACGTCGCCCGCTTCTTCGGCGCCGAGCCGCCCAACTGGCGGCTGACCGTGGGTGATCTCGCGGCGACGTGCGCCGACCGCGAGGTCGACCGGGTGGTGCTCGACATGCTCGCCCCTTGGGACGTGCTGGACGTGGTGGCGGAGGCGCTGGTGCCGGGTGGCGTCGTGTGCGCCTACGTCGCGACGACGACGCAGCTGTCGCGCACGGTGGAGACGCTGCGCGAGCACGGTGCGTTCACCGAACCGCAACCGTGGGAGACGCTGGTCCGCGGCTGGCATGTGGACGGGCTCGCGGTGCGCCCCGACCACCGCATGGTCGGCCACACCGGTTTCCTCGTGACGTCACGTCGGCTGGCGCCCGGAGTCCCGCCGCCGCTGCGTCGGCGACGCCCGGCGAAGGGGGCGCGCCCGGACGAAACGGGCTCGCTCGGCGGTGAAAGCGAGTGAGGTCGAACGCGGCGGTTCGGCGTATGCGGCGGGAGTCGCGGGGATAGGCTCGGCCTAGCGTGAGCGCGCGGTGGATGCTGTCGCGATCAAACGCCCGAGGAGGTGGGGCTCGTGTCCGCCCGTGACGACGCCGAGGCACGTGCCGCCCGGTTCGAGAAAGAGGCGCACGAGCTCACGACGCAACTGGCCTTCCTCGAAGAGGAAGTGGGGATGCTTCGCCGCAAGCTGGCCGACTCGCCCCGTCAGGTCCGCCAGCTCGAGGAGCGGTTGGCCGAAGCGCAGTCGAACCTCTCCGGCGTCGTCAACCAGAACGAGCGCCTGGTCGGCACGTTGAAGGAGGCGCGCGAGCAGATCGTCGCGCTCAAGGACGAGGTCGACCGGCTGGCACAGCCGCCGTCCGGCTACGGCTACTTCCTGCGGTCCTACGAGGACGGCACCGTCGACGTCTTCACCGGCGGGCGCAAGCTGCGGGTGACGTTGTCGCCGGTCCTCGACGCGACTGAGCTGCGGCGCGGGCAAGAGGTCATGCTCAACGAGGCGATGAACGTCGTCGACGTCCGCGAGTTCGAGCGCCAGGGCGACGTCGTCCTGCTCAAGGAGGTGCTCGAGGGCGGCGACCGCGCACTGGTCATCGGGCACACCGACGAGGAGCGCGTCGTGATGCTCGCCGACACTCTCGTCGAGCAGCCGCTGCGGCCGGGTGACTCGCTGTTGATCGAGCCGCGATCCGGTTGGGCTTACGAGCGCATCCCCAAGGCCGAGGTCGAAGAACTGGTCCTCGAAGAGGTGCCGGACATCGGCTACGAGGACATCGGTGGTCTGGGCGACCAGATCGAGCAGATCCGCGACGCGGTCGAGCTGCCGTTCCTGCACCGTGACCTGTTCCTCGAACACCAGCTGAAGCCGCCGAAGGGCATCCTGCTCTACGGGCCGCCCGGCTGTGGCAAGACGCTCATCGCCAAGGCGGTGGCCAACTCGCTGGCCAAGAAGGTCGCCGAGGCCGGCAAAGGTGAGGGTCGCTCCTACTTCCTCAACATCAAAGGCCCGGAGCTGCTGAACAAGTACGTCGGGGAGACCGAGCGGCACATCCGGCTCGTGTTCCAGCGGGCTCGGGAGAAGGCATCGGAGGGCACGCCGGTCATCGTGTTCTTCGACGAGATGGACTCGATCTTCCGCACCCGTGGGTCCGGTGTGTCCAGCGACGTGGAGAACACGATCGTCCCGCAGCTGTTGAGCGAGATCGACGGTGTGGAGGGGCTGGAGAACGTCATCGTCATCGGTGCCTCCAACCGCGAGGACATGATCGACCCGGCGATCCTGCGGCCCGGGCGGCTCGACGTGAAGATCAAGATCGAGCGGCCCGACGCGGAGGCGGCCAAGGACATCTTCTCGAAATACCTGGTGGCAGAGCTGCCGCTGCACGAGGAAGATCTCGCCGAACACGGCGGCTCGCGTGCGGCCACCGTCGAGGCGATGATCCAGCGCACGGTCGAGCGGATGTACACCGAGAGCGAGGAGAACCGCTTCCTCGAGGTCACCTACGCCAACGGCGACAAGGAAGTTCTCTACTTCAAGGACTTCAACTCCGGCGCGATGATCGAGAACATCGTGCAGCGGGCGAAGAAGATGGCGATCAAGGACTTCCTCGACAGCAAGCAGAAGGGGCTGCGCATGCAGCACCTGCTGGCGGCGTGCGTCGACGAGTTCAAGGAGAACGAGGACCTGCCCAACACGACCAACCCCGACGACTGGGCGCGCATCTCCGGCAAGAAGGGCGAGCGCATCGTCTACATCCGCACGTTGGTCACGGGCAAGGGCACCGAGTCCGGCCGCTCCATCGACACCGTCGCCAACACCGGCCAGTACCTCTAGCCGTCGGCCGTGCACCTAGGCTGAAGCCGTGAGCGTGCGCCGGGTGATGGGCACGGAGACCGAGTACGGCATCGCCGTTCCCGGCCAGACGAGCGCCAACCACATGCTCGCGTCGAGCCAGATCGTCAACGCCTACCTCAACGCGACCACTCACGCCTCCCGGGACCGCCGGCCGCGGTGGGACTTCGAGGAGGAGTCGCCGCTGCGCGATGCCCGCGGGTTCGACGTCAACGCCGGCGTGCCGCCGGCCGGCCGGGACGCGACGGACACGCTGCCCGACGACGAGGTGGGGCTGGCCAACGTCATCCTCACGAACGGCGCCCGGCTCTACGTCGACCACGCACATCCGGAGTACTCCACGCCGGAGGTGACCAACCCCCGCGACGCGGTGGTCTGGGACAAGGCGGGGGAGCGGGTGATGGCCGCGGCAGCGCAGCACGCCGCCGCGACGATCCCCGGCGCTGCCGGCATCCAGCTCTACAAGAACAACACCGACAACAAGGGCGCGTCCTACGGCTGCCACGAGAACTACCTGATGCGCCGGCAGACGCCGTTCGCCGACATCGTCCGCCACCTGACGCCGTTCTTCGTCAGCCGGCAGGTGATGGTCGGCGCCGGACGCGTCGGGATCGGCCAGGACGGGCGGCAGCACGGTTTCCAGATCTCGCAGCGGGCCGACTTCTTCGAGGTCGAAGTCGGGCTCGAGACGACGTTGAAGCGGCCGATCATCAACACCCGCGACGAGCCGCACGCAGATCCGGAGCGCTATCGACGGCTACACGTGATCATCGGCGACGCCAACATGAGCGAGGTGGCGACCTACCTCAAGGTCGGCACTACCGCGCTGGTGCTGGCGATGATCGAGGAGCGCTGGTTCGCCGACACCGGTGTCGACCTCAGCGTCGAGGCGCCGGTTGCGTCACTGCGCGCGGTGTCGCACGATCCGTCGCTCGCGCAGCAGGTGACGTTGCGGGACGGCCGCCGGCTGACGGCGGTGCAGCTGCAGCTGGAGTACGTCGAGCAGGCGCGCAAGTTCGTGCAGGACCGCTACGGCGATGACGTCGACGAGCAGACCGCGGACGTGCTCAACCGTTGGGAGTCGGTCCTCGAACGACTGACCTCGGAGCCGATGGCGCTCGCGCGGGAGCTCGACTGGGTGGCGAAGCTCGAGTTGTTGCAGGGCTATCGCGACCGTGAGGGGCTGGACTGGGACGCGCACAAGCTGCAGCTGGTCGATCTGCAATACAGCGATGTACGGCCGGACAAGGGGCTCTACAACCGGCTCGCCGCGCGGGGACGGATGGCGCGGATCGTGTCGGACGCGGAGGTCGAGCGGGCGGTGCTGGAGCCGCCGACGGACACCCGCGCCTATTTCCGTGGCCGGTGCTTGTCGAAGTATGCCGACGAGGTCGCCGCGGCCTCGTGGGACTCGGTCATCTTCGACGTCGGCCGCGAGTCGTTGCAGCGCGTGCCGATGCTGGAGCCGCTGCGCGGCACGCAAGCGCACGTTGACGAGCTCCTGGCACGTTGCGAGTCAGCTGCCCAGCTCGTCGACGAGATCTCCGGCCGCCCCTGACGGCCGTAGCGGCATTACCGGTGGCGATCCGCTGCTCAGCGCGGCAGCGGGAAACCGCCCCAATAGACGTCCTCGAGGCCGCTCCCGCGCCAATCGCCCCAGGCCGCGTAGAGGTGGTCGCGGGTGACGGTGACTGTCGATGTGTCGTCGCCGGCGACGTAATAAGGCGGAGCTGGCGGAGACCAGCGGTGGCTGAGTCGACGCAGTCCCAGGAACGACGCGCCGGAGTTGGCGGAGACAGCCGCATAGAACGCGTAGGAACCGTCGGAGCGGGTCGCTCGCCATCCGACTCCGAGGATGCCGCTGGGCGAGTAGGCGATCCACGGTTTCACGACAGTGGTGTTCTGCACCGACAGTCGGGTCGAACTCTGCCAGGTGCGTCCGAAGTCACTGGTCCGGTAGAAGCGCATGTACTGGCCGTCGTTGGTCATCACCGTGAAGTGGCCGCGATGGGTGGGATCCGCGACTGTCTGCGGACCGCCGACGGCGGGGATGGTGGTGTGCTGACGGTGCAGGCGGCGGCCGTAGTCAGAGCTGGTGAGGAAGTCGAGGCAGGTGCATCCTGGCTCGCCGTTCGGAGGCATCACGGCGAGGGCGACGGTGCCAAAGGCGGCACCGAGCGGAGCGCTCGCCAGGTTCGCCGCCGGCACAACGATGGGATCACGCCAGGTGCGGCCACCGTCGCTCGACGCAGTGAGGTAGACGGTGCCGGTGCCACTGCCGTCGGCGCGCACCTGAGTGCCATCGATGTAGAGCGTCCGCGTCTGCGGGTCGATCGCCAACCAGGGCCGGTCATCGTACGTGCGTACGCCGTCGTAATCCTGGGGGTGCGATCCCTGGCCGATGGTGCCCGGCGCGACGATGCCGGGCTTGCTCCAGGTGCGGCCTCCGTCATCCGAGCGGATGAGGCGATACTCACTGTCACCGACGAACCCGAGGCTGGCGTATGCCGACGCCATCACGTACGCCGTTCCGCGACGGTCGAAGACGACGATGGAGTCAGAGCAGTTGTTCTCGGCCGGGTCAGTAGTGAAGTCGTTGGCGGGCAGTGGATGACGAGTCCAGTGACGACCGCCATCGAAGGTGACGGCGTAGTCGCAGCCCTGGATCTGTTGCGTGACGTCGCGCGTATCGGTGGGCGCGGTCACCTGCCCGTGCGCCGCGTTCGGGACGAATGCATCGTTGTTGCGCAGGTAGATGACGATGATGTTGTTCGGATTCTTGGGATTCACGGCGACGCTCGGCTCGCCGTCCTCGTGTGCCGGATCTGCCGACAGGTTTGCTTCGAAGGTCCCTGAGGGAGCAGCCCTGTTCGCAGCGAGCGCGGGCGCGGCCGCGACCAGACAGAGCGAGGTCGCAAGCAGCAGGCGGTGGCGGCGCGTCGGCAGGCGACGGACCGCGATCATGCGGTGATCGTTGCTGCCCCGGCTGGTGCACTCAAGGGAGGTACGTCGCGGCCGTCCCGCTCACGAGCGCTCCAGACGGCCGAGGTCGCGGCGGGCTTTCTCGGCCTGGGCGTGGGCGGCACGTGCCGCCTTCTGTGCCTCGGCGCGTTCGGCCTCAGCCAGCTCGAGCAGTTGACGCGCTTCCGCCGCGCGCTCGACCGCGAGCTCATAACGGCGCTGGGCATCGTCGACGGCTCCGGCGAGTTCCAGCACTTGTCGGCGCAGGGCAGCGAGCTCGCTGCGGGGAGTCTTCGCCTCGTTGCCCGCAGTCCGTTGGTCGGCCTTGGCGGTTCCCGTGGTGGGACTGCGATCGCCCGCCCCGGACGGCTGAGGCGTCGGCGATGCCGCGGCTTCTTCGGCTTGGTCCGGCCGCGCCGAGCTGGCCAACGGAAAAGCGAGGGACTCCTCGAGATCGGGAAGCTCACCGAAGCCGGCGTAGCGCAGGGGCTTGACCAGTCGGCCGGAACACACGGCGGCCGCAATCTCGGGGTCGGCGGTGGCCGCCTCGAGAGTTGCCGCCACGTCCTGCTGCACTGCGGCGGGCAATGACGGGTCGACCAGCTGCGCAATGAGGCCTCGGCGGTGCTCGGCCAGTCGGCGGAGCTCGCGGGCGTCACCACCCATCGCGGCCCGCAGCTGCGAGCCCAGGTCGAGCAGTTCGCCGACCGCTCCGCTGCGCTCCCGCACCAGCAGGTTGACGGCATGCGCCGCGGCGGTCGGTTTGCGCAGACTCCTGACCCGCTTCTGCAGGGCGCCGGTGACCGAACGGGCGGCGCTGTTGCGTGCCGCCGTGAACTCGGCCAGCGGCAGTGCGTAGAGCCGATCGACGATCTCCTGCAACTCCACCTTTTCATCCTGCCGTCCGTTGCCGATCAAATGAGGCAGGAGTGTCAGCGCCGCGGGGTACTGTCGCCCGTAGGAGCACAGCCAGGAGGTGTCCATGGCCACAAAGGACGAGGGCGGGCAGAAGCGCGCCACTCGCCAGACGCAGGAGGTCGACGAGGTCGAGGAGGTCGAGACCTCCGACGTCCAGGAACGGCACGAGAAGTTGTCCGAAGACGTCGATGACATCCTCGACGAGATCGACAGCGTGCTGGAGGAGAACGCCGAGGACTTCGTCAAGCAGTTCGTTCAGAAGGGAGGGGAATAGCCCAGCACGGACACCCGGTGGCTGAGCCCTCCACCGTGCCTGACGGTGTCGCTCTGATCCAGGTCGTGCGCGCGTGCGGCCGGGGTTCATGACAGGGTGAGGGCATGGACGCTCTCGCCGACGGCGGCAAGCTGCCCAGCGCATTCTTCGCTCCGGCCAGCAGCTCGTTCGCCGACTTCCTCGCCGCCTATCGCCCCGACCTGTTGCCGAGCAAGCGCCTCGAGGCAACTCAGGCCGTGACCGTCGAAGCCCCACACGGCACAACGATCGTCGCGGTCACTCACTCGACCGGCGTCGTGATGGCCGGTGACCGGCGCGCCACCATGGGCAACGTCATCGCCCAGCGCGACATGGAGAAGGTGTTCCAGGCCGACGACTACTCCTGCGTCGGCATCGCCGGGTCGGCCGGCATTGCGGTCGAGCTGGTCCGGCTGTTCCAGGTCGAGCTCGAGCACTACGAGAAGATCGAAGGGACGACCCTGTCCCTCGACGGCAAGGCCAACCGGCTGTCGCTGCTGATCCGCAACAACCTGGCCATGGCCATGCAAGGTCTGGCCGTCGTGCCGCTGTTCGCCGGCTACGACCTCGAGACCGACGACCCAGCGGCCGCGGGGCGGATCTTCTCCTATGACGTCACCGGCGGCCGTTACGAGGAGCACAGCTTCCACTCCGTCGGCTCCGGCAGCGTGTTCGCGCGCGGCGCGCTCAAGAAGCTCTACCGCGACGATTTCACCGAGGACGACGCCGTCCTGGCCTGCATCCACGCCCTCTACGACGCCGCTGACGACGACTCCGCCACCGGCGGCCCCGACCTCACCCGCCGGATCTTCCCCGTCGTCGCCGCCGTCACCGCCGACGGCTTCCGTCGACTCGGTGAGGACGAGGTCGCCACCGTCACGCAGCGAGTCGTCGACGAACGCATGACCAGCCCGGGTGGCCCGCAAGCGCCGCTGCGCTGACCTTCGGAAGACCCGACCGATCCCGCCGTACGACGAAAGGGCCTGACCACCAGTGAGCATGCCGTTCGGTTACGTCTCACCCGAGCAGGTGATGAAGGACCGCGCCGACTACGCCCGCAAGGGGATCGCGCGCGGCCGGTCGGTGCTGGTCATGACCTACGTCGACGGCATCGTCTTCGTCGCGGAGAACCCGTCCAGCGCCCTGCACAAGGTGTCCGAGATCTACGACCGGATCGCGTTCGCCGCGGTCGGGAAGTACAACGAGTTCGAAAACCTGCGCCAGGCCGGCGTCCGCATCGCCGATCTGCGCGGCTACTCCTACGACCGCACCGACGTGACCGGGCGCATGCTCGCCAACACCTACGCGCAGGTGCTCGGCACGATCTTCACGACCGAGTCGAAGCCCTACGAGGTCGAGATCACGGTTGCCGAGGTGGGGGAGAGTCCCGCCGGCGACCAGCTCTACCGGCTCACCTATGACGGCAGTGTCGCCGACGAGCAGGGTTTCGTGGCGATGGGCGGCAACGCCGACGCCATCACCACCAAGATGCAGCAGGGGCACCAGGAGGCCATGCCGCTCGCCGACGGCCTGCGTCTCGCCGTCGACGCCCTGGCGACCGCCGACGGTGAGCAGCGGACGCTGACGGCCGCGCAGCTGGAGGTCGCCGTGCTCGACCGCACCCGGCCGCGTCGCAAGTTCCGTCGCTTCACCGATGCCCAGCTCGAGCAGCTGCTCGGCGGCTGACGCCGGGCCAGCTCAGCTGGCGGACATTTCCCGGGATCAGAGCGCGGGCGTCGGCAACGCGGAGGGCGCATAGCCGGCCGTGCCGCGCACCAGGTGCACGTGCGCGAAGCCCGGCGTACGGCGCAGCAGCCTCAGCTCCCGGCCCAGGTCCGACACCGACGTCTGACCGGGGCCGCCCTGGAACGGCACATAGGTGACCATCCCGACCGCGCGGCCCTTGGCGTCGACCACCGGTGAGCCGACGCTGAATGCGTTCACCTGGCCGTCGACGACCATCCCGCGGGCCCACCCGCCGGCGGTGGTGCTGGTCGCCTGTGCCTGCGTCACTGCTCCGTTCAGCAGGACGCTCAACTGGTCCGGCAACGCCGACGCATCCGTCGACACCGCGCTCGGACCTCCTACGGCGGGCAGCGACGGGTTCGTCCGCTTGACGTCCCGCGGGTCGAGCCGCACCAGGGACAGGCTGTTGTTCGCGCAGCGGTTCGACCGCTGCTCGCCGGTCAGCTGCATCTGTGTGAAGGACGTGTAGGCCAGCACACCGTCGTGGCGCGCGCCCTGGACGTGCACCGGCAGCCCCACCGGCACCTGCGCCGACAGGCAGCCGTCCACCGGCGACCCGTCGCTGACGCCGGTGCAGGAGGCGGGGACGGCCAGGTAGACGTGGTGGCGGTCGGCCAGCACGTATCCGGCGACACAGCGGACGCCGGCGACGGTGATGACCACGCCGGGGTGCACGGTGGCGCTGGAGGTGCCGGCCCATGTGTGGGCGCTGCGGCTGGTCCCGGCATCGGCCGGCCAACCGCCGACGGCCGTCGCCGCCACGGCCGTCGCCGTCGCGACGATCACCGCCGCCCGGCGGAACCTGCTCGTCATCGGAACTCCTCTGGGTGTGTCCTAGGTCACATTTTCTCCCCCCGGAGCCAGACTCCTGCACACGCCGGTGGAGATACTGAGCGCCTGACGACGGGAGCGCGTGCGTGGAGCGGCGGATCTACGGCCTGGAGAACGAGTACGGCGTCACCTGCACGTTCCGCGGGCAGCGGCGGCTGTCGCCCGACGAGGTGGCCCGCTACCTCTTCCGCCGGGTGGTGTCCTGGGGCCGCAGCAGCAACGTCTTCCTCAAGAACGGGGCCAGGCTCTACCTCGACGTCGGCTCCCACCCCGAATACGCCACCCCCGAGTGCGACAACCTCGTCGACCTCGTCACCCACGACAAGGCGGGGGAGCGGACGCTCGAGGGCCTGCTGATGGACGCCGAGCGGCGGCTGCGGGAAGAGGGCATCGCCGGCGACATCTACCTGTTCAAGAACAACACCGATTCGGCCGGCAACTCCTACGGCTGCCACGAGAACTACCTGGTCGGCCGGCACGGCGAGTTCTCCCGTCTCGCCGACGTGCTCATCCCGTTCCTCGTCACCCGGCAGATCATCTGCGGGGCCGGCAAGGTGCTGCAGACGCCGCGTGGCGCCGTCTACTGCGTCTCGCAGCGCGCCGAGCACATCTGGGAGGGGGTGTCGTCGGCCACCACGCGCAGCCGGCCGATCATCAACACCCGCGACGAGCCGCACGCCGACGCTGAGCGGTTCCGCCGCCTGCACGTCATCGTCGGTGACTCCAACATGGCGGAGACGACGACCCTGCTCAAGATCGGTACGACGGACCTCGTGCTCCGCATGATCGAAGCCGGCGTCGTGATGCGGGACCTGACGTTGGAGAACGCCATCCGCGCGATCCGCGAGGTCAGCCACGACATGACCGGGCGGCGTCGGGTCAAGCTCGCCAACGGTCGCGAGGCAAGCGCGCTCGAAATCCAGTTGGAGTACTACGCCAAGGCGCGTGACTTCGTGCAGCGTCGTGGCACCGACCCGGTTGCCGAGCGCGTGCTCGAGCTCTGGGAGCGGACATTGAAGTCGGTCGAGACCGGTGACCTCAGCGCGGTCGAGCGCGAGATCGACTGGGTGGCGAAGTTCCAGCTGATCGAGCGTTACCGGCAGAAGCACGACCTGCCGCTGTCCTCACCGCGGGTGGCGCAGATCGACCTGGCCTACCACGATGTCAGTCGTCGTCGTGGTCTCTACTACCTGCTCGAGCGGCGCGGAGCGGTCGAACGAGTGACCACCGACCTGCGCATCTTCGAAGCCAAGTCGGTGCCGCCGCAGACGACCCGGGCGCGGTTGCGGGGCGACTTCATCAAACGCGCGCAGGAGAAGCGGCGCGACTTCACCGTCGACTGGGTGCATCTCAAGCTCAACGACCAGGCGCAGCGAACGGTGCTGTGCAAGGACCCGTTCCGTTCCGTCGACGACCGGGTGGAGAAGCTCATCGCGTCGATGTAGCTCCGGCAAGCACCGCGAGCCGGGTCGGCCTCGACCGGCCGCGGAGGGTGACCTCTCCGTCGAGTCGCCAGTGCTCGAGCTCGGCTTCGTGCGCTGCCTCCACCGCGGCCGCCGCGACCAGCAAGCGGTCCGGACGCTGCTTGGCCAGCTCGGTCAGCCGCGCGGCCTCGTTCACCGCGTCCCCGATGACGGTGTATTCGTAGCGTTCGCGAGCGCCGATGTTTCCCGCGACGACCGGACCGGCCGAGACACCGATCGCCGCGGACAGCCCCTCCACGTCGGCCAGCCGCTGGTGCAACAGCCGAGCCGCCAGCAGCGCGCAGGTGGCTGCGTCGTCGCGTGGCTCCGGCGCGCCGAAGACACACAGCGCGGCGTCCCCTTCGAACTTGTTGACGAAGCCGCCCGCGCGGTCGACCACGTCCACCACGATCGCGAAGAAGGCGTTCAAGGCGGTCACGACTTCGTCCGGCGGGCAGCTGTCGGCGAGCTCCGTCGAACCCACCACGTCGACGAAGAGCATCGCCGCGTTCACCTGTTCGCCGCCGAGCCGGGCACCGCGCTCCAGCGTCTGCCGGACGACGTCGACCCCGACCTGCCGACCGAACAGGTCCTGCAGGCGCTGGCGCTCGCGCAGCCCCTCGACCATCGAGTTGAACCCGTTTTGCAGCTGGCCGATCTGGCTGCCGTCATAGACCTGCACCCGCACGTTGAGCCGGCCCTGCTCGACGGCCTGCAGCGCAGACGTCACCGAGGTGACGGGGTCGGCGACCGACCGCGCGGCGAAGAGCATCGCGACCGCGCCGGTCACCAGCCCGACGACGCCGAGAAAGGCGAGCCCGGGCAGCGACACCCGGTCCCGGTGGTCGGTGGCCATCATGACGATGCCGAGCAGCGGGATCCCGGACCCGATGACCCACGACAGCAGCAGTCGTGACTTCACGCCGGGCACCGCCCGGTCCGTTGGCAGCTCGCCTTCGAACGCCAGTGCGTTGATCGGACGCAGGATCCGCTCGGCGAGCAGGTAGGTCAAGCCGCAGGTCGTCACGCCACCCATGAAGATGGTCTCCGCGACCTCTGAGGTGTTGTGGGCGCCGTACGGCGCGTTGATCGGCACGAACACGGCCACGGCACCGAGCCACATGGCGAAGTTGATGAGCGCTTGCCGCAACGGGTGGCGCACGACATAGATGCGGTCGGCCGCCGACACCGGGCGCTGCTCGGTGAGCCAGCCGAGGATGGGCGCGAACATGCGCCGCGACCACAGCGTGCCGACGACGACCGACAGCACGCCGTAGGCCACGAGCGCGAGCACGTTGGCAATGAACAACCGCTGCTCGCGCGGCAGCACGAAACCGAGGAGGAGGAACACGATGCCCCCGCCGGCGACGTTCGAGCCGATCATCGCGCCCGCGTAGTGCACCTGCAGTGCCCGGAGCAGCCGGTGCCGGGACGCAGTCGGTGCTGCGGACGCGACCGACGAGGCGGCGGTGGCCGTCACAGGCAAAGTGTGGCAGGGCGGTCTGCGGGGTGCAGCGTGTGCTGGGTCACATCTCGCCCGTTTCTCGCAAAAGCGACGCCGTGTGCCGACCGGCCGCCGCGGCCGCGAGGAAGTACGCCGGGTCGTCGTCGAGCCCGCGCCCCATCGACGACATCCGCACCGGCGTCGCGCGCAACACGTCGAGTAACCCGTGGATGGATGTCTCGACGAGCCGATGCCGGTCGGCCAGCGGTGCGCACGCCCGTCGTACCTCCGTCCCCAGCGGTCCGTCGAGCAGTGGCACGACCACGTCAGCGGCCGCGAGGGCGACTCGGCCGAAAGCGGTGAGCGAGTGGTGGGACACGCCGCGATGGCGCGGCCGCGGGTCGGCGGCACTCACCCGCAGCGCGGCGACGGGTCGGCCGCCGAGAACCGCCGCCGCGTTGACCGCTTCGCCGCTGGCGACACCGCTGAATCCCCAGCGCGTGCCGGTGCCGAGGTTGCCGGGACCTTGGGTGAGCACGGCCACGTCCGCGCGCAACACCAGCCGCGCCGCGAGCAGGCCGGTGTGCACCGTGACGGCCTCGACGTCGCCACCGAACGCCTGACCGACCGTGACCGTGCCGGCCACCCAGCCCGCCGCACGCAGCTGCCGCACCGTCCGCGAGAACCACAGCGGCAGCGCACCGCCATCGGACATCACGTAGGCGACCCGCGTCGCGGGGCGGTCCGCGCGCAGACCGGCGAGGATCGGCGCGACCGCCGAGTGCAGGTCGGCGATGACCACCGGCATCCCGGCGAGGTCATCTGCGTCGCGCAGCGCGTCGTGGTGCGGGCTGTCCTGCTCGTCGGCGGCCAGCACCGTGGCCTGCAGGGGCGTGTACCGCGCCTTCACGATGTGCCCCGGGCCGTCCTGATCTGCGGGCAGCCGCTCCGGCACCGCGACCACCAGGGCGAACCCGCCGGTGCCCAGCCCCTGCGCGAGGGCGGTCGTGTTGAGCAGGACCCGGTCGCCCGGTTCGGGCGCTCCCACCAGCGGCACGTAGGCCACCGCCGGCACGGCCCCGTCGACGGTGTCGGCCACGAGCTCCACCACGTCGTCCCGGTGCGAGCGCACCTCTCGAACGCGACCGTCGCGCCACCGGATCACCCGCGGACGATATCCCCGGGCAGCGGCGCCGCCGTTGTAGCGTGCCCAGCCATGGCGGCCAAGCGCACCGAACGGCTGCTCAACCTCGTCATCTGCCTGCTGCACACCCGCGCCTACCTGACCGCCGAGCGGATCCGGGAAATCGTCGCCGGCTATGACGAAGCGCCGTCCGACGAGGCGTTCAAGCGCATGTTCGAGCGGGACAAGGAAGATCTCCGCGACCTCGGCATCCCGCTGGAGACCGGCTCGAACAGTGCCTGGGAGGACGAGGTCGGCTATCGCATCGCGCGCCGCGACTACGCGTTGCCGGAGATCGTGCTGGAGCCGGGGGAGGCGGCGGCGGTGGGGTTGGCCGCGCGGATGTGGTCATCGGCAGCGATGAGCCGCGCCGCGACTCGCGCGCTGCGCAAGCTGGAGGCCTCGGGCGTCGAGATCGCACCGTTGCCGGAGGGGCTGCAGCCGCGGATCGAGTCCGGCGGTCAGGCCTTTCCGCTGCTCGCCGAGGCGGTCCATGACGGGCGGGTCGTCACCTTCGACTACCGCACCGTGCGGGCGACGGAGCCAACCACCCGCACCGTGGAGCCGTGGGGGGTGTTGTGGTGGCACGGGCGGTGGTACCTCGTCGGCCATGACCGAGACCGTGACGACACCCGCGTGTTCCGGTTGTCGCGCATCGAGGGGACGCCGCGACCGGTCGGCCCCCCGCACGCGGTCACCCGCCCGCAGGAGGTCGACCTCACCGCGCTCGTGGCGGCGTACGACGCAGCCGCGCCGGCCTCCGTCGCCGTCTTGCGGGTGCGCGCCGGCAAAGGACTGGGGCTGCGCCGCCTCGCGCTCAACCTGAGTGCCGACCACGATCGCGACTCCGGCTGGGACCGGGTCGAGCTGAGCTACCTCGACCCGCAACGGCTCGCCGATCTGGTCCTTCCCTACGGGGCTGACGTGATCGTTCTCGAGCCGGCCGACGCGGTGGAGGCCGTGCTGAGCCGGCTGCGGTCGCTCGCGTCGGTGGGCGGGGGGAACGACTCGTGAGCGGGTCGTCCGACCACCTGCCACGGCT
>DASTWK010000080.1:0-29184 GCA_035776655.1 Mycobacteriales bacterium | reverse complement strand
CCGCGCGATCGGCCCATCGTGACCCGCATCGCCTGGGTCGACTGCTCCTCGGGCGTCAGCGGCGACATGTTGCTCGGTGCGCTGGAACAGCTGGGGGTGCTCGCCGACCTGCCGGCCGCCCTGGAGTCGGTGCCGGAGCTGCAGGCGCGCTATTCCCACGTCTCCACCCGTCGGGCCGGGCTGGCTGCCGTGCAGGCACACGTGCAGGCACCCGCAGAACAACCCACCCGTCGGCTGACCGACGTGCTCGCGCTGCTCGAGCGCGTCGCCGTACCGGCCGCGGTGAGCGGCCGCGCCCGCGCGGTCTTCACCCGGCTCGCCGACGCGGAGGCGGCTGCCCACGGCATCGACCGCGACGACGTCCACTTCCACGAGGTGGGCGCGGTCGACGCGATCGTCGACGTCGTCGGCGGGTGCCTCGGTCTGCACCGGCTCGGCCTCGACCGGCTCGTCGTCTCACCCGTCGCGCTCGGTGGCGGCACCGCGCCCACCGGCCATGGCCCGGTGCCGGTGCCCGGCCCCGCGGTGCTCCAGCTGCTGCGGACCAGCGAGCTGACCGGCCACGGCGGCCCGGGTGACAGCGAGCTCGCCACCCCCACCGGCATCGCGATCCTCGCCGAGCACGCCGACACCACCGGGCCGATGCCGCCCCTGCGCGTGGAACGCATCGGCGTCGGCGCCGGCAGCCGCGACCACACCGACCGGGCCAACGTGGTCCGCATCGTCGTCGGAACTGGCGGCAAAGACGAGGGGACATCGGCCACAGCCGACGGCTGGCTGCTGCTCGAGGCAAACGTCGATGATCTCGACCCGCGGCTGTGGCCTGGCATCCTCGAGGCGCTGCTGGCCGCCGGTGCCGCCGATGCCTGGCTCACCCCGATCCTCATGAAGAAGGGCCGGCCGGCACACACGCTGAGCGCTCTCACCCCGGCGACGGCCGCCGCCGACGTGCGCGCGGTGATGTTCCGGGAGAGCTCGACGATCGGCATCCGCTCCGCGACCGTCGACAAGCACGCGCTCGACCGCAGCTGGGTGAGCGTGGACGTGCACGGGCAGCCGGTGCGGGTGAAGGTGGCCCGGCTGCAGGGCGACGTCGTGTCCGCGACCCCGGAATGGGACGACGTCGCCGCCGCCGCGCGCGCACTCGACCAGCCCGCGAAGGCGGTGCTGGCCGCGGCCGTCGCCGCCGCGCACGACGCGGTGTCCTGATGTCGATCACCGTCGCGCTGACCGTCTTCGCGCTGATCCTGCCGGCCGAGCTGCCGGACAAGACGATGGTCGCGACGCTAGTGTTGTCCACGCGCTTCCCGGGACCGGCCGTCTGGCTGGGTGTGTGTGCCGGCTTCGCGGTGCAGTCAGCGGTGGCGGTCGCGGCCGGCGGGCTGGTCTCGCTGCTGCCCGGCCGGATCGTTCATGCGGTGACCGCGTTCATGTTTGCGCTCGGGGCGGTGCTGCTGCTGCGCGCGAAGCAGGAGGACGTGGCCGAGGAGGAACGAGAGCTGACTGCCGAGCTGGCCGACGAGCCGCCACGGGCGAGCTTTCGCCGGGCGATGCTCACCAGCTTCGCGGTGCTCTTCGCCGCCGAGTGGGGCGACCTGTCGCAGATCCTCACCGCCAACTTCGCGGCCAAATACGGCGACCCGATCGCCGTCTTCCTCGGAGCCTGGTGCGCCCTCGCGCTCATCGCCGGGTTGGCCGTGGTGACGGGTCGGGCCCTGCTGCGCGTCGTACCGCTGGAGTGGGTACGTCGGCTGGCCGCCGCGCTGTTCGCCGCGATGGCCGCCGTCACCGGGCTGGAAGCCGCCGGCGTGTTCTGACCGTGCCGGCGCCGGTGCCGGTGCCGGTGCCGGTGTCGTGGATCAGCCGCCGACCGGCGCGAGGAACGACATCGAGCCGATCACGTTGCGGTGTACGTCGTGCAGCGGTGCCGAGGACGCGTCGATCGTTCGTCGCTCACCGGTGGGGCGGCGCACCCGCAGCAGGCTGCGCATCAACCCGCCGCCGTTGCCGAGCACGGCCAGCGGGGCGATGCGTTCGGCATAGTCCGGCTCCAACGCACCGGTCTCGAAGTCGACGAGGTCGACGACGTCCAGCAACCGCCGGCCGATGACGCCCGCCGCGCTGCAGCCGAGCAGGTCGGCCGCGCTCGTCGAGATGCTCAGCACCTGTCCCTCGGGATCGACGACGAGGCACGGATCGTGCGCGGCCGCGACCGCCGCGCTCCAGCGGGCGAGCGGCGTCGAGGCGACCGCGGGCCGGTCGTCATCGCCCAGGTCGACGATGTGACGAGCCGGCTCGGGAGCGCCCGCGGCCGACGGCTCGGCCGCCGCGGCCTGCTCCGCCCCGACCCGCGGCTCTACCCCCACGTCGGCTGTCCCAGCCTGAGCCGCCTCGGCCTCGGCCCCGGCAGGAGCCAGCCGCGCCAGGCGCAGGATCAACGTCGGCACGACACCTCCCCACTGGGTCGCCGACCCGCACGGTCGGGGCTCTTCGCTGACCGCGTCCCCCGGACCCCGTCACCGACCGTCGACCACAGTGTGACGCACAGTGACAGCCGGGGGAAGCCTCCTCGGCCAATTCCCCCGCCGTCGGCCCCGGAGAAACCGCATTCGGTTCAGCATTCCGGGGCACATGGGACGCATGACGACTGCCTTGTCGCCGCAGGCCACCCCGCTGGCGGACGCGCTGCGGACGGCCCTCGACGCCGACGACCCGCACGCACTCGACGCCCTGACCGACCGGGAGCCCGCCGGTCGCCGTGACCGGTTCGCCACCCTGCTGACGATCTATGACCTGCACACCGGACCGCTGCATCGCGTCGGGGTCGCCGCGCGCCACCAGCACCACCCGGTCGTGGCCACGCTGAAGAACCGGTGCGAGGAGCAGTGGCTCGACGAGCTGACCAGCCTTCCCTCCTCGTCCGATCTCGGCCCGGCACCGGCTCCCGCTGACGTCGCCAACGCCATGCGCGCGCTGGCTGCGCGGGACCGGCTGCCCGCCGTCTACAAGTGGTTGTCCCGAGAGGCCGAATGGGACCAGGTCGTGCGCTTCCTCGCCCTCGAAGGCGGCCCGGACGCGGGCTTCGACGACCTGGTCGCGCTGTGCCAGGTCGGCCTCGGCGGCAGTCCCAAGATGGAGCTGGCCACCAACTACTGGGACGAGATGGGCGACGGTGACGCCGCCGCCGTGCACACGACCCTGCACGACGAGCTGGTCGCGGCCATCGGCATGCCCCGCATCCCGCTGGTCGAGCAACCCGTGTCCGCACTCGCCCGCACCGCGCTCGGGGGACTGCTGGCGACCAACCGTTGGCTCCAACCCGAGATGCTCGGCGCCCTCGGCCTCATCGAACTGCAAGCCGGTCCGCGGTGCCGGCTCGTGCTGCACGCCTTCGACCGCTGCGGCGCGCCCGCGGCGGCGTACCCGTTCTATTCCGTGCACGCGGAGGTCGACCCGCGTCACGGCAAGGACTGGTTGGAGAAGGCGATCGTGCCGACCGTCGAGCAGGCCCCCGAGTGGGGCACGCGCATCGTCCGTGGTGCCCAGTGGCGCAGCGAGGTCAACGCGGCGTTCCTGACCGACGTCGCCACCGCCTGCGGCCTCGGCGCTGCGGTCGGCCGCACCGCGCCGGGCGGCGCCGACACCGCCGCCGCCTGACTCCGCTCGCGCGCAAGGGCCGCGGTCAGCCCATGACCCGGGGCGGTCGGGCATGATCGGCGGGTGATCCCGGCCGAGCCCCACCAGCGCCCCGACACCGCTGCTTCACCGGGTGGGGTCGACAGCGAGGTCGGTCAGCTGCGCACGGTCGTGCTGCACCGGCCGGGCCCGGAGCTCAAGCGTCTGACCCCCCGCAACTCGACCGACCTGCTCTTCGACGGCATCCCCTGGGTGGAGCGCGCCCAGGACGAGCACGACATGTTCGCCGCCGCGCTGCGCGACCGCGGCGTCGAGGTGCTCTATCTGCGCGACCTGCTGGTCGAGACGCTGGCCATCAGCGCCGCCCGCGACACGGTCACCACGCACACCCTCGCCGACCCGCGGCTGGGCGCCACGCTGCGGGACGCGGTCGAGCGGCACCTCGCCGACCTCGATGCGGCCGGACTCGCCGACGTGCTCATCGGCGGCCTGGCCCACGAGGAGCTGCGCACCGGCTCCGGGTTGGTGTGGCGATTGATGGACCGGCACGACTTCGTGATCCCGCCGCTGCCGAACCTGCTGTTCACCCGCGACTCCTCGGTGTGGCTGGGCGACGCGGTCGCGGTCACCAGCCCGAGCATGCCGGCGCGACGGCGAGAGACGTGGCTGACCGACGCGATCTACCGGCACCACCCGCGGTTCACCGGTCGCGACATCGTCTACTCGCCCGGCGAGGAGTGGCTGGAGGGCGGTGACGTGCTGCTGCTCGCGCCCGGTGTGCTGGCAATCGGAGTCGGCCAGCGCACCACCCCGGCCGGTGCCGAGGCGCTGGCCGCCCGCGCGTTCGCGCACGGGTTGGCGCGGGCAGTGCTGGTGGTTCCGATCGCCCAGGAGCGGGCGACGATGCACCTCGACACGGTCTGCACGATGGTCGACGTGGACGCGGTGGTGATGTATCCGGCGGTCGCCGACACCCTCGTCGCGCACACCGTTCGGCCCGACGACGGCGGGCTGCGCATCGAGGCGCCACAACCGTTTCTCGCCGCTGCCGCGGACGCCATGGGGATCGACCGGGTGCGGGTCATCGACACGGGGCTCGACCCGGTCACCGCCGAACGTGAGCAGTGGGACGACGGCAACAACACGCTGGCGCTGGCGCCGCGGCTCACCGTCGGCTACGAGCGCAATGTCGAGACGAACGCTCGCCTGGAGCAGGCCGGCATCGAGGTCATCCGCATCGCCGGCAGCGAGCTCGGCAGCGGGCGAGGCGGCCCGCGCTGCATGTCCTGCCCGGTCGTGCGCGATCCGCTCACCTGAACCGCCGACGGCGCCCGAACGTACGTCTGGACATGACCGCCGTCACGACGCGCTCGACCACCCATCGCAGCGACCTCGGCGGCCTGCTGCTGCGGGTGCTGGCCGTCGCCGGCCTCGGCATCAGCGCCTACGTGCACCTGCACCTCGCGTCGCGCTATCCCTATCCGGGGACGATCACCGGCACCCAGCTGTTCGACATCCAGGGGGCGGTCGCGGCTGCTGTCGGACTCGCCCTGCTCGTCACCGGCAACCGCTGGGTGTGGCGGGTGGCGTTTCTGGTGGGGGCCGCGTCGTTGGGTGCCGTGCTGCTCTATCGGTACGTCGACGTCGGTGCGCTGGGCCCGTTGCCCAACATGAATGACGGCACCTGGCAACCGACCGAAAAGGTGGTGTCGACGGTCGCCGAGGGGGCAGTCGTGCTGTTCACGCTCCTGCACGAGGCGGTGCGCCGACTCGCCGGTCGAGTTGCTCACGCGCCGCGCGGGGCCGGTTGGTGATGACCACGTCCACTCCGAGGTCAGCCACATAGTCGACATCGGCGGCGTCGTCCACGGTCCAGACGTGCACCTGCCCGCCGGCGTCGTGCACCCGCTGGACGTAACCCGGGTGCGCCCTGAGTACGCGCAGGGACGGGCCGGCCGCGATCGCTCCCGCGGGCAACGAGCCGTCCCGCAACCGCAGCGGCACCCGCTCCATGAGATAGACCCGCGGCACTTCCGGGGCCAGCGTCCGCAGCCGCCGCAGGCTGGTCGAGGCGAAGCTCATCACCCGGACGTGCACCTGTCCCGAAGGCCGCGGGCGGGTCAGCCCGTGGTGGGCCAGCAGCTCGACCAGGGACAGCTCCACCAACCCGGCGTACCGGGTCGGGTGCTTGGTCTCGATCGCGAGCTCGACCTCCCGCCCGCAGTCCACCACCGCCTCGAGCAGCCGGTCGAGGGTGAGCACGCTGGTGCGGTCCCAGTCCGGCTCCTCGCTCCGCCCGAGGTCGCCGGGCTCCTCGAGAACGGTGGTGGCATACCACGACCCGAAGTCGAGCTCGGTGAGGTCCGACAGCTCCAACGTCGAGACCACACCGCGGCCGCTCGAGGTGCGGTCGATGCGTCGATCGTGCACGCACACCAGGACGCCGTCACGGGTGAGCCGCACGTCGCACTCCAGACCGTCGGCCCCGTCGACGAGAGCGCGCTGATAGGCCGCGAGGGTGTGCTCCGCCTCCTGCTCGGACGCACCTCGGTGGGCGACGACGCGGGGGCGTGTGGCCACACCGCATGCTGTCATGCCACGCGGGCACGAAACGCCTATCCTTGATCGTGATCACCCGCCCAGGTGCCCGGGTATCGGGAGGCAGGCAATGACAGTCGCCCCGCGCGTCTGTCTCGCCATCGCGCTCGCCGGCGCCGCCACCACCGCGTGGGCGGCCCCCGCGCAGGCCGACACGTTCTTCCAGGCGCAGACCACCGCCACCGCTGTTCACCTGACGGTGACCCAGCAGCCGGCGAGCTCGATCATCACCGCCTCGCTGGTGGACGATGCCGTCGCCTACGCCGCCAGCGACTTCGACAGTGGCGCGAGCAGCGAGGCACTGGCCGCACCGGCGTTCCCCGGCCGGCTGGTGGTGCAGGGTCCACAGCTGCTGTGCTCGCAGCTGTTCAGCTGCCCGACCCAACCGCCGCCGTATCCGTTCCTCGCCGACGCCAGCTATCCCCGCCGGCAGCAGGACACGGCGACGGTGAGCGGCAACCGCATGGGCTCCGGCCCGTTCGTGGTCGCCCCGCTGAACGCCAGCGCCCAGGCCAACGCCGACGGCAACACCGGGCAGACGGCGGCCGCGACCACGACGCTGCTCGCTGGCACTCCGGGCGTGGTGCAGATCGGGGCCAGCCACGCGACCAGCACCGTGCAGTCGAGCTCGAAGGACATCAAGGTGCACGTCGAGTCCGTCGTCCACGACGTCTCGATCGGCGGCGTCCTCGACATCGCCGCTCTGCACGCCGTCGACGACATCGTGCTGCAGCCCGGCGGCAAGTCCACCAACGTCCCTTCGATCACGGTCAGCGGGGTCACGTTCGCCGGCAAGTCCGCCTCCATCGACGGCCGCGGCGTCCACGTCGCCGGCGTGGACGGGCCCGCGGCCAACCGAGAGCTGGCCCAGCGCGGCGTCGTCGTCCGGACCGTCGGCGTCCACCACAGCGGCGCTGCCAACGGTGCCCGCAGCGACGCCACCGCTTTGTCGATCGACGTCGCGTTGCCGGTGAAGGGTCTGCCTTACATCCCCGATCCCGTCCCCGCGCTGCCGCCGCCGTTCGACCAGATCCCGCACTCCGGGGTCAACGCCAACGGGACCTACGTCGGGCAGATCACCCTCGGCGCCGTCGGCGCGGCCGTGGGCATCGGTCAGGAGCCGACGTTCAACCTCGGCGGTGCGGGGCAGGTGCCGCCGGCGTCGACCGGCTCGTCCGCCCCGCTCCCGGCGACCGGTGGTCCCGCGCCGGCGGGCGGAGCCGTGACCGGCAGCGCTCCGCCACCGAACCAGCCGGGCCCGAACGTCGCCGCGCAGCCCCCGGCGCTCGCGGGCGGGTTCACGAACCTGCTCGCGCGGGACCGACTCGACCTGCTCTATGCGGTGCTTGCGCTCGGAACCGCAGCGCTGTTCATAAGCTGGCGCGGCTCGGTCCTGCTCAGCCAGCGGCAGGTGCCCATCCGGAGGAGGCGGCCATGAGCCACGTCGTGGAGACGGGCTACGTGTCGCCCGAACGGCGCGAGCCGCCCGTCGGTGCGGGCGGGCCGCAGCTCCTGCCGGACCGCCGGCTGTTCTGGCAGTGGGTCTGGTCCGCGGTGCGGCCCGTGCTCGGCTGGGTGCTGGCCGCCCTGGGTGCAGCCGCGCTGTTCGCCGGGTGGTACGGCGTGTCCGGTGAAGCACTCACCGCCAAGCAGCTGCCCTACCTCGTCTCCGGCGGGCTGAGCGGCATCGCGCTGGTCGTGCTCGCCGCCGCGTTCCTCGCGACCGAGGACTTCCGCCGCCAGATCGACCGCATCACCGATCTCGAGGCGAAGATCGACGACCTGCACCGCCTGTTCGCCACCGAGCTGCTGCAACCGACGCCGGTGCCCATGCCGACGCCGGTCGCGTCATCGACGGCGGCCGCGACCACAGCGCTCGAACCCGAGCCTGCGACCGGTCCGCAGGCGACGCCGGCGCGCAGCACCGCGCCGGAGCTGGGCGTGGTGGCGCTGCCCGGTGGCGCGTCCTACCACCGCCCCGACTGCACCCTCGTGCGGGGCAAAGCAGACGCGCGCCCCGCCGACCTGGCGACCATCGAGGAACGGTCGCTGCGCCCGTGCCGGGTCTGCGACCCGCCGCGGCTCGGCTGAGGTGCTCGCGCTCGACTACGCCCTCGCCGGCCTCGGGCTCGGTGCGATCGCGGCACTGTCCGGCGTCGGGGTGCTGCTGACCTACCGGCTCACCGGTGTGTTCAACATGGCGCACGGCGCGATCGCGATGATCGCCGCGTACTTGTTCTGGCAGTGCACCGCCGGCTGGGGACTGCCGGTGTGGCTGGCCGCGCTGCTGGTGCTGGCGGTCGCCTCGCCGGGCTTGGGCATGCTGCTGGAGCGATTCGTCTTCCGTCCGTTGCAGCGCCGGTTCGCCACGCCGGCCGAGTCGCTGGTGGCCACGATCGGGCTGCTGGTGCTGCTGTTGGGCGTGGCCTACGTCGTGTGGGGGCCGCAGACCCGGCACCCGGCCGCACTCGTGCCCGAGAACGTCGTGCAATGGGGATCGCTGACGCTGCACGTCGACGCGTTCACCGATCTCGGCATCGTCATTGCTGGCACGCTGGCGCTCGGCATCGTGCTGCGGCTGACTGCTTTGGGAACGCAGATCCGCGCCGTGGTCGACCGGCGGGACCTGGCGGAGCTGTCGGGCGTGGACGCCGACCGGGTGTCGGCCATCGGCTGGTCGATCGGCTGTGTGTTCGCCTCGCTCACCGGCATCCTGCTCGCCGCGCAGATCTCCCTGAACCCGTTCGGGCTGACCTTGCTCGTGCTGGAGACGTTCGCGATTCCCGTGCTCGCCGGGCTGCGCAGCATCCCGATCGCGATCGCGACCGGCATCGCGCTCGGCATCGCGCAGAGCGAGATGAACCTGTGGTCACCCGCCAATGCGAGCCTGTCCTCGATCTGGGACGCGTTGCACGCGAACCTGCCGGTGGTGCTGCTGCTGGTCGTGCTGCTCGTGCGCAACCGGCTGGCCGAGGGTGGTGGCGACGCCGGCAGCGCGACCACGTTCGCCCGCCGCCGCGCGGGTGCGGCGTCCAACCGTCGGCTGGCGGTGCAATATGCCCTCGCCGCCGGAGCGATGATCCTGCCCTTGACGTTCAACTCGGTGCACCTGCGGCAGGCGCAGGAGATCCCCGCGCTCGGGATCATCTTCGTGTCGATCGTCGCGGTGACCGGCTACAGCGGCCAGATCTCGCTCGGGCAGGCGGGTTACGCCGGACTGGGCGCGCTGTTCTTCGCGAAGGCCAGCGGCGGCACCCCGCAGATCATCGCCCTGCTCGTCGCCGCGCTGGCCGCGGGCGTGGTCGGCTTCGCCACCGGATATCCCGCCATCCGCCGGCGTGGGCTCTTCCTGGCGCTGACCACGTTCGCCGTCGGTGCGTTCGTCAGTCGCTTCGTGTTCGCCCAGCCTTATTTCACCAATGACGTCGAGGTGAACCGGCCGTCGTTCTTCGGGCTGTCGCTGCAGGGCGACCGCGCCTTCTACCTGTTCGAGCTGGCCCTGCTCGCGTTCGCGTTCCTCGTCATGTTCAACCTGCGCAACGGCGCGCTGGGGCGGTCGCTGATCGCGATCCGCGACAGCGAGGACGGCGCTCGCTCCGTCGGTGTCGACGTGCGAGTGCTCAAGGTGCTGATCTTCACCGTCAGCGCGATGCTCGCCGGCCTCGGTGGCGCCCTGCTCGCGCAACAGGCGCAAGCCTTCGACCCCACGGCGTTCGACCCGCTGGAGGCCAGCCTGCCGTGGTTCGCGGTCGTCGTCGTCTTCGGCGCGGACAGTGCCGTCGCCGCGGTCATCGGCGCCGGCTTCCTCGTGCTCGTCAACGCCCTCACCGGACAGGCCGGTGCCTACCTCATCCCGATCGGTCTGCTCGCGGCCTTCCTCGGCCGGTTGCCCGGCGGCGCCGCGGAGCTGGGCCGGCGCACCGTGGACTGGCTGATGACGCCGACGGCGCTGATGCGCCGGTACACCGCCGCGGTGCCGCCGTCGCGGCCGCCGCTGGTCCTGTCCGACCGGGGCCGACTGGCGCTCGCCCGGGTACGCCGGGAGCAGCCGGCCTCCCCGGCTGAAGGGTCGGCCCGGCCATGAGCGGAGGCCGGCTGGAAGGGATCGACCTGGTCAAGCGGTTCGGCGGCCTGACCGCCGTCGACGAGGTGACCGTGCACACGGCGCCCAGCGAGGTGACCGCGTTGATCGGGCCCAACGGGGCGGGGAAGACGACGCTGTTCCAGTGCCTGACGGGGGTCGAACGGCCGGACTCCGGGCGGGTGCTGCTCGACGGCACCGACATCACCCGGCGCAGCCCCGACGCGCGGGCCCGTCTGGGCATCGGTCGCACCTTCCAACGGCTGGCGGTCTTCGCGACGATGACAGTCGCCGACAACCTCGGGGTCGGCGCCGAGAACCGCAACTCCGCGCCGACCCTGGTCCGCACCGGGCAGCTGCTGCTGGGCATCCTCGGCTTTCCCGTCGTCGACGAGAAACGGCACCAGCGCCGGGTCGACGAGGTCATCGAGCTGCTCGGCCTGCGCGAGGTGCGCGATGCGCCGGCCGGCTCGTTGCCGACCGGCACGCTGCGATTGGTCGAGCTCGGGCGCGCGTTGTGCCACGACCCGCAGGTGTTGTTGCTCGACGAACCGGCCAGCGGCCTCGACACCACCGAGACCCGGCAGCTGCAGCGGGTGTTGCGCGATGTCACCGGCAGCGGGGTGGCGGTGCTGTTGGTGGAGCACGACGTCGACCTGGTCTTCGACGTCGCCGACCGGGTCTACGCGATGGCCGAGGGCAAGCTGATCGCGGCCGGAACAGTCGACGAGGTCCGCACTCACCCCGCCGTCCTCGAGGCATACCTGTCATGAGTCGAGCGGCCACGTGGGGAGGGTGCCGGTGAGCGTGGAGCTCGCGCTGCGCGGCGTCCGCGCCGGCTACGGCGCAGTCGAGGTGCTGCACGGTGTCGACCTGGATGTGCCCGCCGGCGCGTTGACGGCGCTGCTCGGGCCCAACGGCGCCGGCAAGACGACGTTGCTGTCGGTGCTGGCCGGGTTGCTGCCGTTGCGCGCCGGCCGGATCTCCTGGGCCGGTGGCGGCTTGGAGCAACAACCCGCCGACGCCCGCGCCCGAGCGGGCATGCTGCTCATCCCGGAACGCCGCGGCATCTTCACGACGTTGTCGGTGCGCGACAACCTCGAGGTGTTCGCCGGTGCGGACGGCGACCTGCAGCCGGCGTACGACGCCTTTCCGATCCTCGAGCAGCGCCTCACCCAGCAGGCGGGCAGCCTGTCCGGTGGCGAGCAGCAGATGCTCGCGATGTCCCGGGCGCTGCTGCGTCGGCCCCGCCTGCTGCTGCTCGACGAGATCTCGTTCGGGTTGGCGCCGCGAGTGACCCGGCAGCTGTTCGACGTCGTTGCGCAGCTGGCCCGCGCCGGGACGACGGTGGTGCTGGTCGAGCAGTATCTGTCGGACGCGCTGCGACTCGCCGACGTCGTCTACGTGCTGTCCCGCGGCGAAGTCGTGTTCGGCGGTGAGCCGGGCGAGCTGGAGGGACGGTCCCTGCCCGGCTACGTCAGCAGCGCCTAGGCCTTGTAGGGGATCTCCCGGACGGTGAAGCAGTTCTTGTCCATGTCCGGGACTCGGGTCACCCAGCTGTGGCTGCGGTCGGTCCACTGCGCGACGTTGATGCAGTTGGTCGCCGGCTGGTGCGGATGGCTGTATTCGTGGAACTCCCGCGGGACCAGCAGACCGTGCGCGCCGTAGGGCTTGCCGCTGTTGAGGAAGGCCTCGAGGCAGTGCCGGGTGAGCTTCGCGCCGCACGAGTTCGCCGCGTCGGCGAACCACTGCCCGCCGGCCCAGCCCTCCAGCGCCCACTCCGACAGGTCCTCGGCGTTGCCGTGCCCGTCGGCGACCATCTGCTGGCGGAAGTCACGGACGGGCGTGAACTGGGTGTCCTCGTAGTTCAGCGTGTTGCCGGTTGCCCACAGCTTGTTGCGGCAGCGCGGTGAGGCGCTGTAGTCCTGGTCGATCGACTGCTCCCAGCTCTGCGGGGTCAGCACCTTGGCGGTGAAGTTCACGTTGTTGTCGTCGAGCGCCTTGCACAGCCGGGCGTTCCCGGAGCGGTCGATGACGTCGTAGATGAACTGGACGCCCTTGTTCTTGAAGTCGATGGCGATCGAGTCATAGTCGGGCAACGCGAAGTTGACGACCTTCTCGTCGACCTTGTAGCCGACCGACTCCAGGCCACGGACGATGCTGTGCCCGAACCGTTGGGACGCGTCCTGGTTGTACTCCACGACCCCCGCGACCTTCTTGACCTTGGGGAACCTGCGGCTGAAGTACTGGTAGACCTCGGTGCCGCCGTAGAGCGTGCCGTGATAGCCGACCTGCTTGCCGTCACGGGGGTAGTCCTCGCCGTAGAGATCCCACAGGTGTGGGTACTGGTTGTAGGCGTTGTCGATCGGCTGGGCGCCCATGTCGGGCACGCCCTTGGAGTTGACGTAGGACGCGCCGGCGTAGTCGAGGATCGCGTTGCTGACCATCGCGAAGACGTGGTCGGTGTCGATGAGCTGGTGCACACAGCTGACGTTGGCGTCGGCGCTGCCCTGGTCGTCACAGGTCTTGAGGATGACTTGGCGGCCGTGGATGCCGCCGTGCGCGTTGATCCAGTGGACGAAGGCCTGAATGCCGTACGCCGGCCCGACGAAGGCACGCGGGTCGAAGGGGTTGGTCTTGCTGACGATGTTGCCGATCGTGATCGTGGTGGGGGTCACTCCGGTGTCGGAGGCCGTGTTGCCCGTGGCGCCGGCGGGCGCCTGGCTGCCTCCGCCGCCGGACCGCGGCACGGTGGCTCCGCCGCCGGTGCCGCTGCTGGCAGCCGGTCCGGGTCCGGCGCTCCCGGCGTGCCCTCCGCCGGCCGGGAGCGGGGCACCACCGGGTCCGGTCGTCGGCCCGACGCTGCCGGTGCCGGGGACGCCCGCCCCACCCTGCTGGCGAGCCGCCGCGACGAAGTCGGAGTTCGGCAGCCGGGTGCCGCAGGCGGTCAGCAGCAGCGCGCCGACGGCGATGACCGCTGCTCCCGCCCGAGTTGGTTGCACGGGTTCAGTCTGTCATCGCTTCGGGTGAGTTCAGCTCGACGCGATCGAGCAGGTCGTGCAGCTGCTCCAGCCCCAGTCCGACGGCGAACCACACCGGCGCGTAGGCGGGCCGGACCAGCCCGCGCCAGTGGGCGGGCTCGGGCTTGCGGCCACGCGCGCGCGAGTAGTCCCACGGCACTTCACCGGTGAGGGCGCGGATCAGCTCGCCGGCGGCGGCCTCGACGGCGTAGATGCCGGCCGTCCAGGTGAGCGCCCGCTGCCACCACGGCCAGCCGCGCGCTGCGTCGTGTGCCGGCTCGAACGCGATGGCCGCGACGCCGTAGATCGGCAACATCCAGAGGTACGTCGTGCCGGTCAGCCGCCAGTCGCCGTCCCGCCCATGGCTGCGCAGCCCGGTGGTGAGGATCTCGCTGCACCACCCGGCGAGGCCGTAGGCCAGGAACCGGTGCCGACGGCTCAGTCTCACGCGACCGCTGCAGGCTCGGGCTCCGGGACTGCGAGGACCCGGTGCCGACGACGTTCGCGCAGCGACAGCGGCAGGGTGAGCAGCGCGGCGGCGGCGAAGGAGAGCACCGACGCGCTCATCCACGTCTGCGGGGTGAAGTGCAACCACGACTGGATGGACGTCCACCGGTTGACCCACCAGCCGACGTACCCGGGGTTCACCAGCTGGTAGACGACCCAGCCGACCACCCACGGCACGACCATCACCCAGCGCGCCGGCGCCGTTTCGGTGACATCCCAGCGGTGCCGCCGACCGAGGAAATAGTCGACCAGCAGGCAGGCGGTCAGCGGCACGAACACCGACCCGAGCAGGGTCAGGAAGTTGGCGTAGTCGTTGATCCGCAACGCCAGCGCCAGCACCGTCGCCACCGCGCCGACGGCGACCGCGAGCAACCGGCGGTCGAAGCGGGGGAGCACGTTCTGCACGGAGACCACGGTGGAATAGCTGTCGGCGAACGACTGGTCGAGCTCACGCGCGACGAGGATGCCGAAGGCCAGCCAACCGACCGGCACCGCGATGAACGCGCCGAACATTGCGTGGGTGTCGGCGGCCTGTGAGGCGCGGACGACGGTGGCGATGGCGACCAGGCCGAGGATGTAGGAGGACGCCTGGGTGATCGTGTAGCCGATCATCGTGGCGCCGAAGGCCGAACGCGGCGACTTGGCGTGGCGGGTGTAGTCGCTGGCCAAGGGAGCGAACGACACCGCTGCGGCGATCGCATAGTCCGCACCCGGCCAGAACCCCGCCCACGAACCGTGGGTGA
Source organism: Mycobacteriales bacterium (assembly GCA_035776655.1). Classification (GTDB taxonomy): domain Bacteria; phylum Actinomycetota; class Actinomycetes; order JAFAQI01; family JAFAQI01; genus DASTWK01. Next base: position 14,599 of record DASTWK010000080.1, on the reverse strand, counting down.
GCGAGGGCATCGGGTGGCGCAGCAGCTGCACGTAGAGATAGATCGTCGAGAGGGTGACGAGCGCGATGGCGTAACGCCGCAGGATCCGCACCACACCGAGCGGGCGGATCGCCATGACTGTTGTCAGGACGCCGCCGATGACGATGTAGGGCCAGCGGTGCGCGTGCCACGGGAGCAGCTGCTCGGCGGCGGCGGCGATCACCACGATCTCGAAGACCGACCAACCCACCAGCTGCACGACGTTGACCAGGGTGGGCAGGTAGGACAGTCGCCGGCCGAACAGACCGCGCAGCAACACCATCGACGGTGCCCCGGTCTCGGCGCCGGGAACGGCCGCGGCGGCGACCAGCAACGTGCCGAGGATGGTCCCGACGATGATGGCCAGCGCCGCGCCGACGTAGGACATCGGCTTGAGCTGGTAGGGCTGCAGGATCCAGATGGCAGTGACCGGTCCGAGGATCGACATGCCGAGGTTGCCCCACAGCCCGATCTGGTCGAACCAGCCCAGCACTCGCGGTGGTTGCTCGTCGAGGGTCAGCGGCGCTTCGGCGCGCTGCTGCGGTACGTCGGAGATGCGGTCGGCGGTCGCCGTCATGGCCACTCCTCATGCCGGCATTACCCGGCTGGTTCGGCGGTCGGCGACTCCAGTAGTCGCCCTCTCAGCCCGGTGGTCCGAGCTCCCGCGTGCCTTGCGACTCCGACCTTACGCCTACTTCAGCAGCCGGGACAGCCGGCGGTCGGCGAGCGGCTTCCCGCCGGTCTGACAGGTGGGGCAATAGTCGAGCGCGGAGTCGGCGAAGGACACCGAGCGGACCGTGTCGCCGCAGACCGGGCACGGCTGGCCCGCCCGTCCGTGCACCCGCATGCCGAGCTTCTTCTCCGCCTTGAGGTCGCCGGCCGCGAGCCCACTGGCTCGGTCGACGGCATCGGTCAACGTGGAGCGGATCGCGTCGTACAGGGTCCCCATCTCGGCTGTGGTGAGGTTGGCGGCCGGCTTGAACGGCGAGAGCTTCGCGACGTGCAGGATCTCGTCGGAGTAGGCGTTGCCGATGCCGGCGAGCTTGCTCTGGTCGCGGAGGATGCCCTTGAGCTGGCCGCGGTCGCCGCCGAGCACGGTGCGTAGGTCCTCGAGGGTGAAGTCGTCGGCGAGGGGATCCGGACCGAGCCGGGCGATGCCGGGCACGTCCGCCGGAGCGCGAACGACGTAGGCCGCGAGCTTCTTCTGCGTGCCCGCCTCGGTGAGGTCGAAGCCCGCGCCGCCGGCGAGGTGCACCCGGAGCGCGATCGGCCCCTTGCCGGGTTTGGGCGGCGCCGGCGGCAGGCTGTCGCGCCAGTGCAGCCACCCCGCCCGGGCCAGATGCACGACGAGGTGCACGCCGCTGACGTCGAGGTCGAGGAACTTCCCGTGCCGCGATGCTGCGGTGATCTCCAGGCCCTGGATCGCGTTGATCGGTGGGTCGAACGTCTTGAGCACGCTGATCGACGCGACGTCGACCCGCGCGACGACCTGCCCGACGGCGCGGGCGGTGAGGAAGTCGACGAGGGCCTGCACCTCGGGCAGCTCGGGCACGTCGGCATTCTCCCCTGCGGATCAGTACGCGCCGAGCTCGTGCAGCCGGTCGTCGGAGATGCCGAAATGGTGGGCCACCTCGTGGATGACGGTGTGCCGGACCTCCCGGACGACATCGTCGAAGCTGCCCGCGCGCCGGCAGATCGGGATCCGGTAGATCGTGATGCGGTCAGGGAGGTAGCCCGAGTACGACGTGGTCCGCTCGGTGAGCGGCACGCCGTGATAGAGCCCGAGCAGGTTGGGCGAGACCCCCATGTCCTCGACGACGACCGCGACGTTGCGCATCAGCCGGCCGAGCTCGGGCGGGATGCTGTCGAGGGCCGCCTCGACCAACCGACCGAACGTCTCCTCGTCCACCTCCATCGCTGCAGTCTGCCGCAGCGAGGGACGTCACACCTCGGCCGTCGCCAGCTGCTCGGTCGCCTGCTCCGGGAGGATCACCGGCAACGGGAACGTCACGGGCTGCACGATGCCCAGTCGGTCGAACAGCTCGTCCCGGCGGCCGATCATGTCGACGTCAGCCGGCTGGCCGCAGGCCACTCCGATCGCCGCCCGCGCGTGCAGCGCGAACGCCTCGTCGTGGGCGGCCTTCTGCTCGATCGCCACCGACCGCGCCTGATCGACCGCGTCGAGCGCTGCCTCCCAGTCCTCGATCTGCGCGAACGCGTACGCCGACAGCCGGTGCAGCATCGACAGCGTCTGGACCTGTTGACGGGCATGAGCTTGGGCGACCAGCTCCTGCAGCAGCTCGGCCGCCGCCTCGCCTTCGCCCGCGAGCAGGTGCAGCTCAGCTTGCCGCGCCTCGACGTCCAGTCCAATCGCCACGTCACCTTCGGCTACCGCCGCGGCTCGCACCTCATCGAGCAGATCGACGGCTTCATCGACGCGCTGCATCCGCCCGATGATGGTGGCGAGCTGCACCTGCCAGGCCCGCAGCATGTCACTGCTCTTGACCGCGCGGAACACCTGAATCGCGCGACGAACGTCGGCTTCAGCCTGCTCAAGCCGACCCTGGTCCGTTCGGACCTCCGCCATGTTGCTGGACGCGATCGCGGCCTGCCAGTCGTGACCGCACCGCAGAAATGCGTCCCGCCCTTGCTCGTAATAGTGCAGCGCCAAATCCCAGTCGCCGCGGTAGTAAGCACGAATACCCAGGTGGTTCAGAAGGCCTGCCTGTCCAGTGAGGTTTCCCAGCTCTTCCCAGACTGCCAATGCGGGAGTGGCGTAATCGCGATCCGTCACACCGAGGGACAGGTAGGCGAGGTCAAGCACGTGGTACAGGTCAGCCACGGCAGCGGTGGCTCGCGAACTGGCCCGGGCCTCGGCCAGGGCGTTCTCGGCGACCAGAATCGCCGCCCGGTATCGACCTTGCTGTAGGCGCGCGTAAGCCCGATCGGCAGCAACTGCTATCCGCAGCTCCGTGGCTTCCGGCGCGTCCGGCGGCAGTGCCCTTTCGGCGCGCGTCAGCCACTGCAACGTCATCGATAGGCGCCCCGCTCGCAGGTGCACCCGCGCAGTCGACAGGGTGAGCCGTGCTCGCTCGATGCTGCGGACCGCGCTCTCTCGACGAGCTAAGGAGAATCCGTCCACCGCACGGTCGAGATCGCCGAGTTGGAATGCCGCGTTGCCGAAGTGCTCAGCCGCGTCAAGCCGTTGAGCTGGCTCCAGGTTCGCGTGCCGAGCCGCTTCGAGAGCTCGCTCGTAGAGAGAGGCCGCCTCCGCGAGAGCATGCCGCTCACTTGCTTCTTCGGCGGCGACGAGGGCCAGGCGGAATGCGTCGTCGTAATTTCCAGCCTGGAGCAGGTGGAACGAGAGCATCCCCGCCGATGACTCCCCGCCGCGAGCACGAAGTGCGTCTGCTGCTCGCGCATGCAGGATGCGCCTCAGCCGGAAGGGCAGCGCGGCGTAGGCGGCATCACGCAGCAAGCCAATTCGGAAGCTGACGTTGCCGTTGATGTCTTCGACAAGGAACTGCTGGACCTGCGGCCATGCCCCCTCCACGTCGGCGTCACCGGCCGAGGCCAGATCCAGCAGCTGCCGGGAGAGGCTCTGGCCGAAGACGGCAGCCACCCGGAGCACGTGCCGGGCATCTGACGGCAGTGCATCGATCCGGGTGGTGAGGATCGACTCCAGCGAGTCCGGCAGCTCATCACTGTTGCCGGCGGACGCCGCGGCCACCGCAAGCTCCCCGGCGAACAACGGGTTCCCGGCGCTGCGTTGCACGATCGCTGAGACGACGTGCGGCAGCAGGGGTTCGTCCTCGCACACCGACAGCACCAACTGTTCTGTCACGGGCGCGGGGAGTGGGTCGAGTCTCAGGACAGGCGTTTCCGCCCCCATGGTCGGGTCACGACCCACCAGCAAGAGAAGCCATCCGCGGCCGTCCAGCTGCTGGCGGATCCGGCGCAGGACGTCCAACGACGCCGGGTCGATGTAGTGCGCGTCCTCCACGACGAAGACGTTCAACTCATGGATGGCGGCATCGAGGAGGGCCACCAACGTCGTCGTCAGCCGCTGCGCACGCCCCTCGTCGTCGAGGTCGGCCATGGCTGGCGTCGGTGGCAGGTCCAGTCCCACGACCTGACCCACCAACGGCAGCCACTGCTCGACATCGGCTTCGGCCCGGCCGGCAATTTCGGCAAGTGCCGGCACGACCTGCTCTGGTGGCGCGGTTGGAGCGACCCCCAGCGCGGTACGAAGCAGCTGGCCGAGAGCCGCGAATGGTCGCAGCCGGGAGTGGAGATCACAGGTCGCGACGTGCCACTCGGCACCGCTGGTCGACCGACGCAGCTCCCGCACCAAGCGGCTCTTACCGATTCCTGGTTCCCCGACGATCTGTAGGCAGGTGCCGCGGTCGGCGACGGCGTCTGCCAATGCCTCGGCAAGCGTCGCCAGTTCGTTCTCTCGTCCGAGCAGCGGCGCCTCGTCCTCTCCGCCGGTCACGTCCGCGCGCTCGGCGACGGGACCGACCGCGGCGGCGAGGATCGGCTCACGCTTGCCCTTGACCGTGAACGGAGGCAACAGTTCCACCTGGAACGGCAGAGTGCACCGGTCGAGCAGGTCCGCGTGCGCCACGATCTGCTCCCGCTCGGCCTTGGCCATCAGCCGGGCGGCGAGGTTCACCGTGTCCCCGACGATGGACCAGGTGCGCCGGTAGGCGGTGCCGAAGTCGCCGGCGAAGGCCCGCCCCGCCGTGACCCCACAGCGGATGGCGACAGTCGGGCGACTGTCGACGACTTCTCGCAGCGCGCAGAGCACGCGCTGCTCGTCGTCGCCCATCTTGGCCGGCGCACCACCGACGAGGATCAGCTTGCCGCCATCGGCGTTGATGTCACTGGCCAGAAAGGTGACCGCGTAGCGCTCGCATGCTCGATCCGTGACGGTGACCAGCTCGTGCAGGGCGTCGGCGACGCGGTCTGGCCCGTGTTCGCGAGTCATCTGGTCGATGCCGCTGAACTCGATGAAGGCCGGCACGACCGCGCGGTGCTCCCCGGTCGCTGGCGCCGCGGTCAAGTGCGCAATGAGGTTCGCCGGCAACACTTGCGCGAAGTCGATGCCATCGAGACCCACCAGGCTGGGCACCGCATCGACCCGGGCCCGAGGCGCCTGCGCCAGGAGCAGGCCGTCACCCTTGGCAACACCCACACACGCCGGGGGCAACTGGTCGGCAGTGGCCGGGCTGACGACGATCTCACCGGCGTCGGCGACCTTCTCCATCTGCGCGGTCACGGTTGCCGCCAGCCCGGTGACGATCAGTTCCCGATGCCGCGCACCCACCAGATAGAAGTCGATGTCGCCGGTGTGGATGCCGACGGACATCCGCAGGCGGACAGCGCCGACCGATGTCTGCAGACGGCCGCAGGAACGGATCGCGCGCTGCATGAGCCAGGCCGAGCGGCAAGCTCGAGCCGCGTGATTGGGGCCTTCGAAGAGCAGGAGCACGGCGTCGCCGCCGTACTTCACCAGCTGCGCATCGAGGCCGTAGCCCACCGGCAGCAGTTCGCCGAACACGTCGTTGAGCGCGTCGCTCATCTCCTCCGAGCCGACCCGACCGCGGCTGGCGAGCCGTTCGGTCAGGGCGGTGAAGCCGGAGATGTCGACGAAAGCGAGCGATCCCTCGATACGACGGTGAGCGCACTCCGGCTCCGTCCGCAGCCACTCGAGGGCGAGCCGCGGAACGTAGGGCCGGAGTGCGCTTCCCGTCACGTCACAACTTCACTCGTTGGTCAGTGCCATGTCGTTGAGGGATCACCGGGCAGGGACAGCAACGTTGCCGTCTCGTCACCCTGACCGTTCTTGCCCAGCGCCTGCACGCAGGGCGCGACCGGATTCTTCTTCGCGCAGTCCGGCAGCAAGCCGAAGAAGTTGCCGTTGCCGTCCGACTGAGCCGTCGCACCCGACCTGGTCTTGAAGGCCTGGTCGGCCTGGTAGCAGATCGTGTACATGGACGCGCCGTTGTTCGCCGAGACGTTCACCTGCGACTTGTCCAGCCGCATGGTCACGGTCACGGTTCGGCTGAGGTCGGTCGTGTCGAACCTCGACGGCACCCCGAAACCTGCGCCAGTGGGCGCGCAACCCGGAGCCGGCACCGCGCTGCTCACCGTCACCGAGACCACGTCATTCGTGCTGCCCGAGTTCGGCGAGGTGACGACCTCCGTCTGGTTGGTGCCCGGGTCACCGACAAGACCGGTGTCGCACGTCTGGGTCGAGCTACACGTGGTCACTGTGGCTGGCACATTGAAGGCGTTGGACGTCGCGGAGGAGAGGCCGGGCGTGGTCGCGAGGAGCTTCCAGCCATAGCCAGCAGTGCCGATCGACAGGCTTGGGAAGCTGGCCACGCCGCTGCTCGCGCTGGCAGTCACCGGCAGCCCGCTCGGGTTCGTGCTGTCGCCGGTGGTCGGGTTGAACGCCGTCGCCAGCGTGATCGGTCCGGAGAACGAGCCGACGACGTTGTTGAACTGGTCCTCGGCGGCCACCTTCACCGCGGGCGTGATCGGCTGGCCCGCCTGGGTGTCGCTGGGCTGCTGGACGAACACCAGCTTCGTTGCGGCCGTGGTGGTCGTGATCGTGGGGTCGGCGCCACTGCGGGCGAAAGCGTCGCCCAGTGAGCCGGTGGCCGTCGTGGCGATCGTGCCGGTGCCGGGCGTCGTCGGCGCCGTAGCGGTCACCGGAACCGAAACGTTCTGGTTGGGCAGCGGGCCGAGCCCGAGCCCGCTGGCAGTCAGGGTGACCGTGGAGCCGCTCACGGCAACCGACCAGCTGCTGCCGTTGCTGTCCTTGACCGAACTCGGCGTGCTCAGGCCGCTGAACCCGGTTGGGAAGGTGGCGGTCGCGCTGTGCAGCAGGTCGAGGCTGTTGGGCACGCTCAGCTCGGTGATGGTCACCGTGTAGGCCTGCGTGCTGCCCACTGCCCCGGACGCCGGCGACACCGCGGCGCTGTAGGTGCCGAGACCCGCCGCGGACGCGCTCACCGCGGGGACGACGAGCGCGCTCGTGCTGGCCACGCCGATGACGGCTGCGCCGAGCAGCCGCCGGCTGGTGGACGACACGTCCCGGTGTCGTCCGGTCGGTCCGAACGTGAACATCGTTCCCCCTCTCTCGCAGCGTCGTGGACAGACGCAGCGCCCGGCATTCGCCGGTGCGCCGCAACCTAGACAGACCGGTTTGCCTCGTGCGCGCAAGTTGCGGTGTTATGTCCGCAAGCCGACACCCAGAACTGACGGACTCGCCTCGCTCGCGCAGGCGAGCCGGACCGCTCTAGCCGTGCCATATGGTGCGTGGGTCACCGGGCAGTGCCGAGATGACGGCGACCTCGTCCCCCTTCCCGTTCTTGCTGAGCTTCTGGACGCAGGGCGCGGGGTTGCTCGCCGAGCAGGGCGCAAGCAGGCCGGAATACTGCTCTCCGTCGGGCGCCGAGCGGGCGAACTGTTGCTTCGCCTCGTAGCAGATGCTGTATTTGGACGCGCCGTTGTCGGTGGAGACCTCGACCTGCGACTTGTCCAGCCGTAGCGTGATCGTGATGGTCCGATCCGTGGCCTGGGTGTCGTAGCGAGCCGGTTGCCCGAACCCGGGAGCGTCCTCCGCGCATGCCGGCGGGACAACGCCTGACCCGACGGTGAGCGACACGACATCAGCACCGCCGCTCTGGGTCGTCACCTGCGCCTGCGAGATCGAGCTGTCGCCCTCTGTCGGTGTCTTGCAGGTCTGCCCGGCGGCGCAGTTGACGAGAGCCTGGGTGATGTCGAAGGCGTTCGAGGTCGCTCCGGCAATCGAGGTCGAACCAGGCACCGACGCGCTCAACGTCCAGCCATAGCCAGCGGCATCGAGGGCGAGCCCAGAGAAGGTCGCGACACCGTTGACGGCATCAACCGACCTCGGCAGCGTCGTAGGTGTCGCGCTGTCCGGAGGCTGGTTCGCTACCGAGAGCTGCACCTGGCCGCTGAACGAGGTGACCACGTTGTTGGCGGCGTCCTCCGCGGCAACCTCGACGGTCGGCGAGAACGGCGTGCCGATCGTGGTCGACGTTGGCTGGACCGTGAAGGCGAGGTGTGTGACGACGGCGGTGACGGTGATCGTCGCTTCGCCGCCGTCGAGCGCGAACGGCCCGAAGATGCCGGTGGCCGTCGTCGCCAGCGGATAGCTGCCGGCGCTGGAGGGGGCGGTGGCCGTCACCGGCACCGACACCGATTGCCCGCGTGACGGGACGAGGCCGGGATTCGACGACATCGAGACAACACACCCGCAGTCACCGCCGCCATAGCTGACGTTCCAGGAGCCACCTCGAGAGTCAGTGACGGCGGAGGGTCCGCTCAACCCCGTGAAGCCGTCGAAGGAGACCGTGAGCTGCTTCACCAGATCCGTCGTCGACGGTGCCCGGTCGACGACGAACGTGACCGTGAACGTGCCAACGCTGCCCGCGGCCGCCGTCGTCGGGGAGACCGTCGCGCTGTAGGTGGCCGGCTGTGGGGCGGCCGATGCACCGACCGCCGGAACGATCGCCACCGTCGCGGCGACGACAGTGACCGTTGCCACCCGGGACAGCAACCCGCGCGCCGTCGTACCTCGCCGCCCGCCAATACCGGTCGATGGCATGGCCCCCCCTCTCCCGCGCGTCGGCGAGCCGACGCCGTCACCGGCAGGTGCCGGTTACCGCAACAGGAGCGACTGGGATGCCCGAAGCGCACGAGTTGCGGCGCTTGCCCACTTAGCGGACACCCGGGTTTGCGGGTCGTCAAGCAGGATGGGCAAATGCGGGCGCGGATTACGTCGTTGCGGTTCGTTGTCTGGTTCGGCGTCGTGTCCGCCCTCGGCGACTTCGTCTATGAAGGCGCGCGCAGCATCATCGGTCCGTTCCTCGCCCACTTCGGCGCGAGCGCGGCTGCGGTTGGTCTCGTCACCGGCATCGGCGAGGCCGTCGCTCTGGTTCTTCGACTGTTCACCGGGCCGCTGTCCGACCGCACCGGTCGGCCTTGGCCGCAGACGATCCTCGGTTACGGGCTGACGATGGCCTGCGTGCCGTTGCTGGCGCTGTCCAACGGCCTCACCTCCGCCGCGGCCCTCTACAACGGCGAGCGGTTCGGCAAGGCGGTGCGCTCCCCGAGCCGGGACACGATGCTCGCGCACGCCTCCGCCGCGATGGGCCGCGGCAAGGCGTTCGGGCTGCACGAGGCGCTCGACCAGTCCGGCGCTCTCGTCGGACCGCTGGTGATCGCGGGCATCCTCGCCGCCGGTGGCGGCTATCGCCTCACCTTCGCTCTGCTCGCCGTTCCGGGCGCGGCGGCGATGCTGGTGCTCGCCCGGCTGCGCGCGGCGGCTCCCGATCCCAGCCGGTTCGACCCTGACGCCCACGTCTCCGACGCGAAGAAGCTGCGGCTCGAGTCACACCTGCCCCGCGACTTCTGGCACTACAGCGCGTTCTCGGCCGCCACCATGCTCGGCTTCGCCACCTGGGCGGTGCTCGCCTACCACCTCACCGTCCGGCACGTGGTCAGCGCCAGCCTGGTGCCGGTGCTCTACGCCGCGGCAATGGGCGCGGCCGCGATCGCGGCGCTCACCTTCGGCCACCTCTATGACCGCGCCGGCCTGCGCGGCCTGGTCGTGCTGCCCTTCCTTGGCGCGATCGTGCCCTGGCTGTCGTTCTCCACCTCGGTGGCCGCCGTGGTCGTCGGTGCGGTGATCTGGGGTGCGGCGATGGGCGTGCACGAGTCGACGATGCGCGCGGCGGTCACCGACTTCGTCCCGGCCAGCCGGCGCGGTGCCGGCTACGGCGTCTTCACGGCCATCTACGGTCTCGCCTGGCTCGCGGGCGCGGCGATGATCGGCGCGCTCTATCCGCATGGCCGGGGCACGATCGAAGCGGTTGTCGGCGGTGTGCAGGTGCTCGCGCTGGTCCTGCTAATCCCGCTCATCTGGCATCGACCGAAACATTGACCGCGATTGCGACGAAACTCACAATCATCTGCACAGGCACCTCCGCGAGCGCGAAAGGACCGCCATGTCAGCTGTCACGCCGCACGCCGAAGAAGTCCCGGTCACCGCCGGTCCGCTGGCGCCGCCTGTCGCGGACCCCGCGCCCCTCGGCCTCGGCGCCTTCGCCCTGACGACGTTCTTGCTCTCCGCCAAGAACGCACAGTGGACCGACGGCACCGACGCCTGGCTCGGCTACGCGTTCGCCTACGGCGGCTTCGTGCAGCTGCTGGCCGGCATGTGGGAGTTCCGCAACCGCAATGTCTTCGGTGCCACCGCGTTCTCGACGTACGGCGGGTTCTGGATCGGGCTCGGCCTCTACGTCGAGCTCGTCGCCGGATCGGCGACCAAGCCCACCCAGATCACCAACGACCTGGGCTGGATCCTGCTGGCGTTCGCCATCTTCAACACCTACATGCTGCTGTGGAGCACGCAGGTCAACATCGCGGTGTTCATGGTGTTCCTCACGTTGGAGGTCACCGAGATCCTGCTGTTCGCCGGCAACTTCGCCAACAGCACCGAGTGGGTGCGGATCGGTGGCTACCTCGGCGTCGCCACGGCCGTCGCGGCCTGGTACGCCTCGGCGGCCGGTGTTCTCAACGGCATGAAGGGCCGGCCGATGGTCCCGGTGGGCAACCCCTTCGGCGCTGGTGCCGCGACCATCCGTCCGGGCAGCCCGATGCCGCGCGTCGACTGAGCCCACATCCCGTCCCGACCTCCAGAGGAGGCGCCTTGACCGACGCGCAAGCACCTGCACTCGACGCTCTGCTCCACGAGTCCCGCCGCTTCGACCCACCCGCCGAGTTGGCCCGCGCCGCCAACGCGCAACCCGGTCTGTACGACGAAGCGGACGCCGACCGGGTGGGGTTCTGGGAAAAGCAGGCCGACTGGCTGAAGTGGGAGAAGCGCTGGGACACCGCGCTCGACTGGCAACCGCCGTTCGCGAAGTGGTTCGTCGGCGGCAAGCTCAACGCCGCCGTCAACTGCGTCGACCGGCACGTCGACGCCGGCTTCGGGGACAAGGTCGCCTACCACTGGATCGCCGACGGCGAAACGGGCACCCGCACCATCACCTACGCCGAGCTGCAGCGGCTGGTCTGCCGCGCCGCCAACGCCCTGACCGAGCTCGGCATCCACGCCGGTGACCGGGTCGCGATCTACATGCCGATGATCCCGGAGACCGTGGCGGCGATGCTCGCCTGCGCGCGGCTGGGCGCGGCCCACACCGTGGTGTTCTGCGGCTTCTCCTCCGAGGCGCTCAAGGGGCGGATCCTCGACTGTGACTGCCGCGCGGTCATCACCACCGACGGGCAGTTCCGCCGGGGCGCGCCGACCCCGGTGAAGCCGGCGGTCGACGAGGCGTTGAAGGACTGCCCGGGAGTCGAGCACGTGCTCGTCGTCCGTCGTACCGGCGGTGACGTCGAGTGGAACCCGGGACGGGACGTGTGGTGGCACGACGTCGTCGACCGGCAGGCGGACACGCACCAGGCCGAGACGTTCGACGCCGAGCAGCCGCTCTACATCATGTACACGTCGGGCACCACGGCGAAGCCGAAGGGCATCCTGCACACCACCGGCGGCTACCTCACCCAGTGTGCGTTCACGCATCGGATGGTGTTCGACCTCAAGCCCGACACCGACATCTACTGGTGCGCCGCCGACATCGGTTGGGTCACCGGGCACAGCTACATCGTCTACGGGCCGCTGTGCAACGGCACGACCTCGGTGATGTACGAAGGCACGCCGCATCCGGGCGACCAGGACCGGTGGTGGAAGCTCATCGAGAAATACAAGGTGTCGATCCTCTACACCGCGCCGACCACGATCCGGACGCTGATGAAGTGGGGCCACGAGCTGCTCGAGCCCTACGACCTCTCGTCGTTGCGGGTGCTCGGGTCGGTGGGTGAGCCGATCAATCCCGAGGCCTGGATGTGGTATCGCACCTACGTCGGCGGCGGGAAGACCCCGATCGTCGACACCTGGTGGCAGACCGAGACCGGTGCGATCATGATCAGCCCGCTGCCGGGCATCACCTCGACCAAGCCCGGCGCGGCCATGCGACCGCTGCCCGGCATCTCGGCCGAGGTCGTGGACAACGAGGGCAAGCCGGTCGGCAACGGTGGCGGCGGCTACCTGGTGCTCACCGAGCCCTGGCCGTCGATGCTCCGGGGCATCTGGGGCGACCCACAGCGTTACAAGGACACCTACTGGTCACGGTTCGAGGACACCTACTTCGCCGGTGACGGGGCGAAGCTCGACGAGGACGGCGACATGTGGCTGCTCGGCCGCATCGACGACGTCATGAACGTGTCCGGCCACCGCATCTCCACCACCGAGGTCGAGCACGCGCTGGTGGGCCATCCGTCGGTGGCCGAGGCAGCCGTAGTCGGCGCGACCGACCCGATGACTGGACAGGCCATCGTCGCTTTCGTGACTCCCCGCGGCAGCGTGGCGGAGGACGAAACCCAGGGGGACGCGTTCGTCCAGTCCTTGCGCGACCACGTCGCCAAGGAGATCGGGCCGATCGCCAAACCGCGGCAGATCCTCGTCACGCCGGAGTTGCCCAAGACGCGATCGGGCAAGATCATGCGGCGGCTGTTGCGCGACATCGCGGAGCGGCGCGAGCTCGGCGACGTCACCACGCTGCTCGACCCGACGGTCACCGACGCCATCCGCGGGCGGATGGCAGAGAAAGGCAGCGACGACACCGAGAGCTGATCCGCGTTGTCGCCGCCGCCGAACTCGGTGCCACCCCACCGGCTATCACTGAGGAACGCCGAGCCATTCGCGACGGCATGGCATGGGCAGGCGGGGCGCACAACTGAGACGTGGCCGACGTGTTGGAGGGCGGGTCGACCGTCCACCATGGCGGCCGCCGCGGTGGCATCACGACTGACCTCGATGTTGTGGAGGGCGACGTGCGCAAACCAGGTCAGGCCCGCCAGCTGCCCGGCCGCGGCTGAAGGTTGCCCGTGTTGCTGTAATCGGGCTCCCACGGAAACCGGCCAGCGAGATCGTCGTAGGTCAGCTGGTAGGCCGGCACTGAGACCTCCGGTGGCCGCTGGTAATGCCGGTTTGCGGCGAGCACGACCTCGCCCGGGTTGGGCAGCTCCTCGACGGTGATCCGATGCGGCCACTCGTCAAAGGTCAGTAGCTGGCCAGGAACAAGGTTGTCCCGCCGCGGATCCGATCACCGAGGTGATTGAGTAGTCCCGAGGCGGTACCCGGGTCGGTGCTCAGAACAACCAGCTCGGGATGGCCGAGTCCGAAGAGCCCGACCGTGTAGGCGAACGACCGCGGCACATCCTCAGGGTGGCCGCCGACGAACTGGATGAACAAGCCGTGCTTGCGGATGGTCTGCGCGACCATCGCGTCTTCCTGGTCGAGCCAGGCTCGGATCTGTGCATCGTTCATGTGACCAGCGTGCGTCGCGGCCCTGACAATTCTCGGTCGTCATCCACAGCCGTCCTCGGACGACAAGGCACGACGCATGACCGGGAGATAACGTTGCGCGTTATTAACGTATTGCGTTATGCTCAACCGGTGCTGCGCTCGTTCCGCGACCGCGACACGGACCGGGTCTGGCAACGCCTGTCGATCCGCAAGCTCGGGCCCGACGCCCAGCGAGCAGCGCTACGCAAGCTGGTGATCCTGGACGCGGCCGAGACCGTGCAGGACCTGCGGGTGCCACCCGGCAACCGCCTGGAGAAGCTGAAGGGAGACCGGAGCGGCCAGCACAGCATCCGGATCAACGACCAGCGGCGAATCTGCTTCCGCTGGACGACAGCCGGACCGGAAGACGTCGAAATCACCGACTACCACTGAGGAGGAGCCATGACAGCGACTGCGGTCATGCCGCCGATCCATCCCGGCGAGGTGCTCCTTACCGAGTTTCTCGAGCCGCTCGGTGTCACCCAGCACCGGCTCGCCGTCGCGGTAGGGGTCCCGCCACGACGCATCAACGAGATCGTCCACGGCAAGCGCGGCATCAGCGCCGATACGGCACTGCGTCTGTCGCGCTTTTTCGGCACGACGGACCGCTTCTGGCTCAATCTGCAGAGCCGCTACGACCTCGAGGTCGAACGCGACCGGCTAGCCGACACACTCGACGGGATTGAGCCTCTCGCCACGGCATGACATGGGGGATCAAGGAACCACTCCCCCGTCGGTGATGCCGTCAAGAGCCCGCGCACTCGCGAACCAGACGAAGTCGCAGGTCAAACGCGTGATGGATGGTGGGCGAGGGGGGAGTTGAACCACTCGACCGCCGCTTCCTACCTGCGACTTTACGCGCCGCCGCAGGTCAGCGCCGTCGTCCTCCGTCGTCGTCAGCCGTTCGACGCCGTTCTACGACGAGCCGTTATGCCCCGAGGCATCACGGACGATCTTGGTTGACCGGTCGGACAGGGTCCAGTCCAGCGCCCTTTATCCACCGTCGACGGCTTGTGCGGCCGCCTCCACAATCCGCCACAGAGGGCTGTCCGTTCGGACGTAGTAGACGCGATTCTCTGCGTCGGGGCGTTCCTCATCGAGCATCCCCGCCCGCACGAGGCGCTGAAGCTC
>DASTWK010000079.1:0-11084 GCA_035776655.1 Mycobacteriales bacterium | reverse complement strand
AGGTGCAGGGCGTCATGGATGCCTGTACGGCGGAGATCACCCGCCGTTACCGCGACGGTGACGCCGACGTCTCCGATCTGCTGCCCACCGACGCGTCCACCGCAGGTGATCTTTGAGGGTGGAACCGGACATCGCCCGCTCGCCGTGTCCGACTCGCCCCTCGAAGATCAACTAGCTGCCGCCGGAGTTGCTCGAACCTCAGCTGTCGCCGGAGCCGGAGCCGTCAGAGCCCGAGGCGTCACCGGAGCCGGAGCTGTCGGAGCCGGAGCTGTCGGAGCCGGAGCTGTCCGAGCCGGAGCTGTCGGCTCCAGAGCTGTCCGAGCCGGAGCTGCCCGAGCTGTCGTCGGATCCGGAGCTGTCCGATCCCGAACCGGCGGAACTGTCGCCGGAGCCGGAACTGTCTGTGCCGCTGCTCGAGTCGCCGGAGCGGGTGTCGTCGCCGGAGGTTGCGCCGCCGGCTGACCCGCCGCTGCCCGACCGGGTGCCGTCTCCACCGTCGCTCCCCGAGCGGTCGTCCCCGGACGAGGATCCGTCGTCGGAGCCAGACCCGCCCGAGGTGCCGTCGTCCGTGCCCGAGCCGCGACCACCATGGTCGTCACCGGGCTCGGTGCCACCCGCCGACCCGTGCCGGTCGATGCCAGGACCCACCTGATCGGCGAGCTGCGGCAGCGCCGCCAGCTTCGCGCGCAACTCCGCCAGCAACCGCTGCGCCTCTTCCGGCGCGTTCGCATCGCCGTGCAGCAACCCTGCCGCCCGACCGAGGTCGCGCGCGACCTGCGCGCGCTCCGCGGCAGTGATGCCACCAGCCCGGCCCGCCGCAGCAAGTTGGGTCTGAACGCGCTCGAGGATCTCCGTCGCCTGGATCGCCGCCAGGTCCGGCCGTGCCGGCGCATCCGGCACGCCGAAGAACAAGCGGTGCAACCCCCCGAACGGCCCGCCGGATCCGCTCGCTGCGGCAGCCGCACCCGTCGACGCGGCCAGTACGACGACGACCGCGGCGGCCCCCGCGGTGTGCCGCCGCCACCGCGACCAGTGCTGTGTCGCCACCTCGCGAGCGCCGGATTCTGCGCCGCTGGAGCCCACACGCTCGACCGGGGGGGCGGACGCCGCGGAGGTCACGGGGGGCGTGGATCCCGTGTAGTCCGGCGAGGCGGTGAAGTTCGGGGCAACGGGGGAGGCCGCGGAGGTCAGGGAGGTCTCGGCGGCCCCGGCGGTCCTCGAGGCCGTGGAGGTCACGGGCGGCGTGGATCCCGTGCAGTCCGGCGAGGCCGTGAAGGTCGGGGCAACGGGGGAGGCCGCGGAAGTCAGGGAGGTGATGCCGTCGGCCGTGGGCAGCTGCCGAGCGTCGGCAGCCGCACCGAGCTCGGCGCGCCACTGCGCCAACAGCCACGCGCCGGCATCGGCGCCCACATCGGCATCGGCTCCGGCAACGGCTCCGGCCTCTGCTCTGGCATCGGCCGTACCGGCGCCCTCGGCGGAAATCCTGTGGCCGTGGTCGCCGGCCCCGAGCGAGTCGAGCAGCCGATCCGTCGCCTCGATGGCGGCCAAGTCGTCGTCGTACCGCTCGCTCATGACGGCCACTCCGACCGCTCCTGCGCCGCGACGCGAAGCCGCGCCAGTGCCCGATGCTGTGCGACCCGCACGGCGCCGGCGGAGATGCCGAGCACGGCCGCCGTCTCTTCGGCCGACAACCCGGCCGCGACCCGGAGCCGCACCACCTCCGCCTGCTGCGCCGACAACGACTCCAGCAGCGCCGCCATGCGTGCGCTCGTCTCCAACCGGACGGCGACGTGCTCAGGGTCGTACGCCGGATCGGCACGGCGATCGGGCAGTGTGGCCGACGGCGCCTCCCGGCGTCGTCCGGCGGCGCGCCGGGACTCGCTCACCTTGTTCGCCGCGATGCCGAAGACCCACGCGGTGAACGGTCGACCCTGGTCGACGTAACGGTGCAGCGACTGCGTCACCGTCACGGTCACCTCCTGGGTCACGTCGTCCGCCGCATCCGAGTCGAGGGTCCGCGCCAGCACGTAGCGAAAGATGCGTGGACGCAGCTCGGCCAACAGCTGTTCCAGCGCAGCTCGATCACCGCGGCGAGCCCGCTCGACGAGTGCGGGCAGCAACTCGTCCGCACTCACGCTGGTCATGGCCAGAGACCACCTTTTCGTTACCCGAACCGCTACAGACCGCGGACAGCCGGCGTCGATGACAACATCGGCTGCGCGCATCATCCGGTTCACCCGAATGCCGCTGTAACACCGAAGCCGGTCTCGGTCATGACTGCTTGACACGCCAGCATTCCGCTGCATCTACCGGAGGCATCCATGCGCACCCCGTCGCTCGCCACTCTCGCTCTCGCCCTGGGCGTCTTCACCGCCGGGGGCATCGGCGTCGCGGCGTCGGCCGCCGACGCCGCACCGGGCCACCATGGCCAGCACGCCCAGCACAGTGCGGGTCACCACCGCGGTCACCACGGAATCCACCACGTCGCCATGACGATCCCGGGCACTGGCGTGCAGCTCACCAGTGACATCGACGACGACGGCGACGTCACCGGGACCTCCGCCGGCGACGACGAGGGTGACGAGGTTGGCGTCGATGACAGCGGTGTCGAGCTCGGGGACAACGATGACGCCGCCGAGCCGGTCGACGCGGCCGACCAGGGCGACGACAACAACGGCGCCAGCCAGGGCGAGGACAGTCAGGGCGAGGACGTCCAGAGCGGCACCGACGACGGCCAGTCCCAGGCCGACGACCAGGGCGATGACAACGGCGGTGACAACCAGGACGGCGACAGCCAGGGCGAGGACGTGCAGGACGGCTCTGACGACGGCCAGTCCCAGGCCGACGACCAGGGCGATGACAACGGCGGCGACGACCAGAGTGACGGCGGCGACGCGAGCGGGTCGCACGACGGGAGCGGGGACCAGAGCGGCGACGACGGCGGCGACAACGGCGACAACTGATCGTGAGAATCACCGGCACTACCGTCACGCGGAGCATCCGAGGGGCGCGGTCATGGGCCGCGCCCCTCGCGCTCGCCACCGCGCTCACGGCCTGCTCCGGCGGCAGTGCGCCGGCACCGACGAAAGCGCCGGTGCCGAGCTCCTCCGCGCCCGCCACGAACGCACCGAGCGATCGGGCGGGCCACGCATTGCTGCTACGCGCAGCAGCCGTGACCGCACGACTGCACTCCTACGCGTTCACCGCCCAGACCACCGTCGCGGCGCGTCACCAGGTGCGTACGACGTTGACCGGTCGGGTCGTGCGTGGTGAGGGTGTCGCCTACCGACTGCGCGTCGGCCATCGACGCACTGAGGTGGTCCGGACCCGCCGGGCCACGTATGTCCGCAAGTTGCCCGGCCAGTGGGCGCGGCTCGCGCATCCGCGGGCGGTGACGAACCCCACGGCCACGCTGCTGGCGCTCTTGCGCGGGATGACCGCCGTTGAGGTGCGGGGAGGACCGGCCGGCTCGAAGCAGGTCCGGGGCCGGATCGATCCGCCCACCGCGCGCGCCGCGGGAATCCCCGCCGACGGACGCCCGGCCGAGGTCGCCGTGACCCTCGACCGGCATGCGCATGTGACTGCCGTCGTGGTCCGCACCGGCACCCAGGCGGGCCGGCATGCGGTGACGGCGGTGGTGCACACGTCGTACCGCGGCTTCGACCACGTCTCGGCGATCCATCCGCCCGTCTGACCGCCGTTCGCGAGCACCCGCAGTCAGGGTGAGCGACGTCACTCCCGCGGCGCTTGCTGAGTGCTTGCAATTGTTAGCAGCAGGCGTTACGTTCCTGTTGTGGCGAAAATCGACGTGCGCAACCTCGGGGACTACATCCGCGAGCAGCGCAGCGCCGCGCAGATCTCGCTCCGCCAGTTGGCCAAGCTCGCCGGCGTCTCCAACCCCTACCTCAGCCAGATCGAGCGTGGCCTGCGCAAGCCGAGCGCCGAGATCCTCCAGCAGATCGCCAAGGCGCTGCGAATCTCCGCGGAGGCGTTGTACGTGCAGGCCGGAATCCTCGACGAGCGGTACGGCGACAGTGATGTCCCTGCCGCCGTCTTGGCGGATCCCGGCATGACCGAGCGGCAGAAGCAGGTGCTGCTCGAGATCTATGACTCGTTCCGCCGCGAGAACGAGGAGCGCGAACCGTCACCCGACGAGGCTGCCGACTCCAGCGACATCGCTGCGGAGGCTGCGGCGGCGGGCGACAACGCCGTACCCGCGAGCGCACAGCCGACCGCGGAGGCCGATCGCGCCGCACTCGCCGCTTCCCGCCGCCGCGCCAAATCGGCACCAACCGACGCCTAGCCCAATCGCCCGTCGTCGAGAACCGTTGTCCCGCAAGACGTTCGTTCCAGGAGGAACAGCCATGCCAGCCCGTCCCACGCTGCCGAACCTCTCGGCGCTCCCGACCATCCCGTCCACCGAGGCCACCAAGCCGCTGTTCGCCACTGTCGGTGCCGGCGACCTCGCCATCGAGCGCCTGCGCGCGCGGGTCATCACGCTGCCCGAGCGGGTGGCCGAGGTGCAGTCGCGCGTCGTGACGCTGCCGGCGCAGGTCCCGACCCTGCAGAGCCGCGTCACCGACCTGCCGACCCGCGTTGCCGGGCTGCCCACCCAGGTGCAGGAGCAGGTCAAGACCGTGCAGGCGCAGGTGCAGGAGCAGGTCAAGACCGTGCAGGCGCAGGTCAAGACGCTGCCGGCGCGGGCGCAGACCCTGCCGGCGCAGGCCAAGGAGCTGCCGGCCGCGCTGCGCAAGCAGGCCGCCGAGCTGCGGGTCGAGGCCGAGAAGCTCGTCGAGGAGTTCAGCACCAAGGCCGAGAAGCTCTACGCCGAGTTCGCCGCGCGCGGCGAGAAGGTCGTCGGTGAGCTGCGCGGTGAGAAGGCCGCCAAGCCCGCGACCAAGCCGAGCGCCAAGGCCGGCAAGCCCGCCACTGCCAAGCCGGCTGCCAAGAAGGCCAGCAAGCCCGCCGCCAAGAAGGCGACGACCAAGGTGACCGCCAAGCCGGCGAGCACCAACGGCTCGACCGCGCCGGCCACGACCTCGACCCCGGGGGCGCCCGCCGCTGCCGCTCCGGCTGCCCCGGCCAACCCGGTGACGCCGACCCCTACGGCGCCGGCCGCGTCCACCGCCGTACCGGCGCAGCCGACCACCACCAGCAGCCCGTCGACCACCACGCCGGCACAGCCGACGCCGAGCAACCCGACCAGCTGAGCTTGTTCTGACCCGCCTGTTCTGATTCCCGCGACGGCGCCGCTCCGCAAGGAGCGGCGCCGTCCGCATTTCCTTCCGACCGCTTCCGACCGATCCTTCCGCCCTGTTTTCCTTCCCACCCCGATTTCCCGACTGTTCGTGATCGATCGTTGTCCGCTCAGCCAGCGGATCCGGGCAGACCCGGCGGGTGGAGGGGACAACGATCGATCACGGCCGGCACGAGTCCGCAGGAGTCAGCGTTCGGCCGGAGTCAGCGGTCGAGGTAGCGCCCGGCGAAATACATGAGCTCGTCGGAGAGCAGCTCGATGCCGATCCCGTCCGGATCGCGCAGATAGAGCGACTCCGGGATGCCGCGCTGCGGCCCGTCGTACGGCACACCCGCCTCGTCCAGCTTCTGTCGCAGCATCGCGTGCTTGTCCGGAGGCACCCCGATGGCGATGTGCTGCACCGACCCGATGCGTTCCTGCGCCGGCGGCAGGTCGAGCCCGGGGAAGTCGAAGAACCCGAGCAACGTCGAGTTGCCGAGGTCGAAGAAGAAGTGCGACGAACCGGGATAGTCGCGGTTCTCCACCAGCTCGACCAGCGGGAAGCCGAGCAGCCCGTCATAGAACTGGATCGTCCGCTCGACGTCGCTGCAGATCAGCGCCGCATGGTGGATGCCGCGCGCGTTCGACGTCGGCCGCTCGGCCGGCGGCCGCACGTACTGCTTCGCCAGCTCCGCCCGCCGCTCCGCCAGCCGGGCCCGCTCGTCCTCGTCCGGGATCGCCATCTGGCTAGCCTCTCACCGCGTGAACGTCCTGCAGCTGCGCGCGGTCAATGTCTGGTACGCCGCCGGGCCGCACGTCTTGCGCGACCTCGACCTGGATGTCGGCCCGGGCGAGCACTGGGCGCTGCTCGGCCCCAACGGGGCTGGCAAGTCCACCCTGCTCGCGCTCGCCGGCGCGCAGCGTCACCCGAGCAGTGGCACGGTGGATGTGCTCGGTGAGCGGCTCGGCCACGTCGACCTGCGCACGTTGCGGGAGCGCATCGGCACGGTCGACGTGCGGCTGCGGATGCCCACCGACCTCTGCGTCGCCGACTACGTCCTCACCGGCGCGACGCAGACGGTGCAACCGCTGTTCGAGCGGTACGACGAAGCCGACCGCGAGCGGGCGGCCACGTTGGTGCAGGTCTTCGGGCTGAGCGAGGTGGCCGATCGGTCGGTCGGCGTGTGTTCGCAAGGGGAACGGTCGCGGGCTCGGGTCGCGCGTGCATTGATGCCCGCGCCGCAGCTGCTGCTGCTGGACGAGCCGGCGGTCGGCCTCGACCTGCCGGGCCGCTCCGATCTGTTGCAGGCGCTGGAACGACTGCCCCGAGACGAGCCGCAGCTGACGTCGATCACCGTCGCGCATCATCTCGAGGAGCTGCCGGCGACGACCACGCACGTGGCGTTGCTACGCGACGGGCGGTTCGTCGCGACCGGACCCGCGGAGCTGTTGCACGACGCGGATGCGCTGTCGCAATGCTTCGGCCGCGGCGTACGCGCGTTCGCCGTCGACGGCCGCTGGTACGCCGCCGCCCGCTGACCCACGCGAGGTCAGCTGCCGGGACCGACGACGACGGTCAGCCGGTGAGGACGATGCCGAAGAACAGCGCACCCAGCGAGAACACGAGCGCGGCTGCTCCGCCGGCCGCCAGGGCTGCGCGCGACGTCGCCTGCTGGTGCACGAACGCCGCGATGCCGGACAAGACGACGAAGACCAGCTTGACCGCGATCGTCGCCGGGAAGCCGGAGCGGCTGGTCTCGTCGTACTCCGCCAGGTTCCAGAACCCGGTCAGCACCAGCACCGCGAACGCGGTCCAGCCGATCCGACCGAACTGCCGCGCCGCGGACCGCGGCACGTCGGCGCCCGCTCGGCGCAGCACCGGAACCAACGCGCCGAGCACGATCTGCCCGCCGACCCAGACGGCGGCGGCCAACACGTGCAGGAAGAGGCGGACGGTCTCGACGTCGATCGGCAGCACGCCGACACGCTAGGACATCCCCGGCACCCCACCGACCCGCGCACACCCCGCGTTGCCAACGTCACAGTGCGCGCAGCTTCCGCGGCGTAGCGTGGACGCACACCGGGAGGGACGACCGATGTTGCTGTTGCCGCTCAACGGCGTGTTCATCCTCATCACGCTGCTCATCCTCGCCGCGAAATTGTTCGCGCTCGTCGACGCGATCACCCGTCGCGACGCCGCGTTCGTTGCTGCCGGCAAGCAGACCAAGCAGTTCTGGCTGGTCGTCCTCGGGCTCGCGGTCGTGACCAGCTGGATCGGGCTCCTGTCACTGATCGGGCTGGTCGCCGCACTGGTCTACCTCGTCGACGTTCGGCCCGCCGTCAAGGACATGCCGCGGGGTGGGTCCTCCTCGCAGCACATGGGCCCCTACGGCCCCTGGTGAACGCTCAGCGATAGCCCGGCGTGTGCGGCATGTGCAGGTGCGTCGCCGACGACTCGCCCATCGACTCCTGGTCGACGAAGCGATAGACGATCGCGCTCTCGTCGTTGCCCCGGACCTGTGCCAGCTCGTCGGTCGCCTCGTAGACATCGACCATTCCCGGCGCGACGCTTGCCGCATAGAGCCGCTCGATCTGCTCGTCGACCGTCGTGCTCTCCCCGTCTCGGGATCCACCACGCAGCAGGATGAACGGCATGCTGCTCAATTGCCCCGCTGCCGCGACCGAATAACCTCGCCGGGTGAGCACCTCGCCCCCGCACATGCACCGGACGACCCGCCTCGAGTTGGCGGACGCGACGCTGCGCGAATGGGAGGCGACCGTTCTGGCGGCCGACGCAGAAGGCATCGTGCTCGACCGGTCGGCGTTCTATCCCGGCGGTGGTGGCCAGCCCCCCGACCACGGCGTGCTGCTCTGGGGCGGCGTCCAGACCCGCATCGTCGGCGCCCGCAAGACCGCGGACGAGGTCTATCTGCAGCCGGCCGAGGGTGACCCGCTGCCCCCGCCCGGTACGCCGGTGCGTGGCGCCATCGACGACCCACGTCGCACCGCCCTGATGCGGACCCACTCGGCCCTGCACCTGCTCAACGGCGTCGTCTACCGCGACTTCGACCTGCTCGTCACCAGCGCCGGCATGGAGCCGCTCGAGGGGCGGATGGACTTCGACCTCCCGCAGGTGCCGGAGGGCTTCCGCGACCGGGTGCAGGAGGCCTGCAACACCGAGATCGCCACCGACCGGCAGATCGTCGTGCGGGAGCTGCCGCGCACGGAGGCGTTCGCCATCGAGCAGGTCGCGCGCGCGGCTCGCGACCTCGTGCCCGAACACCTCACCGAGGTGCGCATCGTCGACATCGTCGGCCTCGACGTCGAAGCCGACGGCGGCACCCACGTCGCCTCGACCAAGCACATCGGCGGCATCGAGATCGTCAAGGTGGAGAACAAGGGCAAGGGTTTTCGCCGGCTGCGGGTGCGCCTGACCGATGGCTGAGCCTGCCCCAGCGTCCGATCTGGTCTCCGCGCCGGCGTACGGCAGCGGGGCGCTCGCCGACGTCGGACCGTCGCTGCTGTCGGCGCTCGGCGTGACGGGCGAGACCAACACGCTCGGGCTGCCGGAGCTGCGCCGCGCCTGCCTGTTCGTCGTCGACGGGTTGGGCTGGACGCAGCTGCGTGCCAACCCGGAGTCCGCGCCGTACCTGTCGTCGTTGACCGGCCGCCCCCTCACCGCGGGTTTCCCGGCCACGACGGTCACCAGCCTCGCGTCGCTCGGCACAGGGCTACCACCGGGAGAGCACGGGCTGCCGGGTTACGCCTCCTACGTCGAGGACGTCGACGCCGTCGTCAACTGGCTCGCCTGGCGGCCGGTCGGATCGCACGAGGACCTCCGCGACCGGCTCGTGCCCGAGGCGGTGCAGGCGCGAACGACGGTGTGGGAACGGGCCGAGGCAGCGGGTGTCGCGACGACGATCTGCACGTTCGACAACTTCGCCGGCACGGGTCTCACCCGTGCGGTGCTGCGCGGCGGGCGGTGGGGCGGCACGTTGTCCGAAGGCGATGCGGTGGCACGCGCCGCCGCGGCCCTCGACCGAGGCCACCGGTCGCTGGTCTATGTCTATGTGAGCGCTCTCGATCTCGTCGGTCACATGCGCGGACCGCACACCGACGCCTGGCGCGCGCAGCTCGGCATCGTCGACCGCGTCGCCGAGCAGCTCGCCGACCGGCTGCCGGCCGACGCCACCTTGTTCATCACCGCGGACCACGGAATGGTCGCGGTCCCCGAGGAGGCCAAGCTGGACTACGACGCCACGCCCTCGCTACAGGATGACGTCGTCGCCTTGGCGGGCGAGCCGCGGATGCGGCACGTACACGTACGCCGCGGCGCCGCCACCGACGTGCTCGCGGCGTGGACCGCGGTCCTGGGGGAGCAGTGGTTGGTGCTCGACCGCGACGACGCGATCGCGCGTGGTTTCTTCGGCCCGACCGTGACGACCGAGTCGCGATCCCGGATCGGTGACGTTCTGGCGCTCGCGCTCGGCGTCGGCGGCGTCGTGGAGCGGCGGAAGGCCCCGCGGCTGTCGGCGATGCCCGGGCAGCACGGCTCGCTCACCGACGACGAGCTGCTGATCCCGCTGCTCTCCACCGCACCGAGCGCGCTCTAGAACCCCGATGCGGATCGTGCTGGTGCGGGGGGACATCACCACTCAAGACGTCGACGCGGTCGTGAACGCGGCGAACAGCGGGCTCATGGGCGGCGGTGGCGTCGACGGCGCGATCCTGCGGGCCGGTGGGGACATGCAACTCGCAGCCCGCATCGCCCTGCGCGACCGGATCGGGTCACTGCCGACGGGGCAGGCCGCGGCCACCGACGCCGGCGACATGCCAGCCCGCTGGGTGATCCACGTGGTCGGCCCGGTCCACACCGAGCGCGAGGACCGCTCGCACCTGCTCGCGTCCTGCTACAGCGAGGCGCTGCACGTCGCCGACCAGCTCGGCGCCCGGACCGTCGCGTTCCCCGCCGTTTCCGCCGGCGTCTTCGGCTGGCCGCTGCCATCGGCCGCCGACATCGCCATCGACGCGGTACGCCGGGCACGGACCGCCGTCGAGGAGGTCCGGTTCGTGTTGTTCAGCGACGACGCCTATACCGAGTTCGCGCGCGCCCTGGCCGCGCCGGAGCACCCCTCGGCCTAGCCACAGCCGAGGGACACGAGCCGGAAGCGCTCAAAAGCGCAGGGCCGCCGACCATGCATCGAGCACCGCCGAGTCACCGCTGACCTCGAGCGACGTCCACGGCACCCGGTTGTAGGCCGCGAGCAGCAACGCGCTCGCCGTACCTCCCACGGTCACGTCCGGCTCGCTCGTCGCGTCCACCCGCTCCACCGACTTGCCGTCCAGCCGGAGCTCCCACCGCCCGGCATCGTCGGTCGCGCTGAACACCACGGTGGCCGTCGGCAGCCGGGCGTCATCGCGGCGCAGCACCCGCGGCACGATGAGGTCGACGAGCTCGTCGATCCCGTCGTGGGCCAGATCGGCATCCACCGGCTGCGCCAACCCGTGCGCGCGCTGCGCGTCATAGCGGTGCACCGCCGACTCGTGCGCCATCCGCCGCGCCCAGAACCCCGCCGTCTGGTCCGCGCCCGACCAGTTCCAGGCCGGGCTCTCCGGCTCGCTCGTCGACAGCGCGTGCACCAACTCGTCGAGCGCGTCCGCGCATGCCGCGACCGGGTCCGCCGGGTCCTCGTCGTCCACCGGCCACGGCACCTCCGCCGTCGCCCGTTCGCTCACGGCCGTGGCCGCCCGGCGATACACCCGCGCCACGTGCGTCAGCAGGTCCGACTCCCGCCAGTCCCCGCAGGTCGGCACCGCCACGTCGAGACCCTGCCGGCCGGCGGCGAGG
>DASTWK010000078.1:0-37839 GCA_035776655.1 Mycobacteriales bacterium | reverse complement strand
CCGGTGACGTCACAGGCCCCTTGGGTTCGGCGGGTGCATCGATAACGGCACCGGCCCGGGACGAGGCCACCCTCGACCCGCGCGACCCGAGCGATACGAGGACGACCGGTGACGTCGCAGGGCCCTCATACCCGACGCATGCGGCGGCACCGCCACCGGATCCGGATCGCGACCATCCGCCCCGCCAGCACGGACGACCGATCGTGATCAACATTGCATGGGACATGACCAGCTTTCTCGGGTTGACCGATCACCCCGGGGAGCTGCTCGGGCCGGGCGTGCTGATCCCGCCGCAGGCGATGCGCGACCTCGTCGCCGATGCTCAGATCCGACGGTTGCTGTTCCACCCGCTGACCGGCGAGTTGCTCGATGCCACGCCCGACGCCGTCCGGCCGTCCGCACCGCTGGCGGGGTTCGTTGCGCTTCGCGATGTAAACCCGACCACCCCTACTGCCGGGCCGACGGGCTCGGCGGCGGGCGCCGGCTCCGGTGACCTGGACCACGCGATACCTCGCAGCAACGGCGGCCCTACGACCCGAGCGAACCTGCACTCCCCCACGAGACGCTGGCACCGCGCCAAAACGCTCGCCGGCTGGACGGTCGAACACAACGACGACGGCGGCTGGACCTGGACCTCCCCCGTCGGCCGCACCTACCGCACCGAGCCGCACGACTACCGGCTCGGGCCATAGAGATCAGAGGCATTGGACGCCGGTGCCGGAGGCCTGACCCTGCATGACCGGGCCGACGCATGACCGGACCAACGCATGACCGGGCCCACGCATGACCGGGCCGACGCATGACCGGGCCGATGCATGACCGGACCAACGCATGACCGGACCAACGCATGACCGGGCCCACGCATGACCGGGCCGACGCATGACCGGGCCGACGCATGACCGGGCCAACGCACGTCCCTGCCCGACGCTGCCCGATGGACGACGCTGCCCGACGCGTCCCCGCCCATCGCACCACCCTGCCCGACCCCGCCCGACGCACGACGTTGTCCGACGGACACGCTCCCGACGGAGGACGCTGCCTGCCCCGACCCGAGGCACGTGGTCACGTCCCTGCCCGACGCTGCCCGATGGACGACGCTGCCCGTCGCGCGTCCCTGCCCGTCGCGCGTCCCTGGCGGACCCTGCCCGACCACGCCCGTCGCACGGCGCTGCCCGAGCAGGACCCGACCGGCGCCGGGCTCGGCCCGACGCCGGGTCATGCCCAACAGTCGGCAACGCCGAGGCTCAAACGGACCGGCCGGGTCTGCGGCCGAGCCGCCTACGCGCACGAGCCGCCTACGCAGCACTCCCGCTAGATGAGCACGACGCCGCGGCGCCCCATCAGGGCGTCCTGCCGGTCAAGTGCAGCAACCGGTCCTGCAGTGTCGCGTCCGGCGGTACCTCGCCTTCCGGCGGCTGGAAGAACCCGCTGGCGGACAGCTCCTGGCCCATCGCGGAGAGTGCGGTCCTGCACCACTCGACGAGGTCGGGGTCGAGCCGCTCGTCGGCACCGATACCTCTGGAGAGATCCCACGCGTGCACCGTGAAGTCCACCACCCGCATGCCCGCGAGCACGAGCCCGGACCGGTCACCCGCCGGGTGGTGCACAACCCGATCGAGCGCACCGGGCTCGCGGAAGGCTGCCGTCATCTCGTCGGCCACCGCCCGGAACGAGGCCGCCGGATCCGCACCGATGTGGTCGAGCGCCCGGAGAGCGTTCGTCTCGTCCGGCGTCGCCCCGTGCAACAGCAGCGTGTAACGCCGGCAGCCGCCGATGACGTGGTTGACCAGCGCCCACACATCCCATTCGCTGCACGGCGTCGGACGTGGCCAGTCATCCGCCGCGAGCAGCGGCAGGCGCGACGCGAACTCCATCCGCGACCGGTCGAGGGCCTCGAAGACCTCCACGGCCGACCCGCTCGACCCGCTCGACCCGCTCGACCCGCTCGACCCGGTCATCCCGCTGCCGGCGCGAGCATCTTGACGGCCTCGGCCGGCGGGACGCCCACGGGCATGATGGCGGGCAACGGAGTCGTCACCCCGGCCTCGACGTACGCCGCGATCTTCTCCCGGCACTCCTCCGGCGACCCGTGCACGACGAGGTCGTCAGCCACCGAGTCCGGGATCGACTCGACCGCAGCCTTGCGGTCACCCGCCGCCCACGCGTCCCACATCGGTTGCAGCAGCTCACCACGGCCCATCCACTCGTGGAACGCGCGATAGACCGGCACGGTCATGTACGCCGCGATCGCGAACTTCGCCACTCCGCGCGCCGTCTCGAGATCGGTCGTCGGCGCGACGAAGATCCGCGCTGCGATCTCCTTGCCCGGTCCGCCTTCGTGCACGTACGGCGCCACTTTCCTCACGTCTGCCGGCGACAGCCAGTTGATGATCGCGCCGTCGGCCTCCCGCCCGGCCAGTCGCAACATGCCGCTGCGCAACGCCGCCACCAGAATCGGCGGCGGCTCCTCCGGCACCAGCCCGGCGCGGAACCCGTTCACCGCGAACGTCTCATAGCGCTCGGTGACCTTCTCCCCCCGCAGTGCCGCCCGCAGGAACCGCACGGTGTCCCGCACCCGTTGATACGGGCGGTCGAAGGACATGCCGTTCCAGCGTTCGACGATCACGTTCGACGATGAGCCAATGCCGAGTACGAACCTCCCCGGCGCCGCCGCCGCCATCGTCGCCGCGGACATGGCGAGGGTGGCCGGACCGCGGGTGTACGCCGGCACGATCGACGTGCCCAGCCGCAACGACGGCGCCCACACCGACGCCAACGCCAGCGGCGTGAACGCGTCGTTGGCGTTCGACTCCGCTGTCCACACGTCGGTGTACCCGAGGTCCGGCAACATCTCGAACAGCGCGCGCTGCTCGGGCAGCGGGACGCCGTCGAACGGCACCGTGATGCCGAACCTTCGCGGCACCATGCCCACGGCCGCCGACGCCGACAGGTCCGCGTTCACCGGCTCGCCCGCCGACGGCTCGCCCGCCGACGACCCGCCCGCCGACGAGCTGCCCGGCTCCGGCGTCATCGCGCGGTCCACGGGACCGTTGCTTGCAGCACGGCCTCCTCGAGGGCCTCAGTGCGGAAGCGAGTGACCTGCTGGTACTCCGGGTCCGCCACCATCCGGCAGAACGCCTCCCGCGACGGATACCGCACCAGCAACACCGCGTCCCATGCCTGCCCGTCCTCGGCTACCAGGGCCGTGGATCCATCACCGGCATAGATGACCTCCGCGCCGTACCGCGCCAGATAGGTCTCGGACAGCGCCCGCGCATATTCGTCGTACGACGCACGACCGCCGTCGGCCTTGAACCGCAGCAGGTTCAACATCACCACGGGACCACCCGGGTCCTCCGCGAGCAGCCGCTTCAGATCAGCACCCTTGGGATCGACAGCCATGCGCGCACATTAGTGGTCAGCCGCCTGCCGTCCGCCCAAGGACGCTCCCGCCGCCGTGCGCCCACCCGCCACGCACCCACCCGCCGCGCGTCCACCCGCCACGCACCCACCCGCCGTGCGTCCACCCGCAGCGTGCGGCAGCCCGGGGGCGTGCCTATCGCTCGCGCGCCGCCTGGGGCGCCGGGATGTCCGGTGTCCAGGCACCGTGCCGCTGGCGATAGTTCAGCCACACCTGCGATCTACCGGCCTTCGCGGCCGCGATCTGCGCGTTGCGATAACCGTTCGGTGGAACGCCGTACCTCGACCCCGGGAACTCCTCCGCGCACGCCCGCCAGCCGTCCCGCCACGGCCCGACGGCATCGGTCACGTGCCAGTCGAGATGCCGGTCGACGCAGGCGAACGGGTGCCGACCGCCACAGGCGACGGCGCGGAACCGCGTGTCCGCACCCTGCACCGCGCAGCCACCACGCTCACCCGGCTCGCCCTGCGCCCACGACCAGACGAAGGCCGCCAGCCGCCCGTCGAACGGTTGCAGCTGGTCGAAGCCGACGAGGTTCACCCCGCACCGCACCATCCGCGCGGTCGTCCGCGGGGTCACCACCGTCGTGCCGCCGGCGAGCGGTCCCGGCGCGCCCTTGGTTTCGGCCTCCTCCCAGGTGCTCTCCTCGAAGTACCGGCGGAACGACGTGTGGTGCTCGCGCGCCGCCTCGTCGGCCGCGCACTGCGCCGCGCCGTACGACGTGGGGTCGCCGCTTTCGTCCCACGCCGGCCCCCGGGTGAACACCCACTGGTTCCACGCGCCCGGTCCGCAGTTGCCGACGAGCAGCACCTGCTTGCCGGCCGCGAGCATCGCCGCCCGCGTCTCGTCGTACGGCATCGGCGCACAGCGGCCGGCTTTCAATCCGGCCGGCGGCGTGAACACCTTCGGCCCGAGCTGGCTCTTGATGATGCCGGCCGCGACGTCGTGCGCCTGCGTCTGCGACGCGATCGGTCCGCCCGGGTAGAGCTGGTTCTCCAGATAGACGATGACGAACTGTCCCGGGTTGGCGTCGAGCCACCGGCGTACCTCCGCCAGCCCATCCTGCATCGGCCGGTCGTCGCTGCAGCCGATGTGCACGTAGAGCCCGCTGCCGGTCGGGTCCTCGCCGTCGCCGTGGCAGATCGTCGGCCAGTAGCCGTGGGTCGCGGCGGACCCATAGGGGCTCGGCACCCAGTGCAGGTCGATCTCGATCGCGCGGATGTCCATCCGCAGCTGGTCGGCCATGGAGTAGACCTGGTTGGGGTCCTGGTTGGTCACCGTCGGGTAGTAGCTCGGCAACGAGCCGTCGGTCGGCAGCGCGTAGGCCGACGCGTTGAACGAGTTGTGCGTGTGCGGGATCTGCTCCTCCCACAACGGTGCCTCGGCATCGAGGCCGCGCTGGAGTGTCAGCGCGCGATGCACCCAGGACTTCTCGTACGCCGCGACCTGCGCCTCGTCGATCACACGGCCGTCGACGACACCGCACTGGTCCGGCGCCCCCACCGTCCGTTCCGGCATCCGGCACGCCGCCGCGGCCGACCACTCCGCCGCCTGCACGCTGCGACAGAACTTGTAGCCGGGATCGTCGAGGCTGTTGGACAGCTGCGCGTAGCACTGCGCCACGACGTCACCGCCGCCGGATTCGGTCGAGGGCGCACCGGCGAGCGCCGCCGTACCCACGCCGGATCCCGCCAGGACCACGGCCACCACACCGGCCACCACGCGACGTCGCACACCGAAAGGATTCGGTGCCCCGACCCTGGTTCCCTGCCGGCCGGATGTGTTACAGAATGCGATTCGGTATTCCTCCGACCGGCGACGACAGGCGGCCCCCGTGGATCTCAGCTTCAGCGAGGCAGACGAGCAGTTCCGCACCGAGTTCCGAGACTGGCTGGCCGACCATCTGCCGATGGAGTGGCGCGAGCGCGGCTTCTGGCGCAAGCAGGGTGAGGCCGGCTTCGAGATGCGCCGGGAGTGGGAGGCGAGCAAGGCTCGGGCCGGATTCGCCGGCATCCAGTGGCCGAAGGAGTACGGCGGGCGCGGTGGCACACCGTCGCAGCGCGCCATCTACGACGAGGAGATGGTCCGCCACCGCGCGCCGCTGACCGTCAACTCGCTCGGGCTCACCTTCCTCGCACCGACCATCATGGTCATCGGCACCGAGGAGCAGAAGCGGGACATCATCAAGCCGCTGCTGCACAACGAGGTCATCTGGTGCCAGGGCTTCTCCGAGCCCAACGCGGGCAGCGACCTCGCCGCGCTGCAACTGCGGGCCGAGTCCGACGGGGACGAATACGTTCTCAACGGTCAGAAGATCTGGACCTCCAACGCTCTGCACGCGGACAAGATGTTCGGCCTCGTCCGCACCAGCGTCGAGCCGAAGAAGCACCGCGGCATCACGATGCTCGTCATCGACCTCAAGAACCCGGACGGCTCGTATGTCGACGGCGTCGAGGTGCGGCCGCTCAAGCAGATGAGCGGCGCGCTGGACTTCGGCGAGGTCTTCTTCACCGACGTTCGCGTTCCGAAGGCCAACGTCATCGGCGAGAAGGGCGGCGGCTGGGACGTCGCCATGCTGCTGCTGTCGTTCGAGCGGGGTGCGTCCGCACTGCCGCAGTACGCCGCGTTCCGCCGCGAGGTCGACGACATCATCGGGCTGGCCAAGAGCCTGGGCCGCGACGGCAATCCGCTGCTGCGCCAGAAGATCGCGTCGTCGATCGTCGAGCTCGAGTGCCTGCGCTACCACTCGCTGCACGTCCTCACCCAGGTCGAGCAGGGCAAGGAGCTAGGCGCATCCTCCAGCATGACGAAGCTGCAGTGGAGCGAGACACACCAGGACGTCGGCGAGCTGTTCACCGATGTCGCCGGCGTCGGGCACCAGGCCGCCGCCGAGCTCGATGCCGAGGACCTGCTCGGCTCGTTCCTGTGGTCGCGCTCGGAGACCATCTGGGGCGGCAGCTCGCAGGTGCAACGCAACATCGTCGCCGATCTCGTGCTCGGCCTGCCGCGGTGAGTTCCTGGCGCCTTCGGCGCTTGTCGCGGGGCCCCAACCCCGCTCCCCTGGCTGCGCCCACCGGCGCCTTCGGCGCTTGTCTCGGGGCCCCACCCCGCTCCGCTGGCTGCGCCCACCGGCGCCTTCGGCGCTTGTCTCGGGGCCCCACCCCGCTCCGCCCACACAAAAAGGATTAGCGAATGTTCTTCTCTCTGACTGACGAGCAGCGGGCGTTGCAGGCGACGGTGCGCGACTTCCTGGCCGACCGGTTCCCGCTGTCGGCGGTGCGCGCGGTGTACGACGACGAGGCCGGCGACGGTGACCCGGCCGAGCTGTGGAAGGCGGTGGGTGAGCAGGGCTGGCTCGCCGTACTGATCCCCGAGCAGTACGACGGCCTGGGGCTCGGCCTGCTCGACGCCGCCGTGCTCGCCCGCTGCTGGGGCGAAGGCGTCGTTCCCGGGCCGTTCCTGCCGACGCTGGTCGCCGCCGAGGCCATCCGACTCGGCGGCTCCCCCGCGCAACAGGCCGAGTGGCTGCCGAAGGTCGCGGCCGGAGCAACGAAGCTGACCTTCGCGACGCACGGCCAGGTCGAGGCGACCGGCGGCGGCCTGACCGGCACGGTGCCGTTCGTCGAGTACGCCCACGTCGCCGACCAGCTCGTGGTCGCCGCCGCCGACGGCAGCATCCACCTCGTCGACCCGCACGGCCCCGGCGTGACCGTCACCGTTCTCGACACCCTCGACCGCTCCACTCGACTCTGCCGCCTCGACCTCGACGGAGCGGCCGGCGACCCACTGCCCGAGCCGGTGCTGCCGCAGGTCGGCGCGCGGGCAGCCGTGCTGACCGCCAACGACCTCGCCGGGATCGCACGCGTTGCGCTCAACCGCACCGTCGACTACGACAAGACCCGGGAACAGTTCGGCAAGCCGGTCGGGTCGTTCCAGGCCATCAAGCACGCGCTCGCCGACCTGCACGTGGCGGTGACGATGGCCGAGCATGCCGGCTGGTACGCCGCGCACGCCCTCGACGCGTCGCTGCCGGACGCCTCCCTGGCCGTCTCGGTGGCGAAGGCGAAGGCGTCCGACGCCGCCCGCGACACCACCGCCGCGATGATCCAGTTCCACGGCGGCATCGGCTACACCTGGGAGCACGACGCGCACCTGTTCTTCAAGCGGGCCAAGCGGTTGGAGTACCAGTACGGCGACGCCGCCGCGCACCGGGAGCGGATCGCCAAGCTCGTCGTCGACGCCGGCTGATACCGCCACCATGGCTGAGCACGCCACGCGCGGGTCGAACGCCACCGAGCCCACCTCGACGGCGCGAACATCAACGGAGCAGCCGGCAACCGCGAACGCGGGACCGGTGGCGACGCCTTTCGCGCCGCCGGGGCTGCCCCGCTCGCTGAACTATCCGCAGGTCTCGCCCGCGACGATCCTGCTCGGGGCCGCGCGCCGCTGGCCGGACCGCGCGGGGTGGATCGACGGCTGGGGCACCGACTCCCCCGACGGCCAGCCCGGCCGGTCGATGACCTTCGCGGACTGTGCCGTGCGGGCGGCGCAGTTCGCGCACGCCTTGCGCTCGCGCGGCATCGGTCGCGGCGATGTCGTCGCCGTGCACGCGCCGAACTGCCTGGACTATCCCGCGGTCTACTACGGCATCCTGCTGGCCGGCGCGACCTTCTCCCCCACCAACCCGCTGCTGCCCCCGGACGACCTCGCGTTCCAGCTCGGCGACTGCGCGGCCAAGGCCGTCGTCACCTGGGGCATCGCCGCTCCCGCGGTCGCCGGCGTGCGTGACCGCATCCCCGCCGAACTGGTCATCGGGATCGGCGTCGAGGCGGCGGGCACGGCCGAGCACGTCGACGTACCGCTCGACACGTTCCTGGCCGGGCAGCCGACCGATCCGCCGGCAGTCGAGGTGGACGTGTTCGCCGACCTGGCGCACCTCGCCTACACCGGCGGCACCACGGGACGGTCCAAGGGCGTCGAGCTGCCCTATCGCAACGTCGTCGTCAACACATTGCAGTACGCCTGCTGGGGCACCGGCTCGGTGCCGGCGCTGGACGAGGCCGGCAACCTCGTGCTCGACCAGATCGGCAGCGCGGGCGAGTGGCCGCTGCGGCTGGGCACCGGCGTCTCGGTGCACCTCACGCCGTGGTTCCACGCGATGGGCACGATCGGCGGGCTCAACCTCACCACGCTCACCGGATCGACCCTGGTGATCCACCTGCGGTTCGATCCCGGCCGTTACCTCGAAGACGCCGAGCGCTATCGCGTCACCGGGATGGGCGGCGCGCCGCCGATCTATGTGGCCCTCCTGCAACACCCGGACATCGACCGGCGCGACCTGTCCAGCGTCCGCGGCATCTCCTCCGGCGCGGCGCCGCTGCCGGTGGAAGTGCTCGACGAGCTCAACCGGCGGTTCCCGAACGCCGTCGTCGGTGAGGGTTATGGCCTCACCGAGGTGACGATGGGCGCCACCTCGAATCCGTCGTGGCGCTCCGCGGTGCGCAAGGTCGGCAGCGTGGGCGTGCCGGTGTTCGACACCGAGATCAAGCTCGCCGACGGCGAGGTCTGCATCCGTGGACCGCAGGTGATGCGCGGGTATCACAACCGCCCGGACGCCACGGCCGAGGTGCTCGATGCCGACGGCTGGCTGCGTACCGGTGACATCGGCGCGCTGGACGACGACGGCTACCTCACGATCGTCGACCGCAAGAAGGACATGCTCATCTACAAGGGCTACAACGTCTATCCGCGCGAGCTCGAAGAGGTGCTGTTCACCCACCCCGCCGTCGTGAACGCCGCCGTCGTCGGCAAACGCGACCTGGCGACGGGCGAACTGCCGGTCGCGTTCGTCGTCCTCACCGGCGACGCCGACCCGGCGGACGTCATGAGCTGGGTGAACGAGCGCGTCACGCCGTACAAGAAGCTGCGCGACATCCGCGTCGTCGACGAGATCCCGGTGTCGGCCGCCGGCAAGGTGCTGCGGCGCGAGCTGCGCACGATCGTCGAACAGCCCGACGGGAACGGAGCCTGACATGCCGACCAGCCGAGAGTGGCAGCTCGTCCGCCGGCCGCGCGGTTGGCCCGAGCCCGACGACTTCCGCCTCGCGGAGGTCGACGTCGCGGACGAGCCGCCCGCCGGACACGTGCTCGTGCGCAACCTCGTCATGTCGGTCGACCCCTACATGCGCGGCCGGATGAACGACGTGAAGTCCTACGCGCCGCCGTACGCGCTGAACGAGGCGATGTACGGCGGGGCGGTCGGCCGGGTCGAGAAGTCAGCCGTCGCCGGGCTCGACTCGGGCACGATCGTGCGGCACGGCCTGGGCTGGCGGGAGTGGGCGGTGGTGCCGCGACGACAGGCCGAGATCGTCGACCCGATCGCGGACGGCGTGCCGCCGTCGGCGTACCTCGGGGTGCTCGGCATGCCCGGCCTGACCGCCTGGGTCGGCGTCTTCGACATCGCCGAGGTGCGGCCGGGCGAGACGCTGTTCGTCTCGGCCGCCGCCGGCGCGGTCGGCAGCGTCGCCGGCCAGCTGGCGAAGCTCGCGGGACTGCGGGTGGTCGGCAGCGCCGGCACCGCGGAGAAGGTCGAATGGCTGCGCACGCTCGGCTTCGACGCCGCGTTCAACTACCGCGACAGCGACGTCACCAAGCAGCTGGCCGCTGCGGCGCCGGAGGGCATCGACTGCTATTTCGACAACGTCGGCGGCGACCACCTGCGCGCGGCGCTCGCCGTCATCAACCCGTTCGGCCGGATCGCGGAGTGCGGGATGATCGCGGCCTACAACGAGGTGGTGCCGGGGCCGGACAACCTGTTCTTCATCGTCGGCAAGAAGCTCACCGTCCGCGGCTTCATCGTCAGCGACCACGCCCACCGGGAGCCTACGTTCCGCCGGCACGTCGCCGGGCTCATCCGCGACGGCAGCCTGGTGTTCGAGGAGACCCACCGCGACGGCATCGAGTCGGCGCTGGAGGCCTTGCTCGACGTGCTCCGCGGCGGCAGGCATGTCGGGAAGATGGTCGTCGACCTCGGCTAGACGCCGAGTGTGCGACCGATGATCTCCTTCATGATCTCGGTGGTGCCGCCGTAGATCGTCTGCACCCTGCTGTCGAGATAGGCCTTGGCGACCGGATATTCGAGCATGTAGCCGTAGCCGCCGTGCAGCTGCACCGCAGCATCGACGACCCGCTTCTGCAGCTCGGTGGTCCACCACTTCGCCATCGCCGCGTCGGTGACGGTGAGCCGCCCGGCGTTGAGCTCGACGATGCACTTGTCGAGGAAGACCCGCGCGATCTCGGCCTCGGTCGCCATCTCGGCGAGCGTGAAGCGCGAGTGCTGGAACGAGCCGATCGGCCGACCGAACGCGGTGCGACTCTTGCAATAGTCGAGCGTCTCCTCCAGCACACGTTCGATCGCGGCGACCGCGCCGACCGCAATGGCGAGCCGCTCCTGCGGCAGGTTGTCCATGAGGTGGAAGAACCCGCGGTTCTCCTCCCCCAGCAGGTTGGCTGAGGGCACCCTCACGTCGCTGAAGAACAGCTCGGCCGTGTCCTGCGCCTTGAGCCCGACCTTGTCGAGGTTGCGGCCGCGTTCGAAGCCCGGCATGCCGCGCTCGACGACGAGCAACGAGGTGCCGTAGGCCGCCTTCGCCTCCGGGTCGGTCTTCGCCACGACGATGACGAGGTCAGAGTTGATGCCGTTGGTGATGAACGTCTTCTGGCCGTTGAGGATCCAGTCGTCGCCGTCGCGCACCGCCGTGGTGCCGATGCCCTGGAGGTCCGAGCCGGCGCCGGGCTCGGACATCGCGATCGCCGTGATGATCTCGCCGGTGCAGAAGCCGGGCAGCCAACGTTGCTTCTGCTCGTCGGTGGCGAGCTTGAGCAGGTAGGGGGCGACCACGTCGTTGTGCAGGCCGAACCCGATGCCACTGGCGCGGGCGCGGACGACCTCTTCGTCGATGACCGCGTTGAACCGGAAGTCGTCGGTGCCACCGCCGCCGAACTCCTCCGGCGCGTTGATGCCGAGCAGGCCCTGCTTGCCGGCCTCGAGCCACACGCCGCGGTCAACGATGCCCTCGCTCTCCCACTGTTCGTGGAAGGGCACCACGTGGCGGTCCAGGAAGCCCCGCACCGACTGCCGGAACGCCTCGTGCTCATCCGTGTAGAGGTCGTGCTGCATGCACGGATGCTATGTGCTGGCGGCAGGTGCGCCGATCAGCGCCGCGCGCTGACGTCGCCCCACCGCCGCACGATCGCTCGGTGCAGCGGGTCGATGCGGATGCCGCGCTCGATGTCGCGGCGGCGCAGGACGCGGCGGGAGTGCAGCACCAACGCCAGACCGATGACCCAGCCGACGTACTGCACCGACAGCGCCGCGCGGAACCCGCCGAGGGTGTACGACGCGGGCCCGCCGGTCGTGACCGCGTCGAGGATCAGCCCGACGAACAAGATCGTGGACAGCGAGGCCACGAAGCCGCCGACGTTGACGATGCCGCTGGCGGTGCCCTGGCGCGCTGGCGGGTTGAACGTGCGGGCGTAGTCGAAGCCGAGCATCGACCCGGGGCCGTTGGTCGCGAGGACGACGATGAGCACCACGATGACGCCGAGAGGCGCTCGGCCGGGCCACACCAGCACCAGCGTCCAGGCCGCCGCGGTACCGGCGACGATCGACAGCGTGAGCACCGAGCGGCGCCGCGGCCAGGTGCCGGCGAGATGGCCGAGCAGTGGCCCAACGCCCATGCCGATGAAGACCATCGCCGACAGCAGGGCGCCGGCGAGATGCGGGGACAGCCCCTCGCCGCGAACGAGGAACGGGTAACCCCACAGCAGCGCGAACACCGTGCCGGAGAACTGGGTGACGAAGTGGGTCCACAACCCGAGGCGAGTGCCCGGCTCGTGCCAAGCGGCACGGACCGAGGCGCGCATGTCCGCGAGCCGCAACGCGTCGGTGGGGACGGGCCGGCGGTCGGGCGGGGTGTCGCGCAGCGCCGCGAGCACGAGCAGACCGACGAGCGCACCGGTGGCGGCAGCCCCGACGAAGGTCGGCTCCCAACCGGCCGAGTGCAACAGGGCCACCAGCGGGAAGGCCGCGACGACCTGGCCGAGCTGCCCGAGGATGCCGGTGAGCTGGGTGATGACCGCGGCCTGGCGGCTGGGGAACCACAAACCGACGAGCCGCAAGACGCTGATGAACGTCATCGCGTCACCGGTGCCGACCAGCACCCGGGCGAGGATCGCCAAGGGCAGCGTGTGCGCCAGGCCGAGCGCCAGCTGGCCCGCGGCCATGACGAGGGCGCCGGCGGTGACCATCCGCCGGGTGCCGAAACGGTCGAGCAGGGCGCCCACGGGGATCTGCATCGAGGCATAGACGGCGAGCTGCAGGACCGCGAACAGTGACAGCTCGGCCGACGTGGCGTGAAAGCGGTGCTGGGCCTGCAACGACGCGACGCCGAGCGACGAGCGGTTGAACACGGCCACGACGTAGGCGAAGACGCCCAGCCCCCACATCAGCCAGCGGCGGGCGCTGTGCTCGGAGGGGCCGGACGCCGGCGGCGTGGCCGGCGGGTCCGTCGGCGCCAACGGGCTGCCGGAGGCTGGCCCCTCGCCGGACGCCGGCGCGGTCGCGGCTGTGTCCATCGCCGGGACCGGGTCTCCGTCCGGTGCGGTCGCGGCTGTGTCCATCGCCGGTGCCGGGTCTCCGTCCGCTGAGGGTGCTGCCGCCACACGAGGTGAACCGACATGCCGACGACATGCTTCCCCTGATGCGCCGGGATCCGCATGATGGCGGCATGAGCCGTCTTCCCCGCACTGCAGCTCTTCAGGTCGGCGAGTTCGCCGTCGGTGTCGTCGTCGCCTACGCCGCCCTGGCCGCCGCTTGGACCGTCTCCGCGTCCGCCTGGTCGATCGGCCCGGTCGCCGTGGCCGTTGCGGCCGCCGCCATCGCCATCGAGCTGCGCTTCGGGCGCCGCGTCGCCGGGCTGGTGGCCGGGCTCCTGCCCACCGCACTGCTCGCCGGCGGCCTGCTGATCTCGTTGTCGTTGGTGCTCTACCGCCTCAACTGACGCTGCCGTTCGGGTGACAGTTGGCTGCCGCCGGATGACGGTGGCATGACCCCGGCGTCGACGGGGTAGGCGCCAGATCACCATGGCGCAGGCAGTGGAAGGCTCCGCACCTGCATCGCTCGTTGCCGTCACCACCAACGCCGCCGACACCGCCGAGCTCGCCGCCTGGCTGGAACGCCAGTTGCCGGCCCACACGGTGACCACCTGCACCGGTTATTACGCCGCGGTCGCCGCCTTGAGCAGCGGCGCCCCGGTAGCAGTGGTGGAGACACCGATCGAGGACGCGCGAGACGAGTGGCGACTCGCCGAGCTGCGCGCCCGCGCTCCGGAAGCAACGATCCTCGTCGTGGGCGATGCTTCCCTGCTGCCGGCGCTGACCGGCGCGCTGCGCGCCGACCTCGCGGTCACCCGCACCGCCGACCTGCCGCCGCTGCGGGAGCTGCTGCTGACCGCCACGCCCGCCGTGGCGACCGACGATCAGACCAACCGACGGCGCAGCAACCGATAGCCCAACCGCCCGCCCAGCCAGGCAAGCACGATCAGGATCAGCGCGAGCAGGATCGGGCCGATCACCCCGACGATGGCCTCGACGCCGCGCACGAACCGTGACACCGAGCGATCCACCGCCCGCACGAACCCGGACTCGTGGTGCGGCGCCGCGACCGCGGCCACCCGCTGGTTGACCGTCACCGTCAGCGTGCTGAGCGCGCTTTGGTTGGCCAACACCTTGCGCTGACCCTGCAGCCGCTCGATCTGGGTCTGCACGTCGGAGACCCGCTGCTGCACGGCGAGGGTCTCGCCGATCGTCGTCGCCTTCGACAGCAACGTCAGGAACGTCGCGCGGGTCTTCTGCAACGCGTTGATGCGCGCACCGAGGTCGACGTACCGGCTCGTCACGTCCTGTGCCGACGTCTCGAGCGAGAGCACCTTGCTGCCGTAACCGCGGGCCCGGTTGACGGTGTCGTCGAACGAAGCGACCGGCACCCGCAGCGTGACCATGCCGCTGGGCGCACCGCCCCCTTCGATCGTGCGGCTGTCGGCGACGTAGCCGCGCTCCAGCGCGGCGAGTGCGGTCAGCCTCGTCAGCACCCGCGTCACGTCACCCTTGTGCACCTCGAGGTCGAGCTCACCGGTCTTGACGATCCGCTCCGGAACGGCCGGTGGATTCGGTACGACGGTGGACGGAGCCCCGCCGGCGCTGGTACCGCCGGCACTGGCACCGCCGGCGCTGGCATCGCCGGCACTGGCCCCACCGGCACTGGCATAGCCGGCACTGGCCCCACCGGCTGTGGTGCCGACGTCCGCGCCCGCACGGAGACGATCGAAGGACTGCGGCGCGGGGACCGGCGCTGCCACGACCCCGTTCACTGCGGGTGCTGGGACGCGCGCGCTCTTCAGTGGTGCATGCTCCCCCGGAGTATTGGAGAACCCGGACGCCCCGCCCGACGCCGCGCTGGACGCCCCGCCTGACGCGGCGCTGGACGCCCCGCCGGAGCTCGACGGGCCGCCACCGCCCCCGACGGCGATCGGGACCGCGATGAGGACGGCGACCGTTGCGGCCGCCAGGCCCATCCATCCGCGCGGCCCGGGGCGGTGAACGTGCAGCCGGCGCAACCAGGCGCCGCCGGAATCGCCAGGGGCCGAAGCGGCGCCGGCCGCACCTGCCGCCTGCGTACGGGGAGCGAGCAGCTCACGCAGCCGGTCGACGCCGTCGGATGGCACCTCGTAGGCGTCCGCCGCCGTACCCAATCCTCGTTCCAGCAGGTCTTCGCCGATCATCGCGCCACCTCCAACTCCACCCAGGCAGCGAGCGCCGGATCGTCCGCGAGGCGCCGGCGGGCCTCGGACAGCCGCGACTTGACCGTGCCGGGACGGCGCTGGATCGCGACCGCGATCTCCCGCTCTGCGAGCCCGCTGTAGTAGCGCAGCACGACCGGCACCCGCAGGTGCTCCGGCAGCCGCTCCAGCGCGTCGGTCAGACAGCGCGCGAGCGCGGCGTCCTCGGCGTCATGCTGCGGATCGGACTGGGCCGGCACCGAAACGAGCGCGTCGTCGTCGCTGCGGTGGCGCCACTGCTTGTCCCCGCGCAGCCTGGACAGGCAGGCGTTGACGACGACGCGATAGAGCCAGGCGCGTCGCCCGTCGCCGGGCGGGATCGCGTCGCGGAACCGCCAGACCCGAAGGAACGCGTCCTGCACCGCGTCCTCGGCGTCTGCCGGTGACCGCAGCACGAGACAGGCGGTGCGATAGGCGGCGGGATAGGACTCCGCCAGCCAGCTGTCGAGGTCGTCCACGTGCATGAGACTCCGCGCGTGACGGTTTGGTTCGCCGCGGTGGGCGACCGGTGGTGCGGCCGGCGGGCGCGCCGAGCGCAACCCCGTCGCTCAGCTCGAGGCGGTCGAGGCGAGCAGGTCGCGGGCGCGGCGAGCGCCGACGAGGTTGCCCTTCTGCGCATAGATCTCGGCCGAGTCGCGTGCGGCCTGCGCCCCTGCTACGTCCTCCCCCGCCGCGAACAACACTCTTGCCAGAGCGAGTCGGATGTCCGCCCGCTGATCCGTCATCTCCGTGCGATCGACCACCGTCGCGGCTTCGCGCGCCAGCGCGACCGCTTCGGCATGCCGTCCGCGAGCCGACCAGACCTGTGCGCGCACGCTGCGCCAGATCGACTCGTTGAAGTAGTCGTCGCGTGCGCCGAGCCGCTCGCTGTCCAGCGTGCGTTGCTCGGCCTCGTCGAGCCGACCTTGGCGAAACGCCACATCACCCAGCAGGGCAAGCGCCGACGAGCGGACGCCGACTTCGCCCAGCCGTTCCAGGATCCCCACCGCCTCCAGCAGTGCCGTTTCCGCGCTCGCGTAGTCCTCGGACAGCGACAACACGTCCCACATGCACATCGCCGTCGACGCGTAGTGCATCTCCCGGCCTAGCTCGCGCAGGTGAGCCCGCCATGCGGCCAGGTCGGCGGCCGCACCGTCGAACTCGCCCCGGCGCGCGCGCAGATGGCCGGTCACGTGCAGCGCCCAGATCTGGATCTCGGCGACGTCGCCCATCTCGTCGAGAACCTCCGCGACGAGCCGCCTGCCCGCATCCACGGAAAGCGGCCCGAAGACGATCGGACCACCGGTCAGCCGGACGGCGTCGAGCTCCTGCTCGCGGTTGCCGCACGCTCGCGCGTGCTCGCGGACGTGCAGCAGGGCCTGCATGAGCGACGACTCCGCGGCGTGCATGTTGTGCGCGGCAGCGGCCAGTGCCCAGGCTCGGGCCAACGTCACGTGATCGTCCGGGTCGGCGGCGGCGATGGCCGACTCGGCAATCTCCAGCGCGACGTCCGTGGCACCTTCGGGCGCCGATGCCATCGGCACGAACGCGGCCTCGATCCGTGCCCGCGTCACCGCGCGTTCGTCCCCGGCCGCCCGCGCCTCGGCCTCCGCCAGCGCCGCGACCTCCGCGGCTCGCTCGAGCGCTCCCGTCTCGTGCAGCAAACCGGCTAGGACCAGCAGCGCCTCGAGGCGCTGCGCCGAGGGTCGGACGAGCAGAACGACGGCACGGTCGAACATCTTCACCGCGGCACCGACGTCCAGCCGGGACTGCGCCGCGCGCCCGGCTCGGATCAGGTGCTCGGCCGCGAGCTCGGCAAGCGCGTCATCGGAGTCCCCGAGCTCGACCACGTAGCGGTGTGCCTGCTCGAAGTGATGGCCCACGATCTCCGCTGGTGCGGCGTCACCGAGCCGGTCGACGAGCCACTCCCCGAACCGGCGGTGCAGCTGCGCCCGGTGTCGTTTGGGAATGGACTGGTACGCCGCGTCCCGCACCAGCATGTGCCCGAAGCGGAACGCGTCGTCGCCGGCGATGACCGCGCGGTCCGGACGGATGAGCTCCCGCCGTACCAACGACAGCAGCCGCGGCCCGACGTCACGACGGTCCTGTTCCGGCAGCAGACCGGCAACCGCGCCGCGGTGAAACAGGCGGCCTTCGATGGCACCGCGTTCCACGACCGCGCGCTCGGCCTGATCGAGCCGGTCGATGCGAGCGGCGAGCAGTGCCTGCAATGTGGGCGGGATCTCCAGCTCGCTGCCGCCGGACTCCTGGTGCATCGCGATCAGCTGCTCCACGAAGAGCGGGTTGCCGTCGGCCGCCTCGACGATGCGCAGCCGCGTCGGCTCGTCGAGGTCACCGAGGCCGGAAGCGAGCGAAGCCGTCTGCGATTCGGCGAGTGGCTCGAGCTTGAGCACCAACGAGTTGACCCGCGGCGTGGCCCACTCCGGGCGCAGCTCGAACAGCTCCGGGCGCGTGGCGCACAACACGAGCAGCGGCGCGTCCTGGGTGAACGTGGCGACGTAGTCGATGAGGTCGAGCAGCGCCGGCTCGGCCCAGTGGATGTCGTCGACGACGACCACCAGCGGCGCCTCGGCGGCGACTCGTTCGAGCAGCCGGCGGAACCCCCAGGCGATCTCGTCCGCGGATGCGGCGGCGCCGGGCCGGCCGAGCGCCGCCGCCAGCCGCGGGATCACCAGATCTGCGTCGTCGGATCCCGCCAGTGCCGCGTCCAGGTCGCCGACCGCCGCGACGATCTCGGTCAACGGCCAGTAGGTGATCGCGTCGCCGTAGGGCAGGCAGCGGCCGGCCAGGACGCGCGCGCCGCAGCGAGCGAGCAGCTCCCGGGTGATCCGGGACTTGCCGATGCCGGGCGGACCGACGATGGTGGCCAGCTGCGGCACCCGCTTGTCGACGGCAGTGCGGAAGGCGTGCTCGAGCAGCTCGAGCTCGTCCTCCCGTCCCACGAACGGCGACAGCCGCTGGCTCGCCACCGGATCGGTCCGCAGCTCCACGACGCGGAACGCCGGCACCGGCTCGGCCTTGCCCTTCAGCGCCAACGGTTCGACCGGGTCCAGCCGCACCGCGTCCCGGACCAGCTGCGCGGTCGTCTCCCCGATCAACACCTCGCCGACCGGTGCCGCCTGCTCGAGTCGAGCCGCGACGTTGACGGCGTCGCCGGTGACCAGCGTCTCCCCGTGTCCGGCAACGACCTCGCCGGTGTTCACGCCGATGCGCACCTGCAGGCCCAGCGGCTCCACCGCGGAGCGCATCGACAGGGCGGCTCGCACCGCCCGCAACGCGTCGTCCTCGTGCACCTGCGGGATGCCGAACACGGCCATCGCCGCGTCGCCGACGAACTTCTCCACGGTGCCGCCATGTCGCTCCAGGATCACGCGGAGTTCCGCGTGATAGCGGCGCATCAGCTCGCGCAACACCTCCGGATCAGAACGCTCGCCGAGCGCAGTCGACCCAACGAGGTCGCAGAAGACGATGGTGACCGTCTTGCGCGCCCCGGTCGCGTCGAGCTCGACCAGCGGCGCGCCGCAGCCGTTGCAGAACCGCGCGGTCGCGACGTTGTCCTGACCGCACTGGGTGCACGTCCCCACGCGCGAACAGTAGAGCGTCCGCGCGGGTTGCACCCGCAAACTAGCGCGGCGCCATGCGGATCGACCCGTCCAGACGGATCGTCTCGCCGTTGAGGTAGCCGTTTTCCACGATGTGGCGGGCGAGGGCGGCGTACTCACGGGGC
Organism: Mycobacteriales bacterium; assembly: GCA_035776655.1. Taxonomy (GTDB): domain Bacteria; phylum Actinomycetota; class Actinomycetes; order JAFAQI01; family JAFAQI01; genus DASTWK01. The sequence continues at coordinate 18,794 of DASTWK010000078.1, read as the reverse complement.
TGCCCGAGCCGGGCGGGGTGCGGCACCTGCTTGGACAGTGACTCACGCGCCGGTTCGGGCAGGCCGGCGAGCAGCGGTGTGTCCATCAGACCCGGGGCGATCGTGCAGACCCGGATCAGCTTGTCGGCGAGGTCGCGCGCGATCGGCAGGGTCATGCCGACGATGCCGCCTTTCGATGCCGAGTAGGCCGCCTGTCCGATCTGCCCGTCGTACGCCGCCACCGACGCGGTGTTGACGATGACGCCGCGTTCGCCCTCGACGGGCTCGGTCTCGACCATGGCGGCGACCGCGAGCCGGATCACGTTGAACGTGCCGATCAGGTTGACCCGGACGACCTTCTCGAACGCCTCCAGCGCGAGCACCCCCTGCTTGCCGAGCACCCGACCGGGAGTGCCGATGCCGGCGCAGTTGACGACGACGCGCAGCGGCGCCAGACCAACCGCGGTCTGCACCGCCTGCTGCACCGCAGCCTCGTCGGTGACGTCCGCCGCGGCGAACCGGCCGCCGATCGCCGCCGCCTGCTCCTCTCCCGCCGACGACGGCAGGTCGACGATGACGACCCGCGCACCGGCACCGGCGAGCTCCTTGGCCGTCGCCAGCCCGAGACCACTGGCCCCGCCGGTGACGATCGCGCTGCTGCCGTCAATGCGCATCGAGCTGCTCCTCGGTGATCTGGTCAGTGTTGACGGCGGTGGTGATCTGGTCACTGTTGGCGGCGGCGGCGCCGTCCAGGACGACGAGGACGGCACCGGCGTCGACCTGTTGCCCCGGTGCCACCCGCACCTCGCTGACGACACCATCCGCGGGTGCTGCCACCGTGTGCTCCATCTTCATCGCCTCGAGCACGACCAGCGGTTGGCCGGCGGTCACGTCGGCACCGCTCTCGGTCAGCACCCGCACCACCGAACCCGGCATCGGCGCCACCAGCGAGCCGGCGGCCGCCGCCGCGTCGGCGACGGGGAAGCGGGGCGCCACGTCGTACGACGAGGAGCCCAGCGGCGAGTCGACGTCGACGACGGTCCGGCCGGGAGCGACGTCGTCGATGGCAACGAGGCACGTGCGGCGCACGCCGCCCACCGTGAGATCGACGGTCGCGGGAGTCGCCTCGTGGACGACGGCATCGACGGGTTCACCGTCCACGTGCACCGTCACGCTGCCGCCCCGGCCGAACGCGTAGTCGACCTCGACGTCACCGGTCGCGGCGGCGAGCCGGAGCCGTTGCGGCTGCGACGGGTTGTTGCGCCAGCCGCTCGGGATGCCTCGCCACACGGCGGCGCCGTGGCGGTGGTGCGCCTGCACCGCCATCGCGGCGGCGACGGCATGCACGCGGCGGTCGCTGTCGTCGACGAGTGGCGCGGCGAGCGCCGCCACATCGTTGCGGTCGAGGAAGGCAGTGTCGGTGCGGCCGGCGCGGAAGTCCGCCGAGTCGAGGATCCGCACGAGCAGGTCGCGGTTGGTGGTGACGCCGTGCAGCCGCGCCCGTCGCAGCGCATGCGCGAGCAGCGCGGCGGCCTCGGTGCGGGTCGGCGCGTGCGCGATGACCTTCGCCAGCATCGGGTCGTAATGCGGCGAGACGACGTCGCCGGCGACGAACCCGCTGTCGACGCGCACGGTGGCGACCGCCGGAGCTGTTCCGGCGCCCGCCGGGACGTCGAAGGCCCGCAGTGTGCCGGTCGCCGGCAGGAAGCCGGCGGCTGCGTCCTCGGCGTAGAGCCGCACCTCGATCGCGTGCCCGGACATGGTCGGCGCCAGTGCTTCCGCCGGCAGCGGTGCGCCCATCGCCACGAGCAGCTGCAGTCGGACGAGGTCGAGCCCGGTGACCAGCTCGGTGACCGGGTGCTCGACCTGGAGCCGGGTGTTCATCTCGAGGAACGCGAACTCACCGGTCGCGTCGGCGTAGACGAACTCGACGGTGCCCGCCCCGATGTAGCCGACCGCACGCGCCGCGGCCACCGCAGCCTCGCCCATGCGCCTGCGCAGGTCGGCATCGACGGCGGGTGACGGCGACTCCTCCACGATCTTCTGGTGCCGACGCTGGATCGAGCACTCGCGCTCGAAGAGCGACACCGCGTTGCCTTGGGTGTCGGCGAAGACCTGGATCTCGATGTGGCGCGGCGCCTCGACGTAGCGTTCGAGGAAGACCGTCTCGTCACCGAACGCCGAGCCGGCCTCACGCCGCGCGGAGGCCACGGCCTCGTCCAGCTCACCGGGGCTGCGCACGATGCGCATCCCGCGGCCACCCCCACCAGCGGAGGCCTTGACCAGCAACGGGAAGCCGACACCATCGGCGTCGGCCGGGTCGATGGCCCACGGCAGGGTGGGCACGCCGGCCTGTCGCATCAGCTCCTTGGCTGCGAGCTTCGATCCCATGGCCTCGATGGCGCTCGGCGGCGGACCGACCCACACCAGCCCGTCCGCGAGCACCGCTCGGGCGAACCCGGCGTTCTCCGACAGGAAGCCATAGCCGGGATGCACGGCGTCGGCGCCGGCGGCCTGCGCGGCCGCCACGACGAGATCCGCCCGCAGATAGGTGTCGACGGGCGCCACCCCCGGCAGCCGCACGGCTTCGTCGGCCTCGCGGACGAACGGTGCAGACACGTCGGCGTCGCTGCAGACGGCGACCGTGGCGATGCCCATGGCCCGGGCGGTGCGGAAGATGCGCCGGGCGATCTCGCCGCGGTTGGCGACGAGCAGCTTCCGGATCGGCGCGCTGCGGGGCTCGGTGACAGCCATCGCTACATCCGGAAGACGCCGAAGCCGCGGCGTCCCTGCACGGGGTTGTTGTGTGCCACCGACAGCGCGATGCCGAGCACGGTGCGGGTGTCGCGCGGGTCGATGATGCCGTCGTCATAGACCCGCGCGGTGAGGAACAGCGCGCGGGACTCGGCCTCGATCTGGTTCTCGACCAGCTCCCGCATCTGCCGGTCCTGCTCCTCGTCGTAGGGCTTGCCGCGCGCCTCGGCCGACTGCCGCGCGACGATCGACAGCACACCGGCCAGCTGCGCCGGACCCATCACCGCGGACTTCGCATTGGGCCAGGTGAACAAGAACCGCGGGTCGTAGGCTCGGCCGCACATGCCGTAGTTGCCGGCACCGTAGGAGGCGCCGATGTTGACGGTGAAGTGCGGCACGTCACTGTTGGACACCGCGTTGATCATCTGTGCGCCGGCCTTGATGATGCCGCGCTGCTCGTAGTCCTTGCCGACCATGTAGCCGGTGGTGTTCTGCAGGAACAGCAACGGGGTGTCGCTCTGGTTGGCGAGCTGGATGAACTGGGCCGCCTTCTCCGACTCCTCCTGGAACAGCACGCCGCGCGCGTTGGCGAGCACCCCGAGCGGATAGCCGTGCAGCTGCCCCCAGCCGGTCACCAGCGAGGAGCCGTAGAGCGGCTTGAACTCGTCGAACTCGCTGCCGTCGAGGATGCGCGCGAGCACGTCTCGCGGGTCGAACGGCTCACGCAAGTCGGTCGGGATCATGCCGAGCAGGTCCTCGGCGTCGTAGCGCGGTTCGGCGTACGACGACACCGGCGCAGCGCCGAGCTTGTGCCGGTTGAGCCGGCGGACGATCTGCCGGCCGAGGCGGATCGCGTCGAGCTCGTCGACGGCGAGGTAGTCGGCGAGCCCGGACACGCGGGCGTGCATCTCGGCGCCGCCGAGCTCCTCGTCGTCGCTCTCCTCGCCGGTGGCCATCTTCACCAGCGGTGGGCCGCCGAGGAAGACCTTGGCCCGCTCCTTGACCATGACGATGTAGTCGCTCATCCCGGGGATGTAGGCACCACCGGCGGTGGAGTTGCCGAACACCAGCGAGATCGTGGGAATCGCGGCGGCCGACTTGCGGGTCAGGTCGCGGAACCCGCGCCCGCCGGGGATGAAGATCTCGCTCTGCGTCGGCAGGTCGGCGCCGCCGGACTCCACCAGGTTGACGACCGGGAGCCGGTTCTCCTCGGCGATCTGCGCAGCGCGACCGGACTTCTTCGCGGTGAACGGGTTCGACGCGCCGCCGCGAACGGTGGGGTCGTTGGCGACGACGAGCACCTCGGTGCCCTCGACGACACCGACCCCGGTGACGACGCTGGCGCCGACCGTGTAGTTGGTGCCCCACGCGGCCAGGGGAGACAGCTCGAGGAACGGCGAGTCCGGGTCCAGCAGCAGCTCGACACGTTCCCGCGCGAGCAGCTTGCCCCGCTTGCGGTGCCGCTCGACGTACTTCTCCCCCCCGCCACCGCGGGCGAGCGCCAGCTGCTCCTCGACCTCCGCGAGCAACCCGAGGAGGGCTGCCCGGCGCGCGGCGAACTCGGGTGCGTCGCGATCCACGCGGTCGGGCAGCACGGGCACGGGCGGAAGCCTAGCGACGGCGCTTGCGCATAGCCGGCTGCGCCGGTGGGACACCACGAGGATGGAGGCTGAGCTCACCTGGATCGGCACCGCCACCACGTTGCTGCGCCTCGGCCCGTTCACGCTGCTGACCGACCCGAACTTCCTGCACGAGGGCGAATACGCCTACCTGGGCTACGGCCTGGTGTCGAAGCGACGCACCGACCCGGCACTCGACCTCCACGAGCTGCCCGCGCTCGATGCCGTCGTGTTGTCGCACCGGCACGGTGACCACTGGGATCGCCGCGCCAGCCACGGCCTGGACAAGTCGCTGCCGGTGCTGACGACCACGCACGCCGCACCGCGGCTGCGGTCGAAGGACGGCTTCGACCACGCCATCGGGCTCGACACGTGGCAGCAGCACGCGCTGAGCAAGGCGGGCGCCACGCTGACGGTCACCTCGCTGCCCGGAGTCCACTCGACGAATGCCTTGGTGCGCGCGCTGCTGCCCCCGGTGATGGGCGCGCTGCTCGAGCTGACCGATTGGACGGGTACGCCGGCACTGCGGGTCTATCTGACCGGCGACACGATGGTCTTCGACGGGCTCGACGAGATCGGGCGCCGGCACCCGGACATCGACGCCGCCGTCGTGCACGGCGGCGGCACGACGCTGCCCGGCGGGGTCGTCGTGACGATGACCGGTGACGGTGTCGTCGAGTGCTTGCGACGGGTGCGCCCGCGGGTCGGCGTGCCCATCCACTACGGCGACTACGGCGTGTTCAAGTCCGGTCTGGAAGACATTCGTCGGGCATTCGATGCGAGCCGGCTGCCGGTGGAGCTGCGGGTGGTCGAACGCGGCGGTGCGGTCTCGTTGCACGGCTGAGGCATCCGCTCGAGGAAGTCGGGGCTCGGCGTCAACTGTCGCGAATCCGGGCGAAGCACCCGCTCGTCCAGGACAATGGCGCACGCATTGAACCGTTTCCCGCTCCCCCGCGAACGTTTCAGTGACCAGCCGTCACCGCCAGGAGAGGCCATGACACCCGCGCGCACCACGTTGTCGAACGCCGTACCGCTGCGGAGCCCGTTGCGCTGGCTCGCGGCCGTGGGACTGGTAGCGGCCGCGGTGTCGCACATGCCGCCGGTGCAGGAGCACCTCGAGGAGGCGCCGTGGGTGGGCGTGTCCTTCATCGTGCTGGGTGTGGTCTTCTCCATGCTCGCCGCTGTCCTGCTGATGCGGGACACCCGCCTCGCCTGGCTGGGCAGCGGCGTCCTGTGTCTGGCCGCGGTCGTCGGCTATGTGCTCTCTCGCACCGTCGGCCTGCCGCAGATCGGCGACGACGTCGGCAACTGGACCGGCGAGGCGATGGGCGTGCTCGCGATCACGAGCGAGGGTCTCACGATCGTGCTCGCACTGTTTGCGTTGCTGCACCGGCCGCAGCGCCGCTTGCGGATCGTGCAGCAGGTCGACGCTGCGGCGTGACAGCGATCTGCCGGAGCGCTGGGATCGTCGCGAGCGTCAACGGCATCGGCACCCACAGCGTGATGACCCGGTAGGCGAAGACCCCCACGACAGCGGTGGCGAACGGCGCGCCGCTGTACCAGATCGTCACCGGCAGCACGACCATCAGCAGCCCGGCGCCACCCAGCGGTGCGGTGCGGCGGGTGACGAGCAGACCGGTGGCATAGCCCACGATCAGCGCCGGCACGGACATGTGGAACCCGAACGCCGCCAGTGACGCCCACATCGCGAACGTCTCCGCCGCCCAGAACAGGCCCATTCCCAGCACGGCCGGGTCCCGCGTCACGGGCCGCTCGAACAGGCCGCGGACCAGGCAGATGACGTCGAGGAACACCCCGACGTGGCCGCGCCATCCGCGGCGGTGGCGCAGCCGCGGCGCGTAGCGTCCGCCGACCCAGAACGCGAGCAGGAACGCGGGCAACGGGATGATCGCCCACGGCAACGTGAAGTCCGGTGTGGGTTTCGACAGACCGAGCAGCAGCACCGCGATCGACGCGCCGCAGCCGCCGATCGCGAGGACCGCCTGCTCCAGCCCGGCAAGAGCGGACACCCGGATGGCGACATCCCGCTCGGCCGCACCGGCCGCGCGCAAGGCGTCGCTTTCCAGCCCGCCGCCCCCGTGCGAGAGGAAGCCGGCGAAACCGGCCAGGACGACCGACCACATCTGCCGTGGGGTGAGCAACCGCCCGCCGCCGGCGCGGAACACACCGCGATAGGCGAAGGCCAGGCCGAGGAACGACGCGACCATGGCGGCCAGGGCGGCCACCAGCCAGTGCCAGCGCACGGAGCCGACGACGGCGTGAACGGCGCCGAAGCCGGCGACGTAGCTCATCCCGAACGCCCCGGCCATCATGAGCCCGGCCGTCAGCACGAGCAGGCCGCCGAGCTCGTGCGGCCGCCGGGCGACGAAGTGGCCGGACAGCCCGCGAAGCGACGGTCGCTGCACGCCACCACCTTCCTTCCGGTGGTGCAGGTACCCGCCACGTCCGCGCGGCACGCGGCCCACCGTCAGGAGGAGGTACGACGCCCCAGCGCCCAGAACGTGACGGCGGCAGCCGCGGCGACGTTGAGCGAGTCGACGCCGCGCGCCATCGGGATCCGCACGCACGTGTCGGCGGTGCGCAGCGAGGAGCCCGTCAGCCCCGGGCCCTCGCTGCCGAACAGCACCGCCACCCGCTCATCCGTCCCGACCCGCACCTCGTCCAGCGGCGTCGCATCCGTCGCCGGCGTCAGCGCGAAGAGGCCGAACCCGCTCGCGCGCAGCGCATCCAGCGGTTCGGGCCAGGTCTGCGCGCGGGCATAGGGCAACGCGAACACCTCCCCCATCGACACCCGCACCGACCGCCGATACAACGGGTCGGCGCACGACGGTGACAGCACGACCGCGTCCATCCCGAGTGCTGCGGCACAGCGGAAGACGGCGCCGAGGTTGGTGTGGCTGACCATGTCCTCCAGCACGACCACGCGGCGGGCTCCTGCGATGACATCGGCCACCGGGGGCAGCGGCTTGCGGTGGAACGAGGCGAGGGCGCCGCGATGGACATGGAACCCGGTGAGCTCCCGCAACACGGCGTACGACGCTGTGTAGACGGGTGCGTCCACGTCGGCGATCAGCGCGTCCATCCGCTCCAGCCACTCCGGCGCCATCACCATCGAGCGAGGGCGATAGCCGGCGCCGAGCGCCCGCCGGATGACCAGCTCGCTCTCGGCGATGAACAGCCCGTGCGGCGGCTCGAACCGCGTCCGCAGCGCGACGTCGGTCAGCCCGCGATAGTCCGCCAACCGCTCGTCGGCGGCATCGTCGATGCGGATCACTCGGCGGCGGAGCGCTCCTGCCACTCGCGCATGCGCCCCTCCGGCCCGAGGTCATACAGCCGCTGGCACTCCGGGCAGACCGGGAACTTCGACGGGTCGCGGGTCGGCACCCACACCTTGCCGCACAGCGCGACCACCGGCGTGCCCAGCACCATCGCCTCGGTGATCTTGTCCTTCTCCACGTAGTGCGCGAACTTCTCGTGGTCGCCGTGCTCCGGCCGCAGGTCGGTGTGGCCGGTGGTGCGGGTGGCGGACTCGGTGCTCGTCGATGTCACCCCACCAGGCTACGACCGGCCGCGGCGGTCGCCGGCTGTCAGCCGGTCGGGGTCATGGGGGCCGGGCCGGGCACCAGCTCGGCCGGCGTCACTGGCACAGCCGCCTCGACGTCGACATGGGGCAGCAGCCGGTCGAGCCAACGCGGCAGCCACCAGTTGAGGTCACCGAGCAGGGCCATCGTCGCGGGCACCAGCACGAGCCGGATGACCGTGGCGTCGAGGAACACCGCGACCGCCAACCCCAGACCCACCATCTTCACGATGACGTCACTGGCCAAGGTGAACGCCAGGAACACCGCGACCATGATCGAGGCGGCGGCGCTGATGACGCGGGCCGTGGAAGTCAGGCCGCGGACGACGCTGCCGCGGCTGTCCCGGCCGATGACCCACTCCTCCCGGACGCGGGAGAGCAGGAAGACCTCGTAGTCCATCGAGAGCCCGAAGACGATCGCGAACATCATCATTGGCACCACGTCGACGAGCGGGACGGTCTCGGCCACCCCGAACAGCTGCCGCAACCAGCCCCAGGTGAACACGGCCGTGACGACGCCGAGGGCGGCGGCGATCGACAACAGGTTGAGCAGCACCGCCTTCAACGGCACCAGCACCGACCGGAAGACCAGCATCAACAGCAGGAACGACACGGCCAGCACGGCACCGACGAACCACGGCAGCCGGTCGATCACGCGCTGGCCGACGTCGTAGCGTCCCGCCGGCATGCCGGTGAGCAGCAGCCGGGCGCCGGTCGCCTGCGCCACCGGTGGCAGCACCTGCTCCCGCAGCCGTGGCACCAGCGCGGCGGTCTGCGCCGACTGGGGTGAGCTGCGCGGGACGATGGTCACCACCTCGGTGGTGCCGTCCGGGCTGCGGGCGCCCGGCCCGACCGCCGCGACGTCGCGATCAGCGCTCGCCGCAGCGCGCACCCTCGCCGCGACCGCGGCCGCGGCGGCCGGCGCCGGCAGCTCGGCGACGACCACGAGGGGGCCGTTCGCGCCGGCGCCGAACGAGTCCGTCATCAGCGTGTAGGCGCGCCTGGTCTCACTGCCCGCCGGGGCGGAACTGCCGTCCGGCATGCCCAGCCGCATCCCGCTGACGGGGATCGCGAGGACGACGAGCAAGGCGGTGCAGCCGACCACGTAGAGCACCGGCCGTCGTTCGACCGCGCGCGCCCAGCGGGCCCAGCCGGTCGGCGCGCGCACCGGCAAGGACGGGTCGAGGGGCCCGCCGCCGAGCGAGACGGGGTCGGGCCGGGCATGCACGCGCTCGTGCCGCAGGTGCGGGAGAGGGATGTGCAGGTGGTCGATGTGCCGGTCGGTCAGCGACAGCAGCGCCGGCAGCAGCGTCAGCGCCGCCACCACCGTGATAGCGACGACGATCGCGGCCGCGAAGCCGAGACTGGTCACGAGCGGGATGCCGGCGAAGACCAGCCCGCAGATCGCCATCACCACCGTCACGCCCGCCCACAACACCGAGCTGCCGGCCGACGACGTCGCCGCCGCGGCCGCGTCGGCGGGCTCCAGCCCGCTGCGCATCCCCTCGCGGTGGCGCGTGACGATGAACAGGGCGTAGTCGATGCCCGCGCCGAGACCGAGCATCGTGGCCAGGGCCGGCGCAGAGTCGCTGATCGAATAGACGCTCGCCAGCAGCTTGACCAGCGACAGCCCGGTGACGATCGCCAGGGCCGCGGTGGCCACGGGCATCAGCGCGGCGATCACGGACCCGAACGCGATGAGCAGCACGAGCACCGCCACCGCGATGCCGACCTTCTCCCCCAGCCCGCTGCCGGGCGTGCTGACATCGGTGCGCAGCTGTCCCGCCACCGCCGTTTGCAGTCCCGAGGTGCGGGCCGCCCGCTCGATCCGGTCGAGGTCCGAGGTCGACAGGACCGTGAACCGCGCGACGTCGTACTGCACGTGCAACCACGCCGTGCGTCCGTCCGCGGACCACCGCACGTCGGACAGCGAGGACGGTACGACGTGGGGCAGCCGCTCGATCCGGCTTCGCGCCGCCGGCAGTGCCACCCGCACCCGGGCATGATCGGCGCCGCGCAGCAACACGTCGGCGGACTCGGCGCCGGCCGAGGGGAAGTGCGCCGCCAGCCGGTCATCGGCCGCCGCGACCTCGGTGCCGGGCAACGACCGGCCCTGGCTGTAGCCGCCACCGAAGAAGACCGCCGTCGTCGTCGCGATCGCGGCGAGCACCAGCCAGGCGGCGATGACCACCAGCGGATGCGCCGCGCAGGCCCGGCCCAGCCGGTGCAAAAGCCGAGTCATCAGGTCCGAGGCTAGATCCGTCACTCAACCGACATGAACGAGCACCCGACATCGTGGGTATGCCGCTCGCGATGCCCGCTTCCCTTGCTGCGCCCGCGCGCTCACGCGTCCGGCGCGTGGGGGCCGTGGCGGTGCGGGTCGTGCCGCTGCTCGGCATCGCTGTCGCCATCACCACCTGGCTGCGCCTGCCGCGGATGCGGATCGAGCCGGCGCTGCTCGGCCTGGTGTGTTGGACGGTCGGCAACTACGTCTTCGGGGCGCTGCGGTGGCGAGCGGTGTCGACGCGCGGCCAGAGCTGGCGGTGGTATGTGCGGGTGTTCGCCGAGGGCGAGTTGCTCGGCATGCTGACGCCGGCGCACTCCGGCGCCTACCTGTGGCGGTTGCGGCAGCTGACCCGCGCCGGCGCCGACCGCGGCTCGGCGGTCGTCGAGATCGCAGCCGACCGGCTGTCCAGCGCCGTCATGGTGGTGGTCTTCGCGTTGCTGGCCGGGTTCACCGTGCCGCACCGGCTGCTGCCGGACGCCGCTCTCGGCATCGGGGTGCTGGCTGCGGTGGCGTGGGTGACGCGTCGCTGGTGGCAGCCCCGCCTCGCGCTGGCCGAGCGGCCGGACCCGCGGGCGGTCGGGCGGGCGGCGTTGCTGTCGGGGGTCTACCAGCTCGGCTACCTGGGCTTCGTGCTCGGGTTGATCGCCGCGGTCGGGCACCACGTCGACCCGCTCGCCACCATCGGCATCCTCGGGCTGTCGCAGGCCGCCGGTCTGATTCCCGGCATCCACGGCGCCGGCCCCCGCGAAGGCGCGATGACCGGGGGGCTGGTCGCGCTGGGCATGCCGCTGTCGGCGGCGGTGGCGGCGGTCGCGCTCGGAGCTGCGTTGACCTGGCTCCCCGCGGTGGCGGTCGGCGGGTCCGGGCTGGCCGCGCGCGCCTGGCGGCAGCGCGCTGGCACCGTCCCGGCCGGCCCCGTCCGGGGCGGCCCCGTCCCGGCCGGCACCATCCTGGCCGGCACCGTCCCGGTCGGCACCGTCACCCGATAGGGGGAATCAACCGAGCCGGGTGGCTGCCGAGGTCTCCAAGTGACAGTTCGTCCCGTTCCTGGAGACCCCACAGATGCGACGCACGGCTCGGCTCGCGCTCACCACCGCCATCGCCGCCACCCCGGTGCTCGGGTTGGCGACCCCGGCGACGTTGCTGCCGAGTGCCTCCGCCGCGGTGGCGTCGATCAACCATGTCCGCCTCAATGGCTTCGAGGCCCGGCTGGTCGTCGAGATCAACCACGCCCGCCTGGCGGCTGGGCTGCGACCGCTGCGCGTCGTGCCCGGCGCGACCGATGTCGCCCGCCGCTGGGCGTGGCGGCTGGCGGATGCGCAGCGGCTGTGGCACAACCCGCGGCTGGTGCAGGACATGGTGCGCGGGGGTGCGCGGGACTGGACGATGGTCGCGGAGAACGTCGGGTTCGGCCCGGCGCAGCAGCCGCACACGCTGTTCGAGGCCTACATGCACAGCCCGGAGCACCGGGCCAACATCCTCGACCACTCGGCGCGCTACCTCGGCGTCGGCGTCGTGGAGCGCGACGGCCTGGCCTACAACACGCTCGACTTCACTGACGCGTGGTCCTCGGCGTACGGCCCCACCCGCGTGCCCGCCGCCGGACTGACGATGGACGAGCAGTCCATCACCGGCACCACTGACGTCGCCCGCCTCGAGTCCGGCCTCGACCAGCGCTTCACCGCCCGCGGCCACGGTGGCGTCAGCGCCTCGCGGATCGCCTTCACCGGCCCCACGGCCGGCAACGACGCGGCCTACACGGTCATCCGGCGCACGAGCCGGCACGCCGGCCACGCCGCGATCATCATGCAGGACGCGCTCGACCTCAGCCAGGCGACCTCGCTGGCCCTGCAGCTGTCCGCGCACGACCGGAACGGGCGCGCGGTGCCGGTGCGGGTGGTGCTGCGGCGCGCGTTCGGCGGCTCCGTCGACCTGGGCACCGTGCCGGTGGGGGCCCAGCGTCAGTGGGTGCGGCTGCCGCTGCCGGCCAGCGCGCAGTCGTTCCGCACCGAGCTCGTGCTGCAGGTGCGGGGTGCTGACGTCGCCGCCGCCGGTGGGCGGGTGCGGCTGAGCACGTACGACGTGCGCGCCGACGCCTAGGTCCCTTCCTCGCGGAAGCGCTTGCGCGTCCCACTCCCCGGCGGTGGCCAGCCCGACCGGACCATCCCCCGCGGTCGTCCCCTTCCGCTGTTCGGCGCAGCCCGCACGCGCCCCGCAGGGCGACCGAAAAGCCTCTCGTTGGGGGTGAGCCAGGCGTCGTCGCCGAGCCGATGACCAGGAAGACACATCGGCGAAGACACAACGGCGACGGCGCCCAGCGGAGGAGACGACGATGACGGTGCAGGCAGTGGAATCGGATCTGCAGGTGCTGTGCACCGACCTGCTGGACGGGCGCGTCGTGCGGCTCACCGGCGAGATCGACCGGGCGCAGGTCGAGGCCCTGCGCAGCGGTCTGCTCGCGCCGCTGCCACCCGGTTGCCGCGACGTCGTCGTCGACGCCGGCGAGGTCACCCGGGTCTGCGACGAGGCGGTCGCCGTCCTCATCGCCGCACCGGTGTGGGTGGAGAGCTGCGGCGGCCGCATGCTGGTCTCGCGCACCAGCCCCGCCGTCGACGAAGCGCTGACCGACCTCGAGCTCGCGGGGGCGCTGCCCCGGCTGGCCCCGCTGGACACGGTCGCGGTCGAGCCGCCGACGCTGCGGGTCGTGCCGGAGCAGCGTCCCGCCGGAGACTGACCGACCCTCGTCAGCGCCCGTCGGCTACTAGGGTGCGACGGGTGCCGATCGACGAGACGTTCACCGCCCTGCCGCTGCGCGAGCTGGCCGATGCAGCCCTGAGCCGTGCCCGCGAGCTGGGAGCCGAGCACGCCGACCTGCGGGTCGAGCGGATCCGCACCGGTGACCTGAGCATGCACGACGCCCGCGTCGAGACCAACCACGACGACGACGCACGGGGCCTGTCGGTGCGTGTCGTCCACGACGGCGCGTGGGGATTCGCCGGCGGCGTCGCGCTCAGCGTCGACGCGGCCGCCCGCCTCGCCGAGGAGGCGGTTGCGCTGGCGAAGATGTCGCGGCCGGTGGCGACCGAGCAGGTGGAGCTCGCGCCCGAGCCGTCGTACGGCGACGTGACCTGGGTGTCCTCCTACGAGATCGACCCGTTCGACGTGCCGGCGCCGGACCGCATCGAGCTGCTGGCCGAGTGGTCGCGCCGGCTGCTCGCGCACGACGCGGTCACCCACTGCGAGGCGTCGCTGCGCCAGGTGCGGGAGAACAAGTTCTACGCCGACAGCGCCGGCACCACCACGACCCAGCAGCGGGTCCGGCTGCAGTGCCAGCTGACCGGCATCTGGGTCGACGAGGCCAGCGGCCGGTTCGAGAGCATGCGCACGCTGGCCGCTCCGGTCGGGCGCGGCTGGGAGTGGCTCGTCGGCGGCCACCACGACTGGGACGCCGAGCTCGCCGAGCTGCCCGAGCTGCTGGCTGAGAAGGCCGCGGCGCCGTCGGTCGAGGCCGGCACCTATGACCTCGTCATCGACCCGAGCAACCTGTGGCTGACGATCCACGAGTCGATCGGCCATGCCACCGAGCTGGACCGGGCCCTGGGCTACGAGGCGAACTATGACGGCACGTCTTTCGCCACGCCGGACCAGCTCGGCTAGTTGCGCTACGTGTCCCCGGTCATGCACGTCACCGGCGACCGCCAGGTCGAGCACGGGCTGGCCACGGTCGGCTGGGACGACGAGGGCGTCGCCGGGCAGACCTGGGACCTGATCCGGGACGGCACGCTGGTCGGCTACCAGCTCGACCGCCGGATCGCGGCGGCGACCGGAGCCAGCCGGTCCAACGGTTGCGCGTTCGCCGACTCGCCGTTGCACGTGCCGATCCAGCGGATGGCGAACGTGTCGCTGCAGCCGGCCGCCGGCGGTCCGTCCACCGACGAGCTCATCGCCGGTGTCGACGACGGGATCTACGTCGTCGGTGACAAGTCGTGGTCGATCGACATGCAGCGCTACAACTTCCAGTTCACCGGGCAGCGGTTCTATCGCATCCGCGGCGGCCGCCTCGACGGCATGGTGCGGGACGTCGCCTACCAGGCGACCACCACCGACTTCTGGGGGTCGATGGACGCGGTGGGCGGTCCGCAGACCTACGTGCTCGGCGGCGCGTTCAACTGCGGCAAGGGGCAGCCCGGTCAGACGGCGCCGGTCAGCCACGGCTGCCCGGCGGCCCGCTTCCGCGGCGTACGCATCCTCAACGCTCTCGCGGAGGCCGGCCAGTGACCGACGCCCTCACTCCCCAGCACGCGGTCGAGCGGGCGCTCGCCGCCTCCGGCGCCGACGCGTGCGTGGCGCTCGCGACGGTCACCCATACCGCCAACGTCCGGTGGGCCAACAACACGCTGACGACCAACGGCGTGACGCATTCCACCGACCTCACGGTGGTGAGCATCGTCGGCGGCCGAGAGCCACGGGCGGCGTCGCTGTCCCGCAGCGGGGTGTCGGCGGCCGACATCGACGACCTGGTGGCGGCCAGCCAACGCGCCGCCGCCGACAGCCCGCCGGCCGAGGACGCGGCCGAGCTGCTGTCGATGCCGGCCGCGGGCGACTGGGACGACCCCGCCGGAGAGACCGACGTCGCGACGCTCGGGCCGCTCGCCGCCGGGCTCGCCGCGTCCTTCGAGCAGGCGCGCAGCCGGGGCGAGGGACGGTTCGGCTACGCCGAGCACGCCGTGACCACGACATACCTGGCGTCGTCGACCGGCCTGCGGCTACGCGACGTGCAGCGCGACGGGCGGCTGGAGATCACCGGCCGATCCGGCGACGGCAGCCGATCCGCCTGGGCCGGCACCCGCGCCGCCCGCGCGGAGGACTTCGACGTCGCCGAGCTGGAACGCGACATCGCGCAGCGGCTGGACTGGAGCCGGCGCCGGGTCGAGCTCGACGCTGGCCGCTACGAAACGATCCTGCCGCCGAGCGCCGTCGCCGACCTCATCCTCGACGCCTACTGGTCCATGGGCGCGCTCGACGCCCACGAGGGCAGCACGGCCTATTCGCGCGCCGGCGGCGGCACCCGGGTGGGTGAGCAGCTGACGGACAAGCCGTTGACCCTGCGCAGCGACCCGGCGATGGCGGGGCAGGAGTGCACGCCGTTCGTGGTCGCCGGTGCGTCCAGTCGGCTGTCGTCGGTCTTCGACAACGGGCTGGTGCTGCAGCCGGTCAGCTGGATCGACGGCGGTCGGCTGAACGCCTTGCTGCAGACCCGGCACTCGGCGGCGGTGACCGGGCTGCCGGTGACGCCGTTCATCGACAACCTGGCACTCGAGGTGGCCGGCGGCGCCGGCGCTGCGACCGATCTGATGGCCGACACCAGGCGCGGGCTGCTGCTGACCTGCTTGTGGTACATCCGCGAGGTCGACCCGCAGACGATGCTGCTCACGGGGCTGACCCGCGACGGGGTCTTCCTCGTCGAGGACGGCGAGGTGGTCGGGGCGGCGACGAACTTCCGGTTCAACGAGAGCCCAGTCGGCATGCTCAAGCGCATCACCGGAGCCGGGGCGAGCGTTGACGCGCTCGCCCGCGAGTTCGGCGACTACTTCACCCGCACCCGCATGCCCGCGCTGCGGATCGACGGGTTCAACATGTCGTCGGTCAGCCGGGCCAGCTGACCCCGTCGCAACCGGCGGCGCCGCCTGCCGACCTCAGTCGGGCGTCTCGATCCGGAAACCGACCTTCATCTGCACCTGGATGTGGGCGATGTCGCCGTTGACGATCTGACCGCGGATGCCGGAGACCTCGAACCAGTCGAGGTTGCGCAGTGTCTGTGACGCGCGGGCGACGCCGTTGCGGATCGCCTGGTGCACGCTGTCGGGGCTCGTGCCGACGATCTCGGTGATGCCATAGGTCTGGTCAGCCACTGAACGTCCCTTTCCGTCTCTTGGTTGTTACCTGACAACGAGATGACAACGGCTGGTTCGTCTTTACCTTGTCGCAGAAGGCTGAGACGCTCGTTCTAGCGCCAGGGCCAGTGCGTGCACGGGGGGCACGGCGCGACGCTCACCGGACGCGGTGCCGGGTGACTGCCCCCGTGGTCGCCCGGCACCGCCCGTGTCCGGGTCCGGCGACGAGGCGCGCTGCGTCGGGTCACTCGCCGTCGGGAGCGGTGTAGCCCGCCGCGAGCGACGCGACCTTGGTGGCCGCGGCGCGGACTGCGTCGGCGTCGCCGCCGTTGCGCCCGGCGGCCAGCCCGACGAGGAAGGCCGCCAGCGGCGCCGCGGGGCGGGCCACGTTGTGGGCGACGTCCTTGGTCAGCTCGAGGATGAGATCGCGGTCGACCGCGTCCTCGTCGAGCCCGAGCGCCTGTGCGCTGGTACGCAGGAACTCCTCGAGGACGTTCATCGACGTGCGCTCCTTCGTGGGTCGTCGGCGGCCGGTTGCGGGTGCACCAGCAGTTGCTCGGCCCGATCGAGGTCGACCGGGGTGTCGCAGTCGAGCCAGGCGGGCAGACCGTCGCCCGGGTCAGGCACGCGGGCGAACCGTAGCGGACCCAGCGCCTGGCGCAGCGACCCACCCGCCGGCAGCGGACGGGCCCGCAGCACGTCGGAGCGCCACGCACCGCACAACCACTGTTCGCGGCCGTCACCGTCGACCAGCACCGCGCCGTCGCAAGGTTCGGACGCCGCGGCGCGAGCAGCCAGGGGTGCGAGCAGCCGGTCCACGACCCCGGCCGACACGAACGGCATGTCCGCGGCGAGCACGACGACCACCGGCGCGGTGACGAGCCCGAGACCGGCAGCGAGAGCGGCGACCGGGCCGGCGCCGGCCGGGGACTCGCGGGTCCACTCCACCGGACGGGTCACCGGCCGCTCGTCCCCGACGACGACGGTGCGGGCGGCGCCGACCGTGGCGGTGAGCGCCCGGTCGAGCAGCGTGGCAGCGCCGACGAGCAGGCGAGTCTTGTCGCATCCGTTCATGCGCCGGGCGGCGCCGCCGGCGAGCACGACCGCGTCGTACGTCGCTGAGCTCACCCGCCGATGGCCGACATCGGTCGGTCCGGCTGCAGGAACGTGGGGTCGTCGATGCCGTGCCCGGCGCGCTTGTCGGCCAGAGCGGCCTGCCACCGGCTGACCAGCTCGGCGTCGGTCGCGCCCGCGCGCAGCGGGCCGCGCAAGTCGGACTCGGCCCGCGCGAACAGGCAGTTGCGCAGCTGACCGTCCGCGGTCAGCCGCACCCGGTCGCAGGCGCCGCAGAACGGCCGGGTCACGCTGGCGATGACGCCGACGGTGGCGGGGCCGTCGTCGACGACGAACTCCTCGGCCGGTGAGCTGCCACGCCCAGGAACCGGCGTGAGGGTGTGCTTGACCGCGAGCCGGTCGAGGATCTCGTCCGCGGTCACCATCACCTCGCGGTTCCACCCGTGCTGCGCGTCGAGCGGCATCTGTTCGATGAACCGCAACGCGAGCCCACGGTCGAGGCAATAACGCAACAGGTCGAGAGCCTCGTCGTCGTTGACGCCGCGGACGAGGACGGTGTTGACCTTCACCGGGCGCAGACCGGCGTCCTGCGCGGCCGCGAGACCCGCCAGCACGTCGTCGAGCCGGTCCCGGCGGGCCAGCGCCGCGAAGGTCGCGCGCCGCAACGTGTCGAGGCTGACGTTGGCGCGGTCGAGACCGGCGTCGGCGAGAGCGGGTGCCATCCGCGCCAGGCCGATGCCGTTCGTGGTCAGCGACAGCTCCGGCGTCGGCGTGAGCCCGCGCAACCTGGCGACGAGGTCGACGAGGCCGCGCCGCAGCAACGGCTCGCCGCCGGTCAGCCGGACGCTGGTGATGCCGAGCGTGGACACACCGATGCCGACGAGACGGACGACCTCGTCATCGGTGAGCAGCTCCGGCCCGGGCAGCCAGTCGAGCCCCTCGGGCGGCATGCAATAGCTGCACCGCAGGTTGCACTTGTCGGTCAGCGAGACGCGCAGATCGGTGTGGACGCGACCGAAGCGGTCGACCAGCGCACTCATGAAGTGAGGTTATCCCCGGGATGCCACCAGCAACCTCGTTCCGTCGTCGAGGCGTCGGGTGATGCGCGCGGCGTCGAGATGCTCGAGCAGCGGTACGACGACGCGACGGCTGCTGCCCAGAGCCTGCCGCGCGGCGCTGACGGTGAACGGCTGCGGCAAGGCGGCCAGCCGCGCCTGCGCCAGCTCGGGCGCGTGCGCGGCGACATAGACGCCGCCGCCGAGATGGCGCAGGACGCCGATGCGGACGGCATGGGCAAGCGCTGCGGGGTCGAGGCGCCGTACCTCTTCCAGGTCGGGGGCAGCGAGCGGGTCGGCGGTCAGCCGGTCGACCAACGCCTGCAGCTGGGGGGCGACCACCGGTGCGGTCGACACCGCGGCGCGGACGTGCCCGTCGGCGAGCACGACCCGCGGGTCGTCCGCGACGAGCCCGAGCAACAGCTCGGGGTCGGGCAGCTCCAGGGTGCGACACAACGCACCGACCGGGAGGCCACGGGACAGCGGGTCGGTGTCGGCCGCGACGAGGTCGTGGAGCCGGCTGCACGCCTC
>DASTWK010000077.1:0-69746 GCA_035776655.1 Mycobacteriales bacterium | reverse complement strand
CGCTTGTCGCGGGGCCCCAACCCCGCTCCGGCTGCTCCGCTGTCTGCGGCGCTTGTCGCGGGGCCCCGACCCCGCTCCGGCTGCTCCGCTGTCTGCGGCGCTTGTCGCGGGGCCGGCGGGGCCTCGACCCGGCAGTGACCTCAGCGCTTGACGAGGGTGAGGGCTTTGGCGGTCAGGGACGGGTCGTGGTAGCGGCGGCGGAGCGCCAGGCCGACGGCGACGCCGCCGGCGACCGCACCCATGCCGGCGGCCGCCGGCACGCCGATCCGCGCGGCCTTGCGGCCGGTGCGAAAGTCGCGGATCTCCCAACCACGTTCGCGCGCGGCTCGCTTGAGGTCGCTGTCCGGGTTGACCGCGACCGCGTGGCCGACGAGGGAGAGCATCGGCAGGTCGTTCAGCGAGTCGGAGTAGGCCGTGCACCTCGTGAGGTCGAGGCCCTCCCGCTCGGCCAACGCGAGGATCGCCTCGGCCTTCGCCGGCCCGTGCAACGGCTCGCCGACGAGCCGCCCCGTGTACACGCCGTCCGCGCTCTCCGCGACCGTGCCGAGGGCTCCGGTCAGCCCCAACCGCCGGGCGATCAGCGAGGCCAGCTCGGCGGGGGCCGCGGTCACCAGCCAGACCCGTTGGCCGGCGTCCAGGTGGAGCTGGGCGAGCGCGCGGGTGCCGGACCAGATCCGGTCCGCCATCAGCTCGTCGTAGATCTCCTCACCGAGCGCCACGACCTCGTCCACCTTGTGACCCGCGACGAACGCGAGCGCCGCCTCCTTGGCCTCCTCCATGTGCGCGGGGTCCTCGACTCCCTTGAGCCGGAACGCCACCTGTTTCCACGCGAACTGCGCGAGGTCGCGCCAGGTGAAGTAGTCGCGGGCGGCCAACCCACGGGCGAAGTGATAGATCGATGCGCCCTGCATCATCGTGTTGTCGACGTCGAAGAACGCGGCGGCGCTCGGGTCCGGCGGGATCGCCAGGCTCGCCTCGACCTCGGCGACCGCGGCGGAGGCAGCACCTGCCCGCATGGCGCGGGTGGTGTCACGGTCGCGGGTACGGCGTGCCATCGCGCGCAGCCTAACTGCTCGTTCCGTACCGCCGATCATGGCGATCGGCGCCGTGGACAGATCTGAGCGGAGTCGACGCCGGGCATGACGATGCCCCGGCCGCCAGGCGGCCGGGGCATCGTCAGCGTTGCTGGTGCGTCAGGTCACGGACCTGCTTCCTAGGCGGCGAACCGCCGGCGGAGGACAGCGGCCATGACCATCAGCGCGAGCGCACCGCCGCCGATGAGCGGCAGGTTGGCGCCGGTGTGCGGGAGCGCGCCCTGCTGCGGGTTGGGCAGCTTGACGAGCTTGGGCGCCTGCCGAGCAGCGACCGAGGCCGTGGTGCCGTGGCCGAGGCCGATCTCTGCGAGCGCACCGTCACCGGGCACCGGGCTGTCGACGACGATGTCGTACTCCGGACCGGTCGCAGCCGCGTAGCGGCCGTTCGCGGTGTCCACCCGGTCGACGTGCCCCGGAACGAAGTTCAGGTGCACGCCCAGCGTGTCGAGCAGCGTGTTGAGCGCGTTCTGCAGGGTGGCCAGCGCGCCGTTGACCTGGTCAGCCACGTCCTGCGGCAGGCCAGCGACGTCCGAGAGGTTCAGACCGGCCTCGTCGAGCGTTGCGGTCAGCAGCGGTGTGCCGAGCTGGACGATCGGGGCGTGGCCGGAGAACGACGCGTGCGCGCCACCCGCCTTGCCGTTGGCGATCGCCGTCGCCTGGCTGACGAAGCCCTTCACGGTGAGCAGGCCGTTGAGCACGTTGAGGTCGGCCAGGTTGACCGACGCCACCGACTTGGCCGCACCCGCGCTCGGAGCGATCGACTGCGAAGCGTCCAGCGTCTTCACCGTCAGAACGGCGGTGTTGCCGACGTTGGCGAGGATGCTGTTGATCTTCGCCTGCAGCGTCTGCAGCGTCGACTGGAGGCTGCTCAGCGTGCTGGTCGCCGTGCTGGTCAGACCCGGCTGGTTGAGCGCCTGGCCGACCGTGTTGAGCACGCTCGACACCTGGTCGGTGACGGTGGAGCTCACCGTGTTGACCTGGTTCTCGAGGGTCGTGAGCAGCGTGGTCGCGCTGCCGGCGGCCTTCTTCACGTCGAGGAGCTGGCCGAGCTGCGCCACCGTGCCGTCGGTGAGGACGGAGGTCGACGTGTTGGCCGTGTGCTGAGCGCTCGCGGTCAGCGCGCCCACATTGAGGTTGAGCAGCGGGCTCGCGTTGATCGGGATGTCCGTGAACTTCTGCGGCGCCATGCCGAGGGTCGCCTTCACGATCTTCTTCAGACCGAGGTTGGTCGGAAGAGCGTCGATCAGCGAGCCGCTGGCGAGCGAGGAGACCGCGGTGGACGAGGTCTTCGCGCCGGTGGCGAGCGTGTTGTGGACCGCGTTGCCGGTAACCCCGATCAGGTTGAGGGCGAGGTCCTTCGGCAGGCCGGGCAGCGCGGGCAGGGCTGACGGCAGGTGGAGAGCGACGCCCAGCACGTTGGCCGACGTCACCCCCTGGTAGTAGGCCGGAGCGCTCAAGGTGCTCGCTCCCGCCGGAGTAGCCGTGACGAAGGCCAGCGATGTGCCGCTGGCCAGGGCGAGCGCGGTGACGGCTACACCGCGGCGCCGCAGGGTTCCTGCCATTTGCCCCCTACCTCCACAAGACGGGCGAACCTGGGCGAACACTACCGTACGTGCTCGGCTCTTCACACTGTGTGCTTGAGTCACTGGACTAGTGTGTTCGGACTAGTAAACGACCGCCATGGGCAGAAGTTACGGCGATTGTCCGGAGCGTGACCGAAAGTTGCGGCCGCTCGTCCGGTTGTGCGCGGAGTGTCCGAATGTGGTGCCGCGCCAAGGTCGCGGAGCGGGCCGATCGTGCGCTATGGGGGTGAGACCGGCGCGGACTCAGCCGCCGAGCAGCGGCAAGCTGGGCAGGGTCGGCAGCGTCGGCAGCGTCGGCAGCGGCGTGGTGGACGCGTGCGGCGACGGCAGGATCGACGTCGGCAACGGAACCGGCAGCGACGGCGGCGGCGGGATCGTCGCCGGAGCCGTGGGCAGGCCGGGCCCGCTCTGCTGGCCGCCGCTGGTGCCGGGAACGACCTGCCCGGTGCCCGGAGCCGAGGACGGCGTGCCGGAGCGCGTGGCCGGCGGCGAGCTCAGCTGCGGCCCGGGCTCCCGCCCACCGGCGGGCGCCGAGGGGGAGCCGGACCCGGGTCGGGTGCCGCCTCGCGTGACGGCGCCAGCCGCGAGCCGGACCGTCTTCGCCGCGACCTCGGTCAGCAGCATGAGAGAGGACTCCGCGTGCGGGCGGGTGGCGGTCGGCAGCTCGGGCAGCACCGAGCGCAGCCCGTCGTACTGGTGCCGGGTGAACGAGTCGAGTGCGCGCAGCGGCTCGCCGGAGCCCGACTGGCGATAGACGTTCATCAGGTCGGCCGCTCCCGCGCGGGTCTCGGCGTCCATGTCGTGCAGGGTCTGCACGATGACGGAGGACGTCGCCTGCTCGGACAAGGTGCCGAGCGCGCCCGCCGTCCCGGGGATGAACGCCTCGAGCGCGTCGGAACGTCCGGCCAGCGCTTGCACCTCGGCGAGCCGGGTGCGGGCGAACTCCAGGTGTCGCTTGCCCTTGGCCTCCTGACCGAAGCTGGTGGCGAGCTGCACGTCCTCGGTCGCCCGCTTGATCCCGTAGAACGGCTCGCCCGGCAGTGACCGGCTGGCGCCGAGGCCGACGCCCGCGATCGCGGTCGCCGCGGCTGCGCCGCCGGCGATCACCGCCACGCGGCGCTGGAAGCGCCAGGTCTGCGCCGTTTCCCGCAGCCGTTCGGTCGCCGTGGCCGGCGGGGCAGCGACCTGCACGGTCGCGACGGCCACCAGCCGTTGGCGCAGCGCCTGCCGGAACTCCGGCCGCGGGCCGGTCACCGGGCGCATCGACTGGAGCGCGCCGGCCAGGGCGACGGCAGGCTCCAGCGCCGGGTCGTCGGTACGGCCGGCACGCTCGAGCAGGTCCGCGAACTGCTCGGCGCGGCGGCGCGTCGGAGAGAGGCTCATCGGTGCCGCCTCCCGAGGGTCAGGTCGGTGGTCGCCGGGCTGGCAGGCCACTCCATGACGCCCAACGAGGCAGGGCCGAGGGAGGTAACGGACCAATCGCCGAAATAGTCCATCCGGGCTATCCAGCGCATAGTCACCGGGCCGGTCGCGCTCACAGCAGGTCCTCCGGCAGCAGCCGGGACAGCGACTTGACGGCGCGATACTGCAGCGCCTTGATGGCGCCGTCGTTCTTGCCCATGATCAGCGCGGTCTCGGCGACGGACATGCCCTGCAGAAACCGAAGCGCGATGCACTCCTGCTGTTCGGCGTTGAGCCGCTTCACGGCTTCCAGCAGCGTGGCGTTGTTCAGCCCGGCGAGGACCTCGTCCTCCGGCCCGTCCTCGCTGCGGTCGGCGCCCGCCTCGACGAGGTCCGAAGTGGCGATCTCCATGCGGTAGCGCCCGGACTTGTAGTGGTCGGCGATGAGGTTGCGGGCGATGGTGACCAGCCAGGCGCCGAAGTCGCGGCCCTGCCAGGTGTACGACGAGATGCGCCGCAGCGCGCGCAGGAACGTCTCGCTGGTCAGGTCCTCGGCCAGCGCCACGTTGGCGACGCGGTAGTGCACGTAGCGGTAGACGACGTCGACATAGCGGTCGTAGAGCTGGGCGAAGGCGTCGGCGTCGCCGGTCTGGGCGCGCCCGACCACCTCCATCACGGTCAGCAGCTCGCCGGTCGGCTCCGAGGGTGGCATCGGCGCGGGGATGACCGGTGCACCGGCCGGCGCCGCCGGCGCGGGACCCGATCCAGCGGCTGTCTTCGCGCTGCTGACGGGAGCTGAGGAGACCTGGCTGAGCGGCGCCCGGGGGCGCGGCAGGGAGCGGAACGCGAGCCGCTCGTTCACGTTGCCGAGGACCGGGTCGCGACTGAGCGCGACGGCGAGGCGCAGCGCGACCAGACCGGACGGCTCGACGAGCCGTTCGGGTCGGGCCGCTGCGCGCGCGGTCATAGCTCTCCTGGATCGGCAGGATCGGTGCAGGGGTTGAGCCGGGCTGCGGCGGGCGACAAGGCCGCTCTGTCATGACACACCGGGCGAAACGCCCCGGACCATGACGAAGAAAGGCTATTTCTGATCTAGTCCCGGTGAGTGCCTTTTGCCGCAGACGGCGCTTTACGCTGCGAGGGATGGCTCGGTCGTCCGCTTCCCCGCGGCCCCCGCAGGACGTGGTGGCCGCCGTTGCCGAGCGACGGTCGCGCAGCGCTCGTGCCCGCCGCCGCCGCCGGCAGCTCGCGCTGTGGACGCTGCTCGCGGTGCTGGTCGGGAGCGGCACGTTCGGCGCGGGGTTGCTGGCCGCGCCGCTGGACTACTCGTTCCAGCCGGTGCCACCGCAGGCGGTGCTGCTGCTCGACTCGGCCGGCCGCGTCTTCGCCACGATCCGTCCGCCGCAGGACCGCGAGCCGGTCCGGGCCGACCAGATCCCGGCCGTGATGAAGAACGCGATCGTCGCGGCCGAGGACGAACGCTTCTTCGAGCACAGCGGTGTCGACCCGCTCGCGGTCGTGCGCGCGCTGTGGCGTGACCTCACCGGCGCTCACCTGCAGGGTGGCTCGACGATCACGCAGCAGTACGTGAAGAACGTCTACACCGGCAGTCAACGCACCGCCCTGCGCAAGCTGCGCGAAGCCAGCCTCGCCATCCGGCTCGAGCAGCATCTGAGCAAGGAGCAGATCCTCACCCGCTATCTCAACACGCTCTACCTGGGCAACGGCACGGCCGGCGTCCAGGCGGCGAGCAAGTACTACTACGGCGTGCCGATCCAGCAGCTCGACTACGACCCGCGGACCGGCACCCACAGCGCCTCGCTGGCCCTCGCTCGCGCCGCAACGCTCGCCGGTTTCGTGCCGGCGCCGTCCGTGTGGAACCCGGTGCAGGACCCGGCGCAGGCCAGGCGGCGTGAGCTCTACGTGCTCAACCAGATGGTGAAGAACCGGTTGATCACCCCGCAACAGGCGTCAGACGCCTACGGCGAGCGGTTGCCACGGATCGTGGCGAAGTCACGCCGGGACGCCCCGACGGTGGCGCCGGAGTTCCGCGACTACGTCGCCGACCAGCTGCGGGGGACGTTGTCGTTCAGTGACAACTCGCTGTTCAACAGCGACGGCGTGCGGGTGCGCACCACACTCGATCTCGACCTGCAGAAGGCGGCCGTGCGCGCGTTGCACTCGGTGCTGCCCAAGGCCAGTGATCCCGAGGCCGCGATCGTCGCGGTCGACCCGCGCAACGGCGACATCCGGGCGCTGACGACGAAGATGAAGGGCGGCTACCAGAAGGGCGGCTTCGACCTCGCGACCGGCGCGAGCCGCTCGTCCGGCTCGACGATCAAGCCGTTCACGCTCGCCGTCGCGTTGCAGCACGGGCACACGCTCGACGAGCCCCACGCCGCCCCGGAATGCGTCAACCAGCCCTACCACGTCTGCAACGCCGAGCAGGGCGCGTCGTACCAGACCTTGCGCACCGCACTCGTCCACTCGATCAACACCGTCTACGGACCGTTGGGCGTGGAGGTGGGGCTGGCGAAGGTGGTCCGGCTCATGCGCGCCGCCGGCATGCAGGTCGCGCCGCTGCAACGCGACAGCCGGGGCAAGCCCTACCCGGCGCAGGCGCTCGGGGTGCAGGTGACGCCGCTGTCCGAGGCCGTCGGCTACGGGACGTTGGTCAACCACGGCGTGCACCACGCACCGCGATCGGTGCTGCGGGTGCAGAGTGGGCTCGACGGCCAGCTCTACCGGGCGCCGGACCATCCGCAGGGGCAGCGGGTGCTGCCCCGACCCATCGCGGACCAGGTCACGAGCGTGCTGCAGGACGTCGTGTCGCAAGGCACGGGTACGGCGGCCCGCCAGCCGTTCCCGGTCTATGGCAAGACCGGCACCACCGACGAGTTCACCAACGCCTGGTTCACCGGCTGCACCCGCGAGCTCTGCGTGGCCGTGTGGATGGGCTATGACAAGGAGTACCTGCACCACGGCAAGACGCCGCACTCCATGCGCAACATCGCCGGGCAGGCCGGCGGGGTGTACGGCGGCACCTTGCCGGCGCAGATCTTCGCGCGGACGTGGAGCGACTACCGCGCGTTGCAGCAGCCGCACCCGCGGCCGTCGGCGTCGCGCTCGTCTCCGCTGCCCGCGGTCAGCTACGTGCCGCCGGCGGGCCAACCCACCTCGTCGGCGCCGACCCCGAAGGAGACGCCCCGGTCGCAGCAGTCGTCATCGGCACCGAACCCGCCGCCCACGAGCGCCTCGCCGTCGCCGCAGCCCAGCCGGACGCTGCTGCCCACCCCGCCTGGTGCGGGTCAGCCGGCCAAGCGGGAGAGAGCGGTCACATAGCCGAACGCCTGCACCACCGGGTCGGCGCCGGCCGGGTGCGGGTGCCGCCGCAGCTCCCGCAACCGGTGCATCAGCACGGCTCGCGGTGACGACCCTGCGGCCGGCGTCGCCGTGCTCGGACCTGTCGTCGGCGCGGCGGTGACCGTGCTCACCCGGTTGGCGAGGCCACTGCCTCCGGAGGTCGAGCCGCCGGAGGTGGCGTGCGGGGTGCTCGAGTGGTGCGGGGCGGCCGTGCCGGAGGTCGAACCGCCGCTGGACATCGGTTGACGGAAGTCCTCGGTCACCCAGATCGTGCCGTGCTTGTCGACGCTCACGCCGACGCCGACCTGGGTGAAGTCGTGGTCGAGGATGTTCGCGCGGTGCTCGGGGCTGTGCATGAACGCCTCGTGGATGTCCTGCACCGTCGGACCCTCGCCGACGTTCTCGCCCACCGCACGCCAGTTGTGGACGTCGCTGGTCAGCGACGGGTTGTGGTAGAGCGACTGCCGCGCCGCCATCTGCTGAGAGTGCTGACGGGCGACGGACGTGAGGTCGTAGGCCACCGCGTAGGGGCGCAGCCCGTTGGCCTGTCGCGCCGAGTTCATGTCCGCGATGAACTGCGACTCCATGCTGGCGGTGCTGGCGAACGCAGCCGTGGGCTGCGCCAGCGAGGCCATCGTCGTGAGCCCCATCGTCAACATCGCGGTCGCGGCCAGCGGAGCCACGCGACGGCGCAGTCCGGGCCACGACGGGCACAGCCGTGTCCACAACGACACGCGAGCCACCTCCGGGCAGGGCCGGGGCGCTCGCCGCGACGGGAGATCGTCACGGACGCGATTGGGCGGCCAACGACGTTCGGTAGACCGGCTGACTGCCCGGCGTGCAGCGGCTTCGCTGACGCAGCGCAGTCCCGTGCCTTTGCGGCCCGTGCTCGCGCACGGTGTGCCTTTGTCGGGTCGGCGGTCGCCCCGGCTGATTCGGTTGTTGTTCGCTACGAATCTCGGCCGATTCCGCGCCGACTGAAGCCGCCACGCGGGTGATTTGTCAGTTCGTTCCGTCGCTCCTGCCGCCGCGGCCGGTGCTTGCAAATGTGAAACACTCGGCGTCGATGACGGAAGAGTCGGACACCACCCGCGACCCGGGGACCCCGGCCGGGCCGGGCTCCGCCGGGAACGTCGCCGATCTCGTCCGCCGCGCCGCGGCCCGCGCTCCGCACCGCGCCGCTCTCGTCACGCCGACGCGGACGGTCAGCTGGTCCGAGCTGGATGCGCTGGTGGACCGGGTCGGCGCCGGGTTACAGGGCAAGGGGCTGCACCGCGGGGACCGCGTCGCCATCCTGCTGCCCAACTCCATCGACTTCGCCGCCGCCTACTTCGGCGCGCTGCGAGCCGGCTTGGTCGCCGTACCGCTCAACACGGCCTACACCAGCAGCGAGATCGATTACCAGCTGACCGACGCCGACGTCGGCCTGGTCGTGACGGACGAGTCGCTGGCCGGCTGCGTCGCGGACCGCCCCACGGTGCTCGTGGACGGCGCCGAGTGGGCGGCGATCGCCGGCCCGTCCGGCGCCGCGCCCCCCGCGGTCGCCGCCGCGGAGGCGCCGACCGCCGATGCCCCCGGCGGCGACGAGCTCGCGGTGCTGCTCTACACCTCGGGCACGACCGGCCGGCCGAAGGGCGCGATGTTGAGCCATCGTGCGCTGCTCGCCAACCTCGACCAGCTCGCCCGCATCGAGCCGTCGGTGGTGGCCCCGGACGACGTCGTGCTGCTCGTGCTGCCGCTGTTCCACGTTTACGGTCTCAACGCGGGGCTCGGCATGACCGCCCGTGCGGCGGCGACCGGCGTGCTCGCCAACCGGTTCGACCCGGTCGAGACGCTGGCGTTGGTCCGGGACCAGAAGGTCACGAACGTCATCGGCGCACCACCGATGTACGTCGCCTGGTCGATGCTGCCTGGGCTCGACGGTGTCTTCCGGGGCCTGCGGCTCGCGGTGTCCGGCGCCGCACCGCTGCCCGCAGCAGTGATGGCCCAGCTCGAGGAGGCGACGGGCACCGTCATCTACGAGGGCTACGGATTGACCGAGACCGCACCGGTGCTGACGACGACGTTGTGCAGCCCGCAGCCGAAACCCGGCTCGATCGGCCGGCCGATCCCGGGCGTCGAGCTGCGCCTGCTCGACGACAGCGGCCGGGAGGTGGACGAGGACGATCCTGGCGAGATCGTGGTCCGGGGCGACAACGTGTTCTCGGGTTACTGGCCGGACGGCTCGGGCGGCGCCGACGCGGAGGGATGGTTTCGCACCGGCGACGTCGCCTACGCCGATCCGGACGGCGACCTTTTCCTCGTCGACCGCGTGCGCGAGCTCATCCTCGTCAGCGGCTTCAACGTCTATCCGCGCGAGGTCGAGGACGTGATCGCGACGCACCCGGCGGTGGCCGAGGTGGCGGTGGTCGCTGTTCCGCACCCCTACACGGGAGAGGCCGTCCGGGCTCTCGTCGTACCTCGTCCGGGCGCCCAGCTCAGCGCCGACGACGTCATCGCGCACGCGGCCGCGCGGCTGGCCCGGTTCAAGTGCCCCACGTCCGTCGAGTTCGTCGACGAACTGCCGCACTCGGCCACCGGCAAGGTGGCGAAGGGTCGGCTGCGCGAGGGATGACCACCCGCGTCGTCGTGCTGAGCAAGCCGGGCTGCCACCTGTGTGCCGACGCCTGCGCTGCGGTTGAGCGAATCACCGCTGAGCTCGGCGTGGGCTGGCAGGAGCAGGACATCACCGGTGACCCCGAGCTGATGGCGCGGTGGGCGGAGTATGTCCCGGTCATCGTCGTCGACGGCGAGGTGCACGACTGGTTCCGGGTCAGCGCGGACAAGCTGCGGGCCGCGTTGTCCGGCTGATCCCGCGCGTCGAGCCGCTGTGCCGTGCGCGCGCTGCTGCTATCGCGAGGACTCGGCCTGCGTGAGCCACTGGCGTTGCGTGGCGAGCGCCTGCTCGGTCTCAGCGGCCACCTTGGCGTCGTTCGCAGCTCGCGCTCGCTCCAGCCGGGCCTCGAGCTTGGTCACCGACTCGCGCAGCCGCACGACCAGGGGTGACTCCGTCGTCGTGACCGGCCGCGCCGCCGAACCGGCATCCCGGACGCGCTGCTCGACGGCGGCCAGTCGCTGCTCCAACCGGTCGACGCTGTCCCGCGGCACCTTGCCGGCCTTCTCCCACTTCTCGTGGATGACCCGCAGCCGGCGCCGCGCGCCTTCGAGGTCACTGCTCGGGTCGAGCGCCTCGGCTTCGACGAGCAGCGCCTCCTTCACCTGCAGGTTGCCGGCGAACTCCGCGTCGCGCGCCGACAGCACCTCGCTGCGTCGGGAGAAGAACTCGTCCTGCGCGGCCTTGAACTTCCCCCACAGCTCGTCGTCGGTCTCGCGGCTGGCGCGACCGGCGGCCTTCCACTCGCTCATGAGCTCCTTGAACCGGCGAGCGGTCGCCGCCCAGTCCTCGGAGCCGGCGAGCTTCTCCGCCTCCGTCACCAGGCGTTGCTTGCGCTCGGCTGCCTCCTCGCGCTGGCGGTCGAGCTCGGTGAAGTGCGCCCGGCGGCGCCGGTCGAACTCCTTGCGGGCGGTGGCCAGCTGCTCCCACAGCTCGCTGTCGGTCTTGCGGTCGACCCCGCGGATCGACTTCCACTGCTCGACGATCGCGCGGAACCGTTCACCCGTCGCCCGCCAATCGTTGCTCTCCGCCAGTGACTGCGCCTGCGCCACCAGCTCGCGCTTGCGGTCGGCTGCGGCGGCCGCGGCTCGGGTCCGCGCCTCGGACTGCTCGGCCAGGCGCTGGTCGACCTTCGCGAGCACCGACTCGAGCCGACTGCTCAGGGCGGCGAGGTCGCCGATCGCGCTGGCGCCGGGCAGCGTCTCGAGCAGCTTGCGGGCGGCGGCCGCCACGGCCTTCGGGTCGGCCGAGGTGGTGGAGATCCTCGCCTCGAGGATGCCGACCTCCGCGGCCAGGTCGTCGTAACGTCGGCCGTAGTAGGCGAACGCCTCGTCCACGCTGCCGGCCTGCCACGAGCCGATCACCCGCTCCGAGCCGTCCGGCTGCCGCACGTAGACCGTTCCGTCCTCCGCCACCCGGCCCCACTCGCGGCTGTCCGTCACGCCGCAATCCTCACACGTCGCACGCGTGGAGTGGTAACCGTCACACCTGCGCCCGGGGTGCGTGCGCAGGCCCGTCGCGAGTTTGTGCACCTGTTCACAAGCGACGTAGACTGCCGTTCGCCCTCGTTTTGGAGAACAGCATGCCGGTGCCGCGAGCGGCCGCCTCGCCGCGGTCGAGCCGGACGGGCATCCCCGACGCCACTGTTGCCCGGCTCCCGGTCTACCTGCGTGTACTGACCGCGTTGGCGGAGAACAAGGTGCTCACGGTGTCCTCGGAGGCGCTGGCCTCGGCCGCGGGCGTCGGGTCGGCGAAGTTGCGCAAAGACCTGTCGCACCTCGGTTCCTACGGGACACGAGGGGTGGGGTACGACGTGGAGTACCTCGTCTATCAGATCTCCCGGGCGCTGGGTCTCACCCAGCACTACCCGGTCGCCATCATCGGCGTCGGCAACCTCGGCCACGCCCTCGCGAACTATGCCGGCTTCGCCACCCGCGGCTTCCAGATCGCCGCGCTCATCGACGCCGATCCCAAGCGCAGCGGCGAGGTCATCGCGGGTCTCGAGGTCCGCCACCTCGACGAGCTCGAGGCGCTGGTCAAGGAGCACGAGATCTCGATCGGCGTGATCGCGACGCCCGCCTCGGCGGCGCAGGAGGTCTGCGACCGGCTCGTGGCCTGCGGCGTCACCAGCGTGTTGAACTTCGCCCCGATCGTGCTCGCGGTGCCGGAGGGTGTCGACGTGCGCAAGGTCGACCTGTCGATCGAGCTGCAGATCCTGGCCTTCCACGAGCAGCGCAAGGCGGCTGGTGTCGACGGCGAGCCCGGCGGCGCGGTGCCGGACGGCGTGCGCACTCCGGCGGCGTCATGAGCGTCCTGGTCGTCGGCCTGTCGCACCGCAGCGCCACGGTGGATCTGCTGGAACGCACCGCTCTTCCCGACGACGGTGTGACCAAGCTGCTGACCGACGTCCTCGCCGGCGAGCACGTCGACGAGGCCATCGTCCTGGCGACCTGCAACCGGCTCGAGGTCTATGCCGACGTGCGCAAGTTCCACGGCGGCGTGCAGGAGCTGACCGAGCGGCTGGTCGAACGCACCGGCGTCGCCCTCGACGACCTCAGCGACCACCTCTACGTGCACTACGAGGACCGCGCGGTCCAGCACCTGTTCTCCGTGGCCAGCGGGCTCGACTCGATGGTGGTGGGTGAACAGCAGATCCTCGGCCAGCTGCGCAGCGCCTTGCAGGTCGCGCGTGAGGACGGTTCGGTCGGCCGGGTGCTCGGCCCGCTGGTGGAGCACGCGCTGCGCGCGGGCAAGCGGGTCCACACCGAGACCGGCATCGACCGCGCTGGCCGGTCGTTGGTCAGCGTCGGGCTCGATCTCGCCGCGACGGCGGTCGGCGACCTCAGCGGCCGGACCGCGCTGCTCATCGGCGCCGGATCGATGGGTGCGCTCGCCGGCGCGACGTTGACTCGCCGCGGCATCGGCGCGCTCGTCATCGTCAACCGCACCGCGGCGCATGCCGACCGGCTGGCCGCGACCCTGCAGGCGCGGTCCGCTCCGGTCGCCGACCTGGGCGTCGAGCTGGCCGCCGCCGACCTCGTCGTGTCGTGCACCGGAGCCATCGGCACCGTCGTGCCGTTCGAGCTGCTGGCTGCGGCCGTCGACGCGCGCGCCGGACGGCCGCTGTTCGTGTTGGACCTCGCGCTGCCTCATGACGTCGACCCGGCGGCGCGGTCGCTGCCGGGCGTGACGCTCGCCGACCTGGACTCGCTGCGTTCGGTGCTGGACGCCGCCGAGGTCGCGCAGGACGTGGAAGCCGCGCGCCGCATCGTCACCGACGAGGTGGCGGCGTGGCTGACCCGGCAACGGTCCGAGCGGGTCGCCCCCACGGTCGCGGCGCTGCGCGCGCGCGCCCAGCAGGTGGTCGACGCCGAGCTCGCCCGCCTCGGCACCCGGCTGCCGCAGCTCGACGAGCGGGCGGCGCGCGAGGTCGCCGCCACGGTCGGGCGCGTGGTCGACAAGCTGCTGCACGCTCCCACCGTCCGCGTGAAGGAACTCGCCGGTTCGCCGGACGGCGAGTCCTACGCCGGTGTGCTGCGGGAGCTGTTCGCGCTCGACCCGGAGGCCGCTGAAGCCGTCGCGCGCGCCGACGTGGTCGTGGAGGACGAGCAGTGAGCGCCGGCAGCGGCCGGCCGCTGCGGCTCGGCACCCGCCGCTCCTCCCTCGCGCTGGCGCAGGCCGGAATCATCGCCGCGACGTTGCGCAGCGCCGGCCGCGACGTGGAGCTGGTCGAGATCGTGACCGAAGGCGATCGCTCGGCGGCAGCGCTGGCGCAACTCGGCGGCACCGGTGTGTTCGTCACCGAGCTGCGGCATCGACTGCTCCACGACGAGGTCGACCTCGCGGTGCATTCGTTGAAGGACCTGCCGACCAAACCCGCGGACGGGCTGGTGCTTGCCGCCGTACCGACTCGGGCCGATCCGCGAGACGCTCTCGTCACCCGCGACGGGTCACGGCTCGACCAGTTGCCCGCCGGCTCGCGAGTCGGCACCGGTTCCCCGCGGCGGGCGGCGCAGCTGCGCAACCTCGGGCTCGGGCTCGACGTGGTGCCGATGCGCGGCAACGTCGACACGCGGCTGGGCAAGGTCGCCTCCGGCGAGTACGACGCCGCCGTGCTGGCCGCCGCCGGGCTGGCTCGGCTCGGCCGGCTCGATGAAGCCGCGGAGATCCTCGATCCGGGCCAGATGCTGCCGGCACCGGGTCAAGGCGCACTGGCGGTCGAGTGCCGCGCCTCCGATGACGAGCTCGTCGCGGCGCTGCGCGGGTTGCTCGACGATCCCGCGACCCGGGCCGCGGTCGCTGCCGAGCGCGCGCTGCTGGCCCGCTTGGAAGCGGGATGTACGGCGCCGGTCGGAGCTTTGGCGGACATCGCCACCGGGGACTCCTCCGCTGGCTCGGAGGAGGACGACGAGCTCTATCTGCGCGCCGTCGTCGTCGCTGTCGACGGCAGCCGCGCCATCCGAATGTCCGCAACCGGTCCACTCGCCACCGGCGAGGGGCTAGGCCACCGTCTGGCCGCGCAGCTGCTCGAAGAGGGCGCGGCAGACCTGATCGGGGAGCACCCGTGAGCACCTCACGCACCAAGAAGAAGGTCGGTCTCGTCACGTTCGTCGGCGGCGGTCCCGGTGACCCGGGTCTGCTGACCGTGCGTGGAGCCGACGCACTCGCCGAAGCCGACGTCGTCGTCATCGACCGGCTGGCCCGCGAGCAACTGCTCCGGCATTGCCGGGCCGACGCCGAGATCGTCGACGCCGCCGGGTTCGACCATTCCGAGCGCGCCAAGGCCGTGGTCGCCGCCGCCAAGGAGGGCCGGCGGGTCGTGCGATTGCTCGACGGCGACAGTGCGCTGTTCGGTGGACTGGCCGAGGAGGCCGAGGCTTGCGCCAAGGCGAAGCTGCCGGTGGAGATCGTGCCGGGCGTCAGCGCCGTGACGGCGGTGCCGGCCTACGCGGGGATCCCGGTGACCGATCGCAAGAGCCACGCGGTGCACGTGGTCGATGTCGGTCCGGAAGCGCCGGAGCCGGACTGGGCCACTCTCGCCGCGACCCCGGGCACCTTGGTCTTGCTCAACTGTGTCCGGGCGATCGGCAAGGTCGCGGCCGCTCTGGTCGAGCACGGCATGCGCGGTGACACGGCCGTCGCCGTCACCTCCGACGGCACGACCCGCGACCAGCACACCGTCGTGTCAACCCTTGACGCAGTCGAGCGCGACGCGGCGTCGATGGCTCCGCCTGCCGTGGCCGTCGTTGGCGACGTGGTACGGCTGCGGGACAAGCTGTCGTGGTGGGAGACCAAGCCGCTGTTCGGCTGGAAGGTGCTCGTGCCGCGGACCAAGGACCAGGCGGCCGCGTTGTCGGAGCAGCTGGTCTCCTACGGCGCGGTGCCGGTCGAGGTGCCGACGATCGCGGTCGAGCCGCCACGCACCCCGCAGGCGATGGACCGCGCGATCAGGGGTTTGGTGAGCGGCCGCTATGCATGGGTGGCGTTCACCTCCACCAACGCCGTGAAGGCGGTGCGGGAGAAGATCGAGGAGCTCGGGCTCGACGCCCGCGCGTTGGCCGGAGTGAAGGTCGCCTGTGTCGGTGAGCAGACCGCGGCCGCCGTTCGCGGCTGGGGCATCACTCCCGAGCTCGTGCCGAGCGGGGAGCAGTCGAGCGACGGGCTGCTGGTCGACTGGCCGGCGTACGACGACGTCTATGACCCGCTCGACCGCGTGTTCCTGCCGCGCGCCGACATCGCCACCGAGACGTTGGTCGCCGGGTTGATCGAGCGGGGCTGGCAGGTCGACGACGTCACGGCCTACCGCACCGTTCGCGCCGCGCCGCCGCCGGCAGAGATCCGCGAGGCCATCAAGACCGGCGGTTTCGACGCCGTGCTGTTCACCTCGTCATCGACGGTGC
The DNA here is from genome assembly GCA_035776655.1 of Mycobacteriales bacterium. Classification (GTDB taxonomy): domain Bacteria; phylum Actinomycetota; class Actinomycetes; order JAFAQI01; family JAFAQI01; genus DASTWK01. The sequence continues at coordinate 53,752 of DASTWK010000077.1, read as the reverse complement.
GCAACCTGGTGGGCATCGCCGGCAAGCCGCACGCGTCGTCGGTCATCGCCGTGATCGGACCGCAGACGGCGCAGACGGCGGAAGAGCTGGGGCTGCGGGTGGACGTCATGGCGGCGAAGCCCTCGGCCGCACAGCTCGCGGAGGCGCTGGCCGAGTTCGGTCGCAGCCGGCGGGAGTCCGACGACGCGCTGCCGCCGGGCAAGGCCAACCGAACCAAGGCTGCGGCCAGGTTGAAGAAGGCGAAGTGAGCCCGGCCGGCGCAGGGTCGGAGCCGGAGCCGGGGGGACGGTCGGGACCGGTGCCGGGCTCGTTCCCGCAGGTGCGTCCGCGGCGGTTACGCCGAACCTCCACTCTGCGCCGGCTGACCACTCAGGTGCGGTTGGCTCCTGCCGACCTCGTGCTGCCGCTGTTCGTCAAGGAGGGCATCGACTCCCCGCAGCCGGTCCCGTCGATGCCGGGCGTCGTGCAGCACACGCGTGACTCGCTGCGCAAGGCGGTCGCCCAAGCCGTCGACGCCGGTGTGGGCGGGGTGCTGCTGTTCGGCATCCCGGCAGTCAAGGACGCGAGCGGTTCCGGCGCCGACGACCCGGAGGGGATCGTGCAGGTCGCGCTGGGTGACGTCGTGGCCGAGGTCGGCGACGCCACGGTGGTGATGGCCGACCTGTGTCTCGACGAATACACCGACCACGGACACTGCGGCCTGCTCACTCCTGAAGGAGACGTCGACAACGACGCCACCCTCGGCCGCTACGCCTCGATCGCCGTCGCGCAGGCGGCTGCGGGTGCCCAAGTCGTCGCGCCCAGCGGGATGATGGACGGTCAGGTGCGGGCCATCCGGGCCGCACTCGACGACGCCGGCTACACCGACGTGGCGATCCTCGCCTACTCGGCGAAGTTCGCCAGCGCCTTCTACGGACCGTTTCGCGACGCGGCCGAGTGCGCGCCGCAGTTCGGCGACCGCGCCGGCTACCAGCAGGACCCAGCGCGCTCGTCGGACGAGGCGGTGCGGGAGGCGTTGCTGGACCTCGCCGAAGGCGCGGACCTGCTGATGGTGAAGCCGGCCGTGGGCTACCTCGACGTGTTGCGGCGCATCGCCGACGCCGTCGACGTCCCGGTGGCCGCCTACAACGTCTCGGGGGAGTACGCGATGGTCGAGGCGGCGGCCGGCCACGGCTGGCTCGACCGCGACCGGGCGATCGACGAGCTGCTCGTCTCGCTGCGCCGCGCGGGTGCGGACATCGTCGTCACCTACTGGGCGACCGAGGTCGCCGCTCGGTTGTAGCGGCGTCGCTACAACGCGCGCGGGAGCCGGAAGTCGAAGGCCGGCGCGTTGTCGACCTGCTGCATCCACGTCTGCACCTGCGGCAGCGACGAGTCGTTGACGAACGTGAACGCCGTGCCGTCGTACATGCGGGTCCCGGCGGTTGCGCGCACCTCGCCCGGATAAGGCCTGCCCAGTCGGAGACCGTCGCCGAGACCCCGCAGGTACGACGCCGGCACGTAGAGCCGGATCGAGTTCGACTGCCGGTCGACGATGCCCTTCAACGGCGCGTCCTGTCCGGTGTAGGTCTCACACTTGCCGCCGACGCTGCCCGGTTCGGCCGTGCTGGCGCCGCCGCCGCAGTTGGTCGACACCGCGAATCGGCTGAACCCGAACCTGAACCCGCGCTGGGCGTCGTACGTCGCGACCGCCGCGACGGGACGGTAGCCGCTGAAGAAACGGAAGGCATAGACCAGCGACCCCGGCTGCCCGTTCGACGTCGCGTCGATGGCCTGTTGCAGCGCCGCCGGCGAGAGGTTCTTGAAGCGCATGGTGACCATGAAGCCGCCGCCCTTGCGCCGGCCGATCGTCACCGCCCGCTCTCCGTTGCGATTGACCAGATCGAGCGCCGGCACCGTGAGGCTGCCGGGACCGCGCAGCGCGACGCCGAGGTTGGTGATGGAGTAACGGCTGATCGCATCGCCGGCCGGGTCCGGTGAGCTCTGCCGCAGCGGCTTGCGGCCGGCCCGGTCGACGGTGCCGCCGCCGTTGCTCGGACCCGCCACCTGCGTGACGACGGCCGGGATGCTGATGACGCCTTCCACGTCGCCCGGTCGCTTGTTGGCCTGGCTGTAGACGATGACGAGGCCGCCGCGCTTGCGGTCGTAGTCCATCGTGAAGTAGTCGACGAGCGATCTGTCCGCACCGGCGATGTCGCAGCCGAGCCCGTTGAGGCAGATCGAGTCGTAGTGGAACGGATGGGTGCTCGCGCGGACCTGCCCCACGTGCGGCGTCCGCGCGAACGCATCGACGGTCTGGCTGACCCAGACGAACCACGAGGTGTGGAAGTCGGGGCTGTCCGGGTCACCTTCGCGGTTGGTGCCGTAGTAGGCAACCGCCACCCGCCCGGGCTTGCCGCTGGCCGTCACCCACGGCATGACCGTGGTCTCGACCCCGCCGCGGTTCATCCGGATCTTCGGCGTGAAACCGGGGTTGACGTCGTTCTTTGCGGAGTCACTGGGCGCATTCGGTCCCGCACAGTGCTGGAACTTCGCGAACTTGATGGCGACGAGATAGGTGTCGCGCCCGGCGCCCTTCTCGGCGTAGGTGACGTAGACATTGCCCTTGCGGTCGTTGTCGGCGACGGTGAAGCCGGCGCTCGGCGGCGCCTCGGCATCGACCGCGACGCACTGCGACCACGTGTCGCCGCCGTCCTTGGAGAGCGCAATCTTCACCTTGGTGCCGGCGTCGTACGGGAAGTAGACGTACGGCTTCGTGCCGGTGATCGACTTCGGGATGACGCGGATCTGCCCGATGCGGCTGCCGTCGGTGGCCGCCACCACCGGCGGGCTGTAGGTGAGGCCGCCGTCGGTGGACTTCTGCACGACCTGCCCGAGCGCGGTGTGGTTGTAGTTGAGGAACACGGTCTTGGCGTCGGAGAACGCGAGCCACTGCCGGTCCACGGCGGGGATCGACTCGCTGTCGGGGGAGCCGACCAACGTGCGACCGACATCGGCGGAGGTGGCGGTGCTGAAGCCGGTCAGCGGGCCGAGGCCGCCGTAGGCGAGCTGGTAGTGGCCCTGCGCGTTGCGTTGCTTTGCGGTGGCAAGGGCGCAGTCACCGCCAGCCTGCAGGTGGCCGATCTGACCACGCGGCGGGGTGCCGACGAGATGGAACTGGTCCCCGCCGTCGGTCGAGACCTCCGCGTAGTCGTTCATCTGGCTGAAGCCGGTTGGGCCGCAGGTGTACATGTTGCCATCGAGGTCGGTGGTGATCGCCGGCTCGCCCTCGTCCCGCTGTGGGTCGGCCGGCACGGTCGCCGAGAACTTCAACCCCTGCGCATCCGACCGCGGGTAGTGCAGCTGTCGTGCCGTGGTGATGGTGACGGCGCCCCGGTAGTCCTGCGGCTGGACGTTGACGAAGCCGCAGGCGACGGCGGTGTAGGTGCCGGCCGCTGGGTTGAGCAGCGTGATCTGCTCCTGCGGGTTGCCCCCGTCGCTGGAGGAGATCGTCTTGCCGTCGGGGCCGAGCAACGTGAGGATCTCGTCCGCGACGTCCTCCACCGCGGCCGGCTTCCAGCTGATCGTCACCGTCATCGTCGCGTTGAGCCGGTCATAGACACCTGCCGGCACCTGCAGGGTGAACGGATGCTTGTCCACCACGTCCTGCCCGGTGCAGTCGTTGTTGGCGTTGCTGCCGGGCGGGATCGTTCCGGTCCACCCGATCCGCGCGGTCTGGTCTGCCGACGTCGGTATCGCGATCGAGCTGCCGGAAGCCGCGTCCGCCGGCACCCCCGCGCTGTCGACCATCGGTGGTACGGCGAGAGTGGCGGCCACACCGGCCGCCATCAGCAGGCGCCAGCGATTGCGGGACAGCGGCGAGAGGGAAAGCGGGCTCATGCGGCGGGGCTCCTCGAGGCGCGGACGGTCCTTGGCACTACCTGGGGTGCCGCCGACTTCGCCGCAACCGGGCGGTTTCCTGCCGCGACGCGGGTGACGCTTCGTTGTCAGTTGAACGAGGCGCAGCTGGCCTGCCCGTGGCCGAGGCGGATCATCCGGTGACGGCCTGATAGACCAGCTGCCGCAACTGGGGCCGCAGCGGGTAGCTGCTCGACGGCATCAGCTGGGTCATGAACACGACCGTGACGTCGTCGACGGGGTCGACCCAGAACGAGGTGCTCGCCAACCCGCCCCAGTTGAACTCGCCGGCGTTGCCCGCAGTCTTGGCCGCGACCGGGTCCAGCACGGTGGCGAAGCCGAGCCCGAAGCCGACCCCGTCGTAGCGGGTTTCGGCGAACAGCGGCCGGCCGAAAGCTTGCAGGTCCGCCCCTCCGGGCAGGTGGTTGCGGGTCATGAACCGGACCGTTCGCGGGGAGAGCAGACGAGTGCCGGCGAGCTCCCCGCCGCGTAGCAGCATCCAGGTGAAGCGCGTGTAGTCGCGAGTCGTCGAGGCGAGCCCGCCACCGCCCGACAACCACTCCGGTCGGTTCCTGATCACGCCGCCGAAACGGTCGAAGCGCACCGACTCGCGGCCGCCGGGAGGCAGGGCATAGAGCACCGCCAGCCGGTGCTGACGCTCGGGTTCCACGTGGAAACCGGTGTCGACCATGTCGAGCGGGCGGAAGATGTTCGCGGCGAAGAACTCGTCGAGCCGCTGTCCGGACACCACCTCGACCAGCCGGCCCAGCACGTCCGTCGCGACCGAGTAGAGCCATTCGGCGCCTGGCTGGAAGGCCAGCGGCAGCTGCGCCCAGGCTTGGACACACTGGGCGAGGTCGAACCCGCGCGGGTTGCCGAACTCGAAGCCGGCGTTGCGGTAGATCTCGTCGGTGACGTGCACGCGGTGGAAGCCGTAGGTCAAGCCTGCGGTGTGCGTGAGCAGGTGCCAGACGCGGATCGGCTCGGTGGCGGCGACCGTGGTGTGCTTGGCCGCCGAGCCGCCCGTGTAGACGCGCATCTCCGAGAACTCGGGCAGCCACCGGCTGATCGGGTCGTTGAGCTCGAAGTGTCCCTGCTCCCACAGCATCAACGCGGCGACCGAGGTGACCGGCTTGGTCATCGAGTAGATGCGCCAGATGGTGTCCGGCTCGACCGGACGGTTGCTCTCCTTGTCGGCGAGCCCGTACGACGACAGGTGGGCGACCCGTCCCGCGCGACTGACCATCACCTGCCAGCCCGGCAGTCGCCCGTCGTCGACGTATCGGCGGAAGTGCGTGTCGATCCGTTGGAGCCGTTGCTCGTCCAGCCCTACCTCAGACTGGTCGACATCCACTCCGAAGTCGGCCATGGCAGGAGTCTGCCGCACGAGGTGTTGCTGGTTTGCGAGGATGGTCCCGTGCCCGCCAACGCTTCCGACGAGCTGTTCGCGCGCGCCCGGCAGGTGACACCGGGAGGGGTCAACTCTCCGGTGCGCGCGTTCGGAGCGGTCGGCGGCACCCCCCGCTTCATCGTGCGCGCGCAGGGGCCGTTTCTCTACGACGCGGACGGCAACGAGCTCGTCGACCTCGTCTGCTCGTGGGGTCCGACGATTCTCGGCCACGCGCATCCCGCCGTCGTCGAAGCCGTTCAGCGCGCTGCGGTGGCCGGTCTGTCGTACGGCGCGCCCTCGCCGGGCGAGGTGGAGCTGGCGGAAGAAGTCGTACGCCGGGTCGAGCCGGTCGAGCAGGTGCGTCTGGTCAGCTCCGGCACCGAGGCGACGATGAGCGCGTTGCGGCTCGCCCGCGGCGTGACCGGCCGCAGCAAGGTGGTGAAGTTCGCCGGCTGCTATCACGGCCACGTGGATGCGCTGCTCGCGAGCGCCGGCAGCGGTGTCGCGACGTTCGGTCTCCCCGACACCCCGGGTGTGACGGGAGCGAGCGCCGCGGACACGATCGTGCTGCCCTACAACGACATCTCCGCGGTCGAGGCCGCCTTCGACCGGCACGGCGCCGACATCGCCGCGGTCATCACCGAAGCCGCTGCGGCCAACATGGGCGTGGTGCCGCCGCTGCCCGGCTTCAACGCGCGGCTGCGTGAACTGGCCACGAGTCATGGCGCGCTGCTGGTGCTCGACGAGGTTCTCACCGGGTTCCGGGTCAGCCAGGGCGGCTGGTACGGACTCGAGCCGGTTGATGCCGACCTCTTCACGTTCGGCAAGGTCATGAGTGGTGGGCTGCCGGCCGCGGCGTTCGGCGGCCGGGCCGAGCTGATGGCTCAGCTCGCGCCGGCCGGGCCGGTCTATCAGGCCGGCACGCTGTCGGGCAATCCGGTCGCCGTGGCAGCCGGGCTCACCCAGCTGCGCCTGCTCACCGACGACGTCTACGTCCACCTCGACAAAACGAGCGCCGCGCTCGCGGAGATCGTCAGCGCCGCGCTGGCCGCGGCCGGGGTCGCCCACCGCGTCAACACGGCCGGCAACCTGTTCAGCGTCTTCTTCACGGACACCCATGTCGTCGACTACACCACTGCCCGCACGCAGTCGACCGAGCGCTATGCCGCGTTCTTCCACGCGATGCTCGACCACGGCGTGCACCTGCCGCCCTCGGCGTACGAAGCCTGGTTCATCGGCGCCACCCACGACGACGCCGTTCTCGACCGCATCGCCGATGCGGTCGGCCCGGCCGCCACCGCCGCCGCGGAGGTGCGGCTTCCATGAGCCACCACACCATCGTCAACCTCGTCCGCCACGGCGAGGTCCACAATCCGAGCGGCGTGCTCTACGGGCGGCTGCCGGGGTTCAACCTGTCCACTGCCGGTCAGGAGATGGCGCGTGCCGCCGCCGCCGCTCTCGCCGGGCGCGACGTCCGCCTCGTGTGGTCCTCGCCGCTCGATCGCGCGCTGCAGACCGCCCGCCCGATCGCGGAGCAGTTCGGCCTCGACATCAGGACCGACGACCGGCTGATCGAGAGCACCAACGTCTTCGAGGGCAAGACGTTCGGCGTCGGTGACGGCGCGCTGCGCCGGCCGGCGAACTGGCGCCACGTCATGAACCCGTTCCGGCCGTCCTGGGGCGAGCCCTACGCGGAGGTGGCCGCTCGGGTCCAGTCGGTGTGCGCCGACGCCGCGGCCGCGGCGGCCGGCGGCGAGGCCGTGCTCGTCAGCCACCAGCTGCCGATCTGGGTCACCCGCCGCTCGGTCGAGGGTCGCCGGTTGTGGCACCGCCCGGACCGCCGGGAGTGCGCGCTTGCCTCGATCACCTCGTTCGTCTACGCCGGCACGAAGATCGTCGAGGTTCGCTACGCCGAGCCGGCCGGTGCCCTCGGCCGGTCCCGAGTCGGCGGCGCATGACGGCAGCACCCGGATCCGGGTGACAATGGTCGGGTCATGGGTCTGGTCCTGAAGCCGCTCGCCGCGGCCGCTGCGTTCGCGGCCGTCCTCACCCTCACCGGGTGCACCGGCACCAACGCGGTGAGCCAGACGGTCAACGGCAGCAACGGTTACCAGGTCGGCGACAACGCGCTCCAGTGGGTCGCGCCGGGGGATCGCGCGGCCGTCAGCGCGGTCAGCGGCCAGTTGCTCGACGGGTCGACGTTCGACCTGTCCCGCTGGCGGGGCGACGTCGTCGTCGTGAACTTCTGGGGTTCGTGGTGCGTGCCCTGCCAGCAGGAGACCCAGGCGCTCGAGCAGGTCTATCGCGACGACAGGAGCAAGGGTGTGCGCTTCCTCGGTGTCGACGTGCGCGACGACCGGGCCCAGGCGCAGGCGTTCGTCCGCGACCACCACGTCACCTACCCGAGCCTCTACGACGAGTCCAACCTCACCGCCCTGCGCTTCCATGGCCTGCCGCCCAACGCCACCCCGAGCACCGTGGTCCTCGACCGGCACGGCCGGATCGCCGCCCGCCACAGCGGCGCGATCCTCTACACCCAACTCCGGTCGGTGGTCGACCGCGTCCTGGCCGAACGCACATGACCGGCGCGCTCGTCGCGTCGGCGACCGGCACCTGCCAGCACCTGGCCAACGGGTCGCTGGCGCTGGCGATCCCGGTCGCGCTGCTGGCCGGGCTGGTGTCGTTCCTCTCGCCGTGCGTGTTGCCGCTGGTGCCCGGTTACCTGTCCTACGTCACCGGACTGTCGGGCGCCGACCTGGCCGGCGAGACTCGCGTCAGCGACGGCCCGGGGACTGCGGTCGCGACGCATGTGGTGGCGCGGCGGCGGCGGACTCACCACGTCGTGCTCGGCTCCGCACTGTTCGTGCTCGGCTTCACCCTCGTCTTCGTCAGCGAGGGCGCGCTGTTCGGCAACATCGGCAGTCACCTGCTCGAGCACCAGACCGCGGTCAACCGGGTCGGCGGCGTGATCGCGATCACGCTCGGCGTCGTGTTCCTCGGGTTGCTCCCGCAGCTGCAACGCGAGTTCCGGTTCCATCGCCTGCCGCGCGCCGGTGTCGCCGGAGCGCCGTTGCTGGGCATGCTGTTCGCCGTCGGCTGGACGCCGTGCATCGGTCCGACCCTCGGTGTCGTCCTCAACCTCGCCTACGCCGACAGCGCCGCGACCGCCGGACGCGGGGCGCTGCTCACCGCGGTCTACTGCCTCGGACTGGGCGTTCCGTTCGTCGTGGCCGGCATCGCCTTCCGCCGCGCGCTCGGAGCGTTCGGTGTCATCAAGCGCCACTACGGCGTCGTCATCTGGATCGGCGGGCTACTGCTCGTGGCGGTGGGTGTCCTGCTGCTGACCGGTGAGTGGACCCAGCTCTCCAACGACCTCCGGGACCTGTTCCCGGGTTACGCCGCCCCGTGCTGAGGACCTTGCCCCCGTCATGACTGATCTCGTCACCCATCAGCCCGACGTCCCCCGCCAGCCGGGGCAGCTCGACGACCCGGAGCGGCTGTCGACCGCTCCGGCGCCCGCGGTCCCGTCCCGAGGGCGCGGCCCGCGGCGCACGTTGCGCACGTTGTGGCGGCAGCTGACCAGCATGCGGACGGCGTTGCTGCTGCTCACGTTGCTCGCCCTCGCTGCCGTCCCCGGCACGGTGCTGCCACAGCGCGGCCTCAACCCCGTCAAGGTCGACAGCTTCCTCGCCGCTCATCCGCACCTCGGGCCGTTCCTCGACAAGTTGTCGATGTTCGACGTGTTCGCGGCACCGTGGTTCGCCGCGATCTACCTGCTGTTGTTCGTCTCGCTCATCGGTTGCCTGGTGCCGCGGATTCGGCTGCATGTGCGCGCGCTACGCCGGCAGCCACCTGCCGCGCCGCGCCATCTCGACCGGCTGGCCACGCATGCGAGGTGGGATGACGCCGCTGCGCCGCCCGACGTGATCGAAGCCGGCCGCCGGATGCTGCGCGCGGCGCGCTGGCGGGTGACGGTGCGCACCGAGGACGCCGGTGCGGTCAGCCTCGCGGCCGAGAAGGGTTACCTGCGCGAGACCGGCAACCTCGTCTTCCACGTCGCACTGGTGGTGCTGCTCGCCGGCATCGCGCTCGGTGGCCTCTTCGGCTACAAGGGCACCGTCCTCGTCGTCCAGGGCGACGGGTTCGCCAACGTCCGCAGCTCCTACGACATCTTCGAGCCGTCGCGCCTCTACTCCGACCGGCAGCTGGCGCCGTTCTCGTTCACGCTGGACAAGTTCAGCGCCGGCTACACCCCCGACGGTCAGCCGCGGTCGTTCAACGCGATCGTCGACTACCGGCCCAGCCCCGACGCCGCGGCGACGACCCACGACGTGCGCGTCAACCACCCGCTCGCGGCTGCCGGCGCCAACGTCTATCTCATCGGGCACGGCTACGCGCTGCACATCCAGGTCCGCGACGCCAAGGGGCACCTCGTCTACGACCGCGACACGCCGTTCCTGCCCGACAACGCGATGTTCGCGTCGCACGGAGTCGTCAAGGTGCCGGACGGACTGCCGCAACAGTTCGGCTTCACCGGGTTCTTCTACCCGACCTACGGCGTCACGCCGTTCGGTCCGGAGTCGACCTATCCGGCGTTGCGCGATCCCGTGCTCGCTCTCGCCGCCTGGCGCGGCAACCTCGGTCTCGACCGTGGTGCGCCGCAGTCGGTCTACGAGCTGCCGGTCGCCGCGCTGCACCACGTCGCCAACACCCAGCTCGCGCCGGGGCAGACATGGAAGCTGCCCGGTGGTGCCACGGTGACGTTCGCGGGGGTCTCCCAGTGGGCGACCTTCCAGATCGCGCACGACCCGGGCAAGCGCACCGTGCTCGTGGCGGCGGTGCTGGTCGTGGCGGGCTTGCTCGCCTCGCTACGCGTACGCCGCCGGCGGCTCTGGGTGCGGGCCGTGCCGGCGCACGGCGTCGAGGGCGAGCCGCGTACGGTTGTGCTGGCCGGCGGCCTCGCCCGCAGCGACGTCGACGGCTTCAACCAGGAGTTCCAGTCCCTGGTCGCCCGGATGAGCCCCCGGCTCGACCGGCACGAACCGCACGAAGAGCACGAAGAGCACGAAGAGAAGGACTGAAGCGGTGCTCGCCAACCCACATCTCGCGCATCTCAGTGACGTCCTGCTCGTGTGGGCGGTGACCGCTTATGCGTTGGCGATGCTCGGCTACGCCGCCGAGTTCGCCTTCGGCCGCCGCGACGAGCGAGCCGGCAGCGACCTGCCGGTCTGGGGCGGTGGTCGGCGCCGCTCGCGCGCGGCCGGGCGCATCGCGGTCGCTCTCACCGTCGGCGGCTGGGGCGTGCACGTGGCCTCGGTCGTCACCCGCGGACTCGCCGCGCACCGCGTGCCCTGGGGGAACATGTACGAGTTCTCCTCCATGGTGTCGCTGGTCGCGGTGACCGTCTTCCTCGTGCTGTTGGTCCGTCACCAGGTGCGGTTCCTCGGTGCGTTCATCATGGCGCCGGTCGTGCTCTACCTCGGCCTCGCCGGCACCGTCCTCTACGCCAACGCCGGTCCGCTGGTGCCGGCGCTCAACTCCTACTGGATCAAGATCCACGTGGTCGCGGCGATCACCGCGAGCGGCGCGTTCATGGTCTCCGGTGTGGTGACCGTGCTCTACCTGCTCAAGGAGCGGTGGGAGCGGCGGGGTGGGGACCGCGCGCTCAGCCTCGGACCCGGTGCGGCTGCGACGGTCGAGGTGGGCACTCCACCGACGGAGGCCGTGCCGGTGCCCGCGTCCACCCGCGGCGGCGTCCTGATGCGGTGGTTGCCGGCGGCCGAGTCGCTCGACCGGCTGAGCTATCGGGTCGTCGCGTTCGCGTTCCCCGTCTGGACCTTCGCGATCATCGCCGGTGCGATCTGGGCGGAGAGTGCCTGGAGTCGCTACTGGGGCTGGGACCCGAAGGAGACCTGGTCGTTCATCACGTGGCTCGCCTATGCGGCGTACCTGCACGCGCGCGCAACCGCGGGGTGGCGTGGGCGGCGGGCGGCCGTGCTGTCACTGATCGGCTTCGGCTGCCTGATGGTCGACTACTACGTGGTCAACACCGTCATCACCGGCCTGCACAGCTACGCCGGCGTCAGCTGACCTGCTCGCCTACTTGCGGACGGCGTCGTCCTCCATCGGCTGCCGTGGCGCTGGCGCCGTCGGCGCGGCCGCGGTCGGCGCGGCGGCGATAGTGGCGTCGCCGCGCAACAGCGCGCGGACCTCGGACTCGCGGAACCGGCGGTGGCCGCCGGGGGTTCGGATGCTGCTGATCCGGCCGGCCGCGGCCCACCGCGTGACCGTCTTGGGGTCGACGCGGAACAGGCTGGCCACCTCGCCAGGCGTCAACAGCCGCTCTCGTGCCTCCACGTCGTCCCCCTTACTCAAAGCGCCCCGCTACGCTGCGGGGCTGATCCGGATAGCAAAATGTGTACACGCAGACAGGGCCTGCGTCAGCAGTTTCGCACAAAAAGCACCGCGTCGCGTTCGGTGGGCGGTTCCCCTCGCGACTCTGCGTCACTGACTAGCTTCATTTGGTCACATCGTGCCATGGACACGACCCCCCGCCCCTCGTGACGCTTTGGTCGCGGTAGCGCGCTTCGTCCGCCTTCACGATCACCGGGGGGTTCCCGTGCTTGTTCCTGGCTTGTCCACACGTACGACGCTGGCGCTCGCCACAGCGGCAAGCGTGACCGCCCTGGCGGTCCCGGCTGCGGCCGCCGGCACCACGCCGTCCGCGTCGGCCACCCCCGCCAAGGGTGAGGCCGCCTCGACGCTCACGCTCCTCCGGCTGGAGCTCGCCGGCACGACGATCTCCGCCGGCCAGGTCGCCGCGATCACCAGCAACGCGACCAAGCCGCATCAGGCGAGCGTCGTCGTGACCCCGCTGGACTCGAGCGTGACCGGGCCGGTCGGTCGCACGACCGTCCCGATCGGTCAGACCGCGACCGTGCCCGCGGCTCCCCGGTCGATTGCGCTGCCCGGCGGCATCGGCTCGATCACCGGCCCGACGCTGCGTGCTGCCGCCGACGACACCACCGCCGGCCCGGTGGCCAGCGCCGTGCTGAAGGCCCTCGGCAAGGTGACGCTGCTGAACGTGCCGCTCGACCTCAAGGCGGCATCGCTGTCGGACCTGTCCCAGGTCACCTCATCCGCGGCCACCGCCCGTAAGTCGCTCGAGCTCGGCTCGCTCGCCCTCCCGTCGCTGCAGGACCTGCTGTCGTCGCTGGGCGTCAACCTGTCGGCGCTGCTCGGGCAGCTCCCGCAGGACAAGCTCGTCGAGCTGGCCGGTCTCGTCACCTCGACCGCCAGCGGCGCGGTGGCCACCGCCAACAGCGCCGTCGACGCCGCGCAGGCGGCGATCACCGGCACCGTGCCCGGCACGCTCGACCAGGCCAAGTCGGCTCTGACGGCCGCGCAAGGTGCGGTCACCACGGCCCAGGGTGCGGTCGCGACCGCCACCTCCGCGTTCAACACCGCCTTCGCCGCGATCCCCGCGCTCACCCTGCCGTTGGGCGTCTCCGCGGGTCTGACCCCGGACCAGTTCCTGGCGCTCAGCTCGACGTTGCAGTCGGCGACCGACGCTCTCACCAGCGCCGATCTGGTCAGCCTCGCCACCGCGGTCAAGACGGCCGAGGACGCGCTCACCGCCGCCAACGCCGCGGTCGACCAGGTGCAGGCGCTGGTCACGGCGCTGGTCAACCTCGTCACCGCAGTGCTCAACGCCGTGGTCGGTGACCAGGACCCGCTCGCCGCCCTGGGCAACATCAAGGTCCTGACCTCAGCCGTGGCGGCGAAGAACCCAAAGGCCGATGCAGCCGTGAGCGTCGGCTCGGTCAAGGTGCTCGGCGCGGCGACCTCGCTGCAGTCGCTGACCGGTGTGCTCGGCGATGTCACCGGCACCCTGTCCTCCGTGCTCAACAGCGTTGCGGGCGTCAAGTTCACCCCGCCGGCACTGGCGATCGGTCAGCCCAGCAAGTCGACCGACCGCAAGGGCGACACCCGCTTCGCCAAGGCCTCGATCGCCGGAGTCACGCTGACGCTGCCGACGATCACGTTGCCGGCCGCGCTCGCGCTGCCCAACGTCCCGACCGCCCTCGGCGGCAGCCTCACCCTCGGCGACCTCGCCGAGACCGCGCAGTGGACGCCGGGCACCCCGGCCACGACGTCCACGCCGACCACCACGCCGAAGACGCCGAGGCACCGCAGCAGCGGCGGCCCGCTGGCGGAGACCGGTGGTCGGGTGCTGCTCCCGATCGTGGGTGCCGTGCTGATCGGTGCCGCTCTCGCCGTACGGCGCCGGTTCCACCCCGCCGCGTAGCCTCGAAAGCGTGACCACCCAACCGCCCCGCCGTCGACCCGACCGTCGGGCGGTCGTGGTTTACACGCTCGCGCGGTTCGCGCTGTTCGCGGGTTGCCTGGCGCTCGGCTGGCTCGCCGGGCTGACCGGACTGTGGCTGCTCGTCGTCGCCCTCCTCGTGTCCGGCCTCCTGTCTTGGTTCCTGTTGCAGCGCCAGCGGCTGGCCATGGGAGCGGCGGTCGATGCTCAGGTGCAGCGGGTGCGCTCGCGGATGCAGGAGCGGACCGCGGCCGAGGACGCGTACGTCGACGAGATCTACGCCGCCGCCGACGACGACCGCCGCGGCTGAGACGGCAGGATGACCGGCATGGTCCGCGCCACCCTGGAGAAGCGACCCGAGGACGTCGCCCGGATGTTCGACGCCGTCGCCGCGCGCTACGACGCGATGAACGGGCTGATGACCTTCGGCCAGGAACGGCGGTGGCGGCGAGTGGTCGCCCGGGCGGTCGCGGCCGCGCCGGGTCAGCGGATCCTCGACCTCGCTGCCGGCACCGGCGCCTCGTCCACTCCGTTCGCCGCCGCCGGTGCCTTCACCGTCGCCTGCGACTTCTCCATCGGCATGCTGGCCGAGGGACAGCGCCGGCACCAGGACCTCACCTTCGTTGCCGGCGACGCGCTGCGGCTGCCGTTCGCCGCCGACTCCTTCGACGCCACCACGGTCTCGTTCGGGTTGCGCAACGTCGCTGACGTCGACGCGGCGCTGCGCGAGCTGGGGCGGGTGACCAGGCCCGGTGGCCGGCTCGTGGTGCTGGAGACCGCCACTCCACCGGCGGGGTTGCTGCGCAGGATGAACGGTGTCTACACGCGCCGGGTCATGCCACGCCTGGCGCGGGTGTTCTCCTCCGACCCGTCGTCCTACGCCTACCTCGCCGAGTCCGCGCAGGCGTGGCTCACCCAGCAGCAGCTGGCCGCTGCGCTGCGGGCGGCGGGATGGCAACAAGTGGTCTGGCAGGACCTGCTGTTCGGCGCTGTGGCCGTGCACTCGGCGGTGCGACCGGAGCCGCGCCCCGGCGTACCGGAGACCGCTGCCGCACCCTAGACTGAGCCGGTTCTTTGTGAAGGTCTTCACAAACTCCCGAGGACGGTCGCCGATGACCCCCGCCGAGCGCGCCGCTGCCGGCGACGACGCACAGGTCATCATCGTCGGCGCCGGTCCCGGTGGCTCGACCGCCGCCTACCACCTCGCGCAAGCCGGCGTCGATGTGCTCGTGCTGGAGAAGTCGCAGTTCCCCCGGGAGAAGGTCTGCGGCGACGGCCTCACCCCGCGCGCGGTCAAGCAGCTCGTGGCCATGGGCATCGAGACCAGCCCCGAGCAGGGCTGGATCAAGAACCACGGCCTGCGCATCATCGGTGGCGGCATGCGCATCGAGGTGCCGTGGCCAGACCTGGGCAGCTTCCCGTCGTACGGGCTGGTGCGCCCGCGGCAGGACTTCGACGAGGTGCTGGCGCGCTCCGCGCAGAAGGCGGGCGCCCGGCTGCACGAGAACACCACCGTCACCGGGCCACTGCTCGACGAGCGCACCGGCCGCGTCGTGGGCGTCACGGCGATGTCGAAGGAGTCCGGTGAGACCGCGGCCTACCGCGCTCCGCTGACCATCGTCGCCGACGGCAACTCCTCCCGGTTCTCACTCGCGCTCGGCCTGACCCGGCGGGAGGACCGGCCGATGGGTGTGGCCTACCGCCGCTACTTCCGCAGCCCGCGGCACGACGACGACTGGCTCGAGTCGTGGCTGGAGCTGTGGGACGGCGAGCCCGGCGCGGCACGTGGAGGGGGGCGGCTGCTGCCCGGTTACGGCTGGGTGTTCGGGGTCGGCGACGGCACCAGCAACGTCGGGCTCGGCATCCTCAACACCTCCGACGCGTTCGGCAAGACCGACTACCGCGCGATGCTCGACCGGTGGCTGGCGAGCCTCCCCGAGGAGTGGGGGTTCGTCGAGGACAACGCGACGGGCCCGACCCGCGGCGCCGCGTTGCCGATGGGGTTCAACCGCAAGCCGCACTACGCCAACGGTGCGCTGCTGGTCGGTGACGCGGGCGGCATGGTCAACCCGATGAACGGCGAGGGCATCGCCTACGCGATGGAGTCCGGCCGGATGGCGGCGGAGGTCGTCGCGCAGGCGCTCGCGGCGACCGCCGGACCGCGCCGGGAGCGGGTGCTCGACGGCTATCCGCGGGCGCTGGCCGCGGAGTACGGCGGTTACTACACCGTCGGGCGGCTGTTCGTGAAGGCGATCGGGCACCCGTCGGTGATGAAGCTGTGCACGCGCCACGGCCTCCCGCACCCGACGCTGATGCGGTTCTGCCTGAAGCTGTTGGCCAACCTCACCGACGCCCGCGACGGGGATGCCATGGACCGCATCATCACGACACTCAACCGGCTCGCGCCTGCCGCCTGACCAGGCGGGCGGCGGCAAACCGGCCCGAACAGCCCACCTAGACTGACCAACCGGTCAGCGACCGACGAAACGAGGAGGAAGACGACGTGGTCCCGATCCTCGCCTTGCTCGCGCTTGCGTCCGGCTTCGCCATCTTCTCGGTCATTGCGGGTTCGCTGACCGGCCCGAAGCGGTTCAACCGGGCGAAGGCCGCGTCGTACGAATGCGGGATCGAGCCGACCCCGCAGGCGTTCCAGGGCCACCGCTTCCCGGTGAAGTACTACCTCACCGCGATGCTGTTCATCGTCTTCGACATCGAGATCATCTTCCTCTACCCGTGGGCCGTCGCGTTCGACAAGCTCGGTCTGTTCGGGCTGGTCGAGATGATCCTGTTCATCGTCGCGGTGTTCGTCGTCTTCGCCTACGTGTGGCGTCGCGGCGGCCTGGACTGGGACTAGAGGCACGCATCCATGGGTCTCGAGGAGAAGTTGCCTGACGGCATCTTGCTGACCACGGTCGCCAAGGTGCTCAACATCGCTCGCAAGAACTCACTGTGGCCGGCGCAGTTCGGCCTCGCGTGTTGCGCCATCGAGATGATGGCCGTGGGCGGGCCACGGTTCGACATCGCGCGGTTCGGCATGGAGCGGTTCTCCGCGACACCGCGACAGGCCGACCTGATGATCGTCGCGGGCCGGGTGTCGCAGAAGATGGCGCCGGTGCTCCGGCAGATCTACGACCAGATGCCGGAGCCCAAGTGGGTCCTCGCCATGGGTGTCTGCGCGAGCAGCGGCGGCATGTTCAACAACTACGCCGTCGTGCAGGGCGTCGACCACGTGGTGCCGGTGGACATGTATCTGCCCGGCTGCCCGCCCCGGCCCGAGATGCTGCTCGACGCGATCCTCAAGCTGCACGACAAGATCAAGGCCGCTCCCATCAGTGGCAAGACGGCCTGGACGACGCTCGACGAGTCGCCCTACGAGAAGCCGATCGCTCGGGACACCCGCGTCTCCAAGGGGCTGCCGGTCGATGCGCCGATCGTCATGCCGGCCCCGCTGCCCGGCGACACCCCGGCCGGGGCGTCCTCCCGCGGAGAGCGCGCATGAGCGAACACGAAGGCGTCGGCGCCTCGTCGGACCAGGCGCACGGCCGGCGCCGAGACATGTTCGGCGCGAGCGGGTTCGGGGACACCTCGGGCTTCGGGGGGCTGGCGGTCCGACCGCCGCAGCTGCTGTCGACACCCAAGCCGTACGGCGGGTGGTTCGACGAGGCGACCGATGCCCTGGCTCAGGCCTATCCGAGCTTCGACGACGCGGTCGAGCGTGTCGTCGTGCACCGGGGCGAGCTCACCCTGTTCGTCAAGCGTGAGGCGCTGGTCGGCTTGTGCGCGATGCTGCGGGACGACCCGCGGCTGCGGTTCGAGCACTTCAGTGGCGTGTCCGGCGTCGACTACCCCAACGACCCGACCGGGCGCCGGCTGCACGCCGTCTATCACCTGTTGTCGATGACGTTCCGGCGCCGGTTGCGGCTCGAAGTGGCGGTGTCCGAGAACGACCCGCACATCCCGAGCGTCACCGGCGTCTATCCGACTGCCAACTGGCACGAGCGGGAGACGTGGGACTTCTTCGGCATCGTCTTCGACGGGCACCCCGGGTTGACGCGCATCGAGATGCCGGACGACTGGCCCGGCCACCCGCAGCGCAAGGACTATCCGCTGGGCGGGGTGCCGGTCGAGTACAAGGGCGCCCAGATCCCCCCGCCGGACACCCGGAGGTCCTACGCATGAGTCGGCGACGGAGCGTTGCCGCCCGTTGTCGGGTGGAGGACGTGTGAGCGAGACGTACACCTCGACGTACTCGCCGACCGACCCCTACGGCAGCACCTCTGCCGACGAAGGCGGCCGTGTCTTCACCGTGGGTGGCGGCGACTGGGACGAGATCGTCAACGCGGTCGACCCCCTCGAGAGCGAGCGGATCGTCGTCAACATGGGACCGCAGCACCCCTCGACTCATGGGGTGCTGCGGCTGGTGCTGGAGCTCGAAGGCGAAACCGTCGCGCGCACGCGGCTGGTGATCGGCTACCTGCACACCGGCATCGAGAAGAACATGGAGTTCCGCAACTGGACCCAGGCGGTCACCTTCATCACTCGGTGCGACTACCTGTCCCCGTTGTTCAACGAGCTCACCTATTGCCTGGGGGTCGAGCGGCTGCTCGACATCGAAGACCAGATCCCGGAGCGGGTGAAGGTCATCCGGGTGCTCGTGTGCGAGCTGCAGCGCATCTCCTCCCACCTCGTCTGGCTCGCCACCGGCGGCATGGAGGTCGGTGCGATCACGATGATGCTGTTCGGCTTCCGCGAGCGTGAGCGCATCCTCGAGATCCTCGAGATGATCACCGGGCTGCGGATGAACCACAACTACATCCGCCCGGGCGGCGTCGCGCAGGACCTGCCGCCGGGAGCGGTGGACCGGATCCGCGAGTTCATCCCGTACATGTACGGCAAGGCCGACGAGTACGAAGCCTTGTTGTCGGCCAACCCGATCTGGCTCAAGCGGCTGAAGGACGTCGGCTTCCTCGACACGCGCGCCTGCCTCCAGCTCGGTGTCACCGGTCCGCTGCTGCGGGCGTCCGGGCTGGGCTGGGACCTGCGCAAGGAGATGCCCTACAGCGGCTATGACAGCTACGACTTCGACGTCGTCACCGAGACCGCCGGGGACAACTACGCGCGTTACCTCGTCCGCGTCAACGAGATCCGCCAGTCGCTGCGCATCATCGAGCAGGCCGTCGACCGCCTGCGCCCCGGCCCGATCATGGTCGCCGACAAGAAGATCGCGTGGCCGGCGCAGCTGGCACTCGGCGGGGACGGGCTCGGCAACTCGCTCGACCACATCCGCCACATCATGGGCCAGTCGATGGAGGCACTGATCCACCACTTCAAGCTCGTCACCGAAGGCTTCCGGGTGCCGCCGGGCCAGGCCTACGTGCCGGTCGAGTCACCCCGCGGGGAGCTCGGCGCCCACGTCGTCAGCGACGGCGGGACACGCCCCTACCGCGTGCACCTGCGCGACCCATCGTTCGTCAACCTCCAGTCCGTGCCGGCGTTGACGGAAGGCGGCATGATCTCCGATGTCGTCGCGAGCGTCGCCAGCGTCGACCCGGTGATGGGCGGGGTGGACCGCTGATGCCGCTCGGCGACGCCATCCGTGAACAGGCGCGCGAGATCATCGCCCGCTACCCCCAGCCCCGCTCGGCGCTGCTCCCGATGCTGCACCTCGTGCAGAGCGAGGAGGGCTACGTCAGCCCGGACGGCATCGCGTTGTGCGCCGACCTGCTCGAGCTGACCAAGGCCGAGGTCGGCGCGGTCGCGACCTTCTACACGATGTACAAGCGCCGCCCGGTCGGCGACTACCACGTCGGCGTGTGCACCAACACGCTGTGTGCGGTGATGGGCGGCGACGCCATCTACTCGGCGCTCGAGGAGCACCTCGGCGTGAGCGGGCAGGACGCCGTCACCGACGACGGGAAGGTCTCGCTCGAGCACATCGAGTGCAACGCCGCCTGCGACTACGCCCCCGTCGTGATGGTCAACTGGGAGTTCTTCGACAACCAGACGCCCGAGTCGGCGAAGCAGCTCGTCGACGACCTGCGTGCCGGCACGCCGGTCCGACCGACTCGCGGTGCGGACACCGTCTGCACCTGGCGGGAGGCCGAGCGGGTGCTCGCCGGGTTCTACGACGGCCGGGCCGCTGAAGGCGTCGCGGCCGGCCCGGCGACGCTCGAGGGCCTGCGGTTGGCGAGCAACCAGGACGGCGCCGCCGGGGCGGAGGGGAGCAGCTGATGCAGCTCACCCCCGTGCTGTCCGCCAACTGGGCCGGCAACCGGCCCTGGACGTTGGACGGTTACGGCGACTACGCCGCCGCACGCAAGGCCCTGGCGATGGAGCCGGACGCCGTCATCCAGCTCGTGAAGGACTCCGGCCTCCGCGGCCGCGGCGGCGCCGGCTTCCCGACCGGCAACAAGTGGGGGTTCATCCCCCAGGGTGACGGCAAGCCGCACTACCTGGTCGTCAACGCGGACGAGTCCGAGCCGGGCACGTGCAAGGACATCCCGCTGATGCTGGCGAACCCGCACGTGCTGCTCGAAGGCATCGTCATCGCCTCGTTCGCGATCCGCGCCAACCACGCGTTCATCTACGTGCGGGGTGAGGTGCTGCACGTCGTACGCCGCCTGCAAGCCGCCGTCCAGGAGGCCTATTCCGCCGGCATCCTCGGCGCGGACGTCCTCGGCACCGGCTACGCACTCGACGTCGTCGTGCACGCCGGCGCCGGCGCCTACATCTGCGGCGAGGAGACGGCACTGCTGGACTCGCTCGAGGGCTATCGCGGCCAACCCCGGCTGCGCCCGCCGTTCCCGGCGGTCGCCGGGCTCTACGCGAGCCCGACCGTCATCAACAACGTCGAGTCGATCGCCAGCGTTCCTGCCATCGTCGACAAGGGTGTCGACTGGTTCCGCTCGCTCGGCACCGAGAAGTCGCCCGGTTTCACGCTCTACTCGTTGTCCGGCCATGTCACGCGGCCCGGGCAGTACGAAGCGCCGCTCGGCGTCACGCTGCGCGAGCTGCTCGACCTCGCCGGCGGCGTGCGCGAGGGACACGAGCTGAAGTTCTGGACTCCCGGCGGCTCGTCGACGCCGATCCTGACGGCCGAGCACCTCGACGTGCCGCTCGACTACGAAAGCGTCGGCGCGGCGGGATCGATGCTGGGCACGAAGGCGCTGCAGATCTTCGACGAGACCACCTGCGTGGTGCGCGCGGTGCTGCGGTGGACGGAGTTCTACGCGCACGAGTCGTGTGGCAAGTGCACGCCGTGTCGCGAAGGCACCTACTGGATGGTGCAGATCCTGCAGCGGCTCGAAGCCGGCACCGGCGACGCGCAGGACATCGACACGTTGCTCGACGCCTGCGACAACATCCTCGGCCGTGCGTTCTGCGCCCTGGGGGACGGCGCGACCAGCCCGATCACCTCCTCGGTGCAGTACTTCAAGGACGAATACGTCGCGCACTGGGAGCAGGGCGGCTGCCCGTTCGACCCGTCGGCCGCCACGCTGTTCGCGAGCACGGGAGCGACCGCCTGATGACCAGCCCAGCACCGGAGACGGTGACGTGCACGATCGACGGGATCGAGATCACGGTCCCGAAGAACACTTTGATCATCCGGGCGGCCGAGCTGCTCGGCATCCAGGTCCCACGGTTCTGCGACCACCCGCTGCTCCAGCCGCTCGGCGCCTGCCGGCAGTGCATCGTCGAGGTCGAGGGCCAGCGCAAGCCGGTCGCCTCCTGCACGGTGACCGTCACGGACGGCATGGTCGTCAAGACTCAGCTCACCTCGCCGGTGGCCGAGAAGGCGCAGGCGGGCAACCTCGAGTTCCTGCTGCTCAACCACCCGCTCGACTGCCCGATGTGCGACAAGGGCGGCGAGTGCCCGCTGCAGAACCAGACGATGTCCAACGGTTACGGCGAGAGCCGGTTCCGCGACGTCAAGCGCACCTACGAAAAGCCGATCGCCATCTCCTCGCAGGTGCTGCTCGACCGCGAGCGGTGCGTGCTGTGCGCGCGGTGCACCCGGTTCTCCCAGCAGATCGCCGGTGACCCGTTCATCGAGCTGTTCGAGCGCGGCGCGTTGGAGCAGGTGGCGATCTACACCGACGAGCCGTTTCACTCCTACTTCTCCGGCAACACCGTGCAGATCTGCCCGGTGGGCGCGCTGACCGGTGCGCAATATCGCTTCCGCGCGCGGCCGTTCGACCTCGTCTCGACACCCTCGGTCTGCGAGCACTGCGCGTCCGGCTGCCAGCAGCGCACCGACTGGCGTCGCGGCAAGGTGCTGCGCCGCCTCGCCGGCGCCGACGACGCGGTGAACGAGGAGTGGAACTGCGACAAGGGCCGGTGGGCGTTCCAGTACGCCACTGCCAAGGACCGGCTGCGCGAGCCGTTGGTGCGTGACGAGGAGGGCTACCTCGTCGAGGCCTCGTGGACCGAGGCGCTGCGCCGCGCCGCCGCCGGGCTGTCGTCGTACGACGGGCGAGTCGGGGTGCTGACCGGCGGTCGGCTGACAGTCGAGGACGCCTACGCCTATTCGAAGTTCGCGCGGGTCGCGCTGCACACCGACGACATCGACTTCCGGGTGCGAGCGCACTCCGCCGAAGAGCGTGACTTCCTCGCGGCGCGCGTCGCCGGTCGCTACCTCGAGACCACGTACGCCGACCTCGAGACCGCACCGTCGGTTCTGCTGGTCGGGCTCGAGCCGGAGGAGGAGTCGCCGATCGTCTTCCTGCGGCTGCGCAAGGCCGTGCAGGCTGGTTCGCTCCAGGTGTTCGGCATCGCCCCGTTCGCCACCGAGGGTCTGCGCAAGGTCGGTGGCCGGCTGCTGGCCGCTGCGCCCGGCGCGGAGACGGCGCTGCTCACCGCGCTCGCGACCGGCGACGGTCTGGACGACGTTGCCGGGCTCGCGAGTGAGCAGCTGCGCCGCTCGGGTGCGGTCCTGCTCGTCGGTGAGCGCTTGGCGAGCGTGCCAGGTGCGCTTGCGGCCGCCGCGCACCTGGCCGACGCAACCGGAGCCAAGCTCGCGTGGGTGCCCCGACGGGCCGGCGACCGGGGCGCGGTCGAGGCCGGTTGCCTGCCCGGCTTGCTGCCGGGCGGACGCGTCGCCTCCGACCCCGCGGCGCGAGCCGAGGTCGCGGCGGTCTGGGGTGCCGAGGCCACGGCAACCGCCGGTCGCGACGCCGACGCGATCCTGCGCGCGGCGGCCGCCGGTGAGCTGGCGCTCGTCGTCGGGGCCCTCGACCCCACCGACTTCCCGGACCCACAGCTCGCACTGGACGCGCTGGCCAACGCGCCGTTCGTGGTCAGCCTGGAGCTGCGCGACTCCCTCGTCACCGATCGCGCCGATGTCGTGCTGCCGGTGGCGCCGGCGGTGGAGAAGTCCGGCTCCTACCTCGACTGGGAGGGGCGGGTGCGGCCGTTCGACGCGACGCTCGAGGAGACCGGAGCGCTGCCGGACTGCCGGGTCCTCGACTGGCTGGCCGAGGAGATGGGCATCACGCTCGGGACGGTCAGCCCCCGCGCCGTACAGGCGGAGATCCAGCGCCTCGGCGCGTGGACCGGTGCGCGGCCGGAGCTGGCGCAGCCGACGCCGGCCGCCGCGTCCGCGCAGCCGCAGAGTGGTGCGGCGGTGCTGGCGACCTGGCATCTGTTGCTCGACGACGGACGGCTGCAGGAGGCCGAGCCCTATCTCGCCGGCACCCGCAAGCCGGCCGTGGTCCGGCTCAACGAGACGACGGCGAAGGAGATCGGCGCGAGCGCGGGTGCGCCGGTGACGGTGAGCACCGATCGCGGCTCGATCACGTTGCCGTTGGAGCTCGACGATCTGCCGGACCGGGTCGTCTGGCTGCCGACGAAGTCCGCCGGCTCGCACGTGCCGGAGTCGCTCGGAGTCGGCTCGGGGGCTGTCGTCCGCATCACCGCGGGGGCGCAGCGATGACCCATCTGCTGGCGGCGAGCACGAGCGGGGGTGCGCATCTCGGCCTGTTCAACCGCGACCCCTGGTGGATCATCATCATCAAGGTCCTGGTCGTCTTCGTGTTCCTGATGCTGACGACGGTGATGATGATCTGGGCCGAACGCCGGATCATCGGCCGGATGCAACAGCGGCCCGGGCCCAACCGGGTCGGCCCGTTCGGCTCGGTGCAGGGTCTCGCCGACGGCGTCAAGCTGATGCTCAAGGAAGACCTGATCCCGGCGCTCGTCGACAAGCCGCTCTACATCCTCGCGCCGCTCGTCTCGACGATCCCGGCGTTCCTGTCGTTCGCGGTGATCCCGGTCGGCCCGGTCGTGTCGATCGGCGGGCACAAGACGCCGTTGCAGATCACCGACCTGCCGGTCGCGGTGTTGTTCATCCTCGCGATGGCGGCGGTGGGCGTCTACGGCATCGTTCTCGCCGGCTGGTCGTCCTCCTCGCCCTACCCGCTGCTCGGCGCGCTCCGCTCGGCGGCGCAGGTCATCTCCTACGAGGTCGCCATGGGCCTCGCCCTTGCTGCGGTATTCCTCTACTCCGGGTCGCTGTCGACGAGCGAGATCGTGGCGGCGCAGGCGAAGCTCTGGTACGTCCTGCCGTTGATCCCGTCGTTCCTCATGTACGTCGTGGCGATGGTCGGCGAGACCAACCGCGCACCGTTCGACCTCCCCGAGGCCGAGAGCGAACTCGTCGCCGGGTTCCACACCGAGTACGCGTCGATCAAGTTCGCCATGTTCTTCCTGGCGGAGTACATCAACATGACGACCGTGTCGGCGCTCGCGACGACGCTGTTTCTCGGCGGCTGGCGGGCGCCGTGGCCACTGTCGCTGGTCGGCGACAACACCCTGAACCACGGCTGGTGGCCGATCCTGTGGTTCCTCGGCAAGGTGTTCCTGCTGCTGTTCGGGTTCATCTGGCTGCGGGCGACGCTGCCACGGCTGCGTTATGACCAGTTCATGGCGCTGGGCTGGAAGGTGCTGATCCCGGCCAGTCTCGTCTGGATCATGATCGTGGCTGCGTTCCGGGAACTGACCAACGAGGGTCGCACCCGGTTCGAGACGCTCGCCTACGTCGGCATCCCGCTGGCGATCATCGTGGTGCTGGCGTCGTTCTTCACCGAGAACAAGTCCATCGAGGCCGAGCGCGACGCGGTGCTGGAACCGGGTCCCGGCGACTACCCGCTGCCGGTGCTCGCACCGCAGGGGCCGACGACGCTGGAGGTGACCGGTGACTGACCAGCCGGACGAGCACAAGCCGAAGAGCGCGTTGGGCGATCTGTTCGCGCCGATCGCCGGCTTCGGCGTGACGTTCTCCACCATGCTGAAGAAGCCGGTGACCGAGCAGTATCCGGAGGAGAAGAAGCCGACGGCGCCGCGCTACCACGGACGGCACGTGCTCAACCGGCACCCGGACGGGTTGGAGAAGTGCGTCGGGTGCGAGCTGTGCGCGTGGGCCTGCCCGGCCGACGCGATCTACGTCGAGGGGGCCGACAACACCGACGAGGAGCGCTACTCGCCGGGGGAGCGCTATGGCCGCGTCTACCAGATCAACTACCTGCGCTGCATCTTCTGCGGCCTGTGCATCGAGGCCTGCCCGACCCGGGCGCTGACGATGAGCAACGAGTACGAGCTCGCCGACGACAGCCGGCAGGATCTCATCTTCACCAAGGACCAGCTGCTCGCCCCGATGCTGCCGGGCATGGAGGCGCCGCCGCACCCGATGCGGCTCGGCAACGACGAGAAGGACTACTACCTGGGCGGTCGGGTCAGCCCGGTGCCCGGCGACCCCGGCCAGGAAGGCCGTCTCGGCGCGACCGAGGAGACGGCATGACGGCTGTGCACTCGCTCCTGCTCGCCACCGGAGAGTCCACCGCGCAGGAGGCGGCAGTCTTCTGGATCCTCGCCCCGATCGCCGTCGTCGCGGCTCTCGGCATGGTGCTGGTGCGCAGCGCCGTGCACGCAGCGGTGCTGCTCGCGGTCGTGATGCTGTCGCTCGCGGCGTTCTACACGGCCGAGGCCGCCCCGTTCCTGGCCGTGGTGCAGGTGGTCGTCTACACCGGCGCGGTCTTGATGCTGTTCCTGTTCGTGCTGATGCTCGTCGGCGTCGACTCCACCGAGTCGCTGCTGGAGACGCTGCGCGGTCAGCGGCTGGCGGCGTTCTTCGTGGGGCTGGGGTTCGCGTTGCTTCTCGTCGTGGCCCTGGCCGGCACCCTCGGCAGCTTCCATCCGCGCGGGCTGGCCGGCGCGCAGGCCGACAAGGGCAACGTCGTCGCGATCGCCGAGCTGCTCTTCAGCCGATACGTGTTCCCGTTCGAGGCGACCAGCGCACTGCTCATCACCGCGGGGCTCGGGGCCATGGTGCTGGCTCACCGGGAGCGGACGCAGCCGCGTCAGTCGCAGAAGGAGCGGATGCTCGACCGCGCTGCTCGTGGCGGTGCGGCGATGGCCCCGCTGCCGGGTCCCGGCGTCTACGCCGACCACGATGCTGTCGACACGCCGGCCTTGCTGCCCGACGGCAGCCTCGCCGCCGGCAGCGTGCCGGAGCACCTGCAGATCTCGGGAGCGCGACCCCGCGTCGGCCGCACCGAGCGAGAGCTGGAGCTCGAGTGAGCGTCAACTACTACCTCTACCTGTCCGCGGTGCTGTTCACGATCGGCGCTGTCGGCGTGCTGGTACGCCGCAACGCGATCGTCGTGTTCATGTGCATCGAGCTGATGCTCAACGCCGTGAACCTCTCGCTGGTCACCTTCGCCCGGATCAACGGCAACCTCGACGGGCAGATCATCGCGTTCTTCGTCATGGTGGTGGCGGCTGCCGAGGTCGTGATCGGCCTTGCCATCATCATGTCGATCTTCCGTGCCCGCCGTTCGGCCTCGGTCGACGACGCCAACCTGCTGAAGTACTGAGGTTCTGCATGAGCCCCCTCCCGTCCCTGGCCTCGTCGGTGTCCTACGACGGGGTCACCGGCGTGTTCCATCTCACCTGGCTGCTGGTGGCGATCCCGCTCATCAGCGCCGCCGTGCTGCTGCTCGGGGGCAAGCGCACCAACCCCTGGGGCCACCTGCTCGGCTGCGCGGCGCCGATCGCGTCGTTCATCATCGGGTTGATCGAGTTCTTCGCGTTGATCGGTCGCGACGGTGGCCAGAGCCGCCAGCTCGACCAGCAGCTGTTCTCGTGGGTCCCGGTGGCCGGCTTCCACGTGAACGCCAGCATGCTGCTCGACCCGCTGTCGGTGACGTTCGTGCTCCTGATCACCGGCGTCGGCTCGCTGATCCACATCTACTCGGTCGGCTACATGGAGCACGACCCGGACCGGCGCCGCTTCTTCGGCCAGCTCAACCTGTTCGTCGCGTCGATGCTCCTGCTGGTCCTGGCCGACAACTACCTGCTGCTCTACGTCGGCTGGGAGGGCGTCGGTCTCGCGTCGTACCTGCTGATCGGGTTCTGGCACTACAAGCCGACCGCGGCGACCGCGGCGAAGAAGGCCTTCATCGTCAACCGCGTGGGCGACGCCAGCCTGTCGCTGGCGATCATGCTGATGTTCGCGACGTTCGGTTCGGTGTCCTACTCCGGTGTCTTCGCCGCCGCGCGCAATCCGGCCGTGCATGCCGGCACCATGACCGCGCTCGGGTTGCTGCTGCTGTTCGGTGCCTGCGCCAAGAGCGCGCAGGTGCCGCTGCAGTCATGGTTGCTCGACGCGATGGAAGGCCCGACGCCGGTCTCGGCGCTGATCCACGCGGCCACGATGGTGACCGCGGGCGTCTACCTGATCGCCCGGTCGGCCGCGATCTACGACGTTGCGCCGTCCGCGCGGATCGCCGTCGAGGTGGTCGGGGCGGTGACGTTGGTGGTGGGCGCGATCATCGGCTGCGCCTACGACGACATCAAGAAGGTGCTCGCCGCCTCCACGATGAGCCAGATCGGCTACATGATGCTCGCCGTCGGCATCGGCCCCGGCGCTTACGCGATCGGCATCCTGCACTTGCTCACGCACGGCTTCTTCAAGGCCAACATGTTCCTCGGTGCCGGCTCGGTGATGCACGGCATGAACGACGAGGTGAACATGCGCCGCTACGGCGGCCTGCGGACGGTCATGCCGTGGACGTTCTGGACGTTCGGGTTCGGCTACCTCGCGATCATCGGCATGATCCCGTTCGCCGGGTTCTTCTCCAAGGACAAGATCATCGAAGCTGCTCTCGACAAGGGTGACGTCGGTGGCTACGTGCTCGGCGCGGTCGCGCTCGCGGGTGCCGGCCTGACGGCGTTCTACATGACCCGACTGATGATCATGACGTTCTTCGGGCAGCGACGCTGGGCCAAGGACGTGCATCCGCACGAGTCGCCCAAGGTCATGCTCGTTCCGATGACGGTGCTGGCGATCGGCTCACTCGTCTCCGGTGGGTTGCTCGTGCTGGGCGGCTCGCTGCAGAACTTCCTGACACCGTCGGTGGGCAAGAGCGTGGAGGTGGGCGCGCACACGATCGCGCCGTTGATCCTCAGTGTGCTCACCCTCGCCGTCGCAATCGGCGGTGCGGCCGCGGCGTTCTGGCTGGTCGGCCGCAAACCGGTGCCGGTCGAGCAACCGCTCAACGTGACACCGCTGACGTGGGCCGCGCGGCGGTCGCTCTACGGCGACGCGCTCAACGAGAACGTGTTCATGCGGCCGGGCGCCTACTTGACGAGAGCCCTCGTCTTCTTCGACGGACGAGGTGTCGACGGGGCGGTCAACGGATTGGCCGCCCTCGTCGGTGGGTCGAGCGCCCGAGCCCGCCGGTCGCAGACCGGCTTCGCCCGCTCCTATGCATTGTCGATGCTGTTCGGCGCCGTCGCGGTCACCGCGGCCCTGGTCCTCGTGCGGGTCGGGTGACGGCGATGACTTCCTCCGGTGGCTTTCCGTGGGTGACGGTGCTCGGTGCGATCCCGCTGGCCGGTCTCGTCGGCCTGATGCTGCTGCCGCGCGGTCGCGACGAGCAGGTCAAGCAGGTCGCGCTCGGCGCGACGCTCGCCACGTTCATCGGCTCGATCTGGATGGCCGCCGACTACCACAGCGGCGGCGCCCGCTTCCAGTTCGTGCAGAGCTACGACTGGATCAAGGCGTTCGGTGCGCACTACGCGGTCGGGGTCGACGGCATCGCGCTCGCCCTGATCCTCATGACCACCGCGCTGTCACCGATCATCGTCCTCGGCTCGTGGCATGAGGCCCAGGACGGTCGCCGCAGCGTGCGCACGTTCTTCGCGCTGCTGCTGGCGACGGAGACGATCGTCATCGGCGTCTTCGGCTCGATCGACGTGTTCCTGTTCTATGTGCTCTTCGAGGCGATGCTGATCCCGATCTACTTCCTGATCGGCTCCTACGGCGGCCCGCGCCGGTCCTACGCCGCGGTGAAGTTCCTGCTCTACTCACTGGCCGGCGGGCTGCTCATGCTCGTCGCGTTGATCGCGCTCGTGGTGGTGTCCTCGAAGCAGCTGGGGCACCCGACCTTCGACTACCGGACTCTCGTCAGCCACGTGCACCTGTCCTACGACGAGCAGGTCGCGCTGTTCCTCGGGTTCTTCATCGCCTTCGCGATCAAGGCGCCGCTGTGGCCGTTCCACACCTGGCTGCCGGACGCTGCGGCCGAAGCGCCCACCGGGGTGGCCGTGATGCTCGTCGGCGTCCTCGACAAGGTCGGCACGTTCGGCTTCATCCGGTTCTGCATCCCGCTGTTCCCGGATGCGGCCAAGACGTTCGCGCCGTACGTCCTGGGTCTGTGCGTCGCCGGCATCATCTACGGCGCGCTGCTCGCGATCGGCCAGCGGGACATGAAGCGGCTGGTCGCCTACTCGTCCGTGTCGCACTTCGGCTTCATCGCTCTCGGCGTGTTCGCGTTCACCAGCCAGGGCGGGTCCGGCGCGACGCTCTACATGGTCAACCACGCCTTCTCCACGGGTGCGCTGTTCCTGCTCGTCGGCTTCCTCGCCAGCCGCCGGGGCTCCCGGCTCATCGAGGACTTCGGTGGTGTCGCAACGGTCGCTCCGTGGCTGGGGGCGATGTTCCTGCTGGCCGCGCTGTCGGCGCTGTCGCTGCCCGGTCTGTCGACGTTCGTCAGTGAGTTCCTCGTGCTGGTCGGGACGTTCACGACTCACCGGTGGTTCGCGGCCGTCGCGACTTTCGGCATCGTGCTGGCGGCTGTCTACTCGCTGTGGCTGGTGCAGCGGGCGATCCATGGCCCCGTGCGCGAAGGCATCGAGAACATGCGTGACTTGAACTGGCGGGAGGCCTGGGTCATCGCTCCGGTGATGGTGGTCATCGTGGGCCTCGGCTTCTATCCCAAGCCGCTGCTCGACGTCATCAACCCGGCCGTCCACGACAGCTTCAGCCAGGTGCGCCCGCACGACCCGGCACCGTCGATCCCGGTCCACGAGCGGTTCGCCAGCGGGTCCTCGGCCTCCGCGGCGACCACAGGAGGAGCGAAGTGAGCCCGCTCGCCGCTGAGTTCACGGCGCCGTCGATCTCCTACTCGGCCATCGCGCCGATCCTCGTCGTCACGCTCGCCGCAGTTGCCGGCGTACTCGTCGAGGCGTTCGCGCCGCGGTTGCTGCGCTGGCCCACGCAGCTGGCGGTGTCCCTGGCCGGGCTGATCGGCGGCTTCATCGCCGTCTGCGTGCTCGCGCACACCCGGGAGATCACCGCTGCCGGGGCGATCGCCGTCGACGGACCCACGCTGTTCCTGCAAGGCACGATCGCCGTCATCGGTGTGGCCAGTGTGCTGCTCATCGCCGACCGCTCACCCGAGATCGGCGGTGGCGCGTTCGCGGCGCAGGCCGCGGCCGTGCCCGGCTCGCCGGACGAACGCGCGGGCATCGCGGCCGGCCGGTCGCAGAGCGAGGTCTTCCCGCTGCTGATGTTCGCGGTCTCGGGGATGATGCTGTTCCCGGCCGCCAACGACCTGCTGATGCTCTTCGTCGCGCTCGAGGTGCTGTCGCTGCCGCTCTACCTGATGTGCGGGCTCGCCCGCCGCCGCCGGCTGCTGAGCCAGGAGGCGGCGGTCAAGTACTTCCTGCTCGGTGCGTTCTCCTCGGCGTTCTTCCTCTACGGCCTCGCCCTGCTCTATGGGTACGCCGGCACCGTGTCGCTGGGCGGCATCCATGACGCTGCCGTGGTGGGCGCTCACGGCGACACGTTGCTGTTCCTGGGCCTGGGCCTGCTCGGCGTCGGGCTGCTGTTCAAGGTCGGTGCGGCGCCGTTCCACTCCTGGATCCCCGACGTCTACCAGGGCGCGCCGACCCCGGTCACCGCGCTGATGGCAGCAGCGACGAAGGTCGCCGCATTCGGCGCGTTGCTACGGGTCTTCTACGTCGCGTTCGGCGGGTTGGGCTGGGACTGGCGCCCGATCGCCTGGGCGGTCGCGATCCTCACCATGGTCGTCGGCTCACTGCTCGCGGTGACCCAGACGGACGTCAAGCGGATGCTGGCCTACTCGTCCATCGCGCATGCGGGCTTCCTGCTCATCGGTGTGATCGCACTCAACCGGTCCGGGATCTCGGGCTCGCTGTTCTACCTCCTCACCTATGGGCTGACCACGGTCGGCGCGTTCGGCATCTTGGCGTTCGTCCGTGACCCGGACGGTGAGGCGACACACCTGTCCCGGTGGGCCGGGCTGGGCCGACGGTCGCCGGTCGTCGCGGGGGTCTTCACGCTGTTCTTGCTGGCACTGGCCGGCATCCCGCTGACGTCCGGGTTCACCGGCAAGTTCGCCGTCTTCTCCGCCGGGATCAACGGTGGCGCGACACCGCTCGTCGTCGTGGCCGCGGTGTCGAGCGCGGTGGCGGCGTTCTTCTACGTGCGGGTCATCGTGATGATGTTCTTCGCCGAGCCGGCGGCCGACGGTCCGGTGGTCGTGACCCCGGGTCTGGCCAGCGCGACCGCACTGGCTGTCGCGGCGGCCGTCACCGTCGTACTCGGCGTCTTCCCGCAGCCCGTGCTCGACCTGGCGTCCAACGCGGTCCCGTTCCTGCGATGAGCCGGGCGTGACGTCGCCGAGCATCGACTTCGCCGACCCGGAGCTCGAGGCGGCCATCCGCTCGGGCCTCGACACGGTCGAGGTCATGCTGCGCAGCGCCGTCAAGAGTGACTACCCGTTCGTCACCGAGACCTCGCAGCATCTGGTCGCGGCGGGCGGCAAGCGGTTCCGGCCGTTGGTCGTGTTGCTGGCCGCGCAGTTCGGCGACCCGGCCGCGCCCGGGGTCGTCCCGGCGGCGGTCGTCGTCGAGCTGACCCACCTGGCGACGCTCTACCACGACGACGTGATGGACGAGGCGCTGCTTCGGCGCGGTGCAGTGTCGGCGAACTCCCGCTGGGGCAACACCGTCGCGATCCTCACCGGCGACTTCCTGTTCGCCCGGGCGTCGGACATCCTCGCCGACCTCGGGCCCGAGGCGGTCCGGCTGCAGGCGCGGACGTTCGAGCGGCTCGTGCAGGGACAGATCCGCGAGACGGTTGGACCCCAGGACGAGGACGACCCGGTGGAGCACTACCTGCGGGTGGTCGCCGACAAGACCGGGTCGCTGATCGGCACCTCCGGGCGGTTCGGAGCGATGCTGTCCGGTGCGGACGAGTCGGCGACCGAGGTGCTGACCCGGTTCGGCGAGCGGATCGGGGTGGCGTTCCAGCTCTCCGACGACCTGATCGACGTGGCGGCCGAGACCGTCGACTCCGGGAAGACGCCGGGCACCGACCTCCGCGAAGGCGTTCCGACCCTGCCGGTGCTGCTGCTCCGGCGGGCCGCCCGCTCCGACGACGGCGACCTCATCCGCGCGTTGGCGGGCGACCTCAGCGACGACCGGAGGCTCGCCGACACCGTCGCCCGGCTGCGCGACCACCCGGTGATGGACGAAGCGCGCCGCGTGTTGCAGTCGTGGGCGGACGATGCCCGCGCGACCCTCGCGCCACTGCCGGATGGGCCGGCCAAGTCGGCGCTCGAGTCGCTGTGCACTTTCGTCGTACGACGGACCGGATGACCCCCGCCCCTCGCCTCGGCGTCCTCGACGGCGCGTCCGTGCTCGACCGGCCGGAGCTGCTTGCGGAGCCACTCCAGTAGTTCCGTCGACGGCTGGTCGTGGCCCGGTGACGACTCTCGACCTGTGGATGCCGGCGCGGGCGCCTAGTTGCTGCGGCGGTTCCTGCGGCGCCGCCACCAGAAGTGGCTTCCGATGGTGCACATCACGAGGACCGTGCCGGCGGCAGCGACGTGTACGCGCGCGTCCCGGTTGCACTGCCGGCCACTGTCGAAGAAGTTCCGCCGGAACGCCGCCGACCCCTCCGGCTCGGGGTTGACCACGTCGGCGATCGCGGAGCCGCGGCAGGAGTACGACGGGTCGTCGTGGTTGGTGAGCAACAGCAGCGCGGACAGCGTGATCCCGGCTGCCAGCAGTGCGAGCGGCCCCCGGGCCACGCGTGCGTCGACCCGCACGGCTACCAGCCGAGGGCCTTCGCGATGAGGTCGTTCATCACCTCGGTCGCACCGCCGCCGATGGCGAGGATGCGCGCGTCGCGATAGTGCCGCTCCACCTCGCTGTCCCGCAGATAGCCGGCGCCACCATGCAGCTGCACCGCCTCGTAGACGACGAACTCGCACGCCGCCACCGCCTGGTTCTTCGCGATCGCTGCCTCCGCGAACACCTGCTCGCCCGCGACGTGCCGCTCGATGACGTGGTGCGCATAGACCCTGGCCACCTCGACGGCGCGCTTCATCTCCACGAGCTTGTGCCGCACCACCTGCTTGGCGATGAGCGGCTTGCCGAAGGCGGTCCGCTGCCGCACCCAGTCGACGGTCAGGTCGAGCGCTCGTTGCGCGATGCCGTAGCCGTGGGTCGCGAGCCCGAGCCGCTCGCTGGCGAAGTTCTGCGCCACCTGCACGAAGCCGCTGCCCTCGGCCCCGACGAGGTTCGCGATCGGAACCCGTACGTCGACGTAGGCCAGCTCGCCCGTGTCGCTGCACAGCCACCCCATCTTGTCCAGGCGCCGGACGACCGAGAAGCCGGGGCTGTCCGTGTCGATGACGAGGATCGACAGGCCCCGGTGCGGATCGTCACCGGTGCGGACGACGGTCGTGACGAAGTCGGCACGGGTGGAAGAAGTGATGAACGTCTTCGCACCGTTGACGACGTAGTGGTCGCCGGCGCGCACCGCCCGGGTGCGTACGCCGGAGACGTCACTGCCCGCATCCGGTTCGGTGACGGCGAGTGACCCGATCTTGTCGCCGGCCAACGTCGGATTCGCGTACCGGTCGATGAGGTCGGCGTTGCCCGAGCCGATGATGTGCGGCAGCGCGATGCCGTGGGTGAACAACGAGGCGAGCAAGCCGCTGGACGCGCCGTTCACCAGCAATGCCTCGGCGACCACCGCCGCATCGATGCCGTTGCCGCCCTGCCCGCCGGCCGACTCGGGGAAGGCGGCGCCGAGCAGTCCGGCGTCCGCCGCCTTGCGGTGCAACGACCGAGGCAGCTCCCCGGCTCGCTCCCACTCGGCCAGGTGCGGCGCGATCTCGCGCCGGGTGAAGTCCGCGGCCAGATGGCGGAGCGCCACCCGCTCCGGCGTGGTCCACGCGTCGGTCCGGGTCTCGCTCACACTCCCTCCTCTTCCAGCAACGACAACGGAATGTTCACGTGCCGGGCGCGCAACCACTCGCCGAGGCCCTTCGCCTGCGGGTCCTGGCGGGTGCCGGCCGCGACCCCCTCGCCGAGCAGCCCGTGCACGACGAAGTTGAGCGCGCGCAGGTTGGGCAGGTCGAACCGCTCGACCACGAAGTCCTTCGTCTCCGGCAGCAGCTCTTGGAACTTCTCCACCGTCAGGTCGGCGGAGAGCCAGTCGTAGGCTGCGTCGGCCTCGACCCAGACGCCGAGGTTCGCGTTGCCGCCCTTGTCGCCACTGCGCGCACCGGCGACGGTGCCCAGCGGCGCGCGCAACGTTGCGCCGCGGGGCGGGGAGGAGCTCGCCGCGGTGCCGGCGGGGTGATGGCGGTGGCTGTGGGCCTGCCCCGTCTTTCCCGACGCACCGATCGCCAACCTGGTGCCGTCCTCCAGCACGACGGCCTGGTGGACCACGTCGTTGCTCACGAGCGCCGGCCAGTAGACGCCGTACATCGTGGCGTCGCCCGGCGGCGAGGTGAGCGTGCAACCGGGGTACGACGCGAGCGCGAGCTCCACCGCCGCGGACGAGAACGGCCGGCCGATCTTTCGCCCGTCTGCGTCCTTCACGGTGACCCGCAGCTGGGCGACCGCTTGCTCGTTGGTCTCCGGGTCGTCACGGTCGGTGCGAGCCAGCGTCCAGGTGACCGACTCGACCCCGGCGAGTGCCGGCGCGAGCTGCCGCTTGACCAGCTCGGCCTTCGCCTCGATGTCGAGCCCGGTCAGCAGGAACGTCATCGAGTTGCGGAACCCACCCAGCAGGTTGAGGCAGACCTTCGTCGTGGGGGGCGGCGGAACGCCACGGACGCCACTCACCCGCACCCGGTCCGGTCCGTCTTGTTCCAGTCGGATGGTCGTGAAGTCCGCGCTCACGTCGGGGTTGAGGTAGAGCGGGTCGCCGATCTCATAGAGCAGCTGCGCCGTCACCGTGCCGACGGTCACCGCGCCGCCGGTGCCGGCATGCTTCGTGACGACGCTGCTGCCGTCACCCGCGACCTCCGCCAGCGGGAAGCCCAAGTGCTCGTTGCCGGGAACGTCAGTGAAGAACGAGTAGTTGCCGCCGGTCGCCTGCGCACCGCACTCGAGGACGTGGCCGGCGACCAGCGCGCCCGCGAGCGCGTCCCAGTCGTCCCGCGCCCAGCCGTGCCACCACGCCGACGGCCCGATCACGAGCGCCGCGTCGGTGACCCGGCCGGTCACGACGACCTGCGCGCCGGCGTCGAGCGCGGCGGCGATGCCCCACCCGCCGAGGTAGGCGTTGGCGGTCAACGGATCGGCAACCAGAGCCGCGCCGGTGTCGAGGTTGGCCAGGCCCCGACCGTCCGGCCCGCGCAGCTCGGCCACCCGCGGCAACAGGTCGTCACCTTCGACATGGGCCACGTTGACCCGCAGTCCCAGCCGCGCTGCGAGCTCGCGCACCGCCGCGGCACAACCCGCGGGGTTGAGCCCGCCGGCGTTCACGACGATGCGCACGCCCTTCTCCCAAGCGAGGCCGAGGCATTCCTCGAGCTGGCGCAGGAACGTCGTGGCGTAGCCCTTGGCCGGGTCCTTCGCCCGGGTGCGGAACAGGATGAGCATGGTCAGCTCAGCGAGGTAGTCGCCGGTCAAGACGTCGAGGTCGCCGCCGTCGAGCATCTCGCCCATCGCCGCGAACCGGTCGCCGTAGAAGCCGGAGCAGTTGCCGATCAGCACCGGTCGCGCCACGCCCGGACGCTATCAACCGGATCGTCGCTGATCTGGAGCCACGCGCGACGGGTCCAGCCTCGCGCGGACCCTCCTACGCTGTGCTGATGCGCAAGTCGGCGATGACCGTCTTCCGGCAGCTGCCTGGGCCGCTGCGACGGGCGGTCGTGCACACCGCCACGCCGTCGTTCACCGTCGGCGCGGTCGCGGTCCTGCGCCGTGACGATGGTCGGCTCGCGCTGGTCGAGCAACGGCACAGCCTCGGCTGGGCGCTGCCGGGCGGCCTGCTCGATCGGGGTGAGGACGCGGCGGCGGCGCTGGTTCGCGAGTTGCGCGAGGAGCTCGGCCTGACGCTGGACGGCGCGTCGCTGCCGTTGCCGCATGCCGTGGTCAGTCCCTCCGCGCGAAGGGTGGACGTGGTCTTCTCGCTCGACGCGCCGGCCGATGCGCGGCTGCGCAGCGAAGACGACGTCGAGGTCACCGGTGTGGGCTGGTTCGACCTCGCCGAGCTGCCGGAGATCAGCGAGCCGACCGCCGACATCCTGCGCGCCGTCCACTTGCTGTGACGCTTGCGGCCGTCGTGCTCGCGGCCGGGCGTGGCCACCGGCTGCGGCCGCTCACCGACACGACGCCGAAACCGCTGCTCGAGGTGGGCGGTCAGACGCTGCTGGACGCCGCACTCGCGCGGGTCGCCGCCGCAGTGCCGGTCGCGCCGGCGACGGTTGCCGTCAACGCGCACTGGCTCGCGGAGCAGGTCGTGTCGGCCGTGCGGGGGCGGGCGCACGTGTCGGTGGAGCAGCCGGAGGCATTGGGTACGGCGGGTGCGCTGGGCAACTTGCGTGACTGGCTGGACGGGCGCGATGTCCTGGTCGCCAACGGTGACGTCTGGTTCGACCGGCCGGTGGACGTGGTCGGGTTCGTCACCGGCTGGGACCGCCGGCGGCCCCGACTCCTCACCGTCGCCGATCCCGAGCGCGCCGACTTCGCCGGCCGGTGGCGCTTCGCCGGGATCTCGCTGTTGCCCGGGTCGATCGCGCAGACCCTGCGACCGGTGCCGAGCGGTCTCTACGAAGTCGTGTGGAGCAAGCGGGAAATCGACCTCGTGCCCACGCCGGCGATGTACATCGACTGCGGCACCCTCGACGACCTGCAGCGCGCCCGCGAGCTCGCCGGTGACCGACCGCGACCTTAGGCCGGCGCAGCGGTCCTCAGGTGCTCTTGTCCTCGATCTCCCAAAGGTGGTCGAGGACGTGCCAGGCGATGCGCCGGGCGGCGTAACGCATCGGCCACGAGCCGTCCGGAGCACCGGCGCGCAACACCTCCGCCAGCATCCGGCGCTGGTCCGGCCACGGCGTCCGCGGCGGGATCCGGACGCCGGCCTTCGAGGCGTAGGCGCGCTCGGCCTCCCGGACGTGGTCGGCGATCTGGTCCCGGTCCCGGCCGCCGCCTCGCGGGCCCTTGCGCAGGGTGGCCGGCGCCGTCGCGACACCGCGGTCGAAGGCGTCCCAGCAGGCGACGACGAGGCCGGTGAT
Source organism: Mycobacteriales bacterium (assembly GCA_035776655.1). GTDB lineage: Bacteria > Actinomycetota > Actinomycetes > JAFAQI01 > JAFAQI01 > DASTWK01. Next base: position 16,293 of record DASTWK010000077.1, on the reverse strand, counting down.
GCGATGCGCCTCGTCCGGGGCAAGCGGCCCGTCGTCGGTCGGCCCGATGATGTGGGGCGCGCCGAAGTCCGTCGTCTTGTCCCCGGGCACCCGGCCGATCACCCGCAGGTCGCGGGCGTCGACCGGCTGGCCGATCGCCTCCGTGTATCGGGTGGCGTAGGCCACCAGCTCCTCGATCGCCGCCTCTTCACCCTTCCCGCGCCGGCACCAGCCGGGCCAGTCGATGGCGCAGGCGAACGTCCACCGGGCTCCGACCTCGAGATAGACGTCAGTCATCGGCGCATCCGCGGTCGCCGTCCGGTCAGGAGCCGATGGTCCAGGTGTCGCCGCTGGCGAGCAGAGCGGCGAGATCGGCCGGCCCGGCCTGCTCGGCAGCGGCGAGCTGAGCGTTGACCTGGTCGTCGTAGGTGGGCCCGGTGACCGAGCGGAAGATGCCGATCGGTGTGACGCCGTCGTCGACGTTGCCGAGGCGGGACAGCATGAACGCCAGCGTCGGCTCGTCGTGAGTCTCGTCGTGCACGAGCAGCGACTGCTCACCGACCGTCTCGACGTCGACGACCTCCAGGCCGCCGTGCCCGGTCAGCCGCACGCCCTTCTGTCCGCCGCCGTCGGCGCCGGGCGGACCGAAGCGGATCGGCCGGCCGTGCTCGAGCCGGACGACCGCGGAGTCGCGCGTCTCGGGCTTCTTCAGCACGTCGAAGGCGCCGTCGTTGAAGATGTCGCAGTTCTGCAGGATCTCGACGAAGGCGGCTCCGCGGTGGTCGGCGGCCGCCCGCAGCACCGAGGTGAGGTGCTTGCGGTCGGAGTCGATCGTGCGGGCGACGAAGGTGGCCTCGGCGCCGAGCGCGAGCGAGACCGGGTTGAACGGGGTGTCCACCGACCCGACCGGCGTCGACTTGGTGATCTTGCCGACCTCGGAGGTGGGGGAGTACTGGCCCTTGGTCAGCCCGTAGATGCGGTTGTTGAACAGCAGCAGCTTGAGGTTGACGTTGCGGCGTAGCGCGTGGATCAGGTGGTTGCCGCCGATCGACATGAAGTCGCCGTCGCCGCCGATCACCCACACCGACAGGTCCGGCCTCGACGTGGCCAGGCCGGTCGCGATCGCCGGCGCCCGGCCGTGGATCGAGTGCATGCCGTAGGTGTTGAGGTAGTAGGGGAACCGCGCGGCGCAGCCGATGCCGGAGATGCAGACGATGTTCTCCCGCTTGACCCCGAGCTCGGGCAGGAACGACTGGATCGCGGCGAGGATCGCGTAGTCACCGCAGCCCGGGCACCAGCGCACCTCCTGGTCGGAGGTGAACTCCTTCTTGGTGCCCTTCTCGGCCGCGGTCGGGACGAGCTCGAGGCCGGTGCGCTGCCCTGGAACGGTCATGACTGGATCACGTCCTCGATCGCGTCCGCCAGCTCGCCGGACTTGAACGGCATCCCCCGCACCCCGGTGAACGAGATCGCGTCGACGAGGAAGCGGGCGCGGATGAGCAGCGCGAGCTGGCCGAGGTTCATCTCCGGGATCAGCACCCGCCGATAGCGGCGTACGACCTCGCCGGTGTTGGCGGGGAACGGGTTGAGGTGGCGCAGGTGCGCGTGTGCGACCTTGCCCCCGGCCTCGCGGACCGCGCGGGTCGCCGCGCCGATCGGGCCGTAGGTCGAACCCCACCCCAGCACCAGCACGTCGGCGTCGCCGGTCGGGTCGTCGACCTCCAACGGCGGGATGTCGCGGGCGATGCCGTCGACCTTGGCTTGGCGCAACCGCACCATCGTGTCGTGGTTGGACGGGTCGTAGGAGATGTTGCCCGAGCCGTCGGCCTTCTCGATGCCCCCGATCCGGTGCTCCAGCCCCGGCGTCCCCGGCACCGCCCACGGCCGGGCGAGGGTGGCCGGGTCGCGCAGGTAGGGCCAGAACTCCGGCGCCCCGTCGGCCTTCGCGTGGTTGGGCTCGGTGGCGAAGGCGACGTCGATGCGCGGCAGCGAGGTGACGTCGGGGACCAGCCAGGGCTCGGCGCCGTTGGCCAGGTAGGCGTCGGAGAGCAGGAAGACCGGCGTGCGGTACGTCGTTGCGATGCGCGCTGCCTCGATCGCCGCGTCGAAGCAGTCCGACGGTGACCGGGGCGCCACGACCGGCACCGGTGCTTCACCGTGCCGGCCGAACATCGCCAGCAGCAGGTCGGACTGCTCCGCCTTGGTCGGCATGCCCGTGGACGGCCCGGCGCGCTGGATGTCACAGATGACCAACGGCAGCTCGAGGGCCACCGCGAGCCCGATGGTCTCCGACTTGAGGTCGACGCCGGGGCCGCTGGTCGTGGTGACGCCGAGCGCGCCGCCGAAGGCGGCGCCGAGAGCCGCACCCACCCCCGCGATCTCGTCCTCGGCCTGGAACGTGCGTACGCCGAACCGCTTGTGCTTGGCCAGCTCGTGCAGGATGTCCGAGGCCGGGGTGATCGGATAGGAACCGAGGAACAGCGGCAACCCGCTGCGCACGGACGCGGCAATCAGCCCGTAGGCCAGCGCGGTGTTGCCGGTGATGTTGCGGTAGAGCCCGGCGGGCATCTCCGCCGGCTTGACCTCGTAGCGCACCGTGAACGCCTCGGTCGTCTCGCCGAAGTTCCAGCCGGTGTTGAACGCGGTGACGTTGGCCTTCGCCAGCTCCGGCGACTTCGCGAACTTGCGCTCGAGGAAGGCCAGCGTCGTCTCCGTCGGGCGGTTGTAGAGCCAGGACAGCAGCCCGAGCGCGAACATGTTCTTCGCCCGCTCGGCGTCCTTGCGGGTGATGGCGAAACCCTCCAGTGCCTTCACGGTCAGCGACGTCAACGGGATCGCGTGCACCTGGAAGGCGGACAGCGAGTCGTCCTCGAGCGGGTTGGTCGCGTAGCCGACCTTGCTGAGGTTGCGGGAGGTGAACTCGTCGGTGTTGACGATGATGTCCGCGCCCGCGGGCAACGCCTTGAGGTTGGCTTTCAACGCCGCCGGGTTCATCGCCACCAGCACGTCCGGCGCATCGCCGGGGGTCATCACATCGTGGTCGGCGAAGTGCAGCTGGAAGGCAGAGACACCGGGCAGCGTGCCCGCGGGCGCCCGGATCTCGGCGGGGAAGTCGGGCAAGGTCGAGATGTCGTTGCCGAACTCGGCGGTCTCGCTGGTGAACCGGTCTCCGGTCAGCTGCATCCCGTCGCCGGAGTCACCCGCGAACCGGATGATCACCCGCTCGCGCTGCCGGACTTCCTTCGTCACCGCAGCCGCCTCCTCCGCACCGATTCTACGTTCAATAGGCTCAACCGACCGGCTGAGCGAGGATTCCCGACGAGCGGTCCCGAAGGGGGGCGCAGCATGCACGGCTACTTCGGCGGCTACGCCCTGGTGGGGCTCCTCGGGCTGGTGGGCGTGGGCTTCGTCGCCGTCGGGCTGGGCGCCAACCGGCTGCTGCGGCCCTGGCGGCCGACCCCGGAGAAGCTGCTCACCTACGAGTCGGGTGTCGACCCGGTCGGTTCCGACTGGTCGCAGTCACAGGTGCGCTACTACGTCTACGCCTTCCTCTACGTGGTGTTCGCCGTCGACGCGGTCTTCCTCTTTCCCTGGGCGACGGTGTTCGCGCTCCCCGGCTTCGGTGGTCTGTCGTTGGCCGAGATGTTCGTCTTCCTCGGGTTCCTCGCGATCGGGCTGCTCTACGCCTGGAAGAAGGGCGTGCTGACGTGGGTGTGACCCCGGCCCGCCGCGGTCCGATCGACCTGCAGCTCGGTGCGGGCGCCGGCCGCCAGGGCCTGGGCGTCGGCTCGCAGGTCGCGCCGGCACCGATGCGGTTCGTCCTCAACTGGGGGCGGCGCTACAGCCTGTGGGTGTTCAACTTCGGGCTGGCCTGCTGCGCGATCGAGTTCATCGCCACCTCGATGGCCCGCCACGACTTCATCCGGCTGGGCGTGATCCCGTTCGCACCGGGACCGCGGCAGGCCGACCTCATGGTCGTGTCCGGCACGGTCACCGACAAGATGGCGCCGGCGGTCAAGCGGCTCTACGAGCAGATGCCCGAGCCCAAGTACGTCATCTCCTTCGGCTCGTGCAGCAACTGCGGCGGCCCCTACTGGGACTCCTACTGCGTGACCAAAGGCGTCGACCAGATCATCCCGGTCGACGTCTATGTCCCCGGTTGCCCGCCGCGCCCCGAGGCGCTGCTGCACGGCATCCTGCGCCTGCAGGAGAAGATCGGTCAGGAGTCGCTCGCCGACCGCTACCGCGCGCCCGCGCGCCACATCCGCTCGATCACCGCCGAGTCCGTGCAGGCACCACTCGTGCCGCCGCCGGGAGCGCGCGATGTCTCCTGAGGAGCTCGGCGGGTTCGTCTGCGGCCGCATCGACGGCGCGATCAGCGAGGTCACCTTCGGACAGGTGACGATCGACGTACCACCCGAACGCTGGCTCGAGGCGGCGACCCTCGTGCGCGACGACGAGGCCGTGGCCGGTGGGTTCTTCGACTGGCTGTCGGCGTACGACGGTGGGGCCGGCCCGGACAGCGACGCGGGCCTTGCGGTCGTCCTCCACGTGTGGTCACACCGGCACCGGCACCACCTGCGACTGCGCACGCACGTCCCGCGCGACGGCGGCCGGCTGCCGACTCTGACCGGTCTGTGGCCCGGGGCCAACTGGCACGAGCGGGAGACGTTCGAGATGTTCGGCGTCGTCTTCGACGGCCACCCCAACCTGGTCCCGCTGCTGCTGCCCGACGGCTTCGAAGGGCACCCGCTGCGCAAGGAGTTCGTGCTCGCCTCGCGGGTCGCCAAGCCGTGGCCGGGCGCCAAGGAGCCGGGGGAGTCCGACCACGACACGCGCGCCGCGTCGCCGGGCCGGCGGCGGATGCTGCCGCCGGGTGTGCCGGACCCGGCCGAGTGGGGACCGGAGGCGGGCACATGACCGCCCTCGAGGTCATCGGCAAGCTGCTCGGCTGCCTGCTGGTGTTCCTGACCGTGCCGTTGCTGGTCGGTCAGCTGGAGCACAAGGCCATGGCGCACATGCAGGCGCGCCTCGGTCCCATGTACGCCGGCGGGTTCCACGGCTGGGCCCAGCTCGTCGCCGACGGCATCAAGTTCGTGCAGAAGGAGTCGGTGGTGCCGGCGCGGGCCGACCGACGGGTCTTCGAGCTCGCGCCGCTGGTCGCGCTGCTGCCCTACCTGTTCGTCCTCGTCACGATCCCCGTCGGTCCGGGAGAGAGCGCGCATGACCTGTCGGTGGGGGTGTTCTTCGCCCTCGCCGTCATCAGCGTCGGAGTGATCGGCGTACTGATGGCGGGCTGGTCGAGCGCGAACAAGTACTCGCTGCTCGGCGGGCTGCGCGCCGGCGCCCAGCTCATGGCCTACGAGCTGCCGCTCGTGCTGGCAGCCGCGAGTGTCGCGATGGCGGCCGGCACACTGTCCCTCGACGGCATCGCGCACGCCTGGCACTGGTGGTGGTTGCCCTACCAGGGGGTGGGGGCGATCGTGTTCTTCACCGCAGCGCTGGCCGAGCTGCGCCGCCCGCCGTTCGACATGCCCGTGGCCGACAGCGAGATCGTGTTCGGCCCCTTCACCGAATACACGGGTCTGCGCTTCGGCCTGTTCATCCTGTCCGAGTACGCCGGCATCGTGGTCTTCTCCGCGCTGACCGCGGTGCTGTTCCTCGGCGGGTGGAAAGGACCGTTCCTGGAGGCCGAGCTCGGCTGGATGTGGCTGCTCATCAAGACGTTCGCCCTGTCGTTCCTGGTGATCTGGTTGCGCGTGAGCTATCCCAGGCTGCGCGCCGACCAGCTGCAGAAGTTCGCCTGGGCCGCGCTGGTGCCGTTGGCGCTCGCGCAGATCGCACTCACCGGTGTCGTGCGGGTGGTGACGGCGTGAGCGAGGAGCGGCAGGGCAAGGACGCCAAGAAGCGGAAGCTTCCCGGCGCGGGTCTCGCCGAGGGGCTGGCGGTCACCCTGCGGACGATGGCGAAGCCGTCGGTGACGCAGGAATATCCGCACCAGCGACCAGAGCTGCCGCCTCGCAGCCGCGGGGTGATCGCGCTGTTCGAGGAGAACTGCACGGTCTGCATGCTGTGCGCGCGCGAGTGCCCGGACTGGTGCATCTACATCGACTCGCACAAGGAGACAGTGGCCCCGGCCGGTGAAGGCGCCCGGCCGCGCACCCGCAACGTGCTCGACCGGTTCGACATCGACTACGCCCTGTGCATGTACTGCGGCATCTGTGTCGACGTCTGCCCGTTCGACGCGTTGTTCTGGTCACCGGAGTTCGAGTACGCGAGCCACGAGGTGGGCGACCTGACCCACGACCGCGACCGGCTGCGCGACTGGATGTGGACCGTGCCGCCCCCGCCGGCCGACACGGCGGCGCCCGTCGACGAGACGCCGTCGTGACCGGAGCCGACGTCGTCTTCGGCCTGCTCGCGCTGCTCTGCCTGGCCGCGGCGCTCTTGGTCGTGACCGTGCGAAACGTCATCCACGCCGCGCTGTGGCTGGTCGTCTGCTTCGGCGCGTTGGCCGGCTGCTACCTCGTCCTCACCGCCGAGTTCGTCGCCTGGGTTCAGGTGCTGATCTACATCGGCGCGATCGTCGTCCTCATGCTGTTCGGCGCGATGCTCACCCGTGCTCCCATCGGCGCGCAGCAACAGCTCGACAGCGCCAACCGCCCCGTTGCCGCGCTGGCCGGCCTGGCCGCAACCGGCCTGCTCGGCACTCTCGTGGTGCTGGCGTTCCGCGGCGCCTACGTCGACCTCCACGGCACCTCCGTCGGCGACGGGCACGTGATCGGACGGTCCGTCTTCCGGTTCTTCGTCCTGCCGTTCGAGCTGGCGAGCGTGCTGTTGCTGGCCGCCCTCGTGGGCGCCATCGTGCTCACCCGATCCCGCCGCGACGAGGCTGCGGCGGAGCCCGGCTGATGCACCTGTCGCTCGCGGTCGCGTTGTCGGCCCTGCTGCTCGGTGTGGGTGTGTACGGCGTGCTGGCCCGCCGTAACGCCGTCGCCGTCCTGATGGCGGTCGAGCTCATGCTCAACGCCGCGAACCTCGACCTGGTCGCGTTCGACGCCTGGATGAAAGATGCACTGCACGGCGGGCAGGTCTTCGCGCTGTTCGTCGTCGTCATCGCCGCGGCCGAGGTGGGGGTGGGGCTGGCCATCGTGCTGTCGGTGTTCCGGCTCCGGCGCACCGTGGCGATCGACGCTCTGGTCGAGCTGGCCGACCGGGACCCGCACCGGGACCCGCACCGGGCGCCCGAGGACGCCGTCCGGTGACGCGCTGGGCCTGGCTGCTGCCCGCGCTGCCGGCCGTGGCAGCCACGGTGGGGCTCCTCGCCGGTCGCGCGAGCACCAGGCGCCGGCCGGCCCTGGTGCCGGCCGCGCTGTCCGTCGCGGGAATGACCGCTGCCCTCGGAGTCGCGCTCGCGCTGCTCGAGGTTGTCGAAAGCGACCCGGCGCGGGTGCGGGAAAGCACGGCGTCGTGGACGCCGATCGGCGGGCTCGCCCTGCACGTCGGCACGCGCGTCGACGGACTTGCCGTCGTCGTCGCGGTCATGGTCTGTGTCGTCGCGCTGCTCGTGCAGGTCTATTCGATCGCCTACATGGCCGGCGACCCGCGCTATTCCACCTACGCGGCCGAGATCTCGCTGTTCACCGCAGCCATGCTCGTCGTGGTCGTCGCGAGCGACCTGTTCGAGCTCTTGATCGGCTGGGAGGTGATGGGCCTGTGCTCCTACCTCCTCATCGGTCACTACTGGCACACCGACGGGGCGCGGGCGGCGGCCGTCAAGGCGTTCATCACCACGCGCATCGGTGACACCGGCTTCCTGTTCGGCATCTTCGCCCTCGGCCTCGGGGCCGGCACCTTCGACATCTCCGGCGTCCTGCACGCGGTGCCGTCCGGCTGGTACTCCGCCAGTGGCGTCCCGCCGCACTTCCTGTCCCAGCCCACCCTCACCGCGGGCGCGCTGCTGCTGCTCGCGGGCGTGGTCGGCAAGAGCGCGCAGTTCCCGCTGCATGTGTGGCTGCCCGACGCGATGGCCGGACCGACCCCGGTGAGCGCCCTGATCCACGCCGCCACCATGGTCGCAGCGGGCATCTACCTCGTCGCCCGGCTCTACCCGGTCTTCCTCGCCGCCCCGGTCGCGTTGACGTTGCTGGGGGCGATTGCCTGCCTGACGATGCTCGGCGCCGCGCTGGCCGCCCTCGCCGAAGACGACCTGAAACGCGTCCTCGCATGGTCGACGGTGAGCCAGCTCGCTTACATGGCCGCCGGGCTCGCCGTGCACGGGTGGACGGCGAGCATCTGGCACCTGCTCACGCACGCCGCGTTCAAGGCGCTGCTGTTCCTCGCCGCCGGATCCGTCTTGCGCGCGGTCGGCACCAACCTGATGAGCGAGATGGGCGGGCTGTGGCGGCGGATGCCGGTGACGTTCGCCACCGCCCTCGTCGGCGCCGGTGCCCTGGCCGGCATCCCGCCGTTCGCCGGGGTCTTCAGCAAGGACGGCATCCTCGCCGCCGCTCAGGAACGCGGCGGGGCACTCGGCAGCACCGTCTATGTCGTCGGCCTCGTCACGGTCTTCGTCACGGCGGCCTACGTGACCCGCCTCGTCGTCCGCACGTTCCTCGGCAGCTACCGCGGCCGCGTGGCCGCCGGGTCCGTGCACGAGTCGCCGTGGGTGATGACGACTCCGCTCGTGCTGCTGGCCGTTGCCGCGGTCGGGCTGGGCGCCCCGCTGCTGCCGTCGGCGTACGGCATCTCGCGCTGGCTCGACGCCCCCGCCGGCACTGTCGGTGTGCATGTCGGCGTCGGCGGCGTCGTCATCAGCTCCGTCATCGCGCTGGTCGCGGTCGCGGCGGTGGCCGCGGTGCACGCGCGCCGCCCGGACACCGACCCGCTGCTGGTGATCGGCCGGGTCGCGGTGCCGCTGCGCCGGGCGTTCTGGGTCGACGAGCTCTACGCCGCCGCGGTGGTGCGGCCGGCGCGGACGCTGGCCGCGTCAGTCCTGAGGACGGACACCCGCCGGGTCGACGGCACCGTCGTGAGCACCGGGCGGGCGGCCCTGCTCACCGGCGGCGGGCTGCGCTGGCTGCAGAACGGCAACATCCAGGCCTATCTGTCGGCGCTCGTTGCGGGCGTGCTCGTGGTGGCGATCTCGGTGTCGGTTGCGGTGACGCGGTGAGTGCCGTGCTGCTTCCGTTGCTGCTCGGGTTGCCGGCGTTGGGAGCGGCCGTGCTCGCGCTGCCGCGACTCGCTCCCCGCGCGGCGTTGGCCGTGGCCGCCACGACCAGTGGTGCGACATTGGTCGTCGCCGCGGTCGTGGCGGCACGGTTCGACTACGGCGCCGGCGGGCGCATGCAGGGAGTCGTCGACGCGCGGTGGCTGCCGGCGATCGACGTGCGCTTCCACCTCGGCGTCGACGGCATCAGCCTGCCGCTGGTGCTGCTCACGGCGCTGCTCACCGTGCTGTGCGTGCTGTGGACCGCCGGCGCGCCACCCACGGCCGGGCGGGTGCGCCAGCTGCTCGCCCTGGTGCTGCTGCTCCAAGTCGGCGTCCTCGGCACGTTCCTCGCGCTCGACCTCGTCCTGTTCTTCCTGTTCTTCGAGGTCGTGCTGATCCCCATGTACTTCCTCATCGCCGTGTGGGGTGGACCGGCTCGTGGTCCCGCAGCGATGAAGTTCATCCTGTTCACCCTGCTCGGCTCGGCGTTGATGTTCGTGGCCTTCGTCGTGCTGTACGCCGCGACGGGGACCTTCGACATGGTGGCGCTGGCCCACGCGCACGGTCGCGGGATCGGCGCAAGCACTCAGCTCCTCGCCTTCGTGCTGCTGCTCATCGGGTTCGGCATCAAGAGCCCCCTGTGGCCGCTGCACACCTGGTTGCCGGACGCCCACACCGAGGCGCCGACGGTGGGCTCGGTGCTGCTCGCTGGTGTGCTGCTCAAGATGGGCACCTATGGGCTGGTCCGCATCGCCCTAGCCGACGCCCCGGACGGTGCCCGACGGGCCGCACCCGCGCTGGCCGTCCTCGCTGTCGTCGGGATCGTCTACGCGGCGCTGGCCTGCCTGGCGATCGCCCGCGCCGGCGCCGGTGACCTCAAGCGGCTCATCGCGTTCTCGAGCGTCGGGCACATGGGCTTCGTCCTGCTCGGCATCGCGACCCTCACCCCCGTCGGTGTCCAGGGAGCGTTGATCGGCAACATCGCCCACGGCGTCATCACCGGGCTGCTGTTCTTCCTCGTCGGCGGAGTCAAGGAACGGTTCCACACCAGCGACATGGACGAAATCGGTGGTGGCCTGTTGGCGAAGACGCCGGCGCTCGGCGGGCTGACGTTGTTCGCGGCGATCGCCAGCCTGGGGCTGCCGGGGCTGGCCGGGTTCTGGGGGGAGATGCTCGCGATGCTCGGCGCCTGGTCGCCGGCGCCGAGCCAGTCGCGGCCGCTGTTCCTCGTGCTGATGGCGCTCGCCGGTCTCGGCACCGTGCTCACGGCTGCCTACTTCCTCACGATGCTTCGGCGGGTCGACTTCGGGGTGGTCACCCACCCGTGGCGCAACGTGCACGTGGGGGACGTGGTGGTGGCCGACCTCGTCGCGTGGGTGCCGCTGGTCGTGTTGGCGGTCGGCATCGGCCTGTGGCCCGAGCTCGTGCTCGGGGTCAGCGAGTCGGCCGTGCGAGGGCTGCTCGGATGAGCCTCATCCAGCACATCGACTACCTCGGCATCGCGCCGGTGCTCGCGCTCGCGGTCACCGCGCTGGCGGTGCTGGTGGCCGACCTGTTCCTGCCCCCGGGTCGCGTCGACGTCCTCAGCGGGCTGTCGATCGCCGGCACCTTGACCGCCCTCGGCTTCGGCGTCTGGCTGCCCGCGGCGGGGGCCTTGTCGCGGCACACGTTCTGCCTCCCGCACGGCGGCTGCTCCTACGTCGTCGACGAGTTCACCGCCTTCTTCCAGGTCTTGTTCCTGGTCGCGTTGCTCGTCGTCCTGTTGCTGTCGCTGCCGACGGTCGTCGAGCAACGCTTGGCGTCGGGGGAGTTCCACTTCCTGTTGCTGTCGTCCGTGACGGGGATGCTCGTCCTGGCGGCCGCTCGCGACCTGCTGTCGCTGGTGGTCGCTCTCGAGGTCGTGTCGCTGCCCGCGTTCGTGCTGGTCGGGCTGCGCCGCAGCGACCCGCGGGGCGGTGAGGCGGCGTTGAAGTTCTTCCTGTTCTCGGTCGTCTCGACCGCCTTGACGATCTACGGCATGGCGCTGGTCTACGGCGTCGCCGGCAGCCTCCAGGTCGACCGAATCGCGGCCGCGCTCACGCACGTGCATGCAGCGGGCGGTTCGAAGTCCGCCCTGGCGGCCGCGGCGGTGGTGCTCGTCGTCGTCGGTTTCGCCTTCAAGATCTCTGCGGTGCCGTTCCACTTCTGGGCGCCGGACACCTACCAGGGCGCCCCGGTGCCGATCGCCGCGTTCCTGTCCACCGCGTCCAAGGCGGCCGGTTTCGCCGGGCTGCTGATCCTGCTGTTCGACGCCTTCCGGCCCTACGCCGACGTGTGGGGGCCGGTCGTCGCCGCGTTGGCGGCGGTGACGATGACCGTCGGCAACCTGGTCGCGTTGCGGCAGTGGCACCTGGTCCGGCTGCTGGCCTGGTCGACCGTCTCGCAGGCGGGCTACATGCTGGTGCCGCTCGGTGTCGCCGCGACCGCGGCCGGCCGGGTGGCTGGGGAGCTGCACCTCGCCGGACAGGCCACCCTCGCCTACCTCGCGATCTACGTCGCGATGAACCTCGGGGCGTTCGCCTGTGTCGCGGTCATCGTGCGCCGCGAGCCGCGCGGCGGCATCGAGGACATCCGCGGTCTCGCCCGCCGCCGCCCCGGTCTGGCCGTCGCGTTCGCGCTCTTCCTCACCGCGCTGGCCGGGCTGCCGCCCGGGGTGGCCGGTCTCTTCGCCAAGGTCGTCGTGCTGCGCGACGCGGTGCACGGCCACGTGACGTGGCTGGCGATCGTCGCTGCCGTCAACACCGTCGTCGGGCTCGCCTACTACCTGCGCGTCGCGGCGTTGATGTTCGCGGGGGCGTCGGAGGCCGAGCCCGAGCCGGCGGAGCCAGCGCTGGCCGCCGGGCCCACCCGCCGGTCCCTCCCCGTGGCGGCCGGTCTCGGGCTCGCGCTCGCCGCGACCGTCGCGCTGTCGGCCTACCCCCAGCTCGTCTTCGACTGGGCCCACGATGCCGCCGGCGCCACTCGCGCGGCCCAACGCTGAAGGCGCGGATTCGCGGCTGCGCCGTCGTACCGTTCCCTCGTGATCCGCACCCGCGTCTATCGCGATGGCTCCTGCGTCGAGGAGGACTTCTCTCCCCAGCGCATCTCGGATTTCCTCGAGGAGACCGGCACCGTCGTGTGGATGGACGTCACGGAGCCGACCGCGGAGGAGTTCGCGCTCATCGCCGAGGAGTTCACGCTCAACCCGCTCGCGGTGGAGGACGCGCTGCAGGAACGGCAACGGCCAAAGCTGGACCACTACGACGATCACGTGTTCCTGTCCCTGTACGACGTGGAGCTCGACCGCACGACCGGCGAGCTCGACACCGCCGAGCTCGCCGTCTTCGCCTCGCCGCGTTACCTCATCACCGTCCGCAAGGACCCCCGCTTTCCGATGGACGAGGTCGTGCACCGCTGGGACGACAACGCACAGCTCGCGTCCCACGGCACCGGCTTCCTGCTGTGGGGGTTGCTCGACGTCGTCGTCGACGGCCATTTCGAGGCGGTGCAGCAGCTCGACGACGAGATCGACACCCTCGAGGACCTGCTCTTCGAGGACACACCGCGCGGGCGGGGCCTGGCCACGGGGCAGAACAACACGGTGCAGCGGCGTTCGTTCGAACTGCGCAAGTCACTGGTCGTGCTGCGCCGGGTGGTGCTCCCGACCCGTGAGGTGGTCAACGCGTTGATGCGCCGGGAGGCGAAGGTCGTCGATGCCGACCTGACGCCGTACTACCAGGACGTCTACGACCACGTGCTGCGCGCCACCGACTGGGCCGACTCGCTGCGCGACCTCGTCGCGACGATCCTGGAGACCAACCTCACCATCCAGGGCAACCGGATGAACGAGATCATGAAAGCGGTCACGTCGTGGGCCGCCATCGCGGCAGTCCCCACCATCATCACCGGCTACTACGGCATGAACGTTCGGATCTTCCCGGCCGCTCAGACGTTGACCGGCGGTCTGCTCGCGATCGCGTTGATGGTGTTCGGCGTCGGCCTGCTCTACGTGATGTTCAAGCGCCGCGACTGGTTGTGACGTCGGTCAGGTGAGGCGACGAGTCAGCGGCACCCGCGAGCGCGTCACCGCTCCGGCGACGAGCACCCCGAGCGTCGGCGCCGCCGCCGCCAACGCCGCCAGCCAACCGAACGGCACGCTCATCGGATAGGACGTGCTGCCCGCCACCAACGCGCCGCCGGTCAGGCAGCCCAGCCCCAGGCCGAGCACGGTGCCGAGCGCGCCGAGGGCACCGGCCTGGGCCATCGCGTGCAGGCGACGCCGGACGGGAGACGCCCCCACCGCCGCCAGCGTGGCCAGGTCGGCGCGAGACTCGGCCATGGCGAGTGCCACCGCGATGGCGGTGCCGATCAACGTGGCCAGTGCCGTGCCGGCGATCAGTGCGAGCAGCACCACGCCGAATCGCGTCTGGTAGCCGCGCTCGGCGTAGATCCCGACGTCGTTGCCCAGCCCGCGTTCCAGCCGGTCGAGGCGGTCCGCCGAGGGCAGCCGGTCCGGCCGCACCAGCGCGCCGGTCGCGACGATGCGCCAGCCGTGCTCGGCTGCGGTGGCGACCGAGACGTAGCTCTCCGGCATCGAGGAGAACCGTGGCGCACCGGTGAGGACGTACGTCGGCAGCGTGCTCGCGTGCCCGGAGTGGCTGCTCGGCCGCGCGATCCGGATCTCCGCCGGCACCGCTACGTGGGACGCGGACGTGGGGACCACCACCGCACCCCGGGCGAGCGCGGCCGCCGCCGCCGGCAGTGGGTGACCGACCAACGCCGCCAACGTGCGGGCGTCCGCGACCCCCACCACGCCGTCCGCACAGAGGTCGTAGGCCGCAGTGGTCGCTGCGCACGGTGGGACGACCACCGGACGCCCAGACGAGTCGGATCGCGTCCGGGGCAGTCGGGCCTGCTGCAGCAGCACGGTGTCCCCGCCCACCACCGCGGCCACCCGCCGCGCGGCGGCGTTGACGGCGGCCGTCGAGTCGGCGGCGGTCGTCACGAGGATGTCCCCCACCGGCACGCCGGGGGTGTAAGACCGCCGGTCCCGCAGATCGGTGCTCGACATGACGAACAACGTCAGCACCGCGCCGGCGACGACCGTCGCCACCGCAGCCGCGGCCGGCGCGCACCGGTGCCGATGCCGGGCCGCGTCCCGCGTCGCCAGGCGCAGCGACAGGGGGAAGCGTCGGGCCAGCCGCCCCAGCCGGGTGAGCAAGCTCGGGCAGGAGCGGGCCAGACCGGCGAGCGTGACCGCGGCACCTCCGGAGAGCACGGCGGTCCACAGCGCGTCGTGGCCCGGTCCGTTGCCGCCATAGCTGACGTATCCACCGAGCACGGACACGGCACCCGACGTGCCCAGCGTCCGGTGCCACCCCGCCGCGGCGAGCACGATCACGGCCGGTCCGACCACGAGCGCAGCCCAGGCCCACCGGGCGTTGCGCACCACACCTCCGTCGACCGGGAACCGCGTGCGCAGCATGTCGACGATCGGCAGGCGGGCGCTGGTGCGCGCCGGCACGACCGCGGCGAGGAAGCCGGCGACCACACCTATGAGCGCGACGGCGAGGATCTCCACCGGCCGCGCGTCCAGCGGCCCGAACGCGCGGTCGGCGAAGCGCTCGAGCAGCGGCCGGGCGAAGAACACGGCGCTGACTCCGGCGCCCGCTCCCAACACGGCACCCGCACCGCCGAGCAGCACCCCTTGGTGCAGCACGGCGCGGCGCACGTCGGTCTCGTCGCCCCCGACGGCGCGTAGCAGCCCGAGGTCTCGGACCTGCCGGCGCGCGCCGACCGCAAACGCGGTGCCGGCGAGCAGCACGATCTCCGCGAGGCCGAACAACACGATGCTGGTCAGCACGGCAGCGACCTGCGCGTCGACGTGGACGCTGGCGCGCAGCTCAGCCGGCGGGTGCTCCCACTGCTGTCGCGTCTCGTAGATGACGCCATGGGTGGCCAGCGCGTCGTGCAGGTCGGGCGCGAGAGCGGCGCCGGGGAAGGTCAGCAGCCAGGTGACCTCGCGGTTGAAGGCGGCGCTGTGGAACGACGCGACGTTTCCCAAGACCTGCGCTCCCGCGATGACCGCCTCACTCGACAGCGACGACGGGTCCCGCACGATCGCGGTGACGACGGAGGGCCGGCCGGCAACCGTCAGCCGATCCCCGGTCGACAGGTGCAGCCGCGAGGCGAGGGGTCCCGTGACGGCGACTTCGCCGGCTCCCGCTGGCGCCCGACCCGTGCTGATGTCGTAGAGGCCGCGGGTGACCGGGTCGGTCAGGTCGAGCAGCACGCCGTCGACGTCGGCGCCGCGGTGTGCGGTCGTCACGTGGACCGGCTTGGTGACCTCCGCCGGCACCGCATGCGTCCCCGGCGGCAGCAGCGCCGGCAGGTCCACGGCGGTGCCGTCGCGGTCCGGGCCGCCCCCAGCAGAGGCGCCGAGCGACATGACGCTGGAGTCGCCGAACGCACTGCCGAAGCCGACGTGCGACACGGTGGGATCGAGCTGCCGGTACGGCGTGGCGACGGCCACCGCGTCGGCCTGACCGATGTTCCGGTCGGCCGCCTGCCCCGGCGACAGCTGCCCGGTCCGGATGGCGGTCGCCACGAACGCCCCGGCGAGGACCGGAATGGCGACGAGCACGGCGATCAGGGCCGAACGGGCCGGAGCAAAGCGCACCAGCCGCCAGGCCAGGCGCAGCGTGACGAGCCGGCGCGCGGTCACGAGCGGCCGCCGGCGAACGCGTGACCGTCGCCGGGAGCCGCAGTGGTCTCGTCGACGATCCGGCCGTCGCGCAGGAACACCACCCGGTCGGCCCACGCCGCATGCCGCGACTCGTGCGTGACGAGCACCGCCGCGGCGCCGGCGTCGCAGTGCTCGCGCATCAACCGCAGCACCGACTCTCCCGTTGCGGTGTCGAGGGCGCCGGTCGGCTCGTCCGCGAGCAGCAGTCGACGGTCGCCGACGAAGGCTCGGGCGATCGCGATCCGCTGCTGTTGGCCACCCGACAGGTCGTCGGGGAACCGGTCGGGAACGTCGCCGAGCCCGATCCGCTCCAAGGCCGCCAGCGCCTGTGCGCGCGCCG
>DASTWK010000076.1:0-2164 GCA_035776655.1 Mycobacteriales bacterium | reverse complement strand
CTGATGTTCCACTTCCTGCCGATCGCGATCCGGTACGACGGGTCCAAGCCGGCCGACTCGCCCGACGGCCAGGGGCACGGCTACCAGGTCCACATCGGGCCGATGTACTCCGACGTCCGGGGCACCGTGAAGATCAGGTCGACCGACCCGTTCGAGCACCCCGCGCTGCAGTTCAACTACCTGTCGACGGAGAACGACCGCCGCGAGTGGATCGAGATGGTCCGCGCGGCGCGGGACATCCTCGAGCAGCCGGCGTTCGCGCCGTTCAGCGCCGGCGAGATCTCGCCGGGGCCGTCGGTGCAGACCGACGAGGAGATCCTCGACTGGGTGGCCCGGGACGCCGAGACCGCGCTGCACCCCTCGTGCACCGCCAAGATGGGCACCGACCCGCTCAGCGTCGTGGACCCCGCGTCGATGAAGGTGCACGGTGCCGAGGGGCTGCGCGTGGTGGACGCCTCGGTGATGCCCTACGTCACCAACGGCAACATCTACGCCCCGGTGATGATGCTCGCCGAGAAGGCCGCCGACCTGATCGCCGGCAACGAGCCGCTGGCGCCGCTCGACGTGCCGTTCTACCGCCACGGGACGGGCATGCCGCTCTACCCCGAGGGCGACCCGCGCAACCACGCCGGTCCGGGGACCGTCGCCGCCCCGGCCGGCCCGGTCGCCCCGACCGCCTCTGCCGCCACCGCGGCTCACGCCGCCCGACAGACGGGAGCCACCCATGAGTGAGTCGACCACCGCCACCGGCCCCAGCCGCGGGCCCTCCGCCGGGCTCGAGCACGAGCCCCCCGCCCGGATCAACAAGGTCGTGTTCGGCGGCTCGGCGGCGATCACGCTCACGATCGCGGTGTGGGCGATCCTCGCCCCGACGTCGGCGGCGGACACGATCGGCGTGGTCGTCGGTTGGGCGACCGAGTGGTTCGGCTGGTTCTACATCGCGCTGGCGACCGCCGTACTCGTCTTCGTGATCTTCCTCGGCGTCTCCCGCTACGGCCGCACCAAGCTGGGGCCGGAGCACTCCCGGCCGGAGTTCAGCACGTTCGCGTGGGCGGCGATGCTGTTCGCCGCCGGCATCGGCACCGACCTGATGTTCTTCGCGGTCGCCGAGCCGGTGACGCAGTACCTCGCCCCGCCGGTCGGGCAGGGGGAGACCGTCGAGGCGGCCCGCGACGCGACGGTGTGGACGCTGTTCCACTACGGCATCAGCGGCTGGGGGATGTACGCCCTGATGGGCATGGCACTGGCCTACTTCTCCTACCGGATGAACCTGCCGCTGGCCATCCGGTCCTCGCTCTACCCGATCTTCGGCAAGCGGGTGAACGGCCGGCTCGGCGACGGCGTGGACATCGCCGCCGTGGTCGGCACGATCTTCGGCGTCGCGACGTCGCTGGGCATCGGCGTCGTCCAGCTCAACTTCGGCCTCGACGCGCTCTTCGGCATCCCGCAGGGCACCGCGGCCCAGGTCGGCCTCGTGGTCGTCGCGGTCGCCGTCGCCACCGTCTCGGCGATCAGCGGCGTCGACAAGGGCATCAAGCGGCTCTCACAGCTCAACGTGCTGCTCGCGATCGCGCTCGCGGCGTTCATCCTCGTGACCGGCAAGACGGCGTTCCTGCTCAACGGCCTCGTGCTCAACGTCGGCGACTTCGTCAGCACGTTCAGCGACAAGACGCTGCAGACCTTCGCCTTCAACGACACCGGCGACTGGATGGGCTTCTGGACGCTGTTCTTCTGGGCCTGGTGGATCGCCTGGGCGTCGTTCGTCGGGCTGTTCCTGGCCCGCATCTCGCGCGGCCGCACGATCCGGCAGTTCGTCGCCGGCACGCTGATCATCCCGTTCACCTACATCGTCATGTGGGTGTCGATCTTCGGCAACAGCGCGATCGACCTGGTCCGCAGCGGCAACGCGGAGTTCGGCGACCTGGCGATGAACACGCCCGAGGCCGGCTTCTACACGATGCTGATGGAGTACCCGCTGTTCCCGCTCGTCGGCTCCGTCGCGACCTTCGTCGGCCTGCTGTTCTACGTGACCTCGGCCGACTCCGCGGCGCTGGTGCTGGCCAACCTCAGCTCGACGCTGCGGACGCCGTACGACGACGGGACGCCCCGCGTGCGGATCTTCTGGGCGCTGGCGACCGGGCTGCTGACGATCGCGATGCTGCTC
>DASTWK010000075.1:0-28281 GCA_035776655.1 Mycobacteriales bacterium | reverse complement strand
GGCACGCCGCGCCCGTCCCGGGAGCGCCGTCGTGCCCCGTCACCGTAACGATCTGCCGTCGGCCCGTGCCACCTGAACGTCGAAATTTCTTCGCGGCGGCCGGTCTCGTAACGGTTTCCGGACGTTCCTGCGCGACGGTGTGCCACGAATGGTCCGTCGGATCGACCAAGGAGGGCGGCAATCGTGCAAATCGCCTCCGCAGCAGCGGTGCGGTTCGTACGCTCGCGTTCTCGGGCTCGGGTCGGGGGGAGACAGCCGTGACCGCGATGGACGTGCAGGCAACGCAGCCGGTGACCGAGGCAGCAGCCGGCGCATCGGAGGTGCCGCCGCAGCGCTCCCGCCGCACCCTGCGCGACCGGGTGCGGCGCCGGCCGGCGCCGGGAGCAGACACACCCGGCAGTGCGCGGCAGACGGTGGTGACCGACCCCGGGTTCGACATCGCTGCGAACGACCCCATCCTCGCGTTCTTCCAGAGCGCGACCGGCGCGGTCGACATCACCACGCTGGAGCTCGACTCACCAGCGCTCGCGCAGATGCGCGCGGCCGGGGTGGTGCTGGTCGTGCCGCTGGTGACCTCCGGAGAGCTGATCGGGCTGCTCAACCTCGGCCCGCGCCTGTCCGAGCGCGGCTACTCCAGCGATGACAAGCAGTTGCTCGACACCCTGGCCGGATACGCCGCGCCCGCGATGCGCGTGGGGCAGCTGGTCCGCCAGCAGGAGAACGAGGCCCGCCAGCGGGAGCGCATCGAGCAGGAGCTCAAGGTCGCCCAGCTGATCCAGCAGCAGTTCCTGCCCAAGGCAGTGCCCGACCTGCCCACCTGGGACCTGGCGGCGTTCTATCGGCCGGCGCGCACGGTGGGCGGCGACTTCTACGACTTCCTGGAGCTGCCCGACAGCCGGGTGCTCGTGGTCGTCGGTGACGTGACCGACAAGGGGGTGCCGGCGGCGTTGGTGATGGCGAGCACCCACGCGCTGCTGCGCTCGAAGGCCCCCTCGCTGCTCTCGCCAGGGAAGATCCTGGCCTCCGTCAACGACCTGTTGTGCGAGGACATCCCGGCGCACATGTTCGTGACCTGCCTGGTCATGGCCCTGGAGCCGTCGACCGGTCGGGTGGAGTTCGCCAACGCCGGTCACAACCTGCCCTACCTGCGTGGCGCCGACGGCGTACAGGAGCTCCGGGCGACCGGCATGCCACTCGGGCTGATGCCAGGCATGAGCTACGAGGAGAAGTCGGCGGTCATGCAGCCGGGCGACTGCCTGCTGCTGCACAGCGACGGGCTGGCCGAGGCGCACAACGACAAGCGGGAGATGTTCGGGTTCCCCCGATTGGCCGAGCTCGCCAGCCGCCCGGTCGCCGGGCAACGGTTGATCGACCTCTGCCTGTCCGAGCTCGAGGACTTCACCGGCCCCGGCGTCGACCAGGAGGACGACATCACGCTGGTGACGCTGGAGCGACGGTCGGGGGCGGCCTACGCCCGCGGGGGGTCGTCGTGACGACGGCGTCGGGCGAACGGGTGCTGGTCCGGTTCACCGTGGCAAGTGAGCCGGGCAACGAACGGCTCGCCCTGGCGCAGGTCGCGGAGGCGGTCGCCGGCACCGGTCTGACCGACGACCAGCTCGATCGGCTGAAGACCGCCGTCGCCGAGGCGACCATGAACGCGATCGAGCACGGCAACCACAACCAGGCCGACGTGCCGGTCGACATCACCGTCGTCGACACCGGCGAGGGTGTCGCCGTCTCGATCGTCGACCAGGGCGGCGCGCACGCGCCGGCCACGGCCCCCGAAGTCGAGCTGCCCGACCTCGACAAGAAGCTCGCGGGACTGCAGAGCCCGCGCGGCTGGGGCTTGTTCCTCATCCAGAACATGGTCGACGCGATGGACGTGTCGACCGACGGTGACGAGCACACCGTCCGGCTGCTCATGCGCACGACCTGGCCACCTCGGCCTCGTGACCCGAAGGGGGGCTCACGTGCAGAGCAAATGTGAGGCGACCACCCGCAGCCTGCCCGGCTGTGCCGTCATCGAGCTGCGCGGTGAGGTCGACGGATCGGCCGCCGCGACACTGAGTGCGGCGTACGACGGAGCGGTCGCAACCGATGAGCCGCCCTGCGTGCTGCTCGACTTCGCGCGGGTGGACTACATCAACTCCACCGGCATCGCGCTGATCGTCAGCGTGCTGGCCAAGGCGCGGGCGCAGGGTCGCCAGGTCATCGCCAGCGGCCTGTCCGACCACTACCGGCAGATCTTCGCCATCACCAGGCTGTCGGACTTCATCCAGCTGTACGACGACGTCGACGCCGCAGCAGCGAGCGTCGGCGTCGCGTGACTCCAAGGGGGGACCCTGACGTGACCACACCCACGCTCTCTCTCGACGTCCGGCCGATGGGCTCGGCCGTGAGTGTCATCGACATCCGCGGCGAGGTGACCGCTGCATCCGAGCAACCGCTGTCCGCTGCCTACGACGAAGCTACGCAGCAGGGCGCACAGGCACTGGTGCTGAACTTCACGGGGTTGGAGTACATGAACAGCTCCGGCATCGGGATGCTCGTCACGCTGCTCGTCCGCGCCAACCGGCAGCGGCAGAAGCTCGCGGCGTACGGACTCACCGACCACTACCGGCAGATCTTCGAGCTCACCCGCCTCGACGAGGCCATCAGCATCTTCGACGACGAGAGCAGCGCGCTGTCGTCGGCGACCATCGACTAGCCCGGGGGGAGCTGTCGTGACCACACCTTCGCAGCAACCACCACAGCCGATCGAGGTCGAGCTCGCGGTCAAGGAGTCCGAAGCGGTGCCCGCGCAAGCGGCTCCCCGGGACGCGGCCTACTGGGCGCCCAAGGTCGATCGGCTCGCGGTCGACCCGGAGCGGGCGGCGATGGGCTTCAACATCGCGGGTCGGCGGGTCACCGGACCGCAGCAGGGCTTCGGCCGGCTGTGGCAGCGCACCTACTCCGCCACCTTGCGCCCCACGGTCACTCCGCAGCAGCTGATCTCGGAGTGGAAAGCCCACTTCGGTGACTTCTGGCCGAAGGGCAACCGCTTCGGGGCGACGCTGATCACGCCGGGCGAAGTGGCGCCGATCGCGATGAACGCCGGCGCCGGATTCAAGCTCAACACCGGCGTGCTGGTGCTCTATGCCGACCCCGAGTCGTTCACGTTCATGACACCCGAGGGTCACATGTTCGCGGCCTGGATCACGTTCTCCGGGCACGTCGAGAACGAGACGACCGTCATGCGGATCCAGATCATGCTGCGCACGAGCGACCCGCTGTTCGAGGTCGCCTGGCCGGTGATGCGGCGGATGGAGGACCGGTTCTGGCGGCAGACGATGCGCAACGTCGCCGCGCACTTCGGCATCACCGGCATCACCATCGAGGACAAGACCGTCGTGCTGGACAAGTCGCGCCAGTGGAAGAACTGGCGCAACGTCTGGCACAACATGGCGATCCGCTCGGTGCTGCACATGCTGACCGCACCGGTGCGGCTTGTGCGCCGGACGGCGCACGCCTGAGCCTGCGGTGACCGAACTCGACGCCGTCGTTGTCGGCGCCGGCCCCAACGGCCTCGCCGCGGCGGCGACACTGGCCGCGGCCGGCCTGTCGGTGCGCGTCGTCGAGGGCGCCGCCACGATCGGCGGCGGCTGCCGGACCGCCGAGCTGACCGAGCCCGGCGTCCGCCACGACGTCTGCTCCACCGTGCATCCGCTGGCCGCGGCCTCGCCGTTCTTCCAGTGGCTCGGGCTGGCGCAACGTGGGGTGCGGTTGCTGCACCCGGAGCTTCCGTTCACGCACCCGCTCTTCGAGGGGCGGGCGGGTGCGGTGCACGCTTCGGTGGCGGCGACCGCAGCAGAGCTCGGCGCCGACGGCACGGCCTGGCGGCGGCTCTTCCAGCCGTTGGTCGACCGTCTGGACGCGATCGTGCCGGCGGTGCTGGGCCCGCTGCGCGCGCTGCCGGCGCATCCGGCGCGAGCGGCGCGGTTCGCTCCCGTCGCCGTGCGGTCGGCGGCCGGGCTGGCCGCACGCTTCGACACGGTGGAAGCCCGGGCCCTGCTGGCGGGAGTGTCGGCGCACGCCATGCAGCCGCTCGACCGGATGCCCACCGGAGCGTTCGGCGCGTTGCTGGCACTGCTGGCGCAAGGGGTGGGCTGGCCGGTCGTCGAAGGCGGCAGCCAGGCGCTGGCCGACGCGATGGCCGGCGCCGTGACCGACCTCGGCGGTGAGATCGTCACCGGCCACTGGGTGAGTTCGTTGGCGGAGCTGCCCGCCGCGCGCGTCGTCCTGCTCGACCTGGCGCCGGCGCAGGTCGCGGGCCTCGCCGGCGATCGGCTGCCGGCGGCCTATCGCGCCGCACTCCGCCGGTTCCGCTACGGGCCTGGCGTCTGCAAGGTCGACTGGACGCTCTCCGGCGCGGTGCCCTGGCTCGACGAGCAGTCCCGGCGAGCCGGCACCGTGCACGTGGGCGGCACCTTCGAAGAGGTGGCCGCGGCGGAGGCCGAAGTCGCGTCGGGGCAACACCCGGAACGGCCGTTCGTCCTCGTCGTACAGCCGAGCATCGTGGATCCGTCGCGGGCGCCGGCTGGACGGCACGTGCTGTGGGCCTACTGCCACGTGCCCGCCTGCTCGACCGTCGACATGACGGCCGCGATCGAGGCGCAGATCGAGCGGTTCGCCCCGGGGTTCCGGGATCTCGTCGTCTCCCGGTCGACCATGACGGCGGCCGAGGAGGAGGAGTTGCACCCCAACTACGTCGGCGGGGACATCAACGTCGGCGCCGCGACCGTCCGGCAGATGCTGTTCCGGCCGGTTGTGCGCTGGGACGACTACGCGACTCCCAACCCGAGCATCTTCCTCTGCGGGTCGGCCACTCCCCCTGGCGGCGGTGTGCACGGGATGTGCGGGCACCACGCCGCGCGGTCTGCTCTGCGCAAGGCGTTCGGCATCCGCGCGATTCCGCCGGCGCCGCTCCCCGCGGCACAGCCGGTGGCGGTGTGACCGTGCCCCGCCGTTCGCGTCTGCTGACCACGTTGGCCGTGAGCGTGCTCGGCATCTACGTGATCGCCACGATCGCGACGCTCGTCATCCGCGTCGAAGCCCACGAGCCGCTCGGCATGAGCTATGTCATCCCGTTCAGCATCTATGCGCTGGTCGGTTGTCTCGTCGCCACCAAACAACCCCGGATCCCGCTCGGCTGGGTGTTCCTCGGCGTGGGGTTGCTCACGAGCCTGGGACAGACCAGTGACGCCACTGTTGCGCTGGCTCTGCACAACGGGTGGCGCTGCGCGGGCGTGGTGATGGCGGCGGCGTGGGTGCAGCTGTGGTACTGGTATCCACTCATCTCGCTCAGCACCGTCGGGACACTTCTGCTCTATCCCAACGGCCTGCCCTCCCGGCGATGGCGGCCGGTGCTGTGGCTGTTCATCGCCGCGGTCAGCACCATTACCGTCTCCGGCGCGCTGGTGAGTGAGGTCGACTTCGGCAAGCGAAGGCTGCCGAACCCCACGGCCGTGTTCGGCGCAAAGACGATCGAGAGCACGCCGATGGTCAGCGTGCTCAACATCGTCTTCATCGTCCTGGTCGTGATGACGCTGGCGTCGATCGCCATCCGCTTCCGGCAGGCCAGTGGCCTGGTCCGGGCGCAGATGAAGTGGTTCTTCCTCGCCGGTGGGCTGCTCGCGTTCTCCTTGGTGCTGTCCCTGCTCGCTCCCAAGGAGACCAACTCTGCCGTCGGCAACGCCTTGCTGAGCATCGGGTTGACGGCGCTTCCGACGTCCTGCGGCATCGCCGTCATGCGCTACCGCCTCTACGAGATCGACCGGATCGTCAGCCGCACGGTGTCCTACCTGCTCGTGACGGGTTCGGTCGTCGGCATGTACGTCGGCGGCGTCGCGCTGGTCGATGGGGTGCTCGGCTTCTCCTCGTCGGTCGCGGTGGCCGCCTCGACCCTGGCTGCGGCGGCCCTGTTCCAGCCGCTACGTCGACGGTTGCAGGCCATGGTCGACCGGCGGTTCGACCGCGCCGCCTACGACGCGCGCCGCACGGTGGAGACGTTCGCGGTCCGGCTGCGCGACCAGGTCGACGTCGACGCGATCCGCGACGACCTGCTGCACACCGCCGCGACCGCGGTTGCACCGACCCGGGCATCGCTGTGGCGGGTGGCGGGGTGAGGCGTCGCGTCATCGCGTGGGCGATGGCCGGCGCGGCGGCCGTCATGGTCGCCGGATGTGACGTCCTCGTCGTCATCCACCACCAGCACGGGTGGCCGCACGGGTACTCGTACTGGCTCGAGGGCAGCCTGTCCATCCCGGTGTGGCTGGCGATCGGTCTGCTGATCACGATCCGGGTGCCGGGAAACCGCCTCGGTTGGCTGGGGCTGTCGCTTTCGGTCTGCACCGGAGTGCAGCTGTTCAGTGGCGCGCTTGCGACGCAGCTGGCCGGCACCGGATCGGGCTCGGCAGCCGTCAACTGGCTCGCGGCGGTGTCGGCGGCGGGGCAGATCGGGGTGGTCGGCGGCCTGATGGTGTTCGGCTACCTCGCGCCGAGTGGGCGACTGGTCAGCCGCCGATGGCGGCCGATGTTCGTCGCCCTGCTGGTCGGGCTCACGCTCGTCGTGCTCAACAGCATGCTGACGGACAGCGGCGTGCGCAACGAGGTAGCCGTCGCGCATGCGCCGCTCACGGTCGTGCCGTCGTCGGTGCTGCACGCCGGGCTCATCGTGGCCAACGTCATCGTGGTTTTCGCGTTGCCCGCCGGAGTGGCCAGCCTCGCCCTGCGCTATCGCCGTGGCGGCACGGTCGAACGTCAGCAGCTCAAATGGATGCTCTTTGCCGCCACCACCGCCGCCTTCCTGGCGGTGGTGGTGCAACGGGTCGCGGACCGACTCTGGCCGGGGGCGGAACTGCCCGGCACGATCATCTGGGCCATCATCGGGTGCTGCCTCCCCGTCGGCATCGGCATCGCGGTGCTGCGGTATCGGCTCTACGACGTCGACCGGATCGTCAGCCGCACGGTGTCCTACCTGCTCGTGACGGGTTCGGTCGTCGGCATGTACGTCGGCGGTGTCGCGCTGGTCGATGGGGTGCTGGGCTTCTCCTCGTCGGTCGCGGTGGCCGCCTCGACCCTGGCTGCGGCGGCCGTGTTCCAGCCGCTGCGTCGACGGTTGCAGGCCATGGTCGACCGGCGGTTCGACCGCGCCGCCTACGACGCGCGCCGCACGGTGGAGGCCTTCGCCGTCCGGCTGCGCGACCAGGTGGACGTCGACGCGGTCCGCGACGACCTCCTGGCGACGGTGGAGCGATCCATTGCGCCCTCCACGGCCACGCTGTGGCTGGTGGCGGCATGAGCGTCCGGCAGTGGGTCGTCCGGCATGCGGGGGTGGTCGCGGCCGTTCCGGCCGTCATCATGCTCGCCTCGATCGTGGCGTCGGTCCCCGCGGTCGTGTCGCTGGGCCTGTCGCTGGACGACGTGGTGCTGTGGCCCGCGATCACCGCGTTCATCTGCTGCGGATGGCTGCTCGCCGCTCGGCGACCGGCGAACGCGGTCGGCTGGCTGCTGCTGATGACGGCCGCCGGGCTCAACTTCCTGCCGTGGTCGGTGCTGTCCGCCTGGTTGCTCGAGCACGGCGTCAGTGCCGCCAAATGGTCCGCCGGGCTGAGCGGCGCGTCGTTCGTGCTCAACGTGGGCGGGCTGGGGCTGCTGCTCCCGCTGCTGTTCCCGGACGGCCGACTGCCGTCGCAGCGGCGCTGGTGGCGGATCGTGTTGGCCGCCGACCTCGGCTACATGCTCTTCGCTTCGGTGAACCTGTTCCAGCCGGGGCCGGTGGACCTGCCCGGACATGTCAAGGTGGCGAACCCGTTCGGCGTTCACCACAAGGCAGTGGTCGGCGCCGTCATCCTCTGCGCATTGCCGATGCTGCTGATCGGCTTCGCCGGGGCGTTCAGCGCGATCGTGGCGCGGTGGCGGCAGTCGGATCCGGCGCAGCGGGCCCAGATGAAATGGGTCACCGCCTCACTCGTGCTGGCACCGGTCCCGTTCATGGTGCACGACTGGTGGGCCGCCGCAGACAACACGGTGACGTTGGTCGCCTTCCCGCTGGTGCCGATCACCATTGCCGTGTCCGTGCTGCGTTACCGGCTCTATGAGATCGACCGGATCGTCAGCCGGGCAGTCAGCTACCTGCTGGTGACCGGCTTGCTCGTGGGCGTGTACGTCGGCTGCGTCGCGCTGCTCACGTCACTGCTGTCCTTCGGCTCCTCGGTGGGGGTGGCGGCCTCGACCCTCGCCGCCGCCGCGCTGTTCCAGCCGCTTCGGCGTCGGGTGCAGCACCGTGTCGACCGCAGGTTCAACCGGGAGGGCTACGACGCCGCGCGCACCATTGATGCCTTCGCCGGTCGACTCCGCGACGAGATCGACCCGGACCTCGTTCGCGGCGACCTGCTGGCGGTCGCCGCGAGTGCGATCCAGCCGGCCACTGTGTCGCTGTGGGTGCGGGCGTGATCGCGCGGACTCGATCCCTCGCGGTGACGATGACCTGGGCAGCCGCGGTCGGTCTCGTCGTGCTGGCGTTGGCCGTGTCGCCGACCCACCGGTCGATCGGCGAGATGGTGGTCGCTTCGGCCTACCAACTGTTCACCACGGTGGGTGTGGTCATCACCATTCGCCGACCCCGCCACCCGATCGGGCCGCTGTTCTTGTTCTCCGGTGTCGCGTCAGCCCTGCAGGGGTTGGCCGAAGCGTTGGTCGAACGGGGGCAGGCGCACCACGACCTCACCAGCTTCACGGTGCACGCTGCGGCGTGGGCGCAGACGTGGCTATGGCTGCCGACACTCGCCGTGCCGTTGGTCTTCGTCCTGTTGCTGTTCCCGGACGGCCGGCTGCCGTCGCCGCGATGGCGGCCCGTGTTCGTTGCCGGCCTGGCCGGCGTTGCGCTGGTCGTGGTCCCGTTCGGCCTGGTTTCGCTCGCGCTGCCGACACGTGAGCTGGTGCGCTCGCAGCCGCACGTGCACGGATGGCAAGCAGCGGTGTTCGCGCTGGCGTACGTCGGCGTGCTGACCTGCCTGGTCTGCGCCTGCGCCGGAGTCGCCTCGCTCGTCGTCCGGTTCCGCCGTGGCACGGGTGAGGTCCGCCAGCAGATCAAGGTCGTGCTGTTCGCTGCGGCACTCGCGGTGGTCGCCGTCGTCCTGGGCAGCGTGTTCGGCAGCACCCAGAACGTGCTCGAGCCTCTGGGCACCGCGCTGATCGCTGCCTCGGTCGCCGTCGCGGTCCTCCGTTACCGGCTGTTCGACATCGACCGGATCATCAGCCGGACCGTGAGCTACCTGGTCGTGACCGGTCTGCTCGTCGGCGTCTACGTCGGGTGCGTCGCGCTGCTCACCTCGCTGTTGTCCTTCGGCTCCTCGGTCGGTGTGGCCGCCTCCACCCTGGCGGCCGCGGCACTGTTCCAGCCGGCGCGCAGACGGGTGCAGCACAGTGTGGACCGTCGCTTCAACCGCGAGCGCTACGACGCCGCGCGCACGATTGACGCCTTCGCCAGCCGGCTGCGCGACGAGATCGACCCGGACCTGGTGCGCGCAGACCTGCTCACGGTGGCCGCGACGGTGATCCAGCCGAGGTCGGTCTCGCTGTGGGTGGCGTCGTGACGGCAGCGGTCGAGGACGTGCGGGTGCCGCTGCGCTCGGACCGGCGTCGCGCCGCCTTCGCCGCGGTAGTAGCTTCGGCGGCTCTGCTCGTGGGCTCCGTGGTCACGATGTTCGTGTGTGGGCGCGGCCTAGCCGCTCTGGGCAACACGGTGGACACGATCATCTCCGCACTGCTGTTCCTACTGCTCGGTCTTGTCATCTGCGTCCGGCGGCCGACGCATCCGATCGGCCACAGCTTCGTCGCCGCAGCGTTCTTTTTCGCGGTTCAGGCCTTCACCACGGCCTACGCCGATGCTGGCCTTCGGCCGCACGGCCCACACCTCGTCGCCGCCGGGCTGGCCGGCAACTTCACACAATGGATCTTCGCGCCGGGGGTCCTGTTCGGCTACACGCTGCCGTTCCTGTGGTTCCCCGGCGGTGCCGCTCTGTCGCGCTCGGCGCGCGTCGTGGCGGCCGTGTCCGTAGCCGGCACGTTGGTCACCTGCGGCGCGAACTTCCTCGCTGCCGGTCCGCTGAACAACTACCCGCACGTGGACAACCCGTACGGCTGGCATGCGCCATTAGTTGCCGGGGTAGGCGGCGTCGGCCTGGTGGTGTATGTCGTCGGCCTGTTCGCAGCCATCGGAGCCGTCTTCACCCGCTACCGGCGGTCGCATGGCATCGAGCGGTTGCAGATGCGCTGGTTCATAGTGGGCGTCGCGGCGACGTGCGCGGCATTCGTCGTGCAGCTCACGCTGCTGGTCACGACCGGCGATGTCGGTGCCGGCGTTGTGCTGTTGGCGGTCTTGCCGGTGACCGCTTCCTTCGCCATCCTTCGCTATCGGCTGTTCGACATCGACCGGGTGATCAGCCGTAGCGCGACCTACGCCATCGTCACCGCGGTACTCATCGCGCCGTACGTGGTCCTGACCGCCTTCGCCGCTCAGCTCGGCCATGGCTCAAACATCACCGTCGCGGCCTTGACGCTGTTCACACTGGCCTTGCTCCGACCCCTGCGGCGGCGCGTGCAGGCTCGGGTGGATCGGCGTTTCAACCGAGAGCGGTACGACGCCGGCCGGATCGTCGACGGATTCGCGATCCGGCTGCGCGACGAGATCGATCCGGACGTCGTCCGGGACGATCTGCTCACGGTGGCAGCGAGCGCAATCCAGCCCTCCACGGTGTCGCTATGGGTCAGTCCCGCGGGCACGCCGTGAGGACGAACCGAGTCTCCCTGACCTTCGCCGCCAACGTGCGCGAGGTGCTGCTCAGAGATCCTTCCCGTCGGGGATGCGTTGGCCCGAGTCGCGATAGGCGACGGCGGCGTGGAACCCTTCACGCTCGGCGAACTCCCGGAACCATCGACCCTCCGGGCTGTGCCGGGTGATGCCGTCGAACAACGTCGCGAGCAACTGCGTGCCCTGGATGCCCATGTTGTCGTAGGCCTGGTTGATCATCAGCTTCTGCATGACGAGCTGGTTGATCGGTACGCCGGCGATGCGATCCGCAAGCCGCTCAACCGCTGCGTCGAGCTGGTCCGAGGGCGCCGACTCCACGGCCAGCCCCCAGGCCGCCGCGGTGGCGCCGTCGATGGTGTCGCCGGTGAGAAGCAGCCGCTTGGCGCGTTCGGCTCCCAGTCGATAGACCCACATCGCGGTCGTCGGGCACCCCCACACCCTGGCCGGTGGGTACCCGATGCGCGCGTCGTCGGCGATGACGAGGAGGTCGCACGACAGCGCGATGTCGCTGCCCCCGGCGACAGCATGCCCGTGCACCTTGGCGATCGTGGGCTTCAGCGAGCGCCACAGCGTGAAGAAGTCGTCGGTGTTGCGCCGCATTTCGCGGTAGTCCCGGATCGGGTCCCACACGGGCCCTTGGTTCCACCGGGCGCCGGCGTCGCCTTCGGCGTACTGCTTCAGGTCGTATCCGGAGCAGAACGCCCGGCCCGCGCCCTGGACGACGATCACGCGCACGGCGTCGTCCGCGTTCGCCTCCTCCACGGCGGTTCGGATCTCGGTCGGCATCTCGTCGTTGATCGCGTTGAGCCGGTCCGGCCGGTTGAGGGTGAGGTAGGCCTTGGCGTCACGAACCTCGTAGGTCACCGTGCTGAAGGGCATGCTGGCCACCAATCCTCTCCGGTCGCTACAGCTCACGTGCCGGTGCGACGACGTCTTCGGCGTAGGCGGCGAGCTGGTCGAAGCAACGCTCCGCCTCCGTGCGCGGCGGGTTCAGACACACCCAGGTGACACCGACGCTCGCCAGCTGCTCGAGAACGCGCAGCCGCTCCCCCGGGGCGCCTTCCATGGTGCTGGCCTCGCCCCACTGCACCTGGACGTCGACGGTGTCGGGATCGCGTCCCTGTTCGCCGAGGAGCCGGCGCAAGTCACCGATCGCGGCGGCGAGCTGCTCGACCGACTCGATCGCCGCCGTGCGAGTGGTGGCCGACAGCTGGGCCGCGGTGAGCATCGGCGACCAGCCCTGCCCGAACGTGGCGACGCGTTCGCGCGCTTTGCGACTGTTGCCGCCGATCCACAGTGGAGGGTGCGGCAGCTGGGCTGGTCGTGGCCGGCTGGCCTGACCAACGGCGGTGAAGTGCCGCCCGGCGTACTGGAAGTCTTCCGTCGTCCAGACGGTGGTGAGCACCTCGAGCGCCTCATCGACCAACGCGTTGCGTTCGTCGAAGTCGACACCGACCGCCGCGAACTCCGAGCGCAGATAGCCGCCGCCCACCGCGATCGTCGTCCGCCCGGCCGACAGGACATCCACCGTCGCGATCTGCTTGGCGGCTACGAGCGGGTTGCGATAGGGCAGCACCAGCAGATGCGTCATCAGGCGGAGGCGAGTCGTGGTTGCGGCGCAGAAGGCCAGCGCAGTCAACGGGTCGAGGCTCTCGTGGCCGCCGCTGTCCAGCCACTTCTGCGAGGGCGCCGGGTGCTCGGTGAACGCGATCGCGTCGAAGCCGAGCGAGTCGAGCAGGGTCGCGAACCGGGCCATGGTCGGCGGGTCGAGGAACGCTCGGTCGAACCCCGCAGAACCGATCGGATAGTCCACCGTGAACCGCATGGCGCCCGCTCCGTCAGGCGGCGGCGCTGGCGGGGGACAGCCTCACCGCAGTCGCCAGTTCGGCTTGGTGAAGTTGCCACGGTCGATCTCGGCTGCACCGATCGGGTTGCCGAGCTGGGCATATCTCAGCCCCACCTGAAGGGCACCGCTGCGCGTCATGTCCAGTGACTCCCAGATCGCCTTGACGGTCCCCTGCACGGCAGCGGGTGGTTTGGCCGCGATGATGCGGGCGATCTCCGCGGCGCGCGTCCTGAGGTCGTCGCGGGTCACCACCTCGGAGACGAGCCCGATCTCCCGCGCGCGGTGCGCAGACATCCGTTCATCGAGACCCAGCAACGCCCAGCGCAGCGCCTCACCGAGCGGGATTCGCCGGGCTAGACCGATCGGCTCGAGCGCGGAGGTCATGCCATAGCTGACGTGCGGGTCGAAGAACTGCGCGTCGTCACTGCAGATCGCGATGTCGGCCTCGTTCACCCAATAGAACGCGCCGCCGGCGACCATGCCGTGCAGCGCCACCACGAGCGGCTTCCAGACCCGATTCTGCTTCGGCCCGAGCTGTACGCCGGGATCGTCCTGGCTCCACACGTTGTCCGGCACGTCGATGCCGTCTTGCACGTCGACACCGGTGCAGAACGCGCGGTCACCGTTGGCCTGCAGCACGACGACTCTGATGTCGTCGGTGCGCCGGCAATAGCTCCACAGATCGGCGAACTCGTCGCACATCCGCTGGTTGAAGGCGTTCAGCCGGTCGGGCCGGTCGAGCGTCACCGTCGCGATGTGCTCCGACACCTCGAAGACCACTGTCTCGTAGTCCATGACTCGCTCTCGTCTGCGTCCTACCGGTCCAGCAGCCATCAGCGATGCGGGCGTGACGGCGTCCTGACCTTATGCCGGAGGACGCGGGCTTCGCCCGCACCTCGGCCAGTGGTCGACGGTAAGTCGACATGTTGGACGGTCTGACGACCGCCACCATCGTCCGGTCAGCCGGTCTGCAGGTGACGCACTTCCAGGCCCTCGGGCTCGATGGCGACCGCGACATCGACCCCGTCGACGACCAGGTTGAGCAGGTAACGGCCGGGCATGCGCGCGGTGACCCGGGCTGAGGTCAACGTGCGGCCGGCGAGATGAGCCAGCACCTTGTTGACATCGGCCGCCTCGGCGCTGAGCGCCTTGCCCCCCGGCGTACGCCGGTAGACGGCGAGGAGCAGCCGTTCGCTCTCGGCCCGGCCGAGTTCACGCGCCTTGCCGGACTCCAGCGCGAGCGCACACACCCGCTCCAGCAGGGCCACCTGGTCGTCGGCCAGCTCTCCGGAGGTCACGGCCGCGGCGAGCGCGCGGTAAGGATCGTCCTTGCCGGGCGGGAGCACCGCCAGCAGCGCAGTGAGCGTTTCGCCGACGGCGACGGCCTCGTCCTCGGAGAGGGCGAACATCCGTCAGTGGCCGGGCTTGCCCGCCGCCTCGGCGAAGATCGCCGCGGCCTCGTGCTCGAAGCTGCCGGTCTCGATCGGGCAGTGGATGCCGCACTCCTTCGGCGCGCCGGTCTCCCACCACCAACGCCCGGCCCGGTCGTTCTCGCCGGCCTGGATGGGCCTGGTGCAGGGAGCGCAACCGAGGCTGGTGTAGCCCTGCGCATACAGCGGATGCACCGGGACCCCGTGCTCCTCGATGTAGGCGTCGACCTCGTCGCCCTCCCAGTCGGCCAGCGCGTTGATCTTGACGATGCCCTCGTGGTCGTGGTCGAGCTCGACCTTCTTGATCGCGGCCCGGGACGCCCACTGGTCGCGGCGCAGCCCGGTGAACCAGGCATCCACGCCCTGCAGTGCCTTGACCAACGGCCGGACCTTGCGGACCTGGCAGCAGAACATCCGCTCCTCGACGGACTGCCGGAAGAGGTTCACGCCGCGCCGGCGCACCATTGCCTCGACCTCGGCCGCGTCCGGGAAGAGAACGTCCCACTGAGTCATCGGGTAGTGCGCCCGCACCTCGTCGATGAAGGCGTAGGTCTCCTGCGGCAGCCGACCCGTGTCGACCGTGATCACCCGGACGTCGGGCTTGATCTTCGCAGCCATGTCGAGGATGGCCATGCCGTCGGCCTGCAGTGCCGTCACGATCGCGATGCGGTCGCCGAAGGTCTCCAGAGCCCACTCGATGACGTCCTCGGGCTCCTGGTCGTCGAGGTCGAGGGCGATCTCACCGATCTCGAGATCGTCGAACACCACCCGGTCGGGCACGAGCTGCAGGGGTTGCGTCATTGCCTCGTTCCTTCGTCGGAGCCTCGGGGAGTCATCGGTCAGCCGCCAGACATCGCCATGACGATCACGATGTCCTGGCCCGGTGCTACCGCGGTGTCGAGCCCGTTAAGCGTACGGATGTCGTCATCACCGATGGCGATCAGGAACGACTCGGCCACCTCCCCGCCGGGCAGCACGGTGTCACCGAACGCCGGGAACCGGCCGGCCACGGAGGCCAGCGCCTCGCGCACGGTCGCAGCGTGCACGTCGAGCCGGTCCTCGCCCTGGACGAGCGCCAGCAACGGACCGGGCAGGCGGACGGCGACGGTTTCGGTGTCAACCGTGGCGGCCTGGCCGCCGGTGGCGATGGCGATCAACTCCTCATCGGCGCGCGCGTTGCAGAAGTCGCCCAGGGTGAACCCGATGTCCCCGCGCTCGTCGCGCTCCGCCAGCCACGCCCCCACCAGCCGGTGCATCACCCGATTGAGCTCGCCGGTGGGGACCCGTCGCATCAGCCGGCGGCCGATCGCGGTGCGGGTGCCCAGCCCGCCGCCGACCGTGAGGTCGTAGGCCTCCACCCGCTCGTCCGAACCATCGACGCGGGTGGTGGTGCCCTGCAGGCCGATCTCACCGATCCAGTGCTGAGCGCACGCGTGCGGGCAGCCATCCATGTGGATCGCCAGGTCGCCGATCCGCTCGGCGCCGTACTCCCTGGTGAGCTCCTCGAGCAGCTCGTCGAGCTTGCCCTTGGTCTCGGCGACGGAGTAGTTGCAGAACTGGTGGGACGTGCAGGCAATCGATCGGCCGAACGCGCGACCCCGATCGAGGTCGAAGCCGATCTCGCCCAGGGTCGCCTTCACGTCGTCGACCCGGTCGGCCGGCACATTGCCGAGGATGAAGTTCTGCTGGCGGGTGAAGCGCACGTCGCCGCCGTAGCTGTCGGCGAGGTCTGCGATGACGTCGAGCTGCGTGCCGGTGATGCGCCCGGAGGGCACCGGTACGCCGATGTAGACGAGGCCGTCCTGGCGTTGGGGGTGGACCCCGAGATGATCGGCATCGACCTTGGCTTCGGGGGCGGCGCCGTCCTCGAGCGGACGGCCGAGCGTCTCCTCGATCTTCGCCCGCATCCCCTCGGGGCCGTAGTCGTCCATCATGAACTTGATGCGAGCCTTCGCTCGCGAGATGCGGTAGCGCAGGTCGCGCTGCCAGGTGTTGGTGACCGCTTCCAGCACCTCGATCGTCTGTTCCCGGGGGATGAAAACGCCGAGGTCGCGCGAGATGCGGGGCGTGTTCGTCATGCCACCGCCGATGCGCAGCGCGAAGCCCTCACGGCCGCCTTGCTCGACCGCGATCAGCGCGACGTCAGAGATCTCCGGTGCGTTGCACTGGGCGGTGCAGGCCGAGATCGTGTACTTGTGCTTGCGCGGCAGGTTGGAGTAATCCGGGTTGCCGTAGAAGTGCTGGGCCACCTCGCGGATCACCGGCTCGACGTCGAACGGCTCGTCGTCGGTGAGGCCGACGACGGGGCAGCCGGTGATGTTGCGGACGGTGTCACCCTCGCCACCGCAGGTCGTCAGGCCGGCGGCCTCGATGTCGGTGAGCACGTCGGGGAGACGCTCCAGTGCGACCCAGTGCAGCTGGATGCCCTGGCGGGTGGTCAGCTCCGCCTCGTCGCGGCCGTAGTCGCGGGAAATGCGGGCGAGCGCGCGGACCTGGCTCGCGCTGACCAGGCCACCCGCGATCTTGACCCGGACCATGAAGGTGCCGACCTTGGGCTTGTCGTGGGCCAGGGCCCACCAGTAGAGCCGGACGATGTCCTCTTCCGGGATGTCCTCGTAGCCGCGCGCGATCAGCTGCGGCAGTTCGGCGCGTACGTCGAGCGGCGGGCGGTCACGCTTGAGCCGCTCGATGTAGTTGCGCTTGTAGACCAAATCCCAGTCGGGGGCCGGCTTGTCGCCGACGGGTCGCCGACGCACCCGTGCCGGGGTGTGGGGCAGGGTTTCAGTCACGACATTCCCTTGCAGGCAGAGGAAGGTCCGCGGGCGCGGACGAGGGCTGAGGGGCAGCACGGCGCTCAGACGGTCAGCGAGTGACGAGCAGGGTGCGACGACGTCGCACGAGAAAAAGGGGCTGCCCGGCGCCTAGGCCAGGGCGCGACGCTGGCAGAGCATCGGGATCATGACCCCGACCCGCCCGGCGCATCGCGTACGAATCACCGGGTCAGTGTAGCCGCGGGGTCCGCAACAGTCACCCCGGGAGTGCGCACCTCGTGGACATATGTCCGCTGGTGACCGATCCGGCGGTCGTCATCCCGCTGAGAAGGGTGCGCTGGTGTACCGCATGCATTTACAGGCAGCGACGTAGCCGAATGCTGCGACCGCGGCCGGTCCGTCTCGCCGGGTGGGCCCGAAGAACGTCCGACCGTCGAGGATGCCCGGGGCGACGAATCGCGCTCCCAGAGAGCCAATCGCGCTCATCAGGGCCTCGGCGCGGGCGTCCCCGTTGCTGCGTCCCAGCGCAGCGTCGAGGAAGAAGACGTGGCTGCACACCGCGGTCGCGACGTAGATGTTCTGCCAACCCGAAACGGACACACCGCCGCTCTTGATGAGGTCGAGGCAGCGACGGTCGGGCGCGGCCAGCGGGCGGTGCGGGTCGTCGGTGTCGAGGCCGGGCGACCAGCCGATGCCGTGCAACTGTGGCCACTGACCCGACGCGATGTTCGCGCGCATCACCTCTGCCTGTGCGGCGCTGCTGAGCATGTAGCCAGGGCGCCAGCCTTGCGACTCGGCGTCGTTCGCCAACAGCAGCAGGGCGACCTGCTCGTAGTCACTGACGATGAGGACCCGGTCGACACCATGGCTGCGGAACCGCAGCACCGCCGACTGGATGCTCGCGGACGCGGGACCCGCGGAGGAGAACCCAGAGGTGCAGTCGAAGCCCTCGGTGTCGGCGACGTGGAGACCGAGCCGCGCGACCTCGGGCATGACATTTCGCTGGTAGGCCCGTTGCAGGTAGGGGCAGTTCTCGAGGAGCACGCCGATCTTGTTGCTCGAGGTCAGGTAGCCGGTCTGATGGAGACCGGCGAGGACCGCCGGATACCGCCGACTGCTCGTCATCCAGTCCGGGGAGGCGAACATGCGTACGGCGTTGTCGCCGGCGGTGTCGGACGTGCCCAACCCGAAGTCGGCGACGCCGCGCTTCGCCAGGCACTGCGCCATCCCGTATCGGTTGCCGAAGGCGAAGTCGAGCACGACCGGCACCGGCTTGTCTTGAGTGAATTTCGAGCAGGCGGCGTTCGCCTGGGTGCTGTAGTCGGACGAGGTGGCGTCGACGGCGGAGTACTCGACCCGTAACTGGCGTCCGGCCAGGCCACCGCGCCGGTTCAGCGCCCTCACGAGCGCGCTCATGACCGTGTTCGGTCCGCTTGACGCCGCGGTGGCAACGCCGAGCGCCGCGTTGGCAGCACCGTTGCTGGTGTAGAGCATCCCGATCGTCAGCGGCCGCCGGCTGGTGGCGGGCGGCTGGACGGTGCCGGATGCGTCCGGTGCGCCGGGCGCTGCAGCGGACGGGCTGCCGGCAGACGCGCGAGCGACCACGGCGGGAGGCAGCGAAGAAGGAGCGAGCGCAGGGGACGAGCCGGCACTGGCTCCGCCGGAGCCTGTCGACGTGGCACCGGCTTGGGCGACGCCGGCGCCAGTGGGGAGGGCTAGCCCATCTCCTCGAGACCCGGGGAGACCGCTGGCGGCACCGATGGGCACCGTGCTGCCGCACCCGCTGACGAGACACAAGCCGGCAGCGGTGATGACCGAAGCCAGCGGCTTGCCACCCCCACGTGCGCGCCTGGGCATCACATTTCCCCGGCCGGGCGCCGGCCGCGCGTCCCCGAGCGGCTCGCCGCCGCCAGCACGTCCAGGATGGCCTCGCGGACGACGGCGGGACGTTCCTGCGGGAGCAGGTGTCCCGCTCCGTCGACGACGACCGCCCGGCCATTCGGCACCGCAGCCATCAGCTCCGCCGCAGTTCGGTTGAACAGCGGGCGCTGTTGCTGCATCCCGCGCTCGACCCGGCCGGCTTGTAAGCAGACGGTGGGGACATCAGGAGTGCCCGCGGCTTGCAGGCGGCGCAGCGTCGGCAGCGCGGGGATGATCTGCGCCGCCTCCCGACGGCCCGCCCGCATCGCCTGCGCACAGGCGTAGTCACGGGTCATGATCGAGAGGTCGTCACTGCTGATCTCGGGCGCGGCACCGTGCGGCAGGGTGAACCGCATGATGAGCCCGCTACCACCGAGCCGGGCCAGCAGCGACATGACGACGAAAGAGGCCGCGACGACTTTCGCGTTACGACCGGTCATGACCTCGACGAGGGTCGCGTCGACGAAGACCAGACCCGCGACGCGGGTGGGGTAACGGTCGGCGAACAGCCGGATGATCGGGCCACCCCAGCTGTGGCCGACGAGCACGACGGGGTCTCGCTCGCCGAGTCCGTCGAGAAGTGCGACGAGGTCGTCGACGATCCGCTCGAGCGTGCGATCGTGCGGGTCGAGGTCGCTCCCGCCGTACCCAGCCCGGTCGTAGGACAGCGTCCGAGCGTGCGCGCTGATCTCGCGCTGCGTGTGCGCCCACGACGCAGCGGGAGCGCTCATGCCGGCCTCGAAGACGACGAGCGGCCCGTCGCCCGTACCGGCGGTCACCGCACGGAGCCGTCGCTCGTCCGGCAAGGTGAGGTATCGCTCGGTCAAGCCGCGGCCGGGATCGAGATGAGTCGCTGCAGCTGTGGCGGTGCCGGTTCCTGTCGGCATGATCTGGCCCTTCACTGGTCCCAGCAGGATGGATGTACGTCGTCCCACCGGACCGCGCGTTCGATCTCCGCGGCCAGGACGAGGATCAGGGCGTCCTGGCGCGGACGTCCGACGAGCTGTACGCCGTGGGGCAGACCGTCGCGATCAATGTGCGACGGCAGACAGATCGCCGGTTGCCCGGTGAGGTTGGCCCAGGGTGTGTAGCAAGACCAGGCCAGCATCGAGTCGGCGACCGCCTCGACGCCCTCGGCGGTGAAGTGTCCGACTGGGACCGGCGGCCCGCTCGTGACCGGCGTCAGCGCAACATCGAAACCGTCGAGAGCCGCCAGGAAGGCGCTGGCGTAGCGGGCCAGCACTGCCTGCGCAGCAAGAACGTCACCGCCGGAAAGGGCCGCGCCGGCAGTGGCCAAGTGCCGTGTGTAGGGCAACAGCAGATGCCGACGATCGGCCGGGACCAGCGCCGACACGACCATGTCCACCGATGCTGCGAACCAGGTGTGCAGGGCAGCTCGCACCGTGGGATCACACACCGCTGGCACCGGCACCTCTCGGACCGTGTGCCCCATCTCTCGGAGCAGGGTCGCGGTTCGCTCGACGGCCGCGACCGTCTGCGGGTGGGGACTGGTGTCTTCGAGTCCCGTCGCTGTCCAGGTGGCAACGCGCAGCGAGCGTTCGAGCGGCTGGGTGATGGCGTCGGCGAAACTGAGCTCAGGTCGCCAGCCCTCCGGGTCGCCGCACCATGGCTGCGCCATCACGTCCAGCAACAGCGCTGCGTCCTCCACCGTGCGCGTGATCGGACCCTCGATCGTGGTGCTGACCAGAGACGGCGGCGGCACGGTCGAGGTCACCAACCCGCGACTGGGTTTGAGCCCGACCAGGTGACAGGTGGCTGCGGGAGTCCGCGTCGACCCGGCGCCGTCGCCGGCGTGCGCCAGGGGCAACAGTCCTGCCGCGACAGCGGCAGCAGCGCCCCCACTCGAACCGCTGGCATAGCGCGTGACGTCATAGGGCGTGACGGCCGGGCGATCGGTCACCTCGTTGTGGGTGTAACAGGTGGCGCCGAACTCCGCGGTGTTCGTCTTGCCGATGAGCACCGCACCCGCTCGTCGCAACAGTGCCACCGTCCACGCGTCGGACGGCGGGGTGAGCTCGGGGACTGCTGCCGACCCGAACGTCGTGCGAGCGCCGGCTGTCGCATAGAGGTCTTTGATGCCGAGCGGGAGCCCGAGCAAGGGTGCCGACTCGCCCGCCGCGAGTCGCTCGTCCGCACCCGCGGCCGCTGCCATCGCCTGCTCCGGCTGCACCGAGACGAACGCGCCAACGTGACGGTCGAGCCGGTCGATGCGCTCCAGATAGTGCTGGGTCAGATCACGGGAGCTGATGGTGCGGAGCCGCAGCGCCCGCAGCTGTTCCGCCGCCGTCAGGTGGTGAAGGTCGCTCATCGGGCCACCGCTCTGGTCCCCAGCAACCGGCACGCGACATCCGCCACCGCGTCCAGATACTCCGGCGTCAGGGGTTGGCGCCCCACCATCCGACGGTGCATGAGCGGTCCTTCGATGAGGTCGCCAAGGAGCGTCAGATCAGCGAACTCACCGATTTCACCGCGTTGGCGCGCCCGCGCCAGGGCGGCCCGAACCGGCTCACCCCGCCGCTCCGCCATCACGCGGAAGGCGAGCTCGGCATCCGGGTCGTGATGCAGATCCGCGGTCAGCCCCACCAGGCCGTCGACCCATGGTGAGGACCAGGCAGCCGCGAAGTCTCCGACGATGGCCCGGAGGTCGGAATGCAAGGCACCGGTGTCCACGGGCGTGATCGGCGGCAGATGCTCGGCCAGCACGTCGACCACGAGCTGCGCCTTGCTCGACCAGCGTCGGTACACATCGGTGCGGTGCGCCTGCGCCTGCGCGGCGACCTGCGTCAGCGTCAGCGCGTCGTACCCGCCGCTCTGAAGCAGCGACCAAGCGGCAGCCAGCAGCCGCTGTTCGAGATCGGGATCTCTCGGACGCCCAGCCACGCCAGCTCCATTCCGCTACATGATGTAGCGGAAGGTAGACCTTCTGCATTCGACACGCAAGGCACGTGGGTCGGACCAGCGGAGGCGGGAGCCCTGCGCGCGATCCCACTTCGGTATCGCAGCGACCGCAGCATCGAGCGGTTATCGGCGTGTTGGGGTCAGGAGGTCGTGGAAGGTGCGTACGTTTCGGTCCGGCCAATCCCTGCCACCGAGCACGCGGCGAAGAAGGTCCGCGGTCAGAAAGGGTCGCCCTGCCGGTCACGCCCGATGCGCCGGCGGCCCCTCACTGGCCAGCGCCGCCCACGCCGTGTTTCGGCTGACCCCCTCACCCAAGCGATCATCTCGATCGGCATCCCCTCGGCTCGACGCAAACGAGGGAGATCCACCCAATCTCCGCGTCCTGCACCCTGCGGAATAGAGCGCTGTTGCGACGCGGATTTGAACCCAAGTGCCGCGCCGGGTCCGTTTTCACGTGCCGCGGACACCTGTCTCTCGTTAGGAGCGACCCACAATCGCGACGAGGGCGCAGAGTGGTGTCCAGCGGATGAGATGCGACCACGGCGCGGGATCTCCACTGCGCTGTTGCATTCATCAAGTCGGTCGTCTAGGACGAATCTCGAGGAGATCTCGACTGAGCTCTGCGATGGTGGAAGCACCGAGGAGAGTCATGACCCTTTCTACGTCGCTGCGCAGCCAAGTGAGCAGCCGGTCGACGCCCTGTTCCCCCGCGGCGCCAAGCGCGTAGAGGTACGCTCGACCCGCCATCGCCGCATTCGCACCCGCGGCTACAGCCTTGACGATGTCGCTGCCGCGCCGCAGGCCGCCATCGCAGATGATCTCGATGCGGCCACCGACGGCGTCCGCCACAGGAGCCACGAGATCAAAGCTCGCGGGAGCGCCGTCGAGTTGCCGCCCCCCATGATTCGACAAAGCGATCGCATCGACACCGCTGTCGGCGGCGAGGACAGCATCCTCCACCGTTTGGATGCCCTTGATCACGATCCGCTCGTCCCACACGGAGCGGAGCCAGTCGATGTCCGCCCAGGACAGCGCGGGGT
The DNA here is from genome assembly GCA_035776655.1 of Mycobacteriales bacterium. GTDB lineage: Bacteria > Actinomycetota > Actinomycetes > JAFAQI01 > JAFAQI01 > DASTWK01. The sequence goes on along the minus strand of DASTWK010000075.1, from coordinate 5,503 downwards.
CGAACTGGGTGTTGATGTAGTCCGACAGTGTCACCGGCGAGGCGCCGTCGCCGACGGCCTGTCCGACGACGTTCGCGAACCGAATGGGTTCGCTGCGCACGAAACGCCACGTCCATTCCGGATGTCGAGCCCCGTCGACGAGTGTTGCGAGACGGATCGACGGTGGCAGCGAGAACCCGCGGCGCACGTCACGTTCCCGCCGGCCCAAAACCGCAGTGTCAACGGTGAGGACGAGCGCCTCATACGACGCCGCCGCCGCTCGGTCGATCATCTCCCTGACTAGGCCTCGGTCGCGCCAGGCGTACACCTGGAACCAGAGTCGGCCGTCGCTGACCGCGCGCACCTCCTCGATCGAGCGTGTGGACAGCGTAGACAGCGTGTATGGCAGCCCCGCGCGCACCGCCGCCCGTGCCACCGCCAGTTCCCCTTGCGGGTCAGCGATCCTCGTGAACCCGGTCGGTGCGAGCACGAGCGGGTAGTCCACCGGCTGACCGAGAAGGGTGGTCGCGATGTCGACCTTTGCGAGGCCACGCAGGACCCGTGGCCGGAATGTAGCCTGCGCGAAAGCGTTCTCGTTGGCGGCGAGTGTCCGCTCGTCCTCAGCCGCCCCGTCGATGTAGTCGAACACCCCGCCTGGCAGCCGCCGCTTGGCTATAAGCCGCAGGTCGGCGACGGATGCGGCATGCCGGAGGCGGCGCTCGACACGGTCGGTCTCGATCCCCTCGAGCCGCACGACCGACCGCAGGGTCCGGTAGGGATTCATGACGCGCCGTAGTTCAGCAGCAGCACAGACGATCGCATCGTCATGCCGAGCCTCTTCCCTTGGCACCGCGCGTCGAGCCGACCGGGGGACGCGCGTGAGGCAACGGAGGTGGTCCCGTCACCGTAGGCACGCGCCACCGTCAACGCCTCCAGATGAGCGCTGAACAGCTGCTCCGGGAGTTCCTTCACGCCCGGACACCGTTATTCCGTCATCCGAGCCACCGCGGACCGCGAGTCGCCTGAGCGCCAGCGTGTTCGCAAGCGCGGCCAGCAGCCTCCACGGCGGCCGCCAGCACCGGCTCGACGTCAGCGGAGGTCATGCGCTCGAGGCGACCTCCGAGCAGGCCTCCCCTGTGCATGGCGTGCAGCAGTCCGGCGGTGAAAGCGTCGCCCGCGCCGACCGTGTCCACGACGTCAACGCGGAGCGCCGCTGAGGTGAGCACCTGCTCTCCGAACACGGCGAGCGCGCCGTCCGCGCCCAATGTGACAATGACCAGGGACACGCCGCGCCGTTGCCACGAGCTGGCGACGTCGATCGGATCGGCGCCAGGAGCGAGCAGCGCAAGATCCTCGGCGCTGGCCTTGATGATGTCGGCGAGGTTGAGCCAGCGATCGAGCGCGGCTTTCATCTCGGGCATCGGCACTGCCGGTCGCACGTTGGGGTCGATGCAGATCGTGGCCCGCGGCCGCATCCGCAGCAGCAGGCGTTCCAGCGCCGGGGACTTGGCGAGCGCGAGCGAACCGGCGTGAACCGCGCGCACCTCGGCCGGCAGCTGCGGCAGCTCGTTGAGCGTCCAGCCCCAGTCGGCGGCGCCTTCGAGGAAGAATCGGTACGTCGGCGCTCCGCGCGCGTCGCTGGTCACGAGCGCGACGGCGGTCGAGTCGTCGGTGTCGACGGCAACACGGAGGTCGACCCTGTTGTTGGCCAGGTGCGCGCGCAGTTGGCGGCCGAAGGTGTCGCGGGACAGCCGCGCCACCATCGTTGTCGGTGTGCCGAGGCGGGCGAGCGCGACGGCGGTGTTGGCTGGGCTTCCGCCGGGCCGCGCCGTGAACGTTGTCGCGTCGACGGGAAAGAGGTCGACCAGCGCTTCGCCGCAGACGGCGATCACGTCGGCCCCGGCACGACCAGCGTCTTGAGGCCCTCGCCGCGAGCGAAGGCGTCCAGAGCGGCCGGGTAGTTCTCCAAGGATGCGGTGCTCGTCACGACCGCGGCGGGGTCGACGACGCCGGCGGAGAGCAGGTCGAGGGCGCGCTCGAACGAGTGCAGCACCGCCATCGACCCGGTGATGGTGATCTCGCGGCGGTAGACGTCGTATGGCCGGATCAACACCTGCGCAGACGGTGCGGTGACGCCGAACTGCAGGAAGGTGCCACCGCGGGCGACGCGGGACATGCCGTCCTCCACGGCAGCGACGGCGCCGCTCGCCTCGACCACGACGTCCCAGTCGAGGACGTCGGCGTCGTCGGCCGACGCGACGGCCGAGGAGCAGCCGAGACGGGGCGCCCGAGCACGCCGGGTGCGATCAGGCTCGACGACATCGACGCGGGTGGCGCCGACGTGCCGGGCGAGGGCCACCATCATCAGGCCCATAGTGCCGGCGCCGTAGACGAGCACCGACGCACCGGGCTGCAGCCGCAGCACGTCGTAGCCGTGTACCGCGCACGCCAGCGGCTCGGCCAGCGCGGCGGCGGCGAGATCGAGCGAGTCCGGAACGGCGTAGCAGCTCGAGGCGGGTGCGGTCATGAGCTCGGCGGCGCCGCCGGCGCGGGTGACGCCAAGCGCCCGCAGATCCGGGCAGAGGTTGCCGCGACCGCGGCGGCACTCCCGGCAGCCGCGGCACGGCAGATTTGGGTCGACGGCGACGCGGTCGCCCGGGTGCCAGCGGCCTGCGGCAGCGCCGACGGCGACGACCGTGCCGGTGACCTCATGGCCGGGCACGACCGGCAGTTGCCCGTGCTCGCCGCGCGCGATGTGCAGGTCGGTGCCGCAGATGCCGGCGGCGGCGACCTCGATGACCACCTCGTCGGCAGCTGGCGTCGGGTCGTCGAGGGTGGTGACCTCGATGCAGCCCGGCGCCGCGACGACGGCGGCCCTCATGCGGTAACGGCTGCCGCGACCTCGGGCGCGAACAGCACCGTGACGTGGTTGCCGGCCAGCCGTTGCACCGACAGCAGCGGTTGGCGGCGCTGCCACTGCTGCGCTGCGCGGTCGGAGATGAACGGCCGTTGCCCGTCCCGTTTGCGGTTTGCGGCAAGCAGCACGTCGGCGGGGACCTGCAGTTCGTCCAGCGCCGGCTCGACATCGGGGCCGAAGAACGTGTCGACGGCGTCGGCCACGGCGTGCTCGACGGCAATCCGTGGCCGGAACGGCGGGTCGCCGCCGCCGAGCTCCTCGTGCAGCATGCGCATCACGGCCGGCTGCAGATCCGGGCGGGACGCGAGCATGGTGGTGAAATCACCCTTGCGGGCGACCGCGTCGAGGTTCGGCCAGTCACGATCCATCCCGCGCAGCTGCCGGCGGAACATCGCCCGCACCAGCGCCGGCCGCATGAACGGCGGCTGCCTGGGGCGGATTCCGCCGTCGATCAGCACGAGCCGGTGGATGCGCTCCGGCGCCTCCTGGGCCACGAGCGGGGCGAGGTAGGCGCCCATCGAGTGGCCGACGAGCACGACGTCGCCGAGGTCCAGCTCGCGCAGAAGCGCGGCGACATCCTGCGCGTGGGCGCGCAGGCCCGGGGGCCCCGAAAGCAGCTGCGAGCCGCCGCGGCCGCGCAGGTCGGGAGCGACGACGTGCGCGCGGGGAACGGCCGCGGCCAGTGGTGCCATGGCAGCACCGGTGCTCGTCAGGCCGGCGAGGCCGACGACGACGGGCCCGGATCCCGGCCAGATCGATGTGTGCAGCCCCGCGATCACCTGCGGCTCGGCGGCGCGAACCGTCATGCGTTGCCCCTCGGCTCCAGCAGCAGCTGCGCGACGAGCGTCTGCGCCGGGTCCGTGAGGTCGAGCCCGGACACCTCCTGCGCCCGGCGCAGCCGGTAGCGCAACGTGTTGGGGTGCAGCGACAGCTGCTCCGCAGTGCGGATGGTGTCGCCCTGCCGCTGCAGCCAGGTGGCGACGGTCGAGGCGAGCGCACCGTCGTGACCACGGTCGTACGCCGCCAGTCGCGTCAACGGATGAGCCGAGGTGAGGCAGCCGGCCACCGCCTGCCGCAGCCGCGCGACGACGAGCTCGGCCCACAGGTCGTCGACGCACCGCCACGACTCGCCGGCGGGGCCGGGGCCATCGGCGAGGTCAGCAGCGTCGGTCGCGTCGCGCCGTGCAGCCGGCAGGTCGTCCGGGGCCGCCAGCTGGCTGCTGATCCCGACGCGCACGCCCGGGTGCTGGCGGGCGACGAGCGTGGCCACACGGGCCGCGGTGCGCAGCCCCTTGTCCTCGCCGGCCCGCCGGGGGACGTTGCGGGCCAAGCCGACCGCCGCGTCGTCGTGCACGGCGACCAGCAGGTCCCGGTCGCGGCTGAGCGTCGCCGCGGCCGCCGCCACGACAGCCGCCTCGCGATGCCGGACGACGACCAGCCGAGAGCCGGCGACCGGCACGCCCATCGCGTCGCCGTCGGCCGCGCTCCCCCGCCCGGCGAGCAGCCGGAGGAACGCCTGCTGCGTTGGAGTCTGAGCGGGCGACGGATCGTCGACGCAGGCGACCAGGAAAGCGGTGGCCGCCGCCCGCACCTGCTCGACCAGCTGCTCGACCAGCTGCTCCGCGTCGACCGGCAACGGCGCGGCCGGGAAGGCCTCAGTCATGGCCCGGCTCGCCGACGCCCGGCAGCACCTTGCCCGGGTTGAAGATGCCGAGCGGGTCGAGCGACGTCTTGACCGCGCGCTGCAGCGCGAGGTTCTCCCCCTGCAGCTCTCGTTGGAGCCCGGCGCGCTTGAGCAGCCCGACGCCGTGCTCGCCCGTGACGGTGCCACCCAGCCGCAGCGCCGCGTCGAGGAGGTCGTCGAAGGCGTGCTGGACCGCCGCCCGGGCGCGGTCGTCGCCGGGCGGTGCGAGCAGCAGTGGATGCAGGTTGCCGTCACCGGCGTGCGCGATCGTCGTGATGCGCACGGCATGGTGCCGGGCGATGTCGCCGATGATCGCGAGCATCGCCGGCACCTGCGAGCGTGGCACGCAGACGTCCTCGGTCAGCACAGGTCCGAGCCGCTCGAGCGCAGGGTAGGCCAGCCGCCGTGCCTCGAACAGCGCCTCCGCCTCGGCGTCGTCGGTCGACCGCGCCGCCCACAGCGCACCGGCCACCTCGAACGCATCGACGAGCTGGCACGCCAAACCGTCGCCGGCCTCGCCGAGCGTGTCCTCGCGGGCGAGCAGCAGCACCTCGGCGTCGGCCTCCAGCCCCAGGTGTTTCCACTCCTCGACCGCCTCGAGGCAGGCCCGGTCCAGAAGCTCCAGCGCCGACGGGACCAGCGCGCGGCGAGTGACCTCAGCGACCGCCCGGCCGGCGTCGACGAGGCTGCCGAACGCGCCGACGACTGTGCGGGGCGTCCCGACCGGCGCCGGCCGCAGCCGCAGCGTCACCTCGGTCACGACGCCGAGCGTGCCCTCGGAGCCGACGAGCAGCCCCACCATGTCGTAGCCGGCGACTCCCTTCGTGGTCCGCCGCCCGAACGCCACCGCGGCACCGTAGCCGGCATCCCCGCCCATCACCGCGCGGAGCCCGAGCACGTAGTCTCGGGTCACGCCGTACTTC
>DASTWK010000074.1:0-5362 GCA_035776655.1 Mycobacteriales bacterium | reverse complement strand
AGCCGATCCCGCACCGGACAGCGACCTCGAGCGGCTGCTGCCGGGCGTGGGCGCCGCGGACGCGCTGCGCCGCCCGTGACCGCGTCGGCCGAGGGGCCCGGCGCTACCTACGCCGCGGCCGGCGTCGACATCGAGGCCGGCGACCGCGCGGTTGACCTGATCAAGCAGCGGCTCAAGTCCACCCGTCCCGAGGTCGTGGGCGGGCTGGGCGGGTTCGCCGGCCTGTTCCGCATCGATGACCGCCGGCTGCTGGCCACCTCCACTGACGGGGTCGGCACCAAGGTGGCGATCGCGCAGGCGATGGACCGGCATGACACGATCGGCATCGACCTGGTCGGCATGGTCGTCGACGACATCGTCGTCTGCGGCGCCGAGCCGCTGTTCATGACCGACTACATCGCCTGCGGCCAGGTCGTGCCCGAGCGGATCGCCGACATCGTCGCCGGCATCGACACCGGCTGCGTCCTCGCCGGCTGCGCGCTGATCGGCGGCGAGACCGCCGAGCACCCCGGGTTGCTCGGGCCGGCGGAGTACGACGTCGCGGGCGCCGCCACCGGCATCGTCGACGCCGACCGAGTGCTCGGCCCGGAGCGGGTCCGCGCCGGTGACGTCGTCGTCGCGATGGCCTCCAGCGGCCTGCACTCCAACGGCTACTCCCTGGCCCGGCACGTGCTGCTCGGCGCGGCCCGGCTGCCGCTGGACTCGACGGCCGACCTGGGCGAGCCGCTCGGCGAGGTGCTGCTGACCCCCACCCGGATCTACGCCAAGGACTGCCTCGCGCTGGCGGCGGCGGTCGACGTGCACGCGTTCGCGCACGTCACCGGCGGCGGACTGACGGCCAACCTGGAGCGGGTGCTGCCCACCGGTCTGGTCGCCCACATCGACGACACGTCCTGGACCCCGCCGCCGATCTTCGGGCTGATCGCCGCCCGTGGCAACGTCGCGCCGGAGGAGATGGAGCGGACGTTCAACCTCGGCGTCGGGATGGTCGCCGTCGTACCGGCTTCCGCCGTGGACGCGACGCTCGCCCTGCTCGCCCAGCGCGACGTTTCGTCGTGGGTCGTCGGGGAGATCCGCCCGGCCGCGCGCTGACGCCGGCACGAGGGCGCAACCCACCCGTCACTGCTCGCCGATCATGGCAAAGGCAGCGTTTTCGGCGGGTTATTTCGCGGCGTTCGTCATGATCGGTGGAGGGGAGAGCCGCTACTCGTCCTCGTCGTCGTCCTCGACCGCGTAGTCGGCGTAGCCGATGTCATCCCCGTCGAGGTCGTCGTCCTCGTCGTCGTCGGCCGCGCTGTAGGCCGACGCGCCGCTGCGCTCGGCAGCGAGTTCGGCCTGCAGCCGCTCCAGATCGGTCCCGCCGGAGCTGTACTTCAGCTGACGGGCGACCTTCGTCTGCTTGGCCTTGGCCCGGCCGCGCCCCATGGCTCGACCCCCTCGTCACGCCGGTCGGCTGCCGGCGATCAACACGGAGACATCAACGGTTGGAGCCGGCGCTGCGCCGGCGCTGCCAGGATATCGTGCGCCGCGCCCGGTTCGCGCCGGCGTCGGCAACTCAGTTCGCCAGCCAGAACCGCCGCAGCCGGCCGATCTCGGTCATCCGCCGTTCGGCCAGTCGGTCGGCGGCGACCGCCGGCGGGACGCCCTCCTCCGCCGCCAGCTGGAAGATCCGCAGCGTGGTGTCGAAGATGCCGGCCGCCTTGGCCCGGGCCCGCGGCTCGGCGTAGCCCTCGATCTCGTCGGCGACCTGGATCAACCCGCCGGAGTTGACGACGTAGTCCGGCGCGTAGAGCACGCCGCGCTCCTCGAGCTGCTTCTCGATGCCCGGGTGGGCGAGCTGGTTGTTCGCCGCGCCGCAGACCACCCGCGCCGGCAACGCCGCGACCACCTCGTCGGACAGCGCACCGCCCAGCGCGCACGGCGCGTAGACGTCCATCGGCTGGGCGAGCAGCTCGTCCGGATCGACCGCGTCGACCTCGGGGTGCAGCACCCGCACCCGGTCCACCGCGTCCCGGTTGACGTCGGCGACGACCACGGCGGCGCCGTCCTCGAGCAGATGCTCGACCAGGTGATGGCCCACCTTGCCGACGCCGGCGACGCCGACCCGCCGACCGCGCAGGGACGGCGAGCCCCAGGCGACCTGGGCGGCTGCCCGCATCCCCTGGAAGACGCCGTAGGCCGTGAGGATGGACGAGTCGCCCGCGCCGCCGTGGGCCGGCGAGCGGCCGGTGACGAACGCCGACTCCCGGGCCACCACGTCCATGTCCTCGACATAGGTGCCGACGTCGCAGGCCGTGTAGTAGCGGCCGCCGAGCGACTGGACGAACCGGCCGTACGCCCGCAGCAGCGCCTCGGTCTTGTCGGTGGCGGGATTGCCGATGATGACGGCCTTGCCGCCGCCGAGGTCGAGCCCCGCGCACGCCGCCTTGTAGGCCATCGCCCGGGACAGGTTCAGCACGTCGGCGAGCGCGTCGTCCTCCGACGCGTACGGGTAGAAGCGGGTCCCGCCGAGCGCCGGCCCGAGCGCCGTGGAGTAGATCGCGATGATGGCGCGCAGGCCCGACTCGGGGTCGTTGCAGAACACCACCTGCTCGTGGCCGGTGCCACGGTCGAACACGCTCACTCGGGTCTCCCCACAGCGTCGTCGGTGCGGGACGGGTCGAGGCTAACGCGCAGGGCGGCGCTGGTGGCGGTGCAGTGACAGGATGAGGTCGTGGTCGGCGGTCGGGTGGCAGGTGGCGGACGATGATCGGGTACGCCGCCCACCTGCGCGTCTACGAGCCGCTGGGCTCGCTCCCCGATCCCGACCGGCAGTACTGGACCGAGTACGTCGAGTCCGGCACCGCCTTGAGCCGGCCCGTGTTGATGGCGCTCGAGCACGACCTGGCGACCGGTGCGCTGCTCGGCGTACCCGCCCGCGCCGACCTGCGGCCGCCGCGTGACCACGCCTACGTGCGCCACCTCGACGGGCTGACCTACGTCTGCCCGTGGCGGTTGCAGGTGCGGGCCTGGGAAGCGCTCGGCGACTTCCACGCCACGCTGCCCACCGAGCTCGCGGAGGCGTTCCTGCCGGCGACGGCGGCCGCGGACGCCGAGGCCGCGCACGAGGAGTGGCTGGCGCACCACCCCGACGTCACCGTCGGCATCCGCAGCGAGACCTGGGCCATCCCCATCCCGTGGTTCATCCTGTTCGAGCCGGACGAGCGGCGGCTGGTGCTCGGGGAGCGGCGCTGGTCCGGTGACCGCGCGGCCGGTGAGCGTGGGGAGACCGGCTCGGCGTCCGGTGCGCCGGCCCAGACCGGGCTCGACCGCGCGCTCGTCTATCTCACCGCGATGTCCCGGGCGCGACGCCGGGCTGCCCGCGCCCTGCACGTCGTGCGGCGAACGTTCGAGGAGGGGCCGGCGGTCGACGCGCTCGAGGAGATCGGTCGGTGGCTGGAGGAGTTCCACCCGCACTCGCTGGTCGAGCTCGACTACGGCGGACTCGTCCACCTGCTCGACGACGAGGCGCTCAGCGGCGACGACTCGGTGGGCGATCTGGCCGCCGCGCTGGAGCACCTCGGCACCGGCGACAGTGAAGGTGCGGCGGCCCGATACGAGGCGGTGCTGGGCCGCTGGCGGGCCATCGCGGCGCTCGAGCACGCCAACTGATCGCCGATCGGACCTCGCCCGCACCGATTTCGGTACGAGACGGACTAGTCCTCCCTGCCGGAAAGATGGCCCGACCTAGCCATATCGGACAAGCCACCGAAAAGGGCACCATGGCGCCACGCGGTCCGCTACAGCCGTTGCGGCCCCTGACAAGGAGAACACGCCATGAGCGCTCGCACGCCTGACGCGGAGCCGCTGCTCACGCCCGCCGAGGTCGCCACCATGTTCCGGGTCGACCCCAAGACGGTGACGCGGTGGGCCAAGGCCGGCAAGCTCACCTCGATCCGCACCCTCGGCGGCCACCGCCGCTACCGCGAGAGTGAGGTCCGGGCCCTCCTCGCCGGCATCCCCAACCAGCGCAACGACAGCCGCTGAACCGGCTGCGCGCCTCAGTCGTCGTTGCGCCGTAGCCCAGCGGCGGCGCAACGACTCTGCTCGACGAACCGCACACCATGCCCACGGTGTGCGGTTTGTTGGCATTTGCACACAGATGTCACCCGGTCACGGAAGGTGACGGCACCCGGTTTTGCGGGCACACCTCTCTCGACACAAGGGAGGTGACAGGCGATGGGTTTGGTGCTGTTGATCCTGCTGCTCGCGCTCATCCTCGGCGGGCTCGGATTTGCGGTCCACGTGTTGTGGTGGGTCGCATTGATCGTGTTCGCCATCTGGATCATCGGCTTCTTCGTTCGTTCGACCGAAGGTGGCCGGTGGTATCGCTGGTAGCGACCCCGAAGGCATGGCCGACAGCGCCGGGTGATGTTCTGGACCCGGCGCTGTCCGCTGTCCAGGAAGGGGATCGAGCGATGCCGACGACACGTGTTGCGAACGCGACCTGGGAGGGCGGGCTCGCCGACGGCAAGGGCCAGGTGGAGCTCAGCTCTTCCGGCGTCGGCACCTTCGACGTCTCCTGGCCGGCGCGGTCGGAGGAGCCCAACGGCCTGACCAGTCCGGAGGAGCTGATCGCGGCCGCTCACGCCTCCTGCTTCTCCATGGCCCTGTCCAACGTGCTCGGCAAGCAGGGCAACGCCCCGCAGCGGCTCGACACCCGCGCCGAGGTCGACTTCCAGCCGGGCAAGGGCATCACCCAGATCCGGCTGTCGGTGCGCGGCAGCGTTCCCGGTCTGGACGCCGATGCGTTCCGCACGGCGGCCGAGGACGCGAAGGTCAACTGCCCGGTCAGCCAGGCGCTCAAGGCCGTCGAGATCACTCTCGACGCCGCGCTGGCCTGACCCGCGGTCAGCCGAGCAGCTTCACCGCGAACTCGGCGTAGGTGTCGGCGACCTGCTCGACGGTCAGCCCCACCTCCGGCAGCCACCATTCGGCGACGCGGATGCCCATCGCCCCGATCGCAGCCACGGCCAGGGTCGGGTCGACCGGCGCGAACGCGCCCAGCCGCTGCCCGCGCTCGATGACGTCGAGGAACAGTCGCTCGGCATCCACCCGGATCGTGAGGATGCCGTCGCGTTGCTCGTCGGGCACCGACCCGAGCTCGCGGTTGCAGATCCGGGTGAGCATCGGATATGTCGCATGCACCCGCACGTGCGCGCGGGTCAGTGCCGCCAGCTGCTCGGCCGGCTCGGCGCCGGCGTCGAGGAGGGCGAGACGCAGCTGGTCGCGATGCTCCTCGTGGCCGATGCGGATGAGGTCGCCGAGCAGGTGCTGCTTGCTCGGGACGTGCGCGTAGAGCGAGCTCGCCTGCAGCCCCAGC